>NZ_CATKPQ010000023.1:0-1313 GCF_949768005.1 Pseudomonas sp. IT-347P
TGTCTAGTCCTGAAATAGGTTTACACCTGTTTCAGCCTCAAAACGCCCGATGCACCGCATCGGGCGTTTTGTATTTCAGCGACAGATGAGGCCGCTCGTTGTTATAGATCTGCACCGACTCGTCCACCATCCGGATGGCCTCTGCAAAATTTTTGGGACGATGCAGCAATAACTCGTTTTTCAAAATCCCGTTCACACGCTCAGCCAACGCGTTTTGGTAGCAGTCGTAGCCATCGGTCATTGAGCAGGTGATGCCGTATTTGGCATGCAGCCGCTGATAAAGCTCGGAGCAGTATTGGACGCCTCTATCCGAGTGATGCACCAAACATTGCTTCGTTGTCCGCTGCTTGAGGGCTTTGTTGAACGCCTGGATCACCGATTCGGTGTGCAAGCTTTCATGGACATGGTGCCCCACGATTTTTCGGGAGTACGCATCGGTGATCAAACTCAGATAAGCCACACCCGTTTGCGTCGGTAAGTAGGTGATGTCCGCAACCCATACTTGCTCTGGCGCCTTGGCAACTACCTGAATCGGCCCATCTTTAAGCAGGTTTGGATGCCGGCGAAAGCGATGATGGCTATCTGTCGTTTTGTGATAGGCCCGTCTGCGGGGAACCAGCTCGCGCCGATCTCGCAAGATATCGAATAACCGGTCTCGACCGACCTTTACGGACACTTCTGGCTCAGTGTGCATCAGATTGTGAAGTTTTCGGGTGCCAAGGCGCGGTTGCCTAAGTCGTTTCTCCCTCACGAATCCCATCACTTCCTGGGCATGACGGGCCCGGGCATCACACGCCCGGTTGCGCTTGTAATAAGCCTGACGGGAAATCCCCATGAACTGGCAAGCCCGACTAATGCTCAGGTCTTGGATCTGCCCTTGGGAGAGGACTTGCCGGATCGCTTTTTTACGACAGAAACTCCGAAGTCGTTCTTTAAAACATCAACGACAGCTTCGAAAAACTGAGCTTTCTGGTTGGCTTGGGCCAGCTTTTCTTCAAGCTCTTTGATTCGCTGTTCGGGTGTCAGTGGTTTATCGGGCTCATCCATGGAACGGGGTCTCTTGGAGCGAATGGACGCGCCTTGACTCCAGTCCTGCCGACCATGCCTGCGTAACCAGTTCAGTACGGTCGATTTACCCTGAATGCCATAGCGCTCTTGAGCCTCTTTATAACTCAACTCGCCTTTTTCGACCTGATCGACGACCGACAATTTAAAGGTCCGCGTGTAATCACGCTGACTGCGCCTCTTTCCTGAATTCATTACTCCCTCCTGAGAGTGGGTCAGAAGGTGTAAACCTTATTCAGGACGAGACA
>NZ_CATKPQ010000024.1:0-916 GCF_949768005.1 Pseudomonas sp. IT-347P
CACCGGATCGTCGTTGTTGTGGATCTGCAACACGAGGTTGGCGGTGCTGGTGTCGCCGTCTGCATCGGTAATCGTATAGGCGAAAGTTTCTGTGCCGTTGCCGCCACCGTGCAGGTTTTTGAAATCGGCGTCGCTGGTATTGAGCGTGTAGGTGTACGTGCCGTCAGCATTCAAAACCAAGGTGCCGTAAGTGCCGGTGAACGTGCCCGGGGTCACGGGTCCGGTGGGCACACGGTCAGCGCCTTGCACATCGTTGGTCAGCACACTGCCGGTCAGGGTCAGTTGGCTTTCTGACGCTGTTCCGTTGCTGTCATCGTTGGCTTTTGGCAGGTCGTCGACGATGTTGACGTCAAGGGTGCCATTGGCGGTAGTGCCGTTATCGTCAACGACAGTGACGGCGAACTGCTCAGGCAGATTGTTCGCGCCGTCGGCGTTCGGATGGGTTTCGTTATCGGCCAGGGTGTAGCTGTAGCTGACCACGCCCGTTACGGCGTTGAAACCGGTGATGGTCAGCGTGCTGCCCAGCGGCGTGGTTATCGATTGCGGGAAGCCTGCGGCCACGCCATTGGTGACGACGGCGATACCGCCGACGGTCAGCGTCGTCACACCGTCCAGCGCGGTAATGGTGAACGTACCGTTTTGCGTCAGCGCAGTGGAATCCGGCGCGCTGCCGTCGCTGAGGTTTTTCTCGTAGACCGTCAGTTCACCACCCGCGACATTCAAGCCGTCGATGATCACCGGATCGTCGTTGTTGTGGATGTTCAGCACCAGGTTGGCAGTGCTGGTGTCGCCATCCGCATCGGTGATGGTGTAGACGAAGGTTTCTGTGCCGTTGCCGCCACCGTGCAGATTTTTGAAATCGGCGTCGCTGGTATTGAGCGTGTAGGTGTATGTGCCGTCAGCATTCAACACCAAG
>NZ_CATKPQ010000025.1:0-564 GCF_949768005.1 Pseudomonas sp. IT-347P
TTCGAATACCTCGACCTCCTGGTCTGGCGCGGCAGTACCGGTCAAGGTTACAACGGGATCGACCGTGCCGCCGTTATGCGGAATTTCCGTGGCCTTGGAGTCTTCGGCTCTGGTGATCGCCGGTTTTATGTCTTCTACGGCCTTGATGGTATAGATGCGCTCCGCAAAGGTCAGGGCCTCACCTTCAACCTGACTACTGCCCAGCCCGACCTTGAATTCCATCTTCAACGAGCTGCCATCTTTCAGGCCTTTCGCGTCGGCCAGCGGCATCGGGTGGCTGTAGAAGCCTTGGCTGATCCAGTCAGTGTTGGTTTGTGAAGCGGGGGGCTGCCAAAAGGTTTTGGTGTAAACGCTGTCATCGCGGTTGGTGCCTGTCACGCGCAACCAGACGTACTGTTTCAGGGCAATCAGTGGCCAGCGGTTCACGCGCATGATGGCGTTTGCGGTGAGTGCGCTGACGACAAACTCGGGGCCTTCGCCATTGTTGGCCGCCTGTGTGATCAGCGGGCTGCCCATTGCCGGGTTGCCATCGGCAATCGGCAACACCGCCAACGGCCGAGGCCT
>NZ_CATKPQ010000026.1:0-537 GCF_949768005.1 Pseudomonas sp. IT-347P
TTACTCGATGATTTTGGCTACGACGCCAGCGCCGACGGTACGACCGCCTTCACGGATAGCGAAACGCAGACCGTCTTCCATCGCGATGGTTTTGATCAGGGTAACAGTCATCTGAATGTTGTCACCTGGCATTACCATTTCAACGCCTTCTGGCAGCTCGCAGTTACCAGTCACGTCAGTAGTACGGAAGTAGAACTGTGGACGGTAGCCTTTGAAGAACGGAGTGTGACGACCGCCTTCTTCCTTGCTCAGAACGTAAACTTCTGCGGTGAACTTGGTGTGCGGCTTAACCGAGCCTGGCTTAACCAGAACCTGGCCACGCTCAACGTCGTCACGCTTGGTACCACGCAGCAGAACGCCGCAGTTCTCGCCTGCACGACCTTCGTCGAGCAGCTTGCGGAACATTTCAACACCGGTGCAGGTGGTGGTGGTGGTGTCACGCAGACCAACGATTTCCAGTGCATCTTGAACGCGAACGATACCGCGCTCGATACGACCAGTCACAACAGTACCGCGACCCGAGATCGAGAATACGTC
>NZ_CATKPQ010000027.1:0-529 GCF_949768005.1 Pseudomonas sp. IT-347P
CGTGGCGACTTTGCCGTAGGCGTCGTATTGCGCCGACCAGACGATGTCGCCACTGTAGTCGGTGAGTTCCTGCGGGGTGCCGAGGTGGTCGAGCTGGTAGTAGAACGGGCAGGCTTTTTGCGGGCCTTTGCCGTCGAGCAGCGCCAGCGGGCGGAAGGTGCCGGGTTCGTAGACGTAGCTGCGGTATTCGCTTTCGCTGCTTTCGGCGACGAGCTGGTCGCCTTGCCAGAAGAATTCGGTGGTCTCGCCGCTGTCGGTTTTGCTGATGCGTCGGCCGAAGGCGTCGTAGGCGTAAGACGCGGTCTGGCCGTCGGGGCGGGTCAGGCCGATCAGGCGGTGCTGGCAGTCGTAGCGGTATTCGGTGACGAGTGCCTGCGCGCGGCCTCGACGTTCGCGGATCAGGTTGCCGAAGGCGTCGTAGTCGTAATGGCGGTCGCCCTGCATCAGCAGGCGATTGCCTTTGATCTGGCTGGGGCCGGGGCGGTCCTGCATCAGCAGGTTGCCGGCCGGGTCATGGGCGAAGCTTTCT
>NZ_CATKPQ010000028.1:0-467 GCF_949768005.1 Pseudomonas sp. IT-347P
CACAATCAGCAACGCCACCGGTGGCAACTTCGAAAACCTGGTGCCGAGCACGACTCCGGCTATCACCAGCGTCACCGATACCATCGACACCTCCACGGTGAAACTGACCGCGACCGCCACTGCCGCTGAAGGCGGTAACGTCGTCTACACCGCAACTGTCGGCGCGCCAGTGACGGGCTCGCCAGTCGTGGTCACCCTGTCGAACGGTCAGACCATCACCATCGGTGTCGGCCAGACCACCGGCACCGCGACCACTACAGCGCCGAACGACGTATTGACCGGTCATGCACCGCTGACCAACGCGATCACCGACGTAACCGGCGGTAACTTCGAAAACCTCGTGGCTGACAAAACGCCGGTCAGCACTACGGTGACCGACACTGTCGACACCACCAATCTGTCGCTGAGCGCTACCAATTCGGTCGCTGAAGGCGGTTCGATTGTTTACACCGCGACCTTGACCAACG
>NZ_CATKPQ010000029.1:0-378 GCF_949768005.1 Pseudomonas sp. IT-347P
GGTTCGCCTGTGGTCGTGACCCTGGCCAACGGTCAGACAATCACCATTGGCGTAGGTCAGACCACCGGCACCGCGACCACCACCGCACCAAACGATGCACTGACCGGCCATGCGCCGATCACCAATGCGATCACTGAGGTCAGCGGCGGCAACTTCGAAAACCTGGTGGCGGACAAGACGCCGGTTTCGACCAATGTCACCGACACCGTCGACACCACCAATCTGTCGCTGACGGCGACCGGCACCGTTGCGGAAGGTGGTTCGATCATCTACACCGCTACGCTGACCAACGCGGCTGGCTCACCAGTCACCGTAACCCTGTCGAATGGCGCGGTAATCACCATCGAAGCCGGTAAAACCACTGGCACCGTGACCGTT
>NZ_CATKPQ010000030.1:0-344 GCF_949768005.1 Pseudomonas sp. IT-347P
TAGCTGATGGCCGCTGCCGTGAAGGTATCGTTGAAGGCCGAACCGATGACTTTTTCGATGGCGGCCAGGGTATCGCCCTGCGCATCGCCACCGCTGCCTGCCAGACCGATACCCGGACGCACATCAACGTTGATGGCCTCGGCTGAGGTCGAGTAATCGACCGTGTCGATGCCAGTCCCGCCGTCGAACGCGAATGCCCGGCTATCGGCGATGAAGGTGTCGTTGTACTTCGAGCCGGTAATCGCTTCGATGCTGTTATAGGTGTCACCCGCACCGATTCCGGAATTGACGCCGGTTTTCAGGTTGAGCGTGACGCCCACGGTACTGTCGTCATAGGACACAGT
>NZ_CATKPQ010000031.1:0-329 GCF_949768005.1 Pseudomonas sp. IT-347P
ATCGACCACAGCGGTCAGGGCATCTTTGGCGGCAAACGGGTCGACGCTGGTGTCGTTCGGTGCTTCCTTGATCTTCGGCTCTTTCAGGTCCAGCGCCACGCCGACACTGAACACCAGCGAATTGGCATAACTGGTCCCGCCCGCCGCGCGTTTGATTTCGTACCGGGCCTCGACCGTTCCGCCTTCATTGCCCTTGATCCACGTGGCCGCGATATTGAACGGCACGTCGTCGCCGGCGGTGAATTCGCTCAGCTTGATCGAATCGGTGTATTCGCCGGTGATCGAACCGATCCAGAAGATGAACACTACGTCGTCTTTGACCGTTTCCC
>NZ_CATKPQ010000032.1:0-321 GCF_949768005.1 Pseudomonas sp. IT-347P
CGGTGCGGCCAGCCGCTGGACTTCGCCGATGGTGCGGATGAACTGGCTATTGGAGCGTAAGTCGGGAGAGGCATCGGTTTTTTTCAGGCGATAGGACAGGGTGATCTGCGCCTTGGCCAACTGGCGCAGTACGGCATTGGGGACCGTGTGTTCCACAACGCTCGGCACGTTTGTCAGCGCCGGGTATTCTTTTTCCAGATCAATCGCTAGCCCTTCGACGGGTGTGCCCTTGATCCGGATGAAGGGAATGTCACCGACCTTGAACTGGCTGGTATCCGTGGCGATGATCTGCACGGTGCCGTCGGCGTCGCCCAGCTTGTC
>NZ_CATKPQ010000033.1:0-750521 GCF_949768005.1 Pseudomonas sp. IT-347P
CAGCCACCCAATCAGAACGCCGGCAATACCGCGCCTTTGTACTTCTCGGTAATGAATTTCTTCACTTCCGGGCTGTGCAGGGCAGCAGCCAGTTTCTTCATCGCGTCGCTATCCTTGTTGTCCGGGCGGGACACGAGGATGTTCACGTACGGCGAATCATTGCCTTCGATCACCAGCGCATCCTTGGACGGATCGAGCTTGGCTTCCAGCGCGTAGTTGGTGTTGATCAGCGCCAGATCGACCTGAGTCAGCACACGCGGAATGGTCGCGGCTTCCAGCTCACGGATCTTCAGGTCTTTCGGGTTGGTCGCGATGTCTTTGACGGTCGACAGGATGTTGGTCGGATCCTTCAAAGTGAGCACGCCCGCCTTGGCCAGCAGCAACAGGGCACGGCCGCCGTTGGTGGCGTCGTTCGGGATCACCACGTTGGCGCCGCCCGGCAGTTCTTCGAGCTTCTTGTACTTGTTCGAGTACGCGCCCAGCGGCTCCAGGTGCACGCCGGTAACGGCGACGAGGCTGGTGCCCTTGGCCTTGTTGAACTCATCGAGGTATGGCTGGTGCTGGAAGAAGTTGGCGTCCAGACGTTTTTCCGCGACCTGTACGTTCGGCTGAATATAGTCGGTGAAGACTTTGACCTTCAGATCCACGCCTTCTTTGGCCAGCGCTGGTTTCACGAACTCGAGGATTTCCGCGTGCGGCACCGGGGTGGCCGCAACGGTCAGGGTTTCGGCGTGGGCCGAGAATGCTGCAACGGCAGCAAAAGCAGCGATCAGTTTTTTCATTCAGCTAACTCCTTATGAGGCGCCCGTCTGGCGCCTGCCAGCGAATGGCCGGCTCATCTGTTCAATACAAAACCGGTTATTTGCGCGAGAAATGCACGACCAGTCGATCACCGACCATCTGCAACACTTGCACCAGAATCAACAGCAACACCACGGTGACGATCATTACGTCAGTCTGGAAACGCTGGTAACCGAAACGGATGGCCAGGTCACCCAGACCACCGGCGCCGACCACACCGGCCATCGCCGTGTAGGACACCAGTGTAATCGCCGTCACCGTAATCGCCGCGAAGATGCCCGGGCGGGCTTCCGGCAGCAAGGCGTTCATGATGATCTGCCGGGTGGTCGCACCCATCGACTGAGTCGCTTCGATGATGCCGCGGTCGACTTCACGCAGCGCGGTTTCCACCAGACGCGCGAAAAACGGCGTCGCGCCGACCACCAGTGGCGGAATTGCACCGGCCACGCCTAGCGACGTACCGGTGATCAGCACGGTGAACGGGATCATCACGATCAACAGAATGATGAACGGCAGCGAGCGCAGGATGTTCACCGCCAGCGACAAGAATGCGTAGAGACCGCGGTTTTCCAGCAACTGGCGCGGGCTGCAGAGGAACAGCAACACGCCCAGCGGCAGGCCGAGCAACACGGTGAACAGCAGGGAACCGCCGAGCATCAGCATCGTATCGCCGGTGGCCAGCCAGATTTCGTACCAGTCGATATTGGTGAAGAAACTGATCAGGTCTTCCATTAGCGCAATACCTCCATGTGAACGTCAGCGGCGGTGAAGCGGGCGAAGGCCGCTTCCATGTCGCCACCGGTGACGGCGAGGGTCAATTGCCCGTAAGGAATGTCTTTGATGCGGTCGATGCGACCGGCGAGGATGCTGTAGTCGACCCCGGTCTCCCGGGCGACCGTACCGAGCAACGGCGCGTAGGTCGCTTCGCCCTGAAAGGTCAGACGCACGATACGGCCGGGCACGTGAGCGAAGTCATCGCGCTGCTCGCTTTCGTCGATCTGCTCGCTTTCCTGGACGAAACGCTTGGTGGTCGGGTGCTGCGGATGCAGGAATACATCCGCCACCGAACCTTGCTCGACGATCACGCCGGCATCCATCACCGCCACTTGATCGCAAACGCGACGGATCACATCCATCTCGTGGGTGATCAGGACGATGGTCAGTTTCAGTTCGCGGTTGATCTCGGCCAGCAGTTGCAGGACCGACGCGGTGGTCTGCGGATCGAGGGCACTGGTGGCCTCGTCGCACAGCAGAATCTTCGGCTTGGTCGCCAGGGCGCGGGCGATGCCAACGCGCTGCTTCTGGCCACCGGACAATTGCGCCGGATATTTTTTCGCGTGGTCGGACAGACCGACTCGCGCGAGCAACTCGGCGACACGCTGGTCAATCTCGCTGGTCGACAGTTCGCCAGCCAGGGTCAGCGGCAACGCAACGTTGTCGGCCACGGTCTTGGAGGCGAGCAGGTTGAAGTGCTGGAAGATCATCCCGACTTGCTGGCGGAAACGGCGCAGGCCGTTGGCGTCCAGCGCGGTGACTTCTTCGCCGTCGACGATGATCTTGCCGCCGCTGGAATCTTCCAGGCGATTGATCAGACGCAGCAGGGTACTTTTGCCCGCACCGGAATGGCCGATCAGGCCGAACACCTGCCCGTTCTCGATAGAGAGACTGGTCGGATGCAGCGCGGGAATATCCTTACCGGCGACGCGGTAAGTCTTGTGGACGTTTTGAAACTCGATCACGTAGCGAACCTTGTGGGGCGCGTTAGAAAAGGATCAGCGGTTAGCCGGGCGCGCATTTTAGCCTGTCCGTATAGAGGTTCTTAGCATTTATTTCGCAATTAACCTTCGATTTGGCAATAACAAGATCAAAGGTCATAAAAAAGGAACGTCCAAAGCGCCTCATCAGTCATTAGGTAAGCGACTTGAAAACCCCGGGTGCCGTGCCCGGGAACCACTCAAGAGTCCCCGGTAAGGGATCGGGGTCAACCGAGGAGTTTACGTCTGATGAGCAAGAAGCCTACGACCGACAAAAGCCAGCTGGCCGGAACCGATACCCTGGACCGAGCCAACACCAACGCCAAACTCGACAGCCTGGAGAAGTTTCGCTCCGACGCCACCGGCCAGGCCCTGCGCACCAACCAGGGCGTGAAGATCGCCGACAACCAGAACACGCTCAAGGCCGGTCCGCGTGGGCCGTCGCTGCTTGAAGACTTCATCATGCGGGAAAAGATCACGCATTTTGACCATGAACGCATTCCGGAGCGCATCGTTCATGCGCGCGGCACTGGCGCCCACGGTTTCTTTCAAGCCTACGAGAACCATTCAGAGCTGACCAAGGCCGGTTTCCTGCAGGATCCGGGGAAAAAGACTCCGGTGTTCGTACGCTTTTCCACGGTGCAGGGCCCGCGCGGTTCCGGCGATACCGTGCGTGACGTGCGTGGTTTCGCGGTGAAGTTCTTCACCGACGAAGGCAACTTCGACCTAGTCGGTAACAACATGCCGGTGTTTTTCATCCAGGACGCGATCAAATTTCCCGACTTCGTCCACGCGGTGAAACCCGAGCCGCACAACGAAATCCCTACCGGCGGCTCGGCCCACGACACGTTCTGGGACTTCGTGTCCCTGGTGCCGGAATCGGCGCACATGGTGATCTGGGCGATGTCCGACCGGGCGATCCCGAAAAGCTTGCGCAGCATGCAGGGCTTCGGTGTGCACACCTTCCGCCTGATCAACGCCGAAGGTAAATCGCGTTTCGTCAAATTCCACTGGCGCCCTACCGCCGGCACCTGCTCGCTGGTATGGGATGAGGCGCAGAAGCTTGCCGGTAAAGACACCGACTACCATCGCCGCGACCTCTGGGAAGCGATCGAGATGGGCGACTACCCGGAATGGGAACTGGGCGTGCAGATCATCGAAGAGGAAAACGAACACGACTTCGATTTCGACATCCTCGACCCGACCAAGATCATCCCCGAAGAAATCGTGCCGATCACGCCGCTGGGCAAAATGACCCTGAACCGCAACCCGGACAATTTCTTTGCCGAGACCGAACAGGTTGCGTTCTGCCCTGGCCACATCGTGCCGGGTATCGACTTCTCGAATGACCCGCTGCTGCAAGGTCGGCTGTTTTCCTACACCGACACGCAGATCAGCCGACTCGGCGGGCCGAATTTTCATGAGTTGCCGATCAACCGTCCGGTGGCGCCGTTCCATAACGGCCAGCGCGATGCGCAACATCGCACCACCATCGATAAGGGCCGCGCTTCTTATGAGCCCAACTCGATCGACGGCGGCTGGCCGAAGGAAACGCCACCGGCGGCTCAGGACGGTGGTTTCGAGAGCTATCCGGAACGCATCGACGCAGCGAAGATCCGCCAGCGCAGCGAGTCGTTCAGCGATCACTTCTCCCAGGCCCGACTGTTCTTCAACAGCATGAGTGACCACGAGAAAGAGCACATCATCGCCGCCTATAGCTTCGAGCTGGGCAAGGTCGAGCGTGAATTCATTCGTGCCCGTGAAGTGAACGAAATCCTCGCCAACATTGACCTGACCCTGGCCAAACGCGTCGCGGAAAACCTCGGTTTACCAGCGCCGACTCAAGGTACCGTCGAAGTACGCAAGACCTCGCTGGAGCGCTCGCCCGCACTGAGCCAGGCCAACCTGCTGCCCGGCGATATCAAGACGCGCAAAGTGGCGATTCTCGCGGCCAACGGTGTTGATGCTGCGGCGATCGATGCGATGAAAAAAGCCCTGGAAGCCGAAGGCGCACACGCGAAACTGCTCGGTCCGACCTCGGCACCAGTGAAAACCGCTGATGGGAAGGCATTACCGGTGGATGCCTCGATGGAAGGCATGCCTTCTATCGCGTTTGACGCGGTATTCGTGCCGGGTGGCGCCGCCTCAATCACTGCATTGAGCGGCGACGGCGTGGCGCTGCATTACCTGTTGGAGGCCTACAAGCATCTGAAGGCGATTGCGCTGCACGGTGAAGCCAAGCAACTGCAGGACCTGCTCAAGCTGGATGCGGATGCGGGGTTGTTGCAGGGCAAGGATGTGCCGGGGTTGACCAAGCCGTTTTTCGCGGCGATCGGGCAGCATCGCGTCTGGGCGCGGGAGCCTAAAGCGAAAGCCATTCCTGCTTAAAAACTTCGTTGGCTCAAAAGACGCTTTCGCGAGCAAGCTCGCTCCCACAAGGGATCTCTGGTGAACACAGATTTTGTGTCAGGCCCGAGATCAAATGTGGGAGCGAGCTTGCTCGCGAAGGTTTTAAGGTTTACGCGGACTCAAGACCATCTGCGCCGGTACTGTGCGCAGAGTTTGCTTCACAATCTTAAGATCAAAATCCGGATTCAATTTCTTGACCCGTTTGGTCAGCAACGTCGCCAGCCACGGATAGTCATTGGTTCGTGGCGCCTGAATGGTCACGGCACACTCATAATTCACCACATCGGCGGCGATTGCATCGAGTTGCCGGCGAAGTTTGCGACTATCGGTGATGTTCAACGCAACCGTCGTGCTCTCGGCGGTCGGATCGATCACCTTCGCTTTCGGCTTGGCCTCGGCTGCCAACAACGCCGCTTCAGCCTTTTCCAGCTCAGCCTTGCGCGCTTCGGTAATGGCGCCATTGACGCCACCGGTCAGCGCCGGCGCTTTCGGCATCAGCGCGCGCGCACGGCTGAGCGCCGTAGCGGCAGCATTCACATCACCCTTTTGCAACACGATCTGGCTGCGACGCAGATACGCTTCGGCCAGTTGCCGCTGGTATTGCTCAAGGGATTGGTCGTTTGGGGTTTCTTTCTGCAAAGTGGCCAATTGGTCTTCTGCCGTGGCCAGTTCGCTGCTGGCCAGGCTTTGCTCCAGCTGTGCGATGGCCGTAGCCCGCGCATCGGGGACTTCAGCCACCGGCGGCGTGCTTTGGCAGGCGCCCAGCAGCACGGAAAATGCGACAAGGAGCAGATAACGGGAGGCGAACGGCTTCATTCCTGCGACTCTCTATTTGCGCAAAAAGCGGCCAAGTCTACACCCCACGACGGGGCAGAACAAAACTCAACAGAAACAGTGCGGCCGCCGTCACAACGATTGACGGCCCCGCCGGGGTGTCCTTGAACCATGACAGCGCCAGCCCGCCACACACGGCAAGCATGCCCAGCAGGCTCGCGCCGAGTGCCATTTGCTCCGGCGAGCGGGCGTGACGTTGTGCCGCAGCCGCCGGGATGATCAACAGCGAGGTGATCAGCAACACCCCGACGATTTTCATCGCCACCGCGATCACCACCGCGATCAACAGCATCAGCGCCATGCGCAAACCCGCCACCGGCAGACCTTCAACCCTGGCCAGCTCTTCGTGCACGGTGATCGCCAACAGCGGTCGCCATAGCGTCACCAGCAGCACCAGCACCGCCGCACTGCCGCCAAGGATCCATGCCAGATCAGTCGGACTGATCGCCAGCAGGTCGCCGAACAGATAGGCCATCAGGTCGATCCGCACTTCATGCATGAAGCTTAGTACTACCAGGCCGAGAGAGAGCGTGCTCGGTGCGAGAATTCCCAACAGCGTGTCGGACGCCAGTGGTTGGCGCTGTTGCAGCGTAACCAGCAGCACTGCCAGCAGCAGGCATCCGACCGTCACCGCGACCGTCGGGCTGACATCCAGCAGAAAGCCCAACGCCACACCGAGCAAGGCAGCGTGGGACAAGGTGTCGCCGAAATACGCCATGCGCCGCCAGACCACGAACGAACCCAACGGTCCTGCAACGATCGCCAATGCCAGACCTGCAAGCAGGGCATACAACAGAAAATCAGCCATGCTTGCAGTTGTCTCCGTGAACATGAGGTTGGCCAATCACCGGCCCTTTGACCACCGAACCGTGCAGGTCGTGAGCGTGGTCGTGATGGTGGTGATAAACCGCCAGGCTCTGCGCATTCTTGCCGAACAGCTCGACGAACGCCGGATCGCCGCTGACCTGCTCGGGATGCCCGGAGCAGCAGACGTGACGGTTGAGGCAGACCACTTGGTCGGTGGTGCTCATCACCAGATGCAGATCGTGAGACACCATCAGCACGCCGCAGCCATGGCGATCGCGCAGACGGGTGATCAGGCTGTACAACTCGGCTTGCCCGGCAACATCGACGCCTTGCACCGGCTCATCCAGCACCAGCAATTGCGGCTCGCGCAGCAAGGCGCGAGCGAGCAGCACGCGCTGCATCTCGCCGCCGGAAACGCTTTGCACCGGGCTGTCGATGACGTGTTCGGCGCCGACTTCTTTCAGCGCCGCCAGCGCACGCGGACGGTCAACACCGGGCACCAGGCGCAGAAAGCGCAGCACCGAAAGCGGCAAGGTCGGATCGACGTGGAGTTTTTGCGGCATGTAACCGACACGCAGCTTCGGCTTGCGCCAGACGCTGCCGCTGTCCGGTTTCAACAAACCAAGCACGGCGCGCACCAGCGTGGTCTTGCCGGCGCCATTGGGGCCGATCAGGGTGACGATCTGCCCCGGCTCGACGCTCAGCTCGATATTGTCCAGCACAGCCTGCCCGGCAAACGTGACGGCGACCTGCTCCAGACGGATCAGCGCGTTGCTCATCAAGCCCCCTGGCAACCGGAGCACAGGCCGACGACTTCGACGGTCTGCGCTTCGACGATGAAACCGACGTCTTTGGCGCTGTTGATGATCGCGTCGCTGATCACTTTTTGCTCAAGTTCGATGGCGGCATGACAGTCGCGGCAAATCAGGAACTGGCCCTGGTGCGCGTGTTCCGGGTGCACGCAGCCAACGAAAGCGTTGAGCGAGGAGATACGATGCACCAGGCCGTTTTCCAGAAGGAAATCCAGCGCACGGTACACGGTTGGCGGCGCAGCGCGGCGGCCATCCTGCTCGCTCAGCACGGCAAGAATGTCGTAGGCGCCCAGCGGCTTGTGGCTCTGCCACACCAGTTCCAGCACCCGGCGGCGCAACGCGGTCAGGCGCAAGCCTTTCTGGGCGCACAAGGTATCGGCCTCGGACAAAGCGCTATGCACGCAATGTGAGTGGTCGTGGGGACGGCTGGCAATCGGTGTAATAGGCATGGGCGGCGACGAGTTTTGATAGAGACGTTATTATGTTACCCGTTCTCGCCTCCTTGAGTGGTCATCGTGTCCCGACTTTTTTCTGTTTTTGTGGCGTTTGTCGCCAGTTTTCTGCTGATCGGTTCGGCTCAGGCCGAGGTCAAAGTCCTTACCAGCATCAAACCGTTGCAGCTGATTGCAGCAGCCGTGCAGGACGGCGTAGCGATTCCCGAAGTGCTGCTGCCGCCCGGTGCTTCGCCACACAATTACGCGTTGCGCCCATCCGACGTACGGAAGGTGCAATCGGTGGATCTGCTCTACTGGATCGGCCCGGACATGGAAGGTTTCCTGCCACGCGTGCTGAACGGTCGTACGCTGCCGAGCGTGGCCGTGCAGGATTTGCCGGGGATGCATCTACGCCGTTTTGCTGAAGACAGCCATTCCCACGCCGAAGAGGCTGACGAGCATGATCACGATCACCGCCCGGGCACGCTGGATGCGCATTTGTGGTTGTCGCCGGTCAATGCGCGGGTGATTGCCGACAAGATGGCGGCTGACTTGAGCGCTGCGGACCCGGCGAATGCCGAGCGTTATCAGAGCAATGCCAAAGCATTCGATGAGCGTCTTGATGCGCTTGATCAGCGTTTGAAAAAGCGTCTGGCCAGCGTTGAAGGCAAGCCGTACTTCGTTTTTCACGAGGCGTTTGATTATTTTGAAGAGGCTTATGGCCTGAAGCACGCTGGCGTGTTCAGTGTGGCCGCCGAAGTGCAGCCGGGGGCGCAACATGTCGCGGCGATGCGCAAGCGCTTGCAGGAGACAGGGAAGACCTGCGTGTTCAGCGAACCGCCGCTGCGTCCGCGTCTGGCGGAAACATTGGTGGCTGGCCTGCCGGTGAAACTGGCTGAGCTGGATGCGCTGGGCGGATACACCCCGGCGACGGCTCAGGGCTATGAGCAGGTGCTGGAGAAGCTGGGTAATGATCTGGCGGGATGCCTGGAATCGCTTTAAGGCTGATTCGGCTTCGCCTCAATCGCGAGCAGGCTCACTCCTACAAGAGATCACCTAACCCCTGTAGTGAGCCTGCTCGCGATGCTTTTAAAGAGCGAAAGGCAACGGTGTGTGAACCTGCTGCCGCTGCGCCAGCCGCTGCTCAAACTCTTTCGGATCGTGAATCAACACATCCTGCCCGGCAAACTGCTCCGCCGCGATCAACCGCGACAGCCAGAACCGCACACAGGCCACGCGCAGCATCGTCGGCCACAACTCAGCCTCCGCCGCCGTGAACGGGCGCAGCGCGGCATAAGCGCCTAGAAATGCGCGGGCACGCGGCCCATCGATCAAACCGTCCTCGTCCGAACACCAGTCATTCAAGGCAATCGCCACGTCATAGAGCATCGGTCCCGAGCAGGCGTTGTAGAAGTCGATCAGCCCGGTCAGGTGCGTGCCTTCAAACATCGCGTTGTCGCGGAAAAGATCGGCGTGAATGTTCGCTCGAGGCAGCGCGAGAATCTTGTCTTTGCGCTCGGTGATTTCCTCCAGCGCCTTGTGCAGCAGCGCTCGCGGCTCCTCGCTCAGGTGCGAGAGAAATTCGCGGCCCTCCTCCAGCATCCAGTCCAGGCCACGATCGGTCTTGCGCTTGATCATGCGCTCGCCCTGGGTCGCCAGGTGCAGGTGCGCCTGCAATTCGCCGACCTGCGCGCAATGCTGCGCATTGGCGACCTTGATGTGCTTGCCGGACAGGCGCGGCTGCAGCAGCGCCGGTTTGCCCTTCAGCTCACGCAACGCCACGCCGTCGGTGGTGCGCAGTGCGTACGGTACCGGCAGATCGGCTTCGTGCAGCACGTCGAGCAACTCGATGAAGAACGGCATCTCCTGCACCGGGCCGCGCTCGACCAGGGTCAGGACGAACTCGCCCTGCTCCAGGCTGATAAAGAAATTGGTGTTTTCGCTGCCGGCGGCGATCCCCTGGAAATCAAGCAGACGGCCAAGCCCGTAAGGGGCGAGAAAGGTTTCCAGCTCGGGCCGAGCCAGGGGAGTGAACACAGACATGTTTTAACTGCCAGTACGGGCACCGCCAATCACGGCGCCGGGTGAATTAAAAATCTACTTCCATTCGAAAATCTTCCACGACGGAATCAGCATATCCGGCTGATCCGAGCGGATGAAGTTTGCATCCGTCCCGTCTGCGCGCACCAGAAAGTACGGTGGCGCGCCCTTCGGCGTGACTTTGATCGCGTACAGGAACCCGTTTTGACGGTACTCCTGAATCGTCTTGTCGCCTTCCGTGCGAATGGTGACCTCAGGATCTCCCGACGGCGCATCATCCGCCGCCATCGCGGCCAACGGTGAGGCAGCAATCAGACCGACCAGCAGCAAGCGATTTAACGTACGCATGATAACCTTGTCCCTTTGTCGTCAACGGTCCGGCTATTCTAGCCCCGGACCCGCCGAAAAGGTTGATCCTGCTCATGAGCCAAGCCCCCCTCGTCCTGGTGGACGGTTCGTCTTACCTGTACCGCGCCTTTCACGCGCTGCCACCGCTGACCACCTCCAAAGGCCTGCCGACCGGTGCGGTCAAAGGCGTGCTGAACATGCTCAAGAGTCTGCGCAAGCAGTACCCGGACAGCCCGTTCGCGGTGGTGTTCGACGCCAAGGGTGGGACATTTCGTGATGAGATGTACGCCGAATACAAAGCCAACCGCCCAAGCATGCCCGATGACATGCGCGTGCAGATCGAGCCGCTGCACCAGAGCGTGATCGCCCTCGGTTTCCCGCTGTTGTGCGTGGACGGCGTCGAGGCCGATGACGTAATTGGCACCCTCGCCCGCAGCAGCGCGGCGGCGGACCGTCCGGTGATCATCTCCACCGGCGACAAGGACATGGCACAACTGGTCGACGGCCACATTACCTTGGTCAACACCATGTCCGGTAGTTCGATGGATGTGGAGGGCGTGAAGGAGAAATTCGGCGTCGCTCCCGAGCAGATCATCGATTATCTGGCCCTGATGGGCGACTCTTCCGACAACATTCCGGGCGTTCCGGGCATCGGTCCGAAGACGGCTTCCGGCCTGCTGGTCGGGGTCAATGGCGGTCTGACCGAGCTGTACGCCAATCTCGACATCGTCCCGACTCTGCCGATTCGCGGCGCGAAAACCCTGCCGGCCAAGCTCGAAGAACACAAGGAGATGGCCTTCCTCTCCTATCAACTGGCGACCATCAAGGTCGACGTGCCGCTCGACATCAGTCTCGACGACCTGCAAATGGGCGCGGAAGACCCGGCCAAGCTATACGAGCTGTACACCCTGCTGGAATTCAAGAGCTGGCTGAACGACCTTGATCGCGACGCCAAGCGCCTGGAACTGAGTACGGCCACCGAGCCTGCGCCGGCCGGCGACCTGTTCAGCGCACACGCAGAAGAAAACCCTGCCGCTCCGACCGAAGCCGCGTATGAAACCATCCTCGATCAGGCGCGTTTCGACGTCTGGCTGGAAAAACTCAACAACGCCAAGCTCTTCGCCTTCGACACCGAAACCACCGGCATCGACGCGCAGCAGGCGCAACTGGTCGGTCTGTCGTTCGCCGTGCAGGCCAACGAAGCCGCGTACATTCCGCTCACCCACTCCTACATTGGCGTGCCGGAACAACTGGATCGCGACACCGTGCTGCGCGCACTCAAGCCGATTCTCGAAGACCCGAGCAAGCTCAAGGTCGGCCAGCACGCCAAGTTCGACATGAACATCCTGGCCAACTGCGCCATCGGCGGCGATCAGAACCAAGGCATCAACGTGCGCGGCATCGCCTTCGACACGATGCTTGAGTCTTATGTGCTCAACTCCACCGCCACCCGTCACGACATGGACAGCCTCGCGCAGAAGTATCTGGATCACACCACCGTGAGCTTCCAGGACATCGCCGGCAAAGGCGCCAAGCAACTGACCTTCGACCAGATCGCGCTGGAGCAGGCCGGACCGTACGCCGCCGAAGATGCCGACATCACCCTGCGTCTGCACCAGACCTTGTTCGAAAAACTCAGCGCCATCCCGAGCCTGGCCAGCGTGCTGACCGATATCGAAATCCCGCTGGTGCCAGTGCTGGCGCGCATCGAGCGCCAGGGCGCGTTTGTCGACGCTGAACTGCTCGGGATCCAGAGCATCGAGCTGGGCAACAAAATGGTCGCGCTGGAGCGTGAGGCCTTCGAGATCGCCGGGGAAGAATTCAACCTTGGCTCGCCGAAGCAGCTGGGCGTGATTCTCTACGAGAAACTCGGCCTGCCGGTGCTGAAGAAGACCGCCAAGGGTCAGCCTTCGACTGCTGAAGAAGTGCTGGCGAAACTCGCTGAAGACGATCACCGCTTGCCGAAGGTGCTGATGGAGCACCGCTCGATGAGCAAGCTGAAAAGCACCTACACCGATCGCCTGCCGGAGCAGATCAACCCGCGCACCGGGCGTATCCACACCTCCTATCATCAGGCAGTAGCATCGACCGGGCGTTTGTCCTCCAGCGATCCAAACCTGCAGAATATCCCGGTGCGTACCGCGGAAGGCCGGCGTATCCGTCAGGCGTTCGTCGCGCCGAAAGGCTACAAACTGTTGGCGGCGGACTATTCGCAGATCGAACTGCGGATCATGGCGCACCTGTCCAGGGACGAAGGCCTGATGAACGCCTTCCGCGACAATCTGGACGTGCACACCGCGACCGCTGCCGAAGTGTTCAAGGTCGAGCTCAACGAAGTGACCTCCGACCAGCGCCGTAGCGCCAAGGCGATCAACTTCGGTCTGATCTACGGTATGGGCGCGCAGAAGCTCGGCAAGGACATCGGTGTCGATACCAAGACTGCCAAGGCCTACATCGACACCTACTTTGCCCGTTATCCAGGCGTGCGTGAGTACATGGAGCGCACCCGCGCGCAGGCGGCGGATCAGGGTTATGTCGAAACCTTCTTCGGCCGTCGTCTGTATCTGCCGGAAATCAACTCGAACAAGCCGCAGGAACGCGCCGCCGCCGAACGCACGGCGATCAACGCGCCGATGCAAGGCACCGCCGCCGACATCATCAAGAAAGCCATGGTCGCGGTGGATCACTGGCTGGCGACTTCCGGGCTGGACGCCAAAGTGATCCTGCAGGTACACGATGAACTGGTGCTGGAGGTTCGCGAGGATCTGGTCGAACAGGTCAGCGCCGAGATTCGCGTACACATGAGCGAGGCGGCGAAACTGGACGTACCGCTGTTGGTCGAAGTCGGTGTGGGCAACAACTGGGATGAGGCTCACTGAGCCTTCTGAGCACGGTTTGTCGCGACCTGTTGTCGCGGCAACGCCCGGTAATCCGTGCTTATTGCGAAAAGCGCTTGGGATTATTCCAAAGCTTTTTGAAAAAAATCTGAACTAATCTGGAAGGACACCACTCAGAGATACTGAATGGCTGGTGAAGCCCTTCGATGCTCCTATGTTGTGTTAAGTGTTGGCAGATATCTGAACCCCGCCCTAGCGGTTCGGAACTTAAACCCCGGAATTTCTCCCTCCCCAATGAAATCCGGGGCTTTTTTTGCCCGAAAATTGGCTGTAGCACGCTCAGACTGCGTTGAAAGCACAGCTAAAAATGCTCATTTAGGTACCCTAAACTCCGCTTTTTAACGGTGCTTTCGCCTTGCCTGAGCGCACCACAGCCAATTTTCTAATCCCTGTTTACTCAGCCGCCTCGGCGCCTTTGTCTGCCAGTTCCATCCAGCCGGCCAGTACAGTGTAGGCCTCTTCCAGGCCCATGCGTTTTGGCGCAGAGAAGAGCTGGATGGTGACCAGATCTCCCCAGCCCTTGCGAATTTCCGACTGCACTTTGAGCAGGGTGTTCTTGGCTGCGCCGTAGGTGAGCTTGTCGGCCTTGGTCAGCAGAATGTGCATCGGCATGCCGGCGGCAACGGCCCAGTCGAGCATCAGCAGGTCGAAGTCGGTCATCGGATGGCGGATGTCCATCATCAGAATCAAACCTTTCAAACTCTCCCGGCCACCGAGATAAGCCTCGAGGTGACGCTGCCAGTGTTGCTTGAGCGGGATCGGTACTTTTGCGTAACCGTAGCCCGGCAGGTCGACCAGACGCCGATCATCGTCTAGTTTGAAGAAGTTCAACAGCTGTGTGCGACCCGGGGTTTTCGAGGTGCGCGCCAGGCTGGCGTGAGTCAGTGTGTTCAGTGCGCTGGATTTGCCGGCGTTGGAACGACCGGCGAATGCCACTTCGAAGCCTTCGTCGTCAGGGCATTGATCGACTTTGGCGGCACTGAGCATGAACGTGGACTGTTGGCACAGGCCGAGGATGGGATTCTTGAGTTGCATGGGATTTCCGATGTGGGCGGCGCCGGGATTGGGCGCGGAACGCGGTGTCGCTTCCGTTTCAGTGACGCCAGTATATAATGCCGCAGATTTTGTGTGTGCTTTGTCCCAGCGAAGGATGAAGTTCACGAGAGCGACAGACCTTGATTGCGCATTAGAACGCAGAACGCTCTCAACCCTGAAAAGGTCGTTTTATGACGAAATGGCTGCTGGCTGCCGGAGTCTTGATGCCGCTTTACAGCGCACAGGCTACACAGGATCCGGAAGCTGTGTACAACCGTGTTTGTGGTGCCTGTCATTCCGGCCAACTACCCATGGCGCCCGAAAGAGGCGATCAGGAAGCTTGGACGCCGAGGTTGGCGAAAGGTATGGGGACGCTGGTGCAACACGTGACCCAGGGTTTCAAGGCGATGCCGCCGCGTGGTTTGTGCATGGACTGCAGTGCCGAGGATTACCAAGCCATCATCCTGTGGATGAGCGCGAGTAAGCCCGGTCCATAACTTAACCCTTAGCCGTAGTTGGATTAGCTGATGAACAAATTGATCGTGAGTCTGCTGTTGACCGTGGGAATTTCAGGCTTCGCCCATGCTGCCGGTGATGCCGCAGCGGGCCAGGCAAAAGCCGCCGTTTGCGGAGCCTGCCATGGCCCGGACGGCAACAGCATGGCGCCAAACTTTCCGAAACTGGCCGGTCAAGGTGAACGCTACCTGACCAAGCAGCTGCACGACATCAAGTCGGGCAAGCGCACCGTTCTGGAAATGACCGGGCTGCTGACCAACCTGAGCGATCAGGACCTGGCCGACATCGCCGCCTACTTCGCCAGCCAGAAAGGCAGCGTCGGCGCGGCCGATCCGAAGATCGTCGCCCGCGGTGAAGCGCTGTTCCGTGGCGGCAACCTGGCCAAGGGCCTGCCTGCCTGCACCGGTTGCCACTCGCCGAACGGTGCCGGCAACGCCGCTGCCGGTTTCCCGCATCTGGGTGGCCAACACGCTCAATACATCGCCAAGCAACTGACCGATTTCCGCAAGGAAGAAGGCGGCCGCAACAACGACGGCGACACCATGACCATGCAGACCATCGCCAAGCGCCTGAGCGACGAAGACATCGCTGCAGTCTCCAGCTACATTCAAGGCCTGCACTAAGCGCACTTGGCAGCGATGGATCTCGTGCAACGTTAACGCTCGATTAATCCGTCGCAGCAAGTATAAAAAGGGTGGCTTTGGCCGCCCTTTTTTGTGGCCGCTGCCGTTACACTACAGAACTCATGCCCGCCAGGATCTGTCTGAAAACAGGTCGCGCGAGGCGACCCAAATTGTCCAGGAGTAAAGCATGCGTAATCTGATCATCAGCGCCGCTCTCGTCGCTGCCAGCCTGTTCGGCGTGACCGCCCAGGCCGCCGAAGCACCGGCCGCCCCTTACGTCGAGCTGGCCAACCCGGTACCGGTTGCGAAGCCTGGCAAGATCGAAGTGGTCGAACTCTTCTGGTACGGCTGCCCGCACTGCTACGCCTTTGAACCGGTAATCAACCCATGGGTCGAGAAACTGCCATCGGACGTCAACTTCGTGCGTATCCCGGCCATGTTCGGCGGCCCTTGGGACGCTCACGGCCAGATGTTCCTGACCCTGGAAGCCATGGGTGTCGAGCACAAGGTTCACAACGCCGTGTTCAACGCAATCCAGAAAGAACACAAGAAGCTGACGGACAAGAACGACATGGCTGACTTCCTCGCCACCCAAGGCGTGGACAAGGATAAATTCCTCGCGACTTTCGACTCGTTCGCCATCAAAGGCCAGATCATCAAAGCCCGCGAGCTGGCCAAGAAATACGAAATCACTGGTGTGCCTACCATGATCGTCAACGGCAAATACCGCTTCGACATCGGCTCTGCCGGTGGTGCCGAGCAAGCACTGAAACTGGCTGACGACCTGGTCGCCAAAGAGCGAGCGGCAACCAAGGCTGCCGCCAACTAAGCGCGGCAACCGCCATGCGCCGCTGGAAGTCGGAACGCATCGTTGGCCTGCATGATCCGCAGGTCAACGAGCACCATCTGGCATCGACGGGCCTGCCCGCAGACCAGCGTCTGCGCTTGCTCAGTTTCAATATCCAGGTCGGCATCAGCACCGAGCGCTATCGGCACTACCTGACCCGCAGCTGGCAGCATCTGCTGCCGCACACCGGGCGCTCAGGCAATCTGCAAAAGATCGGTAACCTGCTGAGCGACTTCGATCTGGTCGCCCTGCAGGAAGCCGATGGCGGCAGCCTCCGTTCGGGCTACGTCAATCAGGTGGAACATCTGGCCCAGCTCGGCGCCTTCCCTTACTGGTATCAACAACTCAATCGCAACCTCGGCCGACTGGCCCAGCACAGCAATGGCGTGCTCAGTCGCCTGCGCCCGTGGGCGATTGAAGATCACCCGCTGCCCGGCCCGAAAGGTCGCGGCGCGATTCTGCTGCGGTTCGGCGAAGGCCCGGAAGCGTTGGTGGTAGTGATGATGCACCTGGCCCTTGGCGCGCGAACGCGCAGTCTGCAACTGGCCTATATTCGTGAGCTGATCGGTGGTTACAAGCACCAGGTGTTGATGGGCGACATGAACACCCACGCCAGCGATCTGCTGCAACATTCTCCGTTACGCGATCTCGGCTTGCTCGCCCCGCAGGTAGAAGCGACTTTCCCCAGCTGGCGCCCGCAGCGTTGCCTTGATCATATTTTGCTCAGCCCGACCCTGACCCTGGAAAAGGTCGAAGTGCTGGCGCAACCGATTTCCGATCACCTGCCGGTCGCGGTAGAGATTCGTCTGCCGGGTTCGCTCACGGCCGATGCATTGCCCGCGTTGAGTCCTGCCCCTCGCGGAACCCCTGAATGAGCGACGACGCCCAGCGCTGGAAAGAGAAGTACCTCAAAAGCATCGAACAACAGGACAAGCTTGAACGGCGGTGGGCCGCCAGGCTCGACTTGCTGCGACGCGGTCTGGTGCGCAGCACACTGGCGGCCGAAGGCACAGACAAGGTCGTTGATCAGTGCATGAAAGAGATGCGCGATGTCGTGCGCACCGACGACATGGACGCCGGCCTCGCCGCCCTGTTGCCGCGGCTGGAAAAAGCCGTGCTCGATTCCGAGCAGCGCCGCGAAACCCGCATCGATCAAGTCAGCACCGCGCTGACGTCGCTGGTCACCCAGTTGCAGGCCCTGCCGCTGCCCCGTGAAGTTGCTCAGCCACTGAAGAAATTCGCTAAACAGCTGGATAGCCGCGTCGGTTCGGCGCGGGAAATGCCCTTGCTGCTGAGTGAACTCAGCGGCTTGCAAGGCAAAGCGTTGAGTCAGTTGGAGACGCCGGCAGAACCGGGACGCCCAGGATTGTTGCAGCGTTTGTTTGGTAGCCGTGACAGCGAAGAAGCGCCAGCCCCGAGCGCAGAAGCACCCGCGCCAACTCCGGCACCACGTGATGCGCAAGCGTCTGCCGCATCAGAAGCCGAGTCAGAACCAGCGCCCCTGCAGACTGCCGCTGTTGCAGAGCCGGTCATCACCGCTCCCGTGATCAAACAACCCGAGTCCGCGATTAAGATACCCTCACCGCTCTCGGAACCTCAGCCGGAACCTGACGTGGTCGCGTTTGAACCACCCCTCGCCAGCGAAGCGGCGCCCATTGCCGCTGAAGCAGCACAGGCCGGACCTGAAGTGGCCATGACACCCAGTATCACGCCGACACCTGTCACGGTCTCCAGCTTCAACCCCGACGAATTGATCCACCCCGGCGATCGGACAGCACTGATACTCGACAGCCTGCCCCTACCCGAACCGATTGCTCAGGCACTGGCCGCCATCGACCCGGAGCAGCCCGAACACGACATCCTGTTCGCCCTGCCGGACACCCCGGAGCCGTCCTACAGCTCCGTGGCCAAGCACATCGAAGACACCCTGATCGGCCTGCTCGACGATCTGACCCTGCCGGAACGCCACCGCCCGCAAGCCGAAGCCATGCGCGAACGGCTCAAACACGGCTTGAACTGGTACGAACTGATCCCGATCCTCGACGATCTGGCGACTTTGATGCTGGCGATCACCGACAGCGGTCAGCACGAATTCGAAGCCTACCTGCAGCAACTCAACGAACGCCTCGAAGCGTTCCAGAGCAACCTGCAGGCGGCCAGTGAAGGCCATGCCGACAACAGTTCGGCGGCGAAGGCCATGGACACGCAGATCCGCGAGCAAGTCGACGGCTTGCAGTCCAGCGTGCAGCAAGCAGCCGATCTGGAGGACCTCAAGCATGTGCTGGAGAACCATCTCGAAGGCTTGCTCGGCACCATGGATCACCACCAGAAGCAGCGCGATGCTCGCGAACAGGAAGTTGCCGCGCGGCTCAAAAGCCTTTCCGAACGCGTGGCGCATATGGAGCAGGAAGCCCAGGGTTTCCGCGAACATCTTGAAGTACAAAGGCAGAAAGCCTTGATCGATCCGCTCACCGGCCTGCCCAATCGCGCCGCGTGGAGCGAACGCCTCGAGCATGAGATCAAGCAGTGGCAACAGCACGGCAACACCCTGAGCCTGGCCATGCTCGACCTTGATCACTTCAAACGCATCAACGACAACTACGGCCATCTGGCTGGCGACAAGGTGCTGAAAATCATCGCCACCGTGCTGCGCAAGCGTCTGCGCGGCTCGGATTTCATCGCTCGGTTTGGCGGAGAGGAGTTCGTTCTCCTGATGCCGGCGACGCCGCCAGCGGTCGGCGCCAAGTTGCTGGAAACCCTGCGCGCCGCAATCGAAGCCTGCCCGTTTCACTTCAAGGGCGAACGCGTGACGATCACCCTTTCCATGGGCCTGGCGACATTCCGTGCCGGAGAACACAGCGATCTGGTGCTCAAAAGAGCCGATCAGGCGCTGTACCGGGCGAAAAACGCAGGACGCAATCGGGTTGAGCAGGGCTGAGTAAATTGTCCCATTTTGTTTAAATCCGCCGGCTGACCCTCCGGACGCAAGGCATTACGTTACACTGTTGCATTACTGTCTTGCGTGTATTGTCCTCTGCTATGAAATTCTTTGCCCTCATCGCGTCGTTGCTCGTTCTGGCCGGTTGTACCAGCACCCCTCGTTACGACACCAGCCACCCTTCGGCCAATTACGACAGCCGCATCCAGTTTGTGGTCGTCCATTACACCTCGGCCTCGCTGGAGCGTTCGCTGCAGTTGCTGACCCACGGCGAAGTCAGCAGCCATTACCTGATCGGCGACGACAAGAGCGGCACCATCTACAAGCTGATGGACGAAAACCAGCGCGCCTGGCACGCCGGCGAGAGCCAATGGCAGGGCCGTACCTGGCTCAATTCCAGCTCGATCGGCATCGAAATCGTCAATCCGGGGTTCAAGGACACGCCGACCGGACGGCTGTGGTATCCGTACAGCGAAGCGCAGATTCAATCGCTGATCGTACTGCTCAAGGACATCAGCAAACGCAACGGCATCAGCCCGCAGCACATCATCGGCCATAGCGACATCGCGCCGCTGCGCAAGCTTGATCCCGGGCCGTTGTTTCCGTGGAAACGCCTCGCCGCCGAGGGTTTGGGCCTGTGGCCAAATGAACAAGCCGTGGCGCGCCAGCAAGCGCTGTTCAACAGCAGCGAACTGCCGAGCATCAGCTGGTTCCAGGCACAACTGGCGCACTTGGGATATGACACGCCGCAAACCGGCGAACTGGACGTCGCGACGCGTCATGTCCTCGCCGCCTTCCAGATGCACTTCCGCCCTTCGCGCTTCGATGGCACGCCGGATGCGCAAACAGCAGCGCTGTTGCTGGTACTGAACCAGACAAAATAATGACGCCCGCCCGACGGTCAGGGCGAAATCGCAATCAGCAGCTATAACTCATTGGTAATTCTTCGGATATTCCTTGATGGCTGCTACCCGAGAGACGCTGCGTAGCTGGTTTTATCGCCCCTGGTTTTTGGCGATGATCGCGGCTGTCCTCAGTGCCAGCCTGCTGATCGCCGGCGGAATGTTCGTGGCGATGCGCCAGGTCGAGCAAAGTGAAAGCCAGCAAATGAACGCGCAAGGCGAACGGTTCCTCGCTCGCCTCGAACAATTGTTCGGCCAGTTGCGTGAAAGCCTCGATGATCTTGAAGCGCAGCCATTGCGCAGCTGTGACGATGAAATGATCGCCACCCTGCAACAGGTCACCTTCAACTATCGCTTCGTCTATGAAGCAGCTTATATGGACGCCTCGCGGACCTGCTCGAACCGTCCGCGCCAGGAAGGCCTGTCGATGGTCCGCGCGCCGGACATCAAAGGCCCCACTTACAGTTATTGGCTGAACACCACCACCGAACCCGATGAAAACCGTGCGGCGCTGATGCTGGGACGCGGCAATTTCCGCGTGGCCACCTCGCGCGGGCATCTGACCGACATGGTCGACCTGTCGCCCGGCAGCAGCCTGCTGGTGGTGCTCGATCATGGCACCCGGGCCATCCCCGTACTTGGCACGGCGCAAGCCTGGCCGCCCGTGGAACATTGGCCACCGAAAAGTCGCGATGCCCTGCAAGTCACGCAAACCCGGCTGATCTACCGCATGCCCACGGACAACCCGGAGTATCAGCTAATGCTGATCACCCCCAGAACCGGGATGCACATTCCGGCTATATGGTGGTGGATCATCCCGGCGTGCCTGTTGCTCGGCGCCTTTGTCGGTTTTTTTGTGTTCTTACTGGTGCGCCAACGCCAGTCTCTGGATGCCGAACTTCACGGTGCGATTCGCCGTGGCGAGCTACAGGTGCTCTATCAGCCAATCTTTGACCTCGACAGCCGCAACTGCGTCGGCGCCGAAGCCCTGCTGCGCTGGCGGCGTCCCGACGGCACGCTGACCAGCCCCGATCTGTTTATTCCCATGGCAGAAAACACCGGGCAGATTCGGCAGATGACCGACTTCGTCCTGCAGCGCCTGCTGGAGCAACTGGGCCAGTTGCTGCGCGCCAATCCGCAGTTGTACATCTCGGTCAACCTGGCAGCTTGCGATGTGATGGTGCCGCGCATCGGCCAGGTCATGGCACGCCTGCTCACGCTACATCGGGTGGCCGCGCGGCAGATTGCCTTCGAGGTCACCGAACGCGGTCTGATTGACGTGGTGGTGGCGCGGGAAAACCTGCAAGCCTTGCGCAACGTTGGCCATCAGGTGTTGATCGACGACTTCGGCACCGGCTATTGCAGCCTCGCCTACCTGCAAACCTTGCCGGTCGATTGCCTGAAAATCGACAAAGCCTTTATCGATGCACTGGGCCATGACGCGGCCAGCAGCGGCGTCGCCCCGCACATCATTCATATGGCCCAGGCGCTGGATTTGAAGGTGATTGCCGAAGGCATCGAGCTGGAATCACAGGCGCAATTGCTCAGCAGCGAAGGGGTGAAATTCGGTCAGGGCTGGTTGTTCGCCCATGCGTTGAGCGCCGTGCAGTTCATCGAACTGATTACCCGTGGCCGACGCTTGGCCGGTCGGCGCATGGACGACGAAGCCTAAACGGCGAGCGCCATATAGAACTGCGTGCCCTGCCCCGGTCGCGAATAAACCCCCATACGTCCGCCATGCAGCTGGACGATTTCCTTGCACAGCGCCAGGCCCAAACCGGCGCCGCCCTTCTTGCGCCCGACCTGCACGAACGGCTCGAAGATCCGCCCCTGCTGGCCGTAGGCAATGCCTTCGCCGTTGTCTTCGACGCTGATGATCACCCGCTCGCCATGCCGACGTGCCTGCAAACGAATCTGACCATCGCGGGCGGTATGGCGCAGGGCGTTGTCGATCAGATTGTCGAGCACCCGGTCCAGTTGCGCCTGATCGGCCTGCAAACGTGGCAACGGCCCCTGCACTTCGACATTCAGGGCGATGCCTTTGACCGCTGCCGAATCGGCAAAGCGCAGCTGCGCCTGCTCCAGCAAATCTTCGATGGAGCACGGCGCCAGCGTGAGCTTCTGCAGACCGTTCTGATAACGCGAGAAGTTGAGCAGATCATTGATCAACTGCATCAGGCGCTGCATTTCCTCATTCACGGTGTCGAGCAGATCTGCCTCGCGCGACTCAGCGGGAAACTTCGCCCGTTCGCGGAACAGGCCGAACGCCATGTGCATGCCGGTGACCGGAGTCCGTAGCTCGTGGGAGGCGCGCAAGACGAATTCACTGCGTACCCGTTCGAAGGCGCGCTGCTCGGTGACGTCGTGCAGCACCATCACCGCGCCGAGGATATGGCCTTGGGTGTGGCTGACCGGCGTCAGACTATAGGTCAGCAGGCGGGATTCGCCGTCGACCTCGATACTCAAGTCCTCCGGCGCCCGCTCCAGGGTGCCGCCGCGCAGGACCAATTGCAGTTGCGCATCCAGCTCTGGCCGCTCAAGCGCCGTGCCCAACCCTTGGCCGAGACGGTCATCTTCCCAACCGAGTTGCCGCTGGGCGACCGGATTGAGGTGTTCCAGATGCCCTTGCCGGTCGATCATCAGCAAGCCGTCATCGATGCTGTCGAGCACCGCCTGCAAGCGTTGCTGACCGGCGAGCAATTCGTCGACGTTGGTCGCCTGATGCTCACGAAGTGCCTCGGCCATCAGGCCGAAACGTTTGGTTAGCTGGTTCATCTCCATCGCCGAAGAAATCGGCAGGGTCACTTCAAAATTGCCTTGGCCGATATTGTCCGCCGCTTGCGCCAGCGCCTCGATCGGCGCGCCGAAACGCCGGGCAATACCGTGGGCCGTGATGAAACCGATGATCAGCACCGCCAATCCGACAAAGCCAAGCAGACCGGCGATCAACAAGGCGCGGCTACGTGCCTCATGTTGTACCGCGTTGATGTTGTCCAGCGCCTGCTTGTGCTCGGCAATCAGCCCGTTGCGCAGGGTGTTGAAGCGCTCTCTGAAATTGGCGCTGCTGCTCATCGAGTTGGTCGGGCGAGAAAGATCGAACGCTTGCAGAAAATTCAGGTAATCCGCCTTGGCCTGACTGAATCCGTATTGCCGACCATCACCCTCTTGCTCTTGAGCGATCCCTTCGTCCAGCAACTGGAAGTAATGCTGTTTGGAGGCTTCGAACGCTGCCGGATCAGGCTTTTCCGCGAGCATGATGATCAGTTGATCGCCCAGCGACTGGCGCAGCTTGAGGCCCAGATCGAGGGTGATGAAGTTGCTGCGCACCAAGGCTTCTTGCGTCCCCGCCATCTGCATCACACTGACCAGCCCGAGCAACAGCCCGAGCAAGGCCACGGTGATCAGCGCGGAAATACTCAAGAACAAACGGGTCCGCAACTTCATCGCCAGTTTCATCGCCGGGCGCTCACAGGTTGTACTGCTTGCGCTTGCGATACAGGGTCGATGCGTCGATGCCCAGGGTCTTGGCCGCCTGGTCCAGGGTGCCGGCGGTGGCGAGCACCGCACCGATGTGCGCTTTCTCCAATTCGTCGAGACTCAATGCCGCACCGACTCTTGGCGCATTGTTGGCCGGTTGCTCGGCCATCCCGAGGTGGCTGATCTCCACGCGTTCCTGCGGGCAGATGATGCTCGCCCGCTCGACCACGTTGCGCAGTTCGCGAATGTTGCCCGGCCAGCGGTAGCCGAGCAGCGCCTCGCGCGCTTCATCACTAAAACCTCGCGCCGGACGTGCGTACTCTTTGACGAAACGCGCAAGGAAGCGATCAGCCAGGGTCAGAATGTCCTCGGCACGCTCGCGCAAGGGCGGCAGGTGCAGGGTGATGACATTCAGGCGATAGAGCAGATCCTCACGGAATCGGCCATCACGAACCATGTCTTCCAGATTGAGGTTGGTCGCCGCGAGGATGCGCACATCGGCGCGACGGGTGACTGGATCGCCTACCCGCTCGTATTCCTTGTCCTGAATGAAGCGCAGCAATTTAGGTTGCAAAGTCAGCGGAAAATCGCCGATCTCGTCGAGAAACAGCGTACCGCCGTCAGCCTGGTTGACCCGACCCAGCGTGCTTTCGCTGGCGCCGGTAAACGCACCACGGCTGTGGCCGAAGAGCTCGCTTTCCATCAGCTCGGCGGTCAACGACGGGCAGTTGATGGTCACGCAGGATTTTTTCTCGCGCTTGCTCCAGCCGTGAATCGCACGGGCCAGCTCACCTTTACCGGTGCCGGACTCGCCGAGGATAAGAATGTTGGCGTCAGTGCTGGCCACCTGACGGGCCGTTTCCAGCACGACTTTCATCGCCGGGCTGTGGGAATCGAGACCGTCCTTCGGTTTGCGGATCTCGCCTTCCAGCGCTTCGAGACGCGCCGACAGTTGGCGCACCTCCAGTTGCTTGGCGGTGGCCAGACGCAGCTGGTCCGGGCTGCATGGCTTCACCAGATAGTCGGCGGCGCCGGCCTGGATCGCATCTACCGCAGTATCGACAGCCGAATGTGCGGTAACGATCACCACGCGCATCCACGGCGCCTGAATGCGCATTTGCGCCAGCACGTCGAGACCGTTGTCTTCGCCCAGCCGTAAATCAAGGAAGCACAGGTCGAAGACCTGACGCTGCAACAGCGCCTCAGCCTGAGCCGCGCTGTTGGCTGTAGCAACCGTATAGCCTTCATCTTCCAGGCAATAACGGAAAGTACGCAGGATGGCGGATTCGTCGTCCACCAGCAGAATGCGGCCTTGATGCTCAGTGGCAGATTCCATTTTTCCTACGCTCCATAGTGATTGGTCTTGGGTTAGTCCCGGAAAAATCGGGCAAGTTGCATGGTTGATTCTGAACGATGCCAGCCATAGGAGGGTAGCTCTCTCCTGCCTTTACAGCCAATACGTTGATTTTGTTGATTTTTTAAACAATCACCGATTTGCAGGGCATTCCCTGCGTACTTTTCTGACATCCGCGCCGTACTCTCAATTCCATAAGAATGAAATCTCCTACGAAAAAATCGTGCATTGCGCACGATCCCAGGCGACCCATCGTGCAGGATGCGTCGCATACTTTTTTCGTCACGCCTCTAACATGCTGATTTTATTAGTTATTTTTCAATTAAAAAACTGGCATGCAGGCTGCAATACCTTACTCAGCCCGGGCAAAAATTGAACTGCCCTAACCGAATAAGAGTGAGGAACCCAGGATGACTCGCCAACGTGCCGCCCAAGTGCATATCTCGCCACTGCATATCCAGCAAGGTCTGTTTGGCGTATTGGCGCTGTTGATCACCCTGATTGCTTGCCAGCAATACCTGCGCTGGGAAAACAGCCAGCAGGTTGAGCCACTGATCTCGATCCAGCACAGCACGCAAACGCACTTCAGCGCCGTCAGCAGCAGCCAGGCCGAAAGCGCCTCGATGCGCATGATGGATGTCGATCAGGCGCAGCCGCTGGATCAATTGCCACGTGAAGAGCGTTGGGTTTTCTAAAGAGCACATGAATTCGGGCGCGCAGCGCCGGAACACGTAACCCCCCTAAATAGAGAAGTAAGGAGAATCACCATGTTGAGCTGGGCAATTACATTCTTGATCATTGCCATCATCGCTGCAGTACTGGGCTTTGGTGGTATCGCGGGCACCGCCACGGGTATCGCCAAGATTCTCTTTGTCGTGTTCCTGGTGATGTTCATCGCTTCCTTCTTCTTTGGCCGTCGCGGCCGAGGTTAACGATGACTGTCTTGAAGACACTGGCAGCCGCCCTGCTTCTGGGCGGTAGTGCCATGGCGATGGCGGCCAATGACGGCCAGACGCGGGTCAACGAACTGCTCGCCTCTGACGAGCAGTACCGTGAAACCTGGGAAGGCGTGATCAAAAAAGAAGAGCGTGTACCGGAATGGGTCATCAACCTGTCCGGCACCTCCGAACAACAGATGACCGCGGTCACCGAAGATGGTGACAAGTATCTGGTCGGCCCGCTCTGCGAGAATCAGGACAAGTGCCTGAACCACCGCCTCATCGTGGCGTTCAGTTTCGACAAGGATGATGCCTACGCCATGCTGGTCGACGTTCCGGAAGGCCTGCCGCAAGACAAGTCGCCGACGCGACACGCGACCTATCGCTTCTTCGGTAAACCCGACCAGGGTATGCAGGATCTGCTGATGGAAACCCTGAAGAAAGATCCCAAGTGGTACTGATTCGAACATGAAGGCAGCAGCCCTGCTGCCTTCCATTGCGCCCACCTGAGGAAGGCAGGCGCATGACCAAGGGGCCGGGACGTTCTGACTGTTACAGGGTCGGAGTGACCTACGGGTACAGGGAGTGCCTGCGCAAGGGCCGGGTCAGGGTAAAAGCTGCGCCGCAGGTTCGCCGACCCACAGTGGTTCGACGGACTTGCGCTGAGCTTTCAAGCACGCAAAATATTGATCCAGAGCGCCCAGCTCATCCTTTTTATCGCTGACACTGCACGCGAAAACATTACGCGGTGTTTCCTGGCGACCGTATATCGACAAAAAAACCGTTTAAACAGTGGGACTTCTAGTCTTGCTTCGTAGGCATTTTCCTAAAATTTTTGTCGATTTTTCTCGTTCAAAAAACAATCAACCTGCTCTGTGATGGCCGGTTCACGGCACTTATGCCGGCCGAAATGTCACAATCGAACCGGTTGGGACGCCAGTTTCACTAAAAAAAGCTCATGCCGATTCGGCATAGGGTAGGCGTTTACGGCATTAGACGGCGCCACCTTGCATCGGAATAGTTGCGCCTTTTTTCGCCTGCCGAAGAGCCGCAAATACGTGCTTCGGGGCACCTTATACGGAGGCAGATGCACAGACTTTTCCGCTAAAGAGCGTTCCAGTTCCTGCATGTGCCTGAGTCAAACGCAAGTAAGGGTAAAGATAATGAAGAAGGCAAAACTCAGCCTCGCCTGGCAGATCCTCATCGGTCTGGTTCTAGGGATTGCAATGGGTGCGTTGCTCAACCACTTCAGTGCCGAGAAGGCTTGGTGGATCAGCAACATCCTGCAACCGGCAGGCGATATCTTTATCCGTCTGATCAAGATGATCGTGATCCCGATCGTCATCTCTTCCCTGATTGTCGGCATTGCCGGTGTGGGCGACGCCAAGAAGCTCGGACGTATCGGCCTGAAGACGATCATCTATTTCGAAATCGTCACCACTATCGCCATCGTCGTCGGCCTCGTGCTAGCCAACGTGTTCCACCCCGGCACCGGCATCGACATGAGCACCCTCGGTACGGTCGACATCTCGAAGTACCAGGCAACCGCCGCCGAAGTACAGCATGAACACGCGTTCATCGAGACCATCCTCAACCTGATCCCGTCGAACATCTTCGCGGCCATGGCACGCGGCGAAATGCTGCCGATCATCTTCTTCTCCGTGCTGTTCGGTCTCGGTCTGTCGAGCCTGCAGTCGGACCTGCGCGAGCCGCTGGTGAAGATGTTCCAGGGCGTCTCGGAAAGCATGTTCAAAGTCACCCACATGATCATGAACTATGCGCCGATCGGCGTATTCGCCCTGATCGCGGTGACCGTCGCCAACTTCGGTTTCGCTTCGCTGCTGCCGCTGGCGAAACTGGTGATCCTGGTTTACGTCGCCATCGCCTTCTTCGCCTTCGTCGTGCTGGGCCTGATCGCCAGGCTGTTCGGCTTCTCGGTGCTCAAGCTGATGCGCATCTTCAAGGATGAGCTGGTGCTGGCTTACTCCACCGCCTCTTCGGAAACCGTGCTGCCACGCGTGATCGAGAAGATGGAAGCCTACGGCGCACCGAAAGCCATCTGCAGCTTCGTGGTGCCGACCGGTTACTCGTTCAACCTCGACGGTTCGACCCTGTACCAGTCCATCGCGGCGATCTTTATCGCTCAGTTGTACGGCATCGACCTGTCGATCAGCCAGCAACTGCTGTTGGTCCTGACCCTGATGGTCACCTCCAAAGGCATCGCCGGCGTACCGGGCGTGTCCTTCGTGGTGCTGTTGGCGACTCTGGGCAGCGTCGGTATTCCGCTGGAAGGTCTGGCGTTCATCGCCGGTGTCGACCGCATCATGGACATGGCCCGTACCGCACTGAACGTGATCGGTAACGCCTTGGCCGTACTGGTGATCTCGCGTTGGGAAGGCATGTACGACGACGCCAAGGGCCAGCGCTACTGGAACTCCCTGCCGCACTGGCGCAGCAAGGAAAAACTGCCAGCGGGCGAAATCTCCAAGAACTGACACAAAAACCCTGTAGGAGTGAGCCTGCTCGCGATGGCGGTGTATCAAACAACAGAGATGTTGAATGTGCCGCCCTCATCGCGAGCAGGCTCACTCCTACAGTGGACCGAGTCAGCCATACAAACCCCGGAGAAATCCGGGGTTTGTCGTTTCTGGCGACCCCGCTATCATTCGCGGCATTCTTCGGGGGATTTGACTGATGCTTAATGGCCTGTGGCTTGGCTTCTTCATCGTGGCAGCCGTGTCGGCGCTGGCGCAGTGGCTGATCGGCGGCAACGCCGGGATCTTTGCGGCGATGGTGGAAAGCATTTTCGCCATGGCCAAGCTCTCGGTCGAAGTCATGGTGCTGCTGTTCGGCACCCTCACCCTCTGGCTCGGATTTCTGCGTATTGCCGAGAAGGCCGGGATTGTCGAGTGGCTGGCCAAAGTGCTCGGTCCGCTGTTCCTGCGGCTGATGCCGGAAGTCCCGGCCGGTCACCCTGCCCTCGGCCTGATCACTTTGAATTTCGCCGCCAACGGCCTGGGTCTGGACAACGCCGCGACGCCCATCGGCCTGAAAGCCATGAAGGCGCTGCAAGAGCTCAATCCCAGCGCCACCATCGCCAGTAACGCGCAAATCCTGTTCCTGGTGCTCAACGCCTCCTCCCTGACCCTGCTGCCGGTGACGATCTTCATGTATCGCGCCCAGCAAGGCGCGCCCGATCCGACGCTGGTGTTTCTGCCGATCCTGCTGGCGACCAGTTGCTCGACGATTGTCGGCTTCCTCTCGGTGGCGTTCATGCAGCGCCTGCGGATCTGGGATCCGGTGGTGTTGGCCTATCTGATTCCGGGTGCACTGATTCTCGGTGGCTTCATGGCGCTGCTGGGCACCCTTTCGGCAACAGCATTGGCGGGATTGTCGTCGATCCTCGGCAATCTCACGCTGTTCGGGTTGATCATGCTGTTTTTGCTGATCGGCGCGCTAAAGAAGGTGAAAGTCTACGAGGCGTTCGTTGAAGGCGCCAAAGAAGGCTTCGATGTCGCGAAGAATCTGCTGCCGTATCTGGTGGCGATGCTCTGTGCGGTCGGTGTCCTGCGTGCCTCGGGGGCGCTGGATTTTGGTCTGGACGGCATTCGGCATCTGGTCGAGTGGGCCGGTTGGGACACGCGGTTTGTCGATGCGCTGCCGACGGCGATGGTCAAACCCTTCTCCGGCAGCGCGGCGCGGGCCATGCTGATCGAGACCATGAAGACCTCGGGCGTCGACAGCTTCCCGGCGCTGGTTGCGGCAACGATTCAGGGCAGCACCGAGACCACGTTCTATGTGCTGGCGGTGTATTTCGGCGCGGTAGGGATTCAGCGCGCGCGGCACGCGGTGGGGTGTGCGTTGCTGGCGGAGTTTGCTGGCGTGGTCGGGGCTATCTTCGTCTGCTACTGGTTCTTCGGCTGAACAAATAGCCAAACTGTAGGAGTGAGCCTGCTCGCGATAGCTGGGTGACAGTCACCGATGATGGTGGCTGATAGACCGCTATCGCGAGCAGGCTCACTCCTACATGGACTGTGGTGAATCAGGGCTTTTGGGGGGCGAGTCTTTGACCCTGGTCGACGGCCCAGGCGACGACTTTGGCGGTCAGGCGATCACTGGCCTGGCCAAACCCGGCCACCACCGACGGCACTTGCACATCGTTCAAAGGCTGGCGCTCTTCAAAGCGGCGACTGGCCAGAATCCGCTGGTCGTAACCGCGCACCAGCAAGGCATCAACCCGCACCACGACGCCGGCCTGCGAGCCCTGATACTCAGTCTGAAACGCCTGCAAACTGCCGCCCAACTCCAGATCCGCAGCAAAATTGCTGTCATCGGTGCTGAGCAGGGTCACCCGACCGTCCCGCGCAAAGCCGTCGAGCAAACGGTTACGCACCAGCACCGGCGCCGGATCGCTCCAGCGCGAGCCCTTATAGCTGCTGATCACATCGCCTTGCGGAATCACCGCAATCGTCGGCCGGTTCAACGCTTCGCTGGCCTGCAATTTGTTCAACCGCAGCGACCACTGCTGCTTCGCCGCTGTACTAGCCGAGGCCGGCGTCTGGGCGGTCGGCAGGCGATAGACATCCGACGGCTCGGACTCGGGCAGAATCGAACAGGCGCTGATCAGCGTGAAGCCGGCGAGGAGGGCAAGTCGAGTCAGCGTCATGGCGTGAATTCCTTGTTCTTGTCACGGCCCAGCAGGTAGCCGCTGGGATTGGCCTCAAGGCGTTGCGAGATGGCGCGCAGCGAGGTCAGCGTCTCGCGCAGTTCGCGGATTGCCGGGGCCAGGCCATTGAGGCCCTGCATGCCATTGTCGAGGGAGTTTTCGTTTTTGCTGAGCAAGGTGCTGATGGTGGTCGTGCTCTGCTCCAGCGACTTCATCGCTTGCTCAGCGCTGCCCAATGCCTGTTTGCCCTGATCGTTGATCAGGCCGTTGGCGTTGCGCATCAGCAACGAGGTCTGTTCGAGCATGCTGCCAGCTTGTTTACCGACAGTCGCCAGTTGCTGCATGGCTTGTTTGATGTCGCCGCGCTGATCGTTGATGGTGCCAGTGGTCTGTTCCAGATGGGCGAGGGTCTTGCTGACGCGTTCGACGTTCTCGGCGGAAAACATCTGGTTGGCGTTCTGCAGCAGCGCGGTGATCCCGGTCATCAAATCGTTGGAGTCATTGAGCAAGCGCGAGATAGGCGAGGGCGAGGCGACGATGGTCGGCAGGTTGCCGTCATGGCCGCGCAGCTTCGGGCTCTCCGGCGTGCCGCCGCTGAGCTGGATGATCGACGTCCCCGTGATCCCGGCCAGCGCCAGTTTGGCCTGGGTGTCTTCCTTGACCGGCGTGTCACCGGCCAGACGAATCCGCGCCAGCACCCGCCGTGGGTCTTTCGGATCGAGGCGCAGATTGATCACATCGCCGACCTTAATCCCGCTGTATTGCACCGGGCTACCTTTGGACAATCCACTGACCGCCTCGCTGAAAACAATCTCGTAATCCTTGAACTCGGTGTCGACGCTGGACTTGGCCAGCCACAGGCCGAAGAGCAGGGCGCCTGCCACCACAATCACGGTGAATAGGCCGATCAACACATGATGCGCTCGGGTTTCCATGTCAGACCTCGTTGAGCAATTTGGCGGCGTCCAGCGCCGAGCGGCCGCGCGGGCCGTGGAAGTATTCGTGAATCCACGCGTCGTTGGTTTCCGAGACGACATCGATGGGACCGGCGACCAGCACTTTCTTCTGCGCCAGCACCGCCACGCGGTCGGTAATGGTGTAGAGCGTGTCGAGGTCGTGGGTCACCAGAAACACACTCAGGCCGAGCGCATCGCGCAGGGTCAGGATCAATTGATCGAATTGCGCCGCACCAATCGGATCAAGGCCGGCGGTGGGTTCGTCGAGAAACAGAATGTCCGGATCCAGCGCCAGCGCCCGGGCCAGCGCCGCGCGTTTGATCATGCCGCCGGACAGCGACGCCGGGTATTTGTCCGCCGCCGACAGCGGCAATCCGGCCAGCGCCAGTTTCACGGCGGCCAGGTGCTCGGCGTCGTGGCGACTGAGACCGGCGTGTTCGATCAGGGGCAGGGCGACGTTTTCGGTGACGGTCAGCGACGAGAACAACGCACCTTTCTGAAACAGCACGCCGAAGCGCCGTTCGATCAGCGAGCGTTCGTGCTCGGACAGGCTCGGCAGATTTTTCCCGAAGACTTTAACTAGGCCTTCGCTGGGTCGGTTCAGCCCGACGATGCTGCGCAACAAAACCGATTTGCCGGTGCCGGAGCCGCCGACCACGGCAAGGATCTCGCCTTTGTACACGTCCAGATCGAGGTTCTCGTGCACGCTCTGGCTGCCGAAGCGATTGCACAGGCCACGGACTTCGATCACCGCCTCCGAGGGCGCGCGGGGTAAACGACTCACCAGCCCATCTCCATGAAGAACAGCGCAGCCACCGCGTCGAGCACGATCACCACGAAAATCGATTGCACCACGGCGGACGTGGTGTGGGCGCCGACCGACTCGGCGCTGCCGCTGACCTTGAAACCTTCCAGGCAACCAATCGCGGCAATCAGGAAGGCGAAGATCGGCGCTTTCACCAACCCGACGAGAAAATGCTGAATGCCGATGTCCGATTGCAGCAACGACAAGAACATCGCCGGCGAAATATCCAGCGACACCGCGCAGACCACGCCGCCGCCGACAATCCCGCAGAGCATGGCGAGAAAGGTCAGCATCGGCAGCGCCACCAGCATCGCCAACACCCGCGGCACCACCAGCAGCTCCATCGGGTCGAGACCGAGGGTGCGGATCGCGTCAATTTCCTCGTTGGCCTTCATCGAGCCGATCTGCGCGGTGAAGGCACTGGCGGTGCGCCCGGCCATGAGGATCGCGGTGAGCAGCACGCCGAATTCGCGCAGGAACGAGAAGCCCACCAGATCCACGGTGAAAATCGTCGCGCCAAAACTGGCCAGTACCGTGGCGCCGAGAAATGCCACCACTGCGCCGACCAGAAAGGTCAACAGTGCCACGATCGGCGCGGCGTCGAGGCCGGTCTGCTCGATGTGCGCGATCATCGGCGTGATACGCCAGCGCTTGGGCCGAAACAGGTTGCGGGCGATGGTTTCCATGATCAGGCCGACGAAGCCGAGCAACTGCAGGGTGTCTTGCCAGACCTTGTCGACGGCGCGGCCGATGCGCGTCAGCAACTGCACGCTGACGCTGATTTGCGGTTCCTTGATCGGCACACAGAAATCAGTCAGCGAGTGGTAGACGGTTTGCAGCAATGCGCGGTCGGCAGCGGAAAGGGTGCAATCGGGGTGTTCGGCGGATCTGCCCAGACGCTCGGAGCCGAGCAGCTCCACCAGCAATGACGCGCCGGCGGTGTCGAGGGCGCCAAGGCTGTTCAGATCGATCGGCGTGTTCGCGTCGTACTGGCCGCGGAGTTTTTCGCTCAGGTGCTTGAGTTCGGCGTAATGGGCAAGCGTCCAGTCCCCGGAGACCCGCAGACGGGCAGGGGTTATCGACGTGTCCAGTCGGGCATTACCGCTGATTGAGCTGCTGGTCATAAGCTCCGTGCTTGTTCGGCCTTTATGCGAACTAACGTAATAGCACGAACCGGATTACTTTTCTTTGGTCGCTGTGCTGTCTGTGACTTCGAAGCGCAGCACGCCGATCACCTGGCCATCCTCGGTCAACACCCGCACCTGCCATTTGCCTGCCGGGTTGCCGGGGAAGTTCTGCTTGTGCGTCCACGCCCGGTAACCTTCCTTGCGCCCGCCGTGGATGTCGAGGGCGATGCGGTCGACCTCTTTGCCGTTGAATTGCCAGACGTGATAGATCCGCTCATCCAGCCCGCGTGGCGCGTTGATCGCGGTGTAGGCGTAGAGGCCATCGCCCCGGATCTGCTCGGCGCTGACCGTGTCGAGGCTGACGCCGGGAGTGCGGTCCTGCATTTGCGTGCTGATCGCCACATCGGTCATCCACAGCGTTGCCGGCGGTACCCACGAGCGCAGCACCCAACCGACGCCCCCGATGCCGACCGTGATGCACAGAATTGCCAACGCGTTACGCACAGTGCGGATCGGGAAGATCGACGCCAGACTCGGAAACGACAACAGCACGGCAATGCCCAGCGCCCACTTGAAGCTCTGCGCGGTGGTCAGATGCATGATTACCGGCAACGCGGTGAGCAGGGCGGCGAACAGGGTCAGGGTGTGCAGCGCGAGAAACGCCCAGCGCCGTGGCGCCAGCCATTTGTAATAGAGCGGATCGACGATGGAGATCAGTGCGGCAACGCTGAGCAGGCCGGTGAAAACCAGCTGGCCACTGTTCCAGGTCGTGGTGATGAAGAAAAACGGCAGGACGAAAAACAGGCTTTCCTGATGGATCATCTGCGTCGCATAGCGCAGCAGCGGCTGGGGAATCTCGCGTTTGAAAATGCGGGTGAAGAGGCCGGTGAGGGTGTTTTCCAGCATCAGCCAGATCCAGCTGAGCAGCATGATCACGGTGATCCAGCTCGCCAGGCCCTGCTGACGGTCGACCATGATGAAACTGCCGACCCCGGAGATGAACCCGCCCAACGCAATGACCCCGGGGTAGCGCTTCATCAGTTCGAGGATGCGCTGGATCAGGCGTTGTAATTTCGACATTTTGGCGGTTCACGACTTGAGAGGGGAAATCTTCGACAGAGTAGCGCCCACCGGGCGCTGTGGCGAGGCTGCCGGTCAGTAAATTCACCGCACTACCCTGTGGGAGCGGGCTTGCTCGCGAATGCGGTGTGTCAGTCACTGAATTGTTGTATGACCCACCGTTTTCGCGAGCAGGCCCGCTCCCACATGGGTTATGGGTTAGCCGCAGATTTTCGCCGGCGGTGCAGGCGCCAAGCGATCAGGATGAGCAGCAACAAACCGATGCCACCGGCGCTCAGCCACAACACCTGGTCATCACTGATCAACGGCTTCTCGATCCGCAAATACCCCGGTTGCAGCAACAACTCGCGCATAGCCTTGTTCGCCGCTGCCAACGTCACGCCTTGCAGCTCCCGCGCCGGGTTGGCGAAGCGACCGTCCTGGTAGTCACTCAGTGCACTCCAGTAGTAATCCGCCATCGCGCTATTACCCTGCACCGCCCACGCCTGATGGGCGATCGAGGCCTGTTTGATCCGCGCGAAAGTATCCGGATCCAGGCCGTTTTTCAGCAGGTCGGCCTTGAGGTCTTCCAGCACCTGAATGGCTTCGTCAACGTCATCGCGATCCAGGTCGGCGTTCAGGCTCATGAAACCCACACCGCCAAACACTTCACGCTCGGCCCACGGCCCGTAGGACAAACCGTGGTTGAGGCGAATCTGCCGGTACAGCGCCCAGTCGAGGTAATCCTTGAGGATATCGAACGTCTGGTCGTACTGATCGTCAATCACCGGTTCCGGCACCAGCCAGTGCAGTTTGGCGCTGTCACCAACAAAGCCACGGGTGAGCGTGCGCTCATGGGCGGCGCGGGTGCTGATGTCCGGCAGCGCCCGGTGTTCGCTTGGTTCCACCGCTTCGAGCGCACCCCAAGTGCGTTCCAGATAAGCCGGCAGCAGTTTGTCGAGTTCGCCGACGACGATCAGGGTCATGTTGTTCGGCGCGTACCAGGCCTTGCGCACCTTCTCCAGCTGTTCCTGAGTCAGGTGACCGACTTCGGCGCGTTGCGGGCATTTCAGACCCAACTCGACAGCCAGCTGATTGCTCGCAGTGTGGCCGAGGTCCTGACGGTCGAGGAAACGCTGGAGTTTGGTGTAATGCCCGCCGTCCTCACGCTCGACTACCCGTTTCGCCGCGTTGATTGCGTTGTCGTCAATGCGTGTCTGGGTCAGCAGCGCGAGCAGCAGGTCGAGCACCTTGCGCTGATTTTTCGCCGGAGCTTCAATGACGAACGTGGTGTCGGCATTGCTGGTGAACGCATTCCAGTCACCGCCCAGCGCCTGCATACGCTCTTCCAGCCCACCTTCGCCGGTGGCGTCGATGCCGCTGAACAGCAAGTGCTCAAGCAGGTGCGGCAGCTCCTTGTCATCGCAGTCAAAATCATCGAGGCCAACGCCTACTACCAAGCGGATCGCCACATGCCCGCGCTCGGTGCCGGGTTTGAGCAGCAACTGCAAACCGTTGGGCAACGCATAGCCTTCGACCTGAAAACGATCCAGGGCGAAGGCAGGCAGGGAACCAAGCAACAGACAGGCGAACAACAGGCAACGCATAACAGGCTTCCGTACGGCTGATTTGGAGATCCGTGTCGTCAGTCAGGGCCCCATCGCGAGCAGGCTCACTCCTACATTTGGAATGCGTCCCTCTGTAGGAGTGAGCCTGCTCGCGATGGCGGCCTGAAGGCTGAATCAATGTAACTGACTAAACCCAGCCCCAGTCGTTCAAGGCGAATGCGTAATGTCGGCAATATCATCCGCCGCCAGCGCCCCGGTATCCGCCGTTTCCAGCACCACATACGCACTGCCGCAAAACAGCGAGTTGAGCCGCTTCATGTCGGCAATCAACTCCAGATGCAGCGAACTGGTCTCGATGCTCTGCACGATCTTGCGTTGCAACCGGCTAACATGCGCATGGGCCAGACGACGTTCCTGCGCGCGAAAGCGGCGTTTCTCACGCAGCAATTGCCGGGCACTTTCCCGGTCGCCGCTAAGGAATACCGAAAGGCCCAAACGCAGATTAGCGATCAATTGCTGCTGCAATCCGGCGAGATCCTCCAGGCCTTCTTCGGAAAACGAACGGCGCTGCGAGGTCTTCTGCTGCTGGATCTTGCGCAGCATGCGCTCGATCAGGTCCGCGGCCAGTTTCAGGTTGATCGCCAGTTCGATGATCTCGGCCCAGCGCCGACTGTCCTGCTCGCCGAGGTCTTCGCGGGGCATCTGCGCAAGATACAGTTTGATTGCACTGTACAAGGATTCGACATCATCGCTCAGCCGACGAATTTCCTGAGTGATGGCGGTCTGCTTGCCGCGCAGCACATCGAGGGTGGCGTCGAGCATGTTGTCGAGCAGATCGCCCATGCGCAGGGTTTCCCGCGCGGCGTTGGCCAGCGCCAGGCTTGGCGTGACCAGTGCGGTCGCGTCGAGGTGGCGCGGTTTGGCGGTGCCGTTGACCTCCGGCCGCTCTGGCAGCAGCCATGCGCAAAGGCGCGCCATCGGCCCTACCGACGGCAGCAGAATCAGGCAGCGCGCGGTGTTGTAGAGCAAGTGAAAGCCGATGACCATTTCCTGCGGGCTGAAATCGAGGCTGTCGATCCAGTGCACCAGCGGATCGAGCACAGGGATGATCAGCAGCAGGCCAATGAGTTTGTACAACAGACTGCCCAGCGCCACTTGCCGACCAGCGGCGTTCTGCATGCTGGTGCTCATGAAGGCGAGAATGCCGCTACCAATATTGGCGCCGATCACCAGGCCGATGGCTACCGGCAAACTGATCACCGCAGCACCGGCCAGCGTCGCGGTGAGCAGCACGGCAGCGAGGCTGGAGTAGGAAATCATCGCGAACAACGCGCCAACCAAGGCGTCGAGGAGGATGTCGCCGGTCAGCGAGGCAAAAATCACCTTCACGCCTTGAGCGTGGGTAATCGGTGCAGCGGCCTCGACGATCAGTTGCAGCGCGAGAATGATCAGGCCCAAACCGATGCTGACCCGGCCCATCTGCCCGAGGCGTGTCTGTTTGCGCGACAGAAAAAAAATCACCCCGAGGAAAATCAGCAGCGGCGACAGCCACGACAGATCGAACGTCAGCACCCGCGCCATCAGCGCGGTACCGACGTCGGCGCCGAGCATGGTCGCCAGCGCCGGAGTCAGCGCCATCAACCCCTGGCCGACGAAAGACGTCACCAGCATGGCGGTGGCATTGCTGCTCTGCACCATCGCGGTCACGACGATGCCGGCGACGAAGGCCAGCCAGCGCCTGGACATGTTCTGGCCAATCACATGGCGCAGGTTGGTGCCGTACACCCGCAGGATGCCGGTTCGGACGATATGCGTGCCCCAGATCAACAGGGCGACGGCGGAAAGCAGATTGAGCAGGGTGAGCATGCAGACCCCCTGTAGTAGCAGCGCCCCAGAGGGGCAAGTTGACGGTACCGCGCGGTTTCTACGTTTTTGATACTTAAGCTGTAGTTGGCTAACGGTCTGGGCGCCAGCATTGCACAGCTAAAGTGCGGATTGAAACAAAAGTGTCATGAAAATGGGTTCACACACCCACTCAAATCCAACACATTTCCCGTGTGTTGCCCAAAACAAATGTGGGAGCGGGCTTGCTCCCGAATGCGGTGGGCCAGCCAACATTTCAGTCGACTGACACGACGCTTTCGCGAGCAAGCCCGCTCCCACAGGGGGTATTGCGTGCGTCTGGATTACCGGGTTACTGGCCCGGAACGTCCTTGCGCAGTTTTACCGGGTCTTGCTGCTGTCGCTTCTTAGCCATTGCGCCGCGCAGTTTGATGTTGATCGCTTCCACCGCCAGCGAGAACGCCATGGCGAAGTAGACGTAGCCCTTCGGCACATGCACATCGAACGATTCGGCAATCAGCACGGTACCCACCACCAGCAGGAACGACAGCGCGAGCATTTTCAGCGACGGGTGCTTGTCGATGAATTCGCTGATCTTGCCCGACGCCAGCATCATCACCAGCACCGCCACGACGATCGCCGCGACCATCACCGGCACGTGGGAGACCATGCCGACAGCGGTGATCACCGAGTCCAGCGAGAAGACGATGTCGATAATCGCGATCTGAATGATCGTGTAAAGGAAATTGCCACCCTTGCCCGACGGCGCGTCGTCGCTTTCGTCTTCGCCTTCGAGCGCGTGGTACATCTCTTGCGAGCTCTTCCACAGCAGGAACAGGCCACCGAAAAACAGGATCAGGTCGCGGCCGGAAATGCCCTGGCCGAACACTTCGAACAGGTCGGCGGTGAGGCGCATGACCCAGGTGATCGACAGCAGCAACAGGATCCGGGTGATCATGGCCAGGCCAAGACCGAAGATCCGCGTGCGCGCCTGCATGTGTTTGGGCATGCGGCTGACCAGGATCGAAATCATGATGATGTTATCGATGCCGAGGACGATTTCCAGGGCGGTCAGGGTGAAGAAGGCAACCCAGATTTCGGGGTTGGTCAGCCAATCCATGTGTATTCCTTTGAGCGAGTGTTAAACCGAAAAAGGTCCGGGCTTCAAACTGCGAAGCCAGGACCCGAAACGGTGAGTCTTGGGCTTATAGAGTGCTGAACACCGGGAAAGTCCCCAACAGCAGTGCAGCAATCAGGATGCAGATACAAACCAGGATCGCCCATTTCAGGGTGAAACGCTGGTGGTCACCGAAATCAATACCGGCCAGGGCTACCAACAGATACGTCGATGGCACCAATGGGCTCAGCAAGTGGACGGGCTGTCCGACGATCGAGGCACGGGCCATTTCCACTGCGGTGATCCCGTAGTGGCTGGCGGCTTCGGCCAGCACCGGCAACACGCCATAGTAAAACGCATCGTTGGACATGAAGAAGGTGAACGGCATGCTCACCAGCGCCGTGATCACGGCCAGGTACGGGCCGAGAAAATCCGGAATCACTGCCAACAGGCTCTTCGACATCGCATCGACCATGCCGGTGCCGCTCAGGATACCGGTGAAGATACCCGCCGCAAAGATCAGCCCGACCACTGCCAGTACGCTACCGGCGTGAGCCGCGACGCGATCCTTCTGCATCTGCAGGCAAGGGTAGTTGACGATCATGGCAATACTGAACGCCACCATGAACAGCACCGGCAACGGCAACAGGCCGGCGATCAGGGTGCACATCAGGCCGAAGGTCAGGGCACCGTTGAACCAGATCAGTTTCGGACGGCGCGCATCGGGGAATTGCGAAACGCTGATTTCGCTATGGTCGATTTCGTCGCCGATCAGGTGCAGCTCGCCGAGACGCGCACGTTCACGTTTACCGTAGAAATAAGCGATCACCAGAATCGCGACCACACCAGCGGCCATCGCCGGGATCATCGGCACGAAAATGTCCGACGGATCGACATGCAGCGCACTCGCGGCACGGGCCGTCGGGCCACCCCACGGGGTCATGTTCATCACGCCACCGGCGAGGATGATCAGACCGGCCATGATCCGCGGGCTCATGCCGATGCGGCTGTACAGCGGCAGCATCGCGGCCACGCAGATCATGTAAGTGGTCGCGCCGTCACCATCGAGGGAAACGACGAGCGCCAGCACGGCGGTGCCGATCGAGACCTTCAGCGGGTCGCCCTTGACCAGTTTGAGGATCTTGCGCACGGCCGGGTCGAACAGGCCGGAGTCGATCATCAGGGCGAAATAGAGAATGGCAAACATCAGCATCACGCCAGTCGGCGCGAGCTTGGTGATGCCTTCGAGCATCATCGGGCCGATCTTCGGCGCAAAACCACCGAACAGGGCGAACAGGATCGGGATGATGATCAGAGCGATCAGCGCGGACAGGCGCTTGGTCATGATCAGGAACATGAACGTGATGACCATGGCGAAGCCAAGGAAAGTCAGCATGGGAATACTCCAGGCGTAGCGCGGCTAGTTGAGTGAGCGGATCGGACGGGATCAGCGCAGTACGGGAAGCACAAGGCGTACGGGCGGAGTTGAAGCGAGGAGGCGGGTTACAGAGGACATCAGAATCACCATTGTTGTTGTTAATTGGGCCGTTCGTGCGGGTATCACACGGGTTGGCCAACCGGTCTGTTGCCGGAAGTGGAGGCGATCCTAATCGGGGAAGCTTTCAGCTACCTTTCGCTGCACAAAGCGGTGAACGAACGGTCAACCGGTCGTCGGATGCGAGCCAAAGTCAATAAACACGGGAAGGGGAGCTTCAAGATGAGCCCATCGCACAGCGGCGGCTGCCACTGCGGACACATTCGTTATCAGTTCAGCGGGGTGTTGCAGGACATCGCCCATTGCCATTGCTCGATTTGCCGCAAGGTCAGTGGCGGTATCGTCACGACCTGGATCACCGTGCCGGCAGCGAATTTTCAATGGCTGGCCGGCACCCCGGCGCGTTATGAGTCGTCGGCCAGTTGCGCGCGGTTCTTCTGCCCGGACTGCGGCGCGCAACTGGCGTTGGTGACGCTGCTCAGCCCGCAGAGCATCGACGTGACCATCGCCACCCTCGATCACCCCGAGCAGGCGCCCGCCGAACGCCACATCTGGACCGACAGCCAACTGCCGTGGCTGCATCTGGATGAGCATCTGCCGGGCGAAGCCGAAGAAACGATCTGATCAGAAAACCGACAGATTCAGCGGCCGGATCGCGCCCATCCAGATCGCATGTTCGGTGTGGTCCAGCAAGTCATCGCCAGTGTCCGGGTGCAGAAACACCACCAGACCTTTTCGATTCAGCGCCAGCCAAGGCAGCACCTCGCCGATCAGCTCAGGGCCGAAGGCCAATTGGCAACTCCAGTCCGGATGCGGCCCGACCGGGCGCTCGTGAACGCGGCCCATCTTCAACGCAAACAATTGCGCGGCCCACTCGCACAAGGTCCGCGCCTGGTCGATGGTTTGCGCATCGAAATAGATATGGGCGTGATAGCCCTTGATTCCTTGCATCGTGTCATCTCGCAATCGGTTCGAACCCTTGGCAGTTTCCACCGTCACAGGCCATATAGGACAACTATAAGGAAAACAGCCATGAAAAATGCCGAAACCCCAGTGGTGAAAGTGGTGCTGTATGGTGCCATGGCCAGCCTGGGCGGTGCGTTGATGGCTGAATTGCTGCGCCGTCAGCACGAAGTCATTGCCATTCTCGACGATCTTACCGCGCTCGCACCGCGCCCGGGATTGAGGACGAAAACCGGCGACTTGTTCGATGCCGAGCGGGTCAATCAGAGCGTCGCCGGCAGTTCGGCAGTGATTTGTCTGTTGGACGCGCCAGGACTGCCGTTCAGCAGCGACCACGTTGAACGTTCGGTGACGCTTGGGCCGGTCGAACAGGTGCTGGCCGTCGACGCGCTGGTTGAAGGCCTGCAACTGGCGAGCGTGCCGCGCCTGTTTCTGGTCGGTAATTTCGGCGTGCTCGACGAACCTGACAGTGACGACCGCCTGCAACGGCATGCCGCCGAGGAAATCCTTGAAGCTGTCCAAAGCAGCGCCCTGGGCTGGACGCTGGTCAATGCGCCGCATGGCGTCGCCGGGCTGACCATTGAGCATTTCAGTCAGGTCGGCGGCAATCTGGAACCGGGTCTGGCCGAACCGCTGGAGCGTCTGAATCGCGTGGCCGTGGGGATTGCCGATGAGCTAAGGCTGAATTTGCACGTGGGTGAACATGTAAATTTTGTGGCGGCGTCAGACTCGTAAAAGATCGCCGCTTTCGGCAGCTCCTGCATGAGATCGGTGTAGAAGCTGCCAAAGGTGGTGATTTTTTGACCTTCACACCGCAATCGAAGGCAGCGCCAGCCCACTCAAGGATTGCGCGCTGCTCGCCTGCTCCGCCATCAACCAATCGACAAACTGCTGAATCAGCGCGCCCCGGCGCTTGCGCTGTGGCAGGACCACGTAATAACCGAGGCGCGACAGGGTCGTTTCAGCGATGGGCCGGCACAATAAACCTTGACTCAGCAAGTTATCCACAAGGTGCCGCCAACCGATCGCCACGCCTTGGCCGCCAATCGCCGCTTGAATCAACAGCGTGTAATTGTCGAAGCGCAATTGCCCCGGCGCCGGCGGCGAAGTGATGCCCAACTGGCGAAACACCCCACTCCAGTCAAACCAGTTGCTGCTGTTTTCACCCCGCAGGTGCAGCAATGGAAACTCCAGCAACGCCTGAGCAGGCAAGGGCAGGGCGCGATCCTTGAGCAATTGCGAGCTGCACACCGGAAACACTTCTTCGCTGAACAACCAGTGACTTTCGCCCTGCTTGAAGCGCCCGTCGCCAAACAGGATCGCCACATCGATATCGGTGCGCAGCATATTGTGGTTGCGTTCGCTGGTCACGAGGCTGACGTCGACCTGTGGATTGGCTTCGTGAAAGCGGTGCAAACGTGGCATCAACCAATAGGCGGCGAAGGCAAAATCGGTGGCGACCTGCAGCACCTCGTGTTGTTGCTGTGCGCTGATTGCGCTTAGTCCTGCATCGATATTCTGCAATCCGAGGGTAACTTGCTCGAACAGGATCGCCCCCGCTTCCGTCAGTTCGATGCCTCGGTAGATCCGGTCAAACAGCCGCGTGCCGAGCTGTTCTTCCAGCCGTTTGATCTGCTGACTGATTGCCGGCTGCGTGGTGCCAAGCTCAACCGCCGCGGCGGTGAAACTGCGCTGGCGGGCCGCCGCCTCAAAGGCGCGCAACAGGTCGAGGGACAGATCTCCCAAAGCGTCATACATAAGCTGTGCTTATCCTAGTTATTGTCCTGCGCGGGCTTTACCGGATACAGCATGGACTTCATGCTCGATCGCAGCAATGTCGCATAAATTTTCACTATGGAATGCCGCGATCACATGAAGCGCAAGAATATTCTTTTCATCATGGCCGATCAGATGGCCGCGCCAATGTTGCCGTTCTACGGCCCGTCGCCGATCAAACTGCCGAATCTTTCCCGCCTCGCCGCCCAAGGCGTGGTGTTCGATGCCGCTTACTGCAACGGTCCACTATGCGCGCCCTCACGTTTCACCCTGGTCAGCGGCCAGTTGCCGAGCAAGATCGGCGCCTACGACAACGCGGCCGACTTCCCCGCCGACATCCCAACCTACGCGCACTACCTGCGCCGTCTCGGCTACCGCACCGCGCTGTCCGGCAAGATGCATTTCTGCGGCCCCGACCAGTTGCATGGTTATGAAGAACGCCTGACCAGCGATATCTACCCGGCGGACTACGGCTGGGCGGTGAACTGGGATGAACCGGATGTTCGCCCGAGCTGGTATCACAACATGTCTTCGGTACTGCAGGCCGGGCCGTGCGTGCGCACCAATCAGCTGGATTTCGACGAAGAGGTGGTGTTCAAGGCGCAGCAGTATCTGTTCGATCACATCCGTGAGGATGGCGACCACCCGTTTTGCCTGACTGTGTCAATGACTCATCCACACGACCCGTACACCATTCCCAAGGCATTCTGGGATTTGTACGACGATGCCGACATCCCGCTACCTGCAACCCCGGATCAACACGAACTCGATCCGCACTCCCAGCGCCTGCTCAAGGTTTATGACCTGTGGGATAAACCGCTGCCTGTGGATAAGATCCGCGATGCGCGCCGGGCGTATTTCGGCGCATGCAGCTATATCGACGCTAACGTCGGCAAACTTCTGCAAACGCTGGAAGAAACCGGACTGATCGACGACACCATCATCGTCTTCTCCGGTGACCACGGCGATATGCTCGGTGAGAAAGGCCTTTGGTACAAAATGCACTGGTACGAGATGGCGGCCCGCGTGCCCCTGTTGATAAGTGCCCCAGGCCAGTTCACTGCCGGACGGGTCAGTGCCGCCGTGTCGACCGCAGACCTGTTGCCAACCTTCGTCGAATTGGCCGGCGGCTTACTGGAACCCGGCTTGCCGCTGGATGGCCGGTCACTGGTATCGCACCTGCAAGGGCAGGGTGGTCATGACGAAGTGTTCGGCGAATACATGGCCGAAGGCACCATCAGTCCATTGATGATGATCCGACGCGGTCCCTACAAGTTTATCTACAGTGAAAGCGACCCTTGCCTGCTCTTTGATATACACAATGATCCGCGTGAACTGGAAGAACTCAGCCAATCACCACAACATCGTCAACTTTTCGAAGATTTTCTCGGCGAAGCGCGGGCCAAGTGGGACATTCCGGCCATTCATCGGGAGGTGCTGGCCAGCCAACGCCGTCGCCGATTCGTCGCCGACGCCTTAACCATCGGCAAGCTGAAGAGCTGGGATCACCAGCCACTGGTGGACGCCAGTCAGCAGTACATGCGCAACCACATCGACCTTGATGATCTGGAACGCAAAGCACGTTATCCACAACCCTGCCAAAACCAATAATGTTAAGGGGAAGTCCATGCGTAAGTTATCCACAGTAGTGACGGTTGGCCTGCTCGCGCTGAGCAGCGCTGCGGCCTACGCCGAGCAAAGTTGCGACACGGTGAAAATGGCCGACCCGGGCTGGAGCGACATTGCCGCGACCAACGCGATCACCGGGTTTCTGCTGGACGGCATGGGCTACAAGGCCAAGGTCGACACCCTCGCGGTGCCGATCACCTTTGGCGGTTTGAAGGACGGCCAGGTGGATGTCTTTCTCGGCAATTGGATGCCGGCGCAACAGGGCTTCTACGACAAGTTCGTCGCCACCGGCGATGTCACGCAACTGGCGAAGAACCTCGACGGCACCGAATTCACCCTCGCCGTGCCGGACTACGTGTGGGACGCGGGTGTACATAACTTTGCCGACCTGAACAAATACGCGGACAAGTTCGAGCGCAAGATCTACGGCATTGGTTCAGGCGCGCCGGCGAACATTTCGCTGCAGGAAATCATCAAGAAGAATGATTTCGACATGGGCCAGTGGAAGCTGATCGAGTCCAGCGAGCAGGCGATGCTGGCTGAAGTGTCGCGGGCGGTGAAGAAACAGAAATTCGTCACCTTCCTCGGCTGGACGCCGCACCCGATGAATGTGCAGTTGAAGATGCGTTATCTGAAGGGCGGCGAAAAGTACTTCGGCGACACCGGCAGCGTGTTCACGTTGACCCGCAAGGGCTATGCCGAGGCCTGTCCGAACGTGGGTAAATTGCTGACCAATCTGTCGTTCACTCAAGAGATGGAGAACAGCATCATGGCCGAGGTGGTGAACAAGAAAGTCAGCAATGCCGAGGCGGCGAAGGCGTGGATCAAGGCCAATCCGGCAGTGCTGGACAAGTGGCTGGACGGGGTGAAGACCGTGGATGGCAAGGATGCGCTGGCGGCAGTGAAAGCGAAGCTGTGATCGTGCGGCTGTTAGGCATTGTGCTCGGCTTGAGATTTTTGCCCCCTCACCCCAGCCCTCCCGAAACGTCGGACCGCCCCCAGAAGGGCGAGGGGGAAAGGGAGCCGATCTTTATGCTGTTCAGAACCTGAGTTCGATTGGATATTTCAGGTCAGCGTACCTCCCTCATCCACCTCGGTCAGTCCCCTCTCCCTCCATGAGAGGCCCAGGGTGAGGGGCTCTTGCTGTTTCAGAACCCGAGTACGACCTGATTTTTCAAGTCGATGTATTCAGTCCAGACACCTCGGTCAGTCCCCTCTCCCTTTGGGAGAGGGCTAGGGTGAGGGGCCTTTCCCCTGACACCCTGATAACCTTGAACAAACCCCCAACCGCGAGGACCCATGGCCTTCCCCAGCCGCCACTCTCTCTTCCCCTTCCTCACCTGGCTACCGCGACAAACCCGCGCCAGCGTCGGACGGGATCTGGTCGTCGGCCTCAGCGGTGCGATTCTCGCGTTACCCCAGTCGATCGCCTATGCGTTGATCGCCGGTCTGCCACCCGAATACGGCCTCTACGCGGCGATCATCCCGGTGCTGATCGCCTGTCTGTGGGGTTCGTCGTGGCATTTGATCTGTGGCCCGACGGCGGCGATTTCGATTGTGCTGTTTGCCAGTGTCAGCCCTTTAGCGGTTCCAGCCTCGCAGGACTACATCACCCTGATCCTGCTGCTGACCTTGCTGGCGGGGATATTCCAGTGGCTGCTCGGTTTGCTGCGCTTTGGCGCGCTGGTGAATTTCGTCTCGCATTCGGTGGTACTGGGGTTCACCCTCGGCGCGGCGGTGGTGATTGCCATCGGGCAGTTGCCGAACCTGTTAGGCCTGGAGTTACCGGCGAAAGCCACAGCACTGGCCAGTTTGATGGATCTGCTGCAACACCTGCGGGCTGTGGATAAACCTTCGCTGGTATTGGGTCTGGTCACGGTGGTCGTCGGCCTGCTGCTCAAACACCTGCTGCCGCGCTGGCCGACGTTGTTGATCACGCTGGTGCTGGCCAGTTTGCTGGCGTGGCTGTGGCCGGGCATGTTCGGCCACGTGCATCGGGTCAGCGCGTTCGTCGGGCGCTTGCCGCCGTTCAGTGCCTTGCCACTGGATCTGGACTTGATCTTGCGGTTGCTGCCGAGTGCAGTGGCGGTGGGCATGCTCGGGCTTGTCACCAGTCTGTCGATTGCACGCTCGATTTCGGCACGTTCGCAGCAGTTGCTCGATGCCAATCAGGAAGTCCGCGCGCAGGGTTTGTCGAATATTGTCGGGGCGTTCTTTTCAGGGTCTTTGTCGGCCGGATCGTTTACCCGTTCCGGCCTCAGTTACGAGGCGGGCGCTTGTTCGCCGCTGGCGGGGGTGTTTTCTGCGATCTGGGTGGCATTGTTCGCGATGTTTGGCGCCGGGCTGATTGCGCACATTCCGATCCCGGCGATGGCCGGCAGCATTCTGTTGATCGCCTGGGGGCTGGTCGATCACCGGGGCGTTCGCGCCTTGCTGCGGGTCAGCCGCGCCGAGTTTGTGGTCATGGCCCTGACCTGCCTGGCAACCTTGCTGCTGGAATTGCAGACGGCCATTTATGCCGGGGTGCTGGCCTCGCTGTTCTTCTACCTCAAGCGCACCTCGCAACCGCGCGTGCAGCATTGGCGCGACGGCGAAGACGATGTGTTGCGTGTCGGCGGCTCGATCTTTTTCGGCGCCAGCCATTACCTGCAAGTGCGTCTGCAACGGATGCATGGCGCACGCGTGGTGATCGAGGCGCAGCAGATCAACTTCATCGATTATTCAGGGGTGGAGATGCTGCATCAGGAGGCGCGGCGGTTGTTGAGCCAGAATCGCAGTCTGACCTTGCGCCGGGCGCGGCCGCAGGTGGTCGAAGAGTTGCGGAAGCTGGAAGGGCCGGAGAAATGCCCGATCCGCTTTGAAGACTGATTGGCGATAGAGGTAATCCGTGTGGGAGCGAGCCTGCTCGCGAAGACGGCGATACATCCAAAATTGATGTGTCAGACAGACCGCTTTCGCGAGCAGGCTCGCTCCCACAGGGTGATTTATTGGGCCAACTGGCGGCGTAGCTCGGCCAATACCGGCGCGGTATCCGGGCGCACACCACGCCACAGGAAAAACGCCTCGGCCGCCTGCTCCGCCAACATCCCCAAGCCATCCATCACCACCGCAGCGCCATGCTCACTGGCCCAATGGCAGAACGCCGTCGGCTCCTTGCCATACATCATGTCGTAGCACAGGGTCTTGCCTGGATCGATCAGGCTCGGCGCAATTGGCGGCACATCGCCGGTAAGGCTGGCTGACGTGGCGTTGATGATCACGTCCACTGGCTCACGCAACCAGTCGAAACCACTGGCTGACACCGGCCCGAGGTCGCAGAACAACTCTGCCAGCAGCTCAGCCTTGTCCACCGTGCGGTTGGCGATGATGACCGAGGACGGTTTTTCCGCCAGCAATGGCTCCAGCGCCCCGCGCACCGCACCACCAGCACCAAGCAGCAGGATACGTTTACCGGTCAGGCTGAACCCGGCGTTCACCGTCAGATCGCGCACCAGCCCGGCGCCGTCGGTGTTGTCACCGAGCAGCGAGCCATCGGCCAGTTTGCTCAAGGTGTTGACGGCACCGGCACGCTGCGCGCGCGCGGTCAGGCTGTCGGCCAGGCGATAGGCGTCTTCCTTGAACGGCACGGTGACGTTGGCACCGCGCCCTTCCTGGAAGAACGCCGTGGCGCAGGCGGCGAAATCGTCGAGCGGCGCCAACAACGTGCTGTAGTCGAGGCGCTGGCCGGTCTGCTGGGCGAACAGCGTGTGAATCATCGGCGACTTGCTGTGGCCGATCGGGTTACCGAAAACGACGTAGCGATCCATCAGAAATCCTCAGGCCTCGGCCAGCCAGTCGCGGTCCTGCAGGAAGTACTCGGTGAGGCGTGCTTCTTCGCTGCCAGGTTCGGCCTTCCAGTCGTAGCCCCAGCGCACTTGCGGCGGCAGTGACATCAGGATCGATTCGGTACGCCCGCCCGATTGCAGACCGAACAAGGTGCCACGGTCATAGACCAGGTTGAACTCGACGTAACGGCCGCGGCGGAATTCCTGGAACTCACGTTGCTGAGCGGTGAAGGCATCGTTTTTGCGGCGCTGCACGATGGGCAGATAGGCCTCGATGTACGCGTCGCCGATGGCGCGCATGAAGGCGAAGCTGGTGTCGAAGTCCCACTCGTTCAGGTCATCGAAGAACAGGCCGCCGATGCCACGTGGTTCATGGCGATGCTTGATGTGGAAGTAGCTGTCGCACCAGGCTTTGTAGCGCGGATAAACGTCTGCCCCGAACGGCGCGCAGGCCTGTTCGGCAACGCGGTGCCAGTGGATGCAATCTTCTTCATTGCCGTAATACGGAGTCAGGTCAAAGCCGCCGCCGAACCACCAGACCGGCTCTTCACCTTCTTTCTCGGCAATGAAAAAGCGCACATTGGCGTGCGACGTTGGTACGTGCGGGTTGTGCGGATGAATCACCAGCGACACGCCGAGGGCTTCAAAACCACGACCGGCCAGTTCCGGGCGATGGGCGCTGGCCGAAGGCGGCAGACCACTGCCGAAGACATGGGAAAAGTTGACGCCGCCCTTTTCGATCAGCGTGCCGTTCTCGATCACGCGGGTGCGACCGCCACCGCCAGCAGGCCGGGTCCAGGCGTCTTCAACGAAGCGCGTGCCGCCGTCTTCGGTTTCGAGCGCCGCGCAGATGCGGTCTTGCAGGTCGAGCAGATAGGCCTTTACGGCGTCGGTGCGGGTCGTCATGGCTTCACCTTGAATCGGGCGGCGCCCCGGCAAACGGGCGACGCAAATGGGCGCGTAGCATACCACCGCACAACAGCCCGCCGCAGTTGACGAAGATCAAGCATGGGAGTTGGATAGAGGGCTCACAAAAGACCCAAGGAGAGCAGGCAGATGGCAAAGCGTATCCAGTTCCGCGCCCACGGCGGCCCCGAAGTGCTCGAATATGTTGATTACCAACCCGCAGCACCCGGCCCGAATCAAGTGCGCGTGGCCAACAAGGCGATCGGCCTGAACTTCATCGACACCTATTACCGCAGCGGTCTGTACGCACCGCCCGCCTTGCCGTCCGGCCTGGGTGCTGAAGGTGCAGGCATCGTCGATGCCGTGGGCAGCGACGTCACCCGCTTCAAGGTCGGCGATCGCGTGGCGTACGGGAGCGGCCCGTTGGGGGCCTACAGCGAATTGCATGTGCTGCCCCAGGACAATCTGGTGCACCTGCCCGACGAGATCAGTTTCGAAACGGCCGCCGGGGTTATGCTCAAAGGCCTGACCGTGCAATACCTGCTGCGCCAGACCTATGAGCTCAAGGGTGGCGAAACCGTGCTGTTTCACGCCGCCGCTGGCGGTGTCGGTTCACTTGCCTGCCAATGGGCCAAGGCTTTGGGCGTGAAGCTGATTGGCACCGTCAGCTCCAAAGAGAAAGCCGAGCTGGCCAAGGCCAATGGCGCTTGGGCGACGATCGATTACAGCCACGAAAACGTTGCGCAACGCGTGCTGGAATTGACTGACGGCAAGAAGGTGCCGGTGGTCTACGACGGCGTCGGCAAGGACACTTGGCTGACGTCCCTCGACAGCGTGTCGCCGCGGGGCCTGGTCGTGAGCTTCGGTAATGCTTCCGGCGCCGTGGACGGGGTGAACCTGGGCATTCTTGCCGCCAAGGGTTCGCTCTATGTCACCCGCCCGACACTGGCGACATATGCCAACAATGCCGAGAACCTGCAGCGGATGGCGGATGAATTGTTCGAGATGATCATCAGCGGCAAATTGAAGGTGGACGTCAGCCAGCGTTACCCACTGGCAGATGCGGCGAAGGCGCAAACCGAACTGTCGGCGCGGCGCACCACCGGCTCGACCGTCCTGTTGCCCTGACCCGTAGTCAGCCAGCGAAGCCCCCGGACGAGTCTTCATGACTCGCCCGAGGCGCCTCGCAATTCAACAAAGAATGGCGTTTTGCCGGCCACGGTGGTTGCAAAGTCACCACGAGCCAGACGCCGCACCTGCAAGCCCAGCACACCTGGCAGTCCGAGCAATGCGCTTGCTTGCGCTTCGTTGCGCAAGGCCTCTTCGATAACGCGTTCTGCACCGGCCGGCAATCGCTCCTGCGCGATAAGCAGCCGCATATGCGCGCCGTCGGCCTGTCGATCAATCTGCACCTGCACGTCCGAAGCATGCAGTTCGGGCAACGCGTCTGCGAGCACGCTCAGAACCTGTCGCTGAGTGATGAGCGCACCGCCCAGCTTGATCGAGCTCTCGACTCGCCCCTCTAGCTCCAGTATTGGAAGAGCGCTGCCACAGGCACAGTTCGCTTGCCTGCGGAGTATTCGGCCACGATCGCCGATGCGGTACCGCAGTAAAGGCACCTGATCGGGCAGCAGAGGCGTCAGCAGAAACTCGCCGGTTTCACCGTCGGCTAGCGCTCGCAGGCTGACGGGATCAACCACTTCCAGCAGTATCGCGTCCGCATGCAGATGGTAGAAGCCATGCTCAAGGTGCGCGCATTGGAAGCCGATCGGTCCGGTCTCCGTCGAGCTATAGCCCAACGACCGTATGCTCAGGGCCGGCCAGTCCCGGGCCAATTGTTCGCGCTGGGACTGACGACAGGGTTCACCAATGTAGTAGAGCCATCTCAGACTGCTCAACTGCGCCTTATCGACATCGGCATGATTGAAAAGCGCCGCCGCAAAAGAGGGGGTGCAGATCAGTGCATCGGCGGCTTGGGCATGAATCAACCCGGCTATGCGCTGAATACCCATCAGCGCACCCGCCGGCAGCAGACGGGCGCCAATGTGCTGAACGATCGCTGCCGCGTATTGAAAGGCTCCCTGCATTTCACCGGGCGTCAAGCAGTTGATGACGACACGCGGATGTTCGTCGGTCGCAGCAAACATCCGCGCGCCCAAGGGTACGATGCTGTCGTTGAACGCCCAGGAATGGGTGATGTGCTTGCGATTGCCGGTGCTGCCACCCGAGGTCAGGGTCAGCCCACCACCAGGTGTGCAGTGCGATGCCTCGCTGATTTGTGTAAACAGCAAACCACCCTGTTCGTCTTCCACCGCCAGGATCGGCAACCGATGCAGATCCTCTGCGCTCTGTACGTGTCGAAGCTGCGGATACAACGTGCAGAACCATGGCAGTGATCGCGCATGGGCCAACTTTCTCGCGAAGGCCTCTGTCGCAGCCGCGTGAACGGCCGTCGAACTGGCATGCATCATCGGGTCACTGCGCATGACGCGGTTCTCCCTGACGAATGCCCAGCTCAGCGAACCCGTCCTTGACGGCGCTGGCCAGTTGCTCCAACTGCGCCTGACGGTGATTGGCGCTGACGGCCAATCGCAGGATAGCTTCACCTTTGGCCACCACCGGAAACAACGCCGTAGTGACGGCGATGGCATGCCGCCGCAGGTGCAACGCCAGACTGATGGCATCACGCTCGGCGCCGACCCGGACGAAACGTATGGGGGAAGCAATCTGGTGGTTGCCCAGCACCGGTCCGAGCAGATCATCAATGATCGCCACATTTCGCCATAACGACGCCTGCAACTGACCCAACTGCGCAGAAAGGTGGATTCTCGCTGAAGCGACTGCCGCGCCGACACCGCCCATCGACAGTGGCCCACCGAAGGTATACGTCGACGCATGGCGCCGGATCAGCTCGGCATCGGCCGCCGTCAGCACGGTAATCGCACCGCCGGTCGCACCGAAAGCCTTGGACAATGACGACAGCAGGATCAAGCGATCGCGTAACGGCTCAGCAGCAGCCACAAGGGCATAACCTCCCCCTGTTTCGCCATGAATCGACGTGCCGTGAGCATCATCCGCATACAGATAGCCCTCAAATCGCTCGGCCAGTTGCAGCAGGCGGTTGACGGGATAAAGCCCGCGCATCGAGCCAATGCTGTCAGTCAGGATAATGGGTGTATTGCCAGCGGCGACGGCTGCGGAACAGGCATCTTCAACTTGCTGAAGATCACTGCAATCGCAGCGCTGCACGGGGCCGAACTGCCAGAGAATGCCTTGCAGAACTTGCATCGAGGCATGGGCCGCTCGATCAACGATCCAGCCGGGGCCACGACGCATGGGATACGACGGCAACTCACCGGAGCCCAGCAGCGGCAGACACCCCAGATGGGCGCTGCCCACTGAGTTGAACGTCACCGTATGCCCCTGGAAAATGCGGTTCAGTTGCTCGTCGAGTTCACGCATCGGCGGTAGCAATGCGCGGGTCCGGGCAGCCGCGAATTGCACACCGAAAGACTCGACCGCTTGCACAGCGCCTTGAATCAGACGCGGATCGCTCTCGAGTCCCAGATAGGAGCAGGAGAGAAACTCGGTCAACTGCTCGCCACTGCCCAACGTGATGAGCTTGCCCTCGCGCTGCACCAGTTGCAGGCCATTGAGTCCGGCATCGAACAATTGCTGCTGATCGTCACGGGCCTGACGCACACGGTTCCTGACCCAATTGACGGTAGGATGAGGTGTATTCATCGAGATACCTGCACAGGTGATGTCTGGCGGTAGACCTGCACTCGCCAGAGTTGGGTTGTTTCGCGCGCGATTGCGTCCTGATACTGCTCGGTGACGTCGCAGAAGCCTGTGCGATCAGGCTGGACCACATGCAAATGGCCGCGAATGACCACATGTGCATGCTTGCTCAAGGCAGGCTGAATCCGCTGAAGAACACCGGTGCCGACCGCCGGGGGCATGAATGACGGAACGTCGGAAAGCGAGACAAAATCGACATCACGGTGCTGCATGATGCAGTCGACAATGTCGCCCTGCACCACGGTCAACTCACACCCCGAAAGCGCCTTGCGAGCCTGCTGGAAAACCTGCGGATCACATTCAAGCGGAAAGCCCTGCGGATACCGCAGTTCACCGAAAAACAGCATTTGCAGGAAAAAGCTCTCGCGCACGATCTGCGTGGTGAACAAGGTATGGAAAATGCCCAGATAGGCCTTGCGGGAGCTGATCCCCAGGTTGTTGCGAGGAAATGCCCCTCGGTACAGCAGCGAATTGAGCACAGCCGCATTTCCCAACAAGGCGATCACAGCCTTCCAGCGCATGCGCGGGAAGTGGCTTCGGTAATACGCCGCTTGCTCACCCAGGTCACGGCACTGGAAGATTGCTCGGCCCGCCTTGCCAGTGAACAGTCCGTTGACCTTGGCCAATCGTTGCAGGGTCTGCTCGAAGGCCCCGAGGTAGATCGGCGGTTGCCAATGGCGGGAATTAAACAGGTCAGCCAGCCAGCGGCGATCCTGCGACGGCAGGTCCAGATGGCGAAAAATGGACTGGCGCCGTCGCGCCGGGATGCCTGACCGGTAACCCATGAAGTCCATGAATGCCTCGTGGTCGGTCTGCTCCAACAGGGCAAACCGCAAGCGGGTAAAGGCCAGTTGCGGCGCACTGATATCCGCGCAAGTCATGCGGGCCGGGCTGCGGGCCAGCAATGACAGCATCCGACCACCACAACCAGCAACACCCGCTACGTGCCCGGCATGCTTGGGGAGAATGGCGTACTCAAGCGCCGTGTCTTCATCCCCCAGCGCGTAGTTCAACCGCTTGAAGTAATCAGCCATCTCGACCTCCGGTTGCCCGGCGTGAAAATGAACGTGCAGGCGTCATGATTTATCCAGGGCGCGAAGGAATTCGTAGCGGGGCGCAAGGCCGTTTTGCCAGGCCTCATACTGCTCATAGACGGCCTCGAGCATGTTGCCGGTGAGGCGCAGACTGGTTTCCATTACCGTGGCAATGGCATCCCAGTCAGCCGGGTGCTTGCAGGTGCGCTGCAAAATGAGTTTGATCTCGTTGAAGTGCTCGACATCAATATCTGAATGAGCGATGAAGAAGGTCAATTGTGCAGGTTTCAGCGCCAGTGTTTCGCTCAGTTTATCGATGAGCGGAGTAATAAAGTGATAGGCGTTTTCCGCCCAATAACTGTATCCAAGTCGTTGTAGCGGATTACCGGTAAAAGAAATCCAATACAAATAGGCAATCAACACTTCAGTTTCAGGAAGTGCCGGCGGTATATCAAATGCCTCATTTTTCAACCCGAGACTCATGACATCATGCAGCGCCATTTTTTCATGACCGACTTCTTGTGCTGCATGTTCAAAACAGAACTTCGCATAAACAGCATTATCGGCATGCCGCACACCGACCAGCCCTTGGTTTCGCGCATTGTGTGCGGTGTAATGAAAGGTCTCGATCATGTAGATCGCATATAACGCTCTGGAGACACTGCCCTCGCGGATTGCCTTGACCAGCCGGGAGCTATCCAGAATATCGGCCCATGCTTTTTCGATGCGCTGATCGAGCATGATCAACTGTTGTTCAAAACTGACGGATGCATTCATCGCGACTCTCCGGGTAGTTGGCGTTTAGGGGGCAGGGTTGTTGAAGCGCTGTGAGAATTTGTCGCCACTCAGCTGACAGCAACCAGTAGTCGCCGCGAGCGCGATGTTCGATATGAAGTGAATTCGAGGTGATTGGGGTCAGGCCGAAACGCTGGAACAGTCGCCGTTGCGGCGACCTGCACAAGGCAGTAACCCCCTGATAGCCGCGATCGATCGCCCATTCTGTAGCGGCGGCAAGCAACGCATTGACAGGCACCGGCCGGTGTTGTTGCGAATGGGTGATCAGGCGGCTGAACTCGACATGCCGCGCCAGCGCCACAGTCGGCGAAACATACTGGTGCGCCAGCGACGCCCATTCGAACGGCGAGGGGGTCACTCGCAGCACCGCGTTCAGTTGATCGCGCTGGTACAGCAGAAAATGGGTACTGCGCGATGAGATCGCCAGCCTTGTTTCAAGTGCCCGAGCTCTGGACGTCAGCATGTAATGCTTTAATCGGAGACGAAACTGCCGGCCAATGAACTGTTCAAATTCGCGGGTATCGGCCCCCGTTTCAAGAATAGCGATACGATAATCGGCGTGTTGCTTTTTCAGTGTCTCCTGAAGACCCTGCAAATAATCCTTGAGTTGCAAGTCAGTAGTATCCATTCCTTCTCCGCAGACGTTAACTTATCGAAGTTTTCTGAGCGCATTGAAATAATGGATGCTTTTGGCAATATCGCCACTGCGCGACTTCTGATAATGACGTGGGAAAAGTTACTGAAACTTCCAGCTTATAGATTTATCTGACACACAGCAGAACTCCATAAACAACAGATTGTTTAAGTTTTAGAGTTTGATAAAAAATATCGCAGACAGAAAAAACTCCTCGTCACTTCAGCCGAGGAGTTCAAAAGAAAATGAGGCAGACTTCAGGTCAGTCGGGACGAATGACCTTACCCGTCGCCAGATCGCGGATGACGCTAGGGTTTTTCCGGCCACCGAGGCTGCCGCCCAACACCAGATCCACCTGGCCACGGAAATATTGCTCAACGCGCAATCGGGTACGCGCCGCCGGGCGACCCTGCGGGTTGGCAGAGGTCGAAATCAGCGGCCCGACCATCGAGCACAGATCGCGCACTTGCGGATGATCACTGACCCGCAACGCCACGGTGTCGTGCATGCCAGTCACCCATTCCGGAAGCAAGCCCTGGTGCGGCACCAGCCAGGTGTTCGGCCCCGGCCAGGTGCTGGCCATGCGGTCGATCCATTCTTGCGGGAAGTCTTCGAACAGGAAGTCGAACTGGCGAATGTTGTCGGCCACCAGAATCAGACCTTTGACCACCGAACGATTTTTGATCGCCAGCAACCGATCCACGGCCTCTTCGTTCCACGGGTCGCAACCCAGCCCCCAGACGGCTTCGGTTGGATAGGCAATCACCGCCCCGGCGCGAATCTCTCGTGCGGCTTGTTGCACACGCCAACTGTTGACCATGAAAAAATCTCCGCAATCAGGTTTCGCGCAGTTTACCGATCTTCCTCGTAAAACCTAGCGTGTCCTGGCCAGCCAGCGACCGTTTTCGCACACTGCACGACCGTCCATTTCCAGTTCGGTGAGTGCCGCCAGCACTTTGGGCAACGCCCAGCCGCTGCTGTCGGCCAAACCTTCACTGGTGTGCGGCGCGGCGTGGAGCAGGGAGAGCAACGGGTGATCGACTTTCGCCGTATCTGTCGATAAAGGTAGATGCTGCCAACCGCGCAGGGCTTCGAGGATATGTTCAATGGTTTCCACCAGCACCGCGCCGTCGCGGATCAACTGATGGCAACCGCGCGCACCGGGATGATGAATCGAACCGGGAATGGCATAAACCTCGCGCCCTTGTTCCGCAGCCAGCCGGGCGGTGATCAATGAACCACTGGCGACGCTCGCCTCGACCACCAGTACGCCAAGGGACAAACCACTGATGATCCGGTTGCGGCGCGGGAAGTTGCTCGCCGTCGGCCCGGCGTCCAGCGGAAACTCGGAAAGCACCGCGCTGCCGGATGCAATCATCGCGTCAGCCAGCCGTCGATTGCGCTGTGGATAAAAGTTTTCCAGTCCCGTTCCAAGCACACCGACAGTCAGCCCGCCGACATCCAGCGCGGCTTGATGCGCAGCGGCATCGATGCCCAATGCCAGACCGCTGGTGATGACAAAACCGGCCCCGGCAAGGCTTCGGGAAAACGCCGCCGCCGTGTCCATACCCGGACGCGAGGCGCGGCGACTGCCGACCATCGCCAGTTGCGGTTTTTCCAGAATCATCGGATCACCGGCAACAAACAATAGTGGTGGCGGATCGGGAATCTGCGCCAACAGCGCCGGATAATCCGCCTGGTCCCACATCAGCAAATGCTGATCCGGCCGCTCTAGCCAGCGCATTGCGTGGCTGGCGCCATCGCGAACTTCGGGACAGCGCCGTGCTTCTGCGCACACCGCCGGCAATCCCAGCGAACGCCAGGCGCTGGCCGGCGCACTGATGGCTTTGGAAGCCGAGCCGAAGGCTTCGAGCAATTTGGCAAAACGCTTCGGGCCGACATCCGGCAAGCGATGCAGGCGCAAGCGCGCTTCCAGTTCCGCCGGAGAAACCGGCGTACAGACAGGTGACATGATGGATCATCCTTGATCGTAATAAGCCCCGAACCATTCGGAACAAGCTGTGGATAACTCTGTTGGTAACTTGTGAAGCAAGCTACGGATTTCGCACCTTGTCGAGCACCGCCAGTGAACGCGATGCGTTGAGAACGAGTCCGTAGCTGAGTTTGTCGTAGGTGCGGAAAACCATCAGCAACCCGGCGCGTTCGTCGGGAATTTTCAGCGGCTGACCAGTGATACGGTCGCGCACGGTTTCACCGGTTTTCATCACTGCCAGCACATTCCCTTCGGCCAGACCATCGCGCTTGCCCTTGTTCAGCGTGACCACGTCCATCACGCCGATCTGGGTGACGCCGCGCGGCACGTCGATGATCACGCCGTTGATGTTGGTCGTCGGGGCGCTGGGCATGAAGGTCGAGTTGATCGAACGCTCTTCGCCACTGAACAAACGGTCGCCGAGGCGTACTTCCTGGGTGGTGCGTTGCAGGGCGAGGGTGGCGACGTCGCCTTCGGTGGCGACGATCTCACCGCCACCGATGTCGTCGGCGTTGATCCCGAGAAACTCTTTGGTCTGCGGATCGGTGTAGACCTTGCCCTGACGGAAAATCCCGTAAACCGGCTGATCCGGATCGAAATGACCGCGCGCGAAGATGCGGTCACCGGTACCGCTGAGCACGCGCTCGGCATCGCCGGCGACGATGTACGGCGCCTTGTCGAAATCCTCGACCTTGTCGACGATGCGGTTGCTCAGCAGAAAGCTGTTGATCGATTTCAGTGGAATGCTTGGAATCGCCTCGGCCACCGGGCTGGTGCGAATCCGGGGCGAGAGCTTGATGGTGCCGCGCGACTCGCCACGATTGAGCGTCAGACGCGGCTGGCCGTCGACGTAACTGAAGGTCAGCGTGTCGCCCGGGTAGATCAGGTTGGGGTTTTCGATGTGCGGATTGGCCCGCCACAGTTGTGGCCACTGCCAGGGTTCGCGCAGGTATTTGCCGGATATGTCCCAGAGTGTGTCCCCCGAAACCACCGTGTATTGCTGTGGAAAACCATCCCTGAGTTGCACTTGCCCTTGCGCCGCGCCGGCCGAAGCCAACAGCAGCAGGGCGAGTAGTGTTTTCCTCATGCAGTGAATCCCTTTATCATGTGCATTCGCGTGAACCGTCAGAGCCCCCGTGGCTCGCTTGTGCAAAATGCACAAGCTACGCTTCACAACGGTAGCCTGCATCTTCGGACCTGCCAGGCCATCGCCCGACTTTACTCAACGTGTGCAGCAATCAAAGCCTATGGCCATTTTAAACATCCTCGAATTCCCGGACCCGCGTCTGCGCACTATCGCCAAGCCTGTGGCTGTAGTGGACGACGAAGTGCGTCAGTTGGTCGATGACATGTTTGAAACAATGTATGAAGCGCCGGGCATCGGCCTTGCCGCGACCCAGGTCAACGTGCACAAACGTATCGTCGTGATGGACCTTTCCGAAGACCGCACCGAACCGCGGGTGTTCATCAACCCCGAGTTCGAATCGCTGACCGATGAAATGGAGCAATACCAGGAAGGCTGCCTGTCGGTACCGGGTTTCTACGAAAACGTCGACCGCCCGCAAAAGGTCAAGATCAAGGCGCTGGACCGCGACGGCAAGCCCTATGAGCTGATCGCCGAAGGCCTGCTCGCCGTGTGCATCCAGCACGAATGCGACCACCTCAACGGCAAATTGTTCGTCGATTACCTGTCCACGCTCAAACGCGACCGGATCAAGAAGAAGCTGGAAAAGCTGCACCGCCAGAACGCTTGATGCCCCCCCTCCAAAGGCTTGCTGCGGCAAGCCTTTTTCTTTTTATGAGACGCCCTTCATGACTGAGCCACTGCGCATCGTTTTTGCCGGCACCCCGGAATTCGCCGCCGAACACCTTAAGGCCCTGCTGAACAGCCCTTACGAGATCGTTGCGGTGTACACCCAACCGGATCGTCCGGCCGGTCGCGGGCAAAAACTGATGCCGAGCCCGGTCAAACAGCTCGCCCTGGAAAATAATATCCAGGTGTTGCAGCCGCCGACGTTGCGCAACCCTGACGCGCAGGCTGAACTGGCCGCATTGAAGCCAGACCTGCTGGTGGTGGTCGCCTACGGCCTGATCCTGCCGCAAGTGGTGCTGGATATCCCGCGTCTGGGCTGCATCAACAGTCACGCCTCCTTGCTGCCACGCTGGCGCGGTGCGGCGCCGATTCAGCGCGCCGTAGAACACGGTGATGCGGAAAGCGGCGTGACCGTGATGCGCATGGAGGCCGGCCTCGACACCGGTCCGATGCTGCTCAAGGTTGTCACCCCGATCAGCGCTGAAGACACGGGCGGCAGCCTGCATGACCGCCTCGCCGAAATGGGCCCGCCAGCCGTGGTGCAGGCGATTGCCGGTCTGGCCGCCGGCACGCTGGTAGGCGAAGTGCAGAACGACGAGCTCGCCACTTACGCACACAAGCTGAACAAGGACGAAGCACGCATCGACTGGAGCCGTCCGGCGGTTGAGCTGGAACGTCTGGTGCGCGCCTTCAACCCATGGCCGATCACCCACAGCACCCTCAACGGTGAAGCGCTGAAAGTCCTGGCGGCGACGCTCGCCGACGGCAAAGGCGCCCCGGGTGAAATCCTCAGCGCCAGCAAGGACGGTTTGGTCGTCGCCTGCGGCGAACAGGCGCTGTGCTTGACCCGCCTGCAATTGCCTGGCGGCAAAGCGCTGAACTTCAGCGACCTGTTCAACAGCCGCCGTGAGAAATTCGCGGTCGGCACCGTGTTAGGTGCAGCGGTGGACGCACAATGAACCCGCGTCTGGCCGCCGCCAAGGCACTCGCCGCCGTGCTCAGCGGCAAAGCCTCGTTGAATAGCTCCCTGCCGACGCAACTGGACAAGGTCGAGGATCGCGATCGCGGCTTCACTCAGGATCTGGCTTTCGGCACCGCGCGCTGGCAGCCACGTCTGTCGGCGCTGGCCGAGAAGCTGCTGCAGAAACCGTTCAAGGCTGCTGACGCCGACGTCGAAGCACTGCTGTTGGTCGGCCTCTACCAATTGCTCTACACCCGCGTGCCGGCCCACGCCGCCATCGGCGAAACCGTCGGTTGCGCCGACAAGCTGAAAAAACCTTGGGCCAAAGGTCTGCTCAACGCCGTATTGCGCAATGCCCAGCGCGAAAGCGAAACGATTTTCGCCGAGCTGGAACGTGATCCGGTGGTGCGCACTGCCCACCCGCGCTGGCTGCAAAAATCCCTCAAGGCATTCTGGCCTGAGCAGTGGGAAGCGATCTGCGCAGCGAATAATGCACATCCGCCGATGATCCTGCGGGTCAATCGCCGTCATCACAGCCGCGACGCCTACCTCAGTCTGCTGACTGAAGCGGGTATCGCTGCGACGCCATGCGTGTACAGCCGCGATGGCATCATCCTTGAAGCGGCTGCCGATGTGCGCAGCCTGCCGGGTTTCGCCGCAGGCTGGATCAGCGTGCAGGACGAGGCTGCGCAGCTGGCCGCCGACCTGCTTGATCTGGCACCGGGGCAACGCGTACTCGACGCCTGTTGCGCCCCCGGCGGCAAGACCTGCCACATCCTCGAAGCCGAACCGGCGCTCGCCGGCGTGGTCGCGGTGGATCTGGAAGCCAAACGGCTGGTGCGCGTCAAAGAAAACCTTGAGCGCCTCGGCCTCAACGCTGAACTGATCGCCGCCGACGGTCGCGATATCGAGAAGTGGTGGGACGGCAAACCGTTCCAGCGCATCCTGCTCGACGCGCCATGCTCGGCCACCGGCGTAATCCGCCGCCATCCGGACATCAAGCTGACCCGTCAGCCGGACGACATCGTCGCCCTCGCGCAACTGCAAGGCGAACTGCTCGACGCCATGTGGAAAACCCTCGAAGTCGGCGGCATCCTGCTGTACGCCACCTGCTCGACCTTGCCGACCGAGAACACCGAAGTCATCGCCGCGTTCCTCGAGCGCACCCCCGGTGCCCGCGAACTGGACCTGGCCACCAGCGCCGGGATCAAACAGCCCCATGGTCGCCAATTGCTGGCCCAGCAGGGCGGCCATGACGGGTTCTACTACGCCAAGCTGATCAAGATCGCTGCCGCGCGCGGCTAAACGGATTCAACGGAGTGACTGGATGAAAATCATCATCCTCGGTGCGGGACAGGTCGGCGGTTCGCTGGCCGAGCATTTGGCCAGCGAGGCCAACGACATCACGGTGGTCGACACCGACGGCGAGCGCCTGCGCGACCTCGGCGACCGCCTCGACATTCGTACCGTGCAAGGCCGTGGCTCGCTACCGTCGGTACTGCGTCAGGCCGGCGCCGACGACGCCGACATGCTGGTGGCGGTGACCAACAGCGACGAAACCAACATGGTCGCCTGTCAGGTTGCTCACACGCTATTCCACACCCCGACCAAGATCGCCCGGGTGCGCGAAGCGTCCTACCTCAATCGCGAGGAGCAACTGTTCCAGAACGAAGCGATTCCGGTCGACGTGTTGATCAGCCCCGAGCAAGTGGTGACCAACTACATCAAGCGTCTGATCCAGCATCCCGGCGCTTTGCAGGTGATCGACTTCGCCGAGGGTGCGGCGCAACTGGTGGCGGTGCGCGCCTATTACGGCGGGCCGCTGGTGGGTCAGCAACTGCGGCAGTTGCGTGAACACATGCCGAATGTCGAGACCCGCGTGGCAGCGATTTTCCGCCGTGACCGGCCGATCCTGCCCCAAGGCGATACGGTGATCGAGGCCGATGACGAAGTCTTCTTCATTGCCGCCCGTGAGAATATTCGCGCGGTGATGAGCGAAATGCGCCGCCTCGACGAAACCTACAAGCGCATCGTCATTGCTGGCGGCGGGCAGATTGGCGAGCGTCTGGCCGAGGCCATCGAAAGCCGTTATCAAGTGAAGATCATCGAGATGAGCCCGGCACGTTGCCGCTACCTCTCCGACACCCTCGACAGCACCGTGGTGCTGCAGGGCAGCGCGTCCGACCGCGACTTGCTGCTGGAAGAGAACATCGCTGACGCCGATATCTTCCTCGCCCTGACCAATGATGACGAAGCCAACATCATGTCGTCGCTGCTGGCCAAACGGCTGGGGGCGAAGAAGGTCATGACGATCATTAACAACCCGGCCTACGTCGATCTGATTCAGGGCGGCGATATCGACATCGCCATCAGCCCGCAACTGGCGACCATCGGCACCCTGCTGGCCCACGTGCGCCGTGGCGATATCGTCAGCGTGCATTCATTGCGTCGCGGTGCGGCGGAAGCCATCGAGGCGATTGCCCACGGTGATGCAAAGTCGAGCAAGGTGATTGGCAAACCGATCGAAAAGATCGGCCTGCCGCCGGGTACCACGATTGGCGCGGTGATCCGCAATGAACAAGTGATCATTGCCCACGACCATACGGTGATCGAAGCGGGCGACCATGTGATTCTGTTCCTTGTGGATAAAAAGCATATTCGCGATGTGGAGAAGCTGTTTCATGTGGGGTTGAGCTTCTTCTGATCCTGAATTTTCGGTGACTGTGGCGGCCTCTTCGCGAGCGAGCCCGCTCCCACAGGGGTAACGTATTCCAAATGTGGGAGCGGGCTTGCTCGCGAAGGCGGCCTCACTAAACCCGATGAACACCTGACACTCCCCGAAAAGGAATCCACCGATGCTCGAATCCCTGGAAAAAATGCTCGCCAAGGGTGTGGATAACTCCCTGCTGCGCTTCGGCCTGGGCAAGGGCTATCTGGATCTGGGCGAAAACGCCAAGGCCGCCGAGCACTTCCAGCGTTGCGTTGGCTTAGATCCCAAGTATTCAGCGGCATGGAAACTGCTGGGCAAGGCACATCTGGCGCTGGGTGATCACGCCGCTGCGCGTCAGGCGTGGGAGCAGGGCCTGGAAGCGGCCCGCGCCCATGGCGACAAGCAGGCCGAGAAGGAAATGACGGTGTTTCTGAAGAAGCTCGATCGTCAGGCGCAGTAAATCAAAGGTAACGAAGGCCAATGCCTTCGGCGTCCACCGTCACCACTTCCATCCGCACTCGCGGCGCGCCTGCGGGTAAACCCTGCACCTGGCCGTAAACCACGGCGCCTTTTGGCAAAGAAGCCAACACCGGATGCTGCACAAACACCCCCGTAGGCGACAGGTTGCGCGTCTGCCCGAGGCATTCGCCAAAGCTGTCGTGGGTGATCTTGATGCGGAAGGATTTGCGTTGTTCGGACATCTTGTCGCGCCCTTTGATGAACGGTTGTGGATAACCTCAGCAGAGAGGTTATCCACAGATCATGCCAATCAGCTCAATACCAGCGCGCTTCGCCCGGCGGACGCTTCTTGAAGCGCTTCATGCTCCACATGTACTGGCTCGGATACGCCGCCACATAACGCTCGACGACTTTACTCATCGCTGCGCAGGATTCGGCGGTATCGGTGCTGTACATGGCTTCCGGCGCCGCTTCGAGGATGACCTTGTAGCCAGATCCGTCGGGCAGGCGCAGCGCATGCAGGAACACGCCGACGGCTTTGCCACCGGCCAGCATGTTCGGCACGAATTTGCTGGTCAGCGCCTGCGTGGCGAAGAACGGTACAAAGATCCCGGCGGATTCGGCCGGTTCCGGGTCAGCGGGAATACCCACTGCACCGCCTTTGCGCACTTCCTTGATGACGCTGAGGATGCCTTCTTTGGTCGATGCGGCGACTTTGTTGCCCAGTTGCACACGCTGTTTACGCAGCAATTCATCCACCGCCTTGAGCTTCGGCGGGCGATAGAAAATGATCGGTTTGCACTGGCTGCAATAGAAGTGGTTGAGCACTTCCCAGTTGCCCAGGTGGCTAGTGATGCCGACCACACCTTTGCCCGAAGCCAGCGCATCCTTGAGGACGTCGAGGCCTTCGACTTCGCGCACCAGATCGATCGAACGCTGCGCCGGCCAGATCCACGCGCAGGCGCTTTCGGTCAGCGACTTGCCAATGTCTTTCAGGCTCTGGCCGACCAGACGCTCACGTTCGGCCGGGTCCATCTGTGGAAAACATTTGGCGAGGTTGATCCGCACCACGTCGCGGGAGCGGTTGGGGGTTTTCCACATGATCCAGCCGATCGCCGAACCCACGGCTTGCACGGCCCGCCATGGCAGCAGGGCAAACAGCCGCAGAGCGCCTACCAGCAAGGCGCCTTTAAACTTTTCCACAGGTCACTCCTGATCTTGTGCGTTGCGCGAGGCGGCCATTCTAACCGCCGTTGGCGAGCTGCGCGTAGCGGTCGCAATCCTGGGTGTGATCCATGACCATGCCCGAGGCCTGCATCAGCGCGTAGCAAATGGTCGGTCCGACGAACGTGAACCCGGCCTTTTTCAGGCCTTTGCTCATGGCGACGGCCTCGGGGGTGATCGCCGGGACTTCACTGCGATCCTTGAAATGATTGATGATCGGTTGGTCGTTGACGAACGACCAGAGAAACGCCACTGGATCCTCCAAGGCGAGCCAGGCTTGGGCATTGCGCCGGGCGGCGTTGAGTTTGAGACGGTTGCGGATGATTCCGGGATCGAGCATCAATTCATCGATTTCGGCGTCGCTCATCTGCGCCACACGCTGCACATCGAAGCCGAACAACACCTCGCGATAACGCTCGCGTTTGCGCAGGACGGTGATCCAGGACAGCCCGGCCTGGAACCCTTCGAGCAAAAGCAACTCGAACAAACCCTGCGCATCGCGTAGCGGCGTGCCCCACTCCTGATCGTGATAAGCCATGTATAGCGGATCTTCGGTACACCAAAAGCAGCGTGGCATAAGGCTCCAGGGGGCGTGCGCAGCAACGAATCGGGTATACTCCCGCTCTTTAAATCGCAGCCCAAGAAACAGGTGAATTTCGTGAGCCAGCCTACGCCAGCCGTGCGTACCTTCCAAGACTTGATCCTCGCGCTCCAGCAATACTGGGCCGAGCAAGGTTGCGTGGTACTTCAGCCCTACGATATGGAAGTAGGCGCCGGCACTTTCCACACCGCGACCTTCCTCCGCGCCATCGGCCCGGAAACCTGGAACGCCGCCTATGTGCAGCCGAGCCGCCGTCCGACTGACGGCCGTTACGGCGAAAACCCGAACCGTCTGCAGCACTATTATCAGTTCCAGGTCGTCCTGAAACCGAACCCGGACAACTTCCAGGAACTGTACCTGGGCTCGCTCAAGCATGTCGGTCTGGACCCGCTGGTCCACGACATTCGCTTCGTCGAAGACAACTGGGAATCGCCGACCCTCGGCGCCTGGGGTCTGGGCTGGGAAGTCTGGCTCAACGGCATGGAAGTCACTCAGTTCACTTACTTCCAGCAAGCGGGCGGCATCGAGTGCTACCCGGTGACCGGCGAGATCACCTACGGTCTCGAGCGTCTGGCCATGTACCTGCAAGGCGTGGATTCGGTCTACGACCTGGTCTGGGCTGACGGCCCGTTCGGCAAAGTGACCTACGGCGATGTGTTCCACCAGAACGAAGTGGAGCAGTCCACTTACAACTTCGAACACGCCAACGTCGACAAACTGTTCGAACTGTTCGACTTCTATGAAAGCGAAGCCAAGCGCCTGATCGAACTCGAACAGCCGCTGCCGTTGCCGAGCTACGAAATGGTCCTGAAGGCTTCGCACACCTTCAACCTGCTGGATGCGCGCCGGGCGATCTCGGTGACCGCGCGTCAGCAATACATTCTGCGCGTGCGCACCCTGGCGCGTTCCGTTGCGCAAGCCTACCTGCTGGCGCGCGCCAAGCTGGGCTTCCCGATGGCGACCCCGGATCTGCGTGACGAAGTACTGGCCAAGCTGGAGGCTGCACAATGAGTGCGCAAGATTTTCTGGTTGAACTGGGCACCGAAGAACTGCCACCCAAAGCCCTGAACACCTTGGCTGAGGCGTTCCTCGCCGGTATCGACAAGGGCCTGCAAGCCGCTGGCCTGAGCTACGAAAGCAAAACCGTCTACGCCGCGCCGCGTCGTCTGGCTGTGCTGATCACAGCGCTGGCGACTCAGCAGCCGGATCGCAGCATCAACCTCGACGGCCCGCCACGTCAGGCGGCGTTTGACGCTGACGGCAATCCAACGCAAGCAGCCTTGGGTTTCGCCAAGAAGTGCGGCGTCGATCTGAGCGAAATCGATCAGAGCGGCCCGAAACTGCGTTACAGCCAGAACATCGCCGGCAAGCCGACCGCGAGCCTGCTGCCGACCATTGTCGAGGATTCGCTGAACGACCTGCCGATCCCGAAACGCATGCGTTGGGGTGCGCGCAAGGAAGAGTTCGTGCGTCCGACCCAGTGGCTGGTGATGCTGCTCGGTGACCAGGTCATCGACTGCACCATCCTCGCGCAGAAGGCTGGCCGTGACTCCCGTGGTCACCGTTTCCATCACCCGCAAAGCGTGCGCATCGGTTCGCCGTCGAGCTACCTCGCCGACCTGCGTGCCGCTTACGTGCTGGCCGACGCCGACGAGCGTCGCGAGATCATCAGCAAGCGTACCGAAGAGCTGGCGACCCGTCAGGAAGGCACGGCAATCGTTCCGCCAGCACTGCTCGACGAAGTGACTGCGCTGGTTGAATGGCCGGTGCCGCTGGTGTGCTCGTTCGAAGAACGCTTCCTCGACGTACCGCAAGAAGCGCTGATCACCACCATGCAGGACAACCAGAAATACTTCTGCCTGCTGGATGCCGACGGCAAGTTGCTGCCACGTTTCATCACCGTGGCCAACATCGAAAGCAAAGACCCACAGCAGATCATCGCCGGTAACGAGAAAGTGGTTCGCCCACGCCTGACCGACGCCGAGTTCTTCTTCAAGCAAGACAAGAAGCAGAAACTCGAAGCTTTCAACGATCGCCTGCAGAACGTGGTGTTCCAGGAAAAACTCGGCAGCGTGTACGACAAGGCCGAGCGCGTATCGAAACTGGCTGCGTACATCGCCGCACGCATTGGCGGCAACGCCTCGTGGGCGGCCCGCGCGGGTCTGCTGTCGAAGTGCGACCTGGCCACCGAGATGGTCGGCGAGTTCCCGGAGATGCAAGGTGTTGCCGGTTACTACTACGCGCTGAACGACAACGAGCCGCAAGACGTCGCGCTGGCACTCAACGAGCAATACATGCCACGCGGTGCCGGTGCTGAACTGCCGGCAACCCTGACCGGCGCGGCCGTTGCGATCGCTGACAAGCTCGACACCCTGGTCGGTATCTTCGGTATCGGCATGCTGCCAACCGGCAGCAAAGATCCGTACGCCCTGCGCCGTGCGGCACTCGGCGTGCTGCGTATCCTGATCGAGAAAAAACTCGACCTCGACCTGAACGACGCTGTGGCTTTCGCCGTTAGTGCGTTCGGTGCCAAGGTCAAGGCTGCCGGCCTCAACGAAGCCGTTCTGGAGTTCATCTTCGACCGCCTGCGTGCGCGTTACGAAGACGAAGGCGTCGACGTTGCCACCTACCTGTCGGTGCGTGCCCTGAAGCCAGCCTCGGCGCTGGACTTCGACCAGCGTGTGCAGGCGGTGCAAGCCTTCCGCAAACTGCCGGAAGCGGCAGCGCTGGCGGCGGTGAACAAGCGTGTATCGAACCTGTTGAGCAAAGTCGAAGGCGCGGTGCCGACCGAGGTGCAAGCCAAGTACTTCGACAACGCCAATGAGTTCTCGCTGTACTCGGCAATCCAGCAAGCGGATCAAGCGGTGCAGCCAATGGCCGCCGCCCGTCAGTACAACGAATCGCTGGCACGCCTGGCAGCATTACGTGAGCCGGTGGATGCATTCTTCGACGCGGTGATGGTTAATGCCGACGACGCCAATGTGCGGGCCAACCGTTACGCGCTGCTGGCGCGTCTGCGTGGCCTGTTCCTCGGTGTTGCCGACATTTCGCTGCTGGGTTGAGGGATTGCTGTTGAAACTGCTGATTCTCGATCGGGACGGAGTGATCAATTACGACTCCGACGCTTACATCAAGTCAGTGGCGGAGTGGATTCCGTTACCCGGCTCGATCGAAGCGATTGCGCAGTTGAGCAAGGCCGGCTGGACGGTGGCGGTGGCCACCAACCAGTCGGGCATTGCTCGCGGCTATTACGACCTCGCCACCCTTGATGCCATGCACGCGCGCTTGCGCGAACTGGTCGCGGAGCAGGGCGGTGAAGTCGGGCTGATCGTGTATTGCCCGCATGGCCCGGACGAAGGCTGCGATTGTCGCAAGCCGAAACCGGGGATGCTGAAAACCATCGCGGCGCATTACAACGTGACGCTGGCGAATGTCTGGTTCGTCGGCGATAGCCTTGGTGACCTGGAGGCCGCCAAAGCCGTCGACTCACAGCCAGTTTTGGTAAAGACCGGAAAAGGCGCAAAGACTCAGGGCAAAACCCTGCCGGTTGGCACTCTGATTTTTGACGATCTGGCGGCGATTGCCGCAGAACTTATCCACAACTAGAGTACTTCTGAAGTTCCTGACCAGGGATTGATCGGGAGTGCGCTTGAACACTCGGGCATTGCCCCGTAACGGTAAACGTCACTATGTCGATACTGCGGGCCATCAGGATTTTTCTCTTTTACCTGCTGCTGGGCACCACTTCCCTGCTGTGGTGCAGCTTGAGTTTTTTTATCGCGCCGTTTTTGCCATTCAAGGCGCGTTATCGTTTTATCAACGTGTATTGGTGCCGCTGTGCCTTGTGGCTGACCAAGGTGTTTCTCGGTATCCGTTACGAAATCAAAGGCGCGGAAAACGTGCCTGACCGGCCCTGCGTGATTCAATCGAACCACCAGAGCACTTGGGAGACGTTCTTTCTCTCCGCTTATTTTTCGCCCTTGAGCCAGGTGCTCAAGCGCGAACTGCTGTATGTGCCATTCTTCGGCTGGGCGATGGCCATGCTGCGCCCGATCGCGATTGATCGCGACAACCCGAAAGCGGCGTTGAAACAAGTGGCGGCCAAGGGTGACGAACTGCTCAAGGACAACGTTTGGGTGCTGATCTTCCCCGAAGGCACCCGCGTTCCTCACGGCACCATTGGCAAGTTTTCCCGCAGTGGCAGTGCCTTGGCAGTAAATGCGGCGCTTCCGGTGCTGCCGATTGCGCACAATGCCGGCAAGTTCTGGCCAAAAATCGGTTGGGGCAAGAAGTCCGGGGTGATCACCGTGGTCATTGGCGAACCGATGTACGCCGAAGGCACTGGCCCTCGCGCCATCGCCGATCTGAACGACCGCGTGCAAGCGTGGAACGAGAAGACCCAACGAGAAATGGGTTCACTGCCACCAGCCCCAAAAGCACCCGTGGCAAATGATCAGGTGGCTGTCTGAGATTTTGTGGATAACCTGTGTACGATTTTGTTGAAAAGGCTTGAATACTCACACTAAGCGGTTGATTTACCTATATATTTCTCAAGCTCATAAAACACCGTAAAAGGTGCATAAGTTTTTTTAGGATGTAAAAAACCGGCTGATATAGCCGGTTTTTTTGTGCCCGTTCACTCGCGGATCAGCGGCAATTCGAGCAGGAACGTGGTGCCTTGTTCGACCACACTCCGGCATTCGATTTTGCCGCCATGGTGGTCGATCACTGCCTTGACCATCGACAGGCCCAGGCCCACGCCGTCGATCCCTTGTGCCGAGGAAAAGCGTCGGTACTGGCTGAACAGATCAGGTAACTCTTGTTCGGCGATGCCTTTGCCCTGATCCGTCAGTTCGCAACGTAGCCACTCTTCGTGGCAACTGACCCGCAGTTGAATAGAGGTCTCCACCGGACTGTACTTGATCGCATTCTCCAGCAGATTGAACAATGCACGCGTGAGTAATCCCTGATCAGCCATGATCAGGCGCTCCTGGGATTGTTCATCCATGTCGTGCAGCAGTTCGATGCGTTTCTGCTGGGCGATGGGCAACGCCTGATCCAGCACATCCAGCACCAACATCGCGAACAGGCTCGGCTGGAACTGATAGGTCTCGGACTCGGCCCGCGCCAGCAAGACGAAACCATCGGTCAGATCCAGCGCGCGACGCACCTGGCGCTCGATCTGGTCGAATAACGGCGAATCCGCCCCGGCCTGATGGCGATGAACATCGAGGAGGGCGAGGATGGCCGAATGCGGGGCACGCAGGTCGTGGGAAAGAAAGCGCAGTAATACTCCGCGTTGTTCCTCGGCAGCACGTTCGGCGCTGAGATCGGTGAGGCTCAGCAGCCAACCGATTGGCGTGTCCCCGTCCACCGGCAGCAGGGCGGCACGCTCCAGGCGCAGGCTGCGTTCCTTGTGATCGCGAAACTCCAACAACGGCATGGCCGACAGTGACGTTCGCGGCTCTGTGGACAACTCCGGGTAACCGAGGCGCGCCAATTGCTCGAGGACGTCGTCCCCCACCAGATTGTGGTCGAATAGTTGGCGAGCCTTGCGATTGCCCAACAGGATCTGGCCTCTGGGATCGCTGATCAGTGTGGCGACGGGCAAGTACTCCAGACCGTCGGCAATAAAGCGCCGGGTATCGCGGGTGCGACTCATGGCCTGTTCAAGCGCCATGATCTGCCCCTGCAAGCGATCAGCCCCGGTAAATTGCGTACGACGACGTTCGGGGAAAACTTTCGGCTCGCTGTCCAGCCGCGACAGCTCCCAGCCGAAATACGTCAACACCACGCTCAGACGCCGCCAGTTCCAGATCAAATAGCCGAACAACATACCCAGCACCGCCGGTGTCGGCGACCACCAGCGGTGCATTTCCGCCAGTCCGGCACTGGTCAGCAGCCCGCACGCCATGCCAATCAACGTTAGCCAAAGTGCCCATCGTGGTCGCCACAGCAGCAACCCGAGGACACAGGCCACCAGCCCTACCGATAACAACGCTCCCGTAACAGGCGTTGCATCGTGCAGATTGACCTGAGCGCGATACGACAACAGCGCAGTCAGCGGCAACAGCACTAGACTTATCCACAACCACTCGCGTACCAGCTGTCGAAACAGTCGCTGCACTTGGCTCGGCTCACGGCTTTCACGCCGACGATGATTGTTCATGGGGAAAAAGGGCAGGGCAGGGTGAATGGTTTCATAGGTCACAGGTCTGAGACGTAGACCGAAGAATCATAGCGGACGTCGATCAATGGCGGATCGCTTCTTTCACGGCAATGGCCGAGCGACTATGGTTATCAGCCAACAGCCCAGCAACAAGGAACCTTCGCCAATGCGTGTTGCGATACTGGACGACGAACCCGCCGAACTGCGCCGGGTCGAGCAGACCCTGCAGCAAATGGCCGACGCTGGCGAGCAGCCGTGGTCGCTGCACAGCTTCGAGCGTGGTGAAGACCTGCTGCGCCAACTGCGCCGGGAAACCTTCGACCTGCTGATTCTCGACTGGCAACTGCCCGACCTCACCGGCCTGGCGCTGCTGCGTTGGACTCGCGAACACATGGAAGCACCGCCGGCGGCGATCATGCTGACCAGTCGCGATGGCGAGAGCGATATCGTCCAGGCCTTGAACGCTGGCGCCGATGATTACGTGAGTAAACCGTTCCGTCCCAATGAACTGAAAGCCCGCGTTGCCGCAGTGCTACGTCGGCACAGCCAGCCACGCAGCGCCACGAATGAAGCGCTGAGCTTCAATGACCTGACGTTTGATGATGCGGAACTGACCGTCATCCGCGAGGGCAAACCTATCGTCATGACTGAGCGGGAGTATCGACTCGCCCGGTGCCTGTTCAGCAATCTGGGCCGACCGTTGTCGCGGGATTATCTGTATGAACGGTTTTGGCCGCATGAGGAAATAGCGTCTTCGCGACCGCTGGATACGCATATCTATCGGCTGCGTAACAAGTTGGGGCTGACGGCGGATCGGGGTTGGCAGTTGCTGACGATTTATGGATATGGATATCGATTGGAGAGTGTGGCGTCGGCGTCTGAATAAAGTCAAAGATTGCAGCCTGCGGCAGCTCCTACATGGATTACCTGTAGGAGCTGCCGCAGGCTGCGATCTTTTGATCTGCCAATAAAAAAGGCCAACGCAATGCGTCGGCCTTTTTTGTTTGACGCAAACCGGGATCAGAAATCCAGATTGGAAACCGCCAACGCATTGCTCTCGATGAAGTCACGGCGAGGTTCGACCGCATCACCCATCAGGGTGTTGAAGATCTGATCGGCGCCAATGGCATCTTCGATGGTGACTTTCAGCATGCGGCGCACGCTTGGGTCCATGGTGGTTTCCCACAGCTGATCCGGGTTCATTTCGCCCAGACCTTTGTATCGCTGAATGGTGTGGCGCTTGGTGCTTTCGGCCATCAACCAGTCCAGGGCTTCCTTGAACTCGGTGACCGCTTTCTTGCGCTCGCCACGCTGGATGTACGCGCCTTCGTCTAGCAGGGTGCTCAGTTGAGCGCCAAGGGTGACGACGGTTTTGTAGTCGTTGCTGCCGAAGAAGTCGCGGTTGAAGGTGACGTAGTTCGACAGGCCGTGGGAGATCAGTTCGACCTCTGGCAGCCATACACCACGTTCACGGTCTTCGCGCAGGCTGGCCTTGTAGACCAGACCCGACTTCTCGACGGTGCGCAGACGCACTTCGTACTGGGCCAGCCAGTCCTGCATCTTGGCGTGATCGCCAAGCATTTCCAGGCTCACGGCCGGCAGGTAGATGAAGTGCTCGGTCAGCTCCTGCGGGTACAGGCGCGACAGACGCTTGAGGGTCTTCATCACCATGCGGAAGTCGTTTACCAGACGCTCCAAGGCTTCACCGGAAATACCAGGAGCCTCCTCGTTCAGGTGCAGGCTCGCGTCTTCAAGGGCCGACTGCGTCATGTACTCTTCCATGGCGTCGTCGTCTTTGATGTATTGCTCTTGCTTGCCTTTCTTGACCTTGTACAGCGGCGGCTGGGCGATGTAGATGTAGCCGCGCTCGATCAGCTCCGGCAACTGACGGAAGAAGAAGGTCAGCAGCAAGGTACGGATGTGCGAACCGTCGACGTCAGCATCGGTCATGATGATGATGTTGTGATAGCGCAGCTTGTCGATGTTGTACTCTTCGCGACCGATGCCGCAGCCCAGCGCGGTGATCAGCGTGCCCACTTCCTGGGACGAGATCATCTTGTCGAAGCGCGCCTTCTCGACGTTAAGGATCTTGCCCTTCAACGGCAGGATCGCCTGGGTCTTGCGGTTACGTCCCTGCTTGGCAGAGCCGCCCGCGGAGTCACCTTCCACGAGGTACAGTTCGGACAGCGCCGGATCTTTTTCCTGGCAGTCAGCGAGCTTGCCCGGCAGACCGGCGATGTCCAGCGCGCCTTTGCGACGGGTCATCTCACGGGCCTTGCGCGCAGCTTCACGGGCACGGGCAGCGTCGATCATCTTGCCGACGACCAGCTTGGCTTCGTTCGGGTTTTCCAGGAGGAAGTCGGAGAAATACTTGCCCATCTCCTGCTCGACTGCGGTCTTCACTTCGGAAGACACCAGCTTGTCTTTGGTCTGCGAGCTGAACTTCGGATCCGGCACTTTTACCGAGATGATCGCGGTCAGGCCTTCACGGGCATCGTCACCGGTGGTGGCGACTTTGTGCTTCTTCGCCAGACCTTCCTGCTCGATGTAGTTGTTCAGGTTCCGCGTCAGAGCCGAACGGAAGCCCACCAGGTGAGTACCGCCGTCGCGCTGCGGAATGTTGTTGGTGAAGCACAACAGGTTCTCGTTGAAGCTGTCGTTCCACTGCAGGGCGATTTCCACGCCGATGCCGTCTTCACGCTGGATGTTGAAGTGGAACACCTGGTTGACCGCAGTCTTGTTGGTGTTCAGGTATTCAACGAACGCACGCAGGCCGCCTTCGTACTTGAACAGCTCTTCCTTGCCGCTGCGCTCATCCTTGAGGACGATGCCGACACCGGAGTTGAGGAAGGACAGTTCACGAATGCGCTTGGCCAGGATGTCCCAGCTGAAGTGAATGTTCTTGAAGGTTTCACTGGAAGCCTTGAAGTGGATCTGGGTACCGGTGGTTTCGCTGTCGCCAACGATGGCCATCGGTGCCTGAGGTACGCCGTGGACGTAGGTCTGTTCCCAGATCTTGCCGCTGCGGCGAACGGTCAGAACCAGCTCTTCGGACAGAGCGTTCACTACCGACACACCTACACCGTGCAGACCGCCGGAAACTTTGTAGGAGTTGTCGTCAAACTTACCGCCAGCGTGGAGGACGGTCATGATGACCTCGGCGGCGGAAACGCCTTCCTCTTTGTGCACGTCTACCGGGATGCCACGACCATTGTCTTTAACGGTGATGGACTCATCCGGATGGATGATGATGCTGATGTCGTCGCAGTGGCCGGCGAGGGCTTCGTCGATCGAGTTGTCGACCACCTCGAACACCATGTGGTGCAGACCGCTGCCATCGTCGGTGTCACCAATGTACATACCGGGACGTTTGCGTACGGCATCCAGGCCTTTCAGCACTTTAATGCTCGTTGAGTCGTACGTATTTTCTTCGCTCAATGCCTTCACTCCCGATGGTCGTGGGTCTGGGTGATACGGCCCTGTTCCACGTGGAACAGAGCGACTGGCGTTTCCGTCTGCCAGCCTTCCCTCAATAATTCGTGATCTACACAGGTGATGAACACCTGGCAGCGTAAGTCTTCCAGCAAGCGGCACAGCGCACGACGGTGACTCTCGTCCAGCTCGGACGGCAAGTCATCCACCAGATAAATACACTGGCCGCGGCGGGCCTGGCTGACCAGATGCCCCTGGGCAATCCGCAATGCACAGACCACCAACTTCTGCTGACCCCGGGACAAAATGTCCGCGGCGTTGTGTGCGCCCAATCGAAGACGCAAATCAGCCCGCTGCGGTCCGGCCTGGGTATGGCCCATTTGCTGGTCCCGTTGCACGGAACCGGCCAATACGGCGCTCAGTTCCCGGTCTTTGTCCCAACCTCGGTAATAGCTGAGCGTCAAACCTTCGAGCTCAACCAGTTCGCTCAAGGTTTGTTCAAAGACTGGTTTCAAGGCTTTGATGTAAGCGCGGCGGTATTCATCGATTTCAGCGCTGGCCTGGCACAGTTCCCTGTCCCAAACCGCTTGCGAAACGGCGTCAAGTGTACCATGTCGCAGCCAGGAGTTTCTCTGGCGCAAGGCCTTCTGCAAACGCTGCCAGGTGGCCATGAAGCGCGGCTCGACGTGGAACACCCCCCAATCGAGAAACTGTCGACGAATCTTCGGCGCACCTTCGAGCAGACGGAAACTATCCGGGTTGATCAGTTGCAGCGGCAGGATCTCCGCCAGTTGCGCAGCGCTTCTGGCATTCTGGCCGTCGATGCGGATCTGAAATTCGCCCTGACGATCGCGGGAAATCCCTAACGCACTGTGGCCGCCCTCAGCCAATTCGACCTGACCGAACACGGTACAGGCGAGCTGTTCGTACTGGATGACCGGCAACAGCCGCGTGCTACGAAACGAACGGGCAAGCCCCAGCAGATGAATGGCCTCCAGAACACTGGTTTTGCCGCTGCCGTTGGCGCCGTAAAGAATGTTGATGCGGGGGGAGGGGGAGAAGGTCACCGGGTGCAGATTGCGCACCGCGGTGACCGAAACACGACTTAAAGACATCCAGGGTCAGCTGATTACAGACGCATCGGCATGACAACGTAAGCCGAATCGTCATTGTCGGACTCTTGCACCAGCGCACTGCTGTTGGAGTCGGACAGGATCAGACGCACCTGCTCGGTGGTCATCACGCCCAGCACGTCGAGCAAGTAGCTCACGTTAAAGCCGATTTCCAGAGAGCCGCCGTTGTATTCAACGCCCACTTCTTCTTCCGCTTCTTCCTGCTCCGGGTTGTTGGCCTGAATCTTCAACTGACCGCTGGCGAGTTGCAGACGGATGCCGCGGTATTTCTCGTTAGACAGAATCGCAGTACGGCTGAACGCTTCACGCAGCGCCTGGCGATCGCCCAATACCAGCTTGTCGCCACCCTTCGGCAGTACGCGCTCGTAATCCGGGAATTTGCCGTCGACCAGTTTCGAGGTGAAGGTAAACTCGCCAGTGGTCGCACGGATGTGGTGCTGACCCAATACGATGCTGACGTTGCCGTCCGGCTCGGTGAGCAGACGTGCCAGTTCAAGAATACCTTTGCGCGGCACGATCACCTGATGGCGATCCGGCTGGCCGATATCGGCTTTCATCGAGCACATGGCCAGACGGTGACCGTCGGTGGCCACAGCGCGGATGATGCCTTCGGACACTTCCAGCAGCATGCCGTTGAGGTAATAACGCACGTCCTGCTGAGCCATGGCGAAGCTGGTGCGTTCGATCAGACGACGCAGTTTGCTTTGCTCCAGGCTGCAGGTCAGAGAACCCGGGCCTTCTTCAACGGTCGGAAAATCGTTGGCTGGCAGCGTCGACAGAGTGAAACGGCTACGGCCGGCCTTCACGACCAGCTTCTGCTCGTCGACCTTGATGTCGATCAATGCATCGTTGGGCAGACTTTTGCAGATGTCCATCAGCTTGCGCGCAGGCACGGTGATGGAACCTGTTTCAGCCGGCTCCTCAAGTTGCACACGACCGACCAGCTCGACTTCGAGGTCGGTACCGGTCAGCGACAGTTGCTGGCCTTCGACAACCAGCAGCACGTTGGAGAGTACCGGCAAGGTCTGTCGGCGCTCGACGACGCCTGCGACCAGTTGCAGGGGTTTCAACAGGGCTTCGCGTTGAATGGTGAAATGCATGGTCTAGTCCCTTGCCTTAATAAGCTGCGCTGGTGTTCATCAAGTGGTCAGTGTACGCAGCAGGTTCTTGTAGTCCTCGCGGATGTCCGCGTCGGATTCCTTAAGTTCGTTGATCTTGCGGCAGGCGTGCAAAACGGTCGTGTGGTCGCGGCCACCAAACACATCGCCGATTTCCGGCAGGCTGTGGTTGGTCAGCTCCTTGGACAAAGCCATGGCGACCTGACGCGGACGAGCCACCGAGCGCGAACGGCGCTTGGACAGCAAGTCAGAGATCTTGATCTTGTAGTACTCGGCGACGGTACGCTGAATGTTATCCACAGAGACCAGTTTGTCCTGCAACGCCAACAGGTCTTTCAGGGATTCGCGAATCAGCTCGATGGTGATGTCGCGGCCCATGAAGTGCGAGTGGGCGATCACGCGTTTCAGCGCACCTTCCAGCTCACGGACGTTGGAGCGAATGCGCTGGGCAATGAAGAACGCGGCGTCGTGCGGCAACTCGACTTTGGCCTGATCAGCCTTCTTCATCAAGATCGCCACGCGGGTTTCCAGTTCCGGCGGCTCGACGGCCACCGTCAGGCCCCAGCCGAAGCGGGATTTAAGGCGCTCTTCAAGGCCTTCGATTTCTTTCGGATAGCGGTCACTGGTGAGAATGACCTGCTGGCCACCTTCAAGCAGGGCGTTGAAGGTGTGGAAAAACTCTTCCTGCGAGCGCTCTTTGCGGGCAAAGAACTGAATATCGTCGATCAGCAAAGCATCCACCGAACGGTAGAAACGCTTGAACTCGTTGATCGCGTTCAGTTGCAGCGCCTTGACCATGTCGGCCACGAAGCGCTCCGAATGCAGGTACACAACCTTGGCATTCGGGTTCTTCTTTAATAGATGGTTACCCACGGCGTGCATCAAGTGGGTTTTACCCAGACCGACGCCGCCATAAAGGAACAATGGGTTGTAACCGTGTTTGGGGTTGTCCGCCACTTGCCAGGCCGCCGCGCGGGCGAGCTGGTTGGATTTACCTTCGACGAAATTTTCAAAGGTGAACGTGCGGTTCAGGTAACTGGTGTGCTTGAGTGCACCTTCGACCTGCACGGTGCGCTGTTCGGCGCGAACCGGGGCTTGTTGCGAAGCGGCGCCGGACATCGGATCGAAACTGTCGCGAGACGGTTCATCGCTGACTTCCGGGCTTTTCTGCGTCGAGCGCTTGGCCGTGGGCGCAGGCGTCTGCGTGGGGGCCGGCGTGTTCACAGGCGCGACATTGGCCTGAGCCTGGGAAACCTGCGCGGCGGCCAGCGGTGCATTAGGCGCGGCACGCGGTGCCGAGCTGCGCTTGCTGCCTATTAATAAGGAGAGCGCCGGCGCCATGCCGTTGCCATGCTCATCCAGCAGTTCAAGGACGCGGCCCAGGTACTTTTCGTTGACCCAGTCCAGCACAAAACGGTTCGGTGCGTAGACGCGCAACTCGTCGCCTTCGGCTTCGACCTGTAGTGGACGGATCCAGGTGTTGAATTGTTGGGCAGGCAGCTCCTCGCGCAAAAGCTCCACGCACTGCTGCCAAAGTTCCACTGACACGGATATCCCCTAAGTTGAAAGCCGGTGAGGCAAAAACAAGCGGCCATTGTAGCGGCGAGCCGTCCACTTATCCACATGCAGGTTGCGCGGCGATCATGATTTATCAATGGGTTGACCGAGGAAAAAGCGACCAACGGTGCGTGAATAAGCTCTGTGGATAACCGTCTCTAAGGGCACTGGACAACTGGGGGTTGAACTCAGTGGATAACCTGCCTGTGGATAACAGGCCTTTCCACACACAGGTTATCCGACAGCGCAGCACAGGCTGAACACGGTTTTCCACTGTAGTTGTCATTCTCTGTACATCAAGACCGATAAGGGCTCATGCCACTTATCCACAGAAGAAGTCGTGCCTAGCTTTTACAAGCTTTACAGAAAAGCTTTAAATAATTCCCTTCTTTATTTTTATGTTTGGCAGACAGGCTTTCAGTCAGAGAGAGCCTCGAGATCTATTTATAAGGAAACGCTGGTTGGAAATTGACCTGAAGGCGTGCTTTCTCTAGAATCCCCGGTCTCTTAAAACGGGGGCCATTCCGGCCCGTTGTGGACGAACCAGGTAACACGACATGAAACGTACTTTCCAACCAAGCACTATCAAACGCGCTCGTACCCACGGTTTCCGTGCTCGCATGGCTACCAAGAACGGCCGCGCAGTCCTGTCGCGTCGTCGCGCCAAAGGTCGTGCGCGTCTGGCAGTTTGATAATCCGGTACTGGAGGTGAGTCAGGACTTCAGTCGGGAAAAGCGTCTGCTTACCCCCCGGCATTTCAAGGCAGTCTTTGACTCCCCTACCGGCAAGGTTCCGGGGAAAAATCTCCTGCTCCTTGCACGCAACAACGATCTTGATCACCCCCGTCTCGGGCTGGTTATCGGGAAAAAGAGCGTAAAGCTCTCCGTTGAGCGCAATCGCCTCAAACGTTTGATGCGCGAATCATTCCGTCTGCACCAGGATTCACTGGTCGGCTGGGATATCGTTATCGTCGCGCGCAAAGGTCTGGGCGATGTAGAAAACCCCGAATTGATTCAGCATTTCGGCAAGCTCTGGAAGCGTCTGGCACGCAGCAAGCCAGTTCCAGAAGTCAAAACCGAAACTGTAGGGGTAGACAGTACCGATGCGTAAACTGGCACTCGTTCCGATCCAGTTTTATCGCTATGCCATTAGTCCTTTGATGGCCAGCCACTGTCGTTTCTACCCCAGTTGTTCCTGCTACGCGTATGAAGCCATCGAAAATCATGGCCTTCTGCGCGGTGGCTGGCTGACCTTTCGTCGTTTAGGTCGCTGTCATCCGTGGAATCCCGGTGGTTATGACCCGGTTCCACCTATCCCTACCTCCCGTTCTTCTTCGATGGCCGAGTAATCATGGATATCAAACGCACGATCCTGATCGTCGCCCTGGCAATCGTGTCCTACGTTATGGTTCTTAAATGGAACCAGGACTATGGCCAGGCTGCCCTGCCGACTCAGAATGTTGCTTCCAGTACGACTACATCCGGTTTGCCGGATACCGCCACTGGCAATAATGCTGCCGCCAGTGACGATATTCCGCGCGCCGCTAGCGATACCAGCGCACCTGCCGAAACTCCGGTAGCCGCCAGCAAGGATCTGATCCAGATCAAAACCGACGTGCTTGATCTCGCGATCGATCCACAAGGTGGTGATGTTGCTCAACTGACCTTGCCTTTGTATCCACGTCGTCAGGATCGTCCTGATGTTCCGTTCCAGCTGTTCGATAACGGCGGTGAACGTGTTTATCTGGCACAAAGTGGTCTGATCGGCACCAACGGCCCGGACGCAAATCCGGCTGGGCGCCCTGTCTACTCCGCCGAGAAGAAGATTTATCAACTGGCTGACGGTCAGGACCAACTGGTCGTCGACCTGAAGTTCAGCAAGGACGGCGTCAATTACATCAAGCGTTTCACTCTGAAGCGTGGCCTGTATGACGTCGCCGTTTCCTACATTGTGGATAACCAGAGCGCTCAGCCCTGGAATGGCGCGATGTTCGCCCAGTTGAAGCGCGACAATAGCGCTGATCCTTCGTCCACTACTGCTACTGGCACCGCGACTTACCTGGGCGCTGCCCTGTGGACAAGTTCGGAGCCGTACAAGAAAGTGTCCATGAAGGACATGGACAAGGCGCAACTGAAAGAAACCGTCACTGGCGGTTGGGTAGCCTGGCTGCAACACTACTTCGTGACTGCGTGGATTCCGGGCAAGGGCGAAAACAACATCGTCCAGACCCGTAAAGACAGCAAAGGCAACTACATCATCGGTTACACCGGTCCTACGCTGACCGCTGCTCCGGGCGCCAAAGTTGAAACCAGCGCTGTGCTGTACGCGGGTCCGAAAAGCCAGGCTGTATTGAAAGAGTTGTCCCCAGGTCTGGAACTGACCGTCGACTACGGCATTCTGTGGTTCATTGCCCAGCCAATCTTCTGGCTGCTGCAACACATCCACGCCATTGTCGGTAACTGGGGCTGGTCGATCATCTTCCTGACCATGCTGATCAAGGGTCTGTTCTTCCCCCTGTCGGCTGCCAGTTACAAATCGATGGCGCGCATGCGTGCCGTTGCGCCGAAACTGGCTGCTCTGAAAGAGCAACATGGCGATGACCGGCAGAAAATGTCGCAAGCCATGATGGAGCTGTACAAGAAAGAGAAGATCAATCCGCTGGGCGGCTGCTTGCCGATCCTTGTGCAGATGCCGGTTTTCCTTTCGCTGTACTGGGTTCTGCTGGAAAGCGTGGAGATGCGTCAGGCGCCGTTCATGCTGTGGATCACTGACCTGTCGATCAAGGATCCATTCTTCATCCTGCCGATCATCATGGGCGCAACCATGTTCATCCAGCAGCAGTTGAACCCGACTCCGCCGGATCCGATGCAGGCGAAGGTCATGAAAATGATGCCAATCATCTTCACCTTCTTCTTCCTGTGGTTCCCTGCTGGTCTGGTGCTGTACTGGGTTGTGAACAACTGCCTGTCGATTGCACAACAGTGGTACATCACGCGTAAGATCGAAGCGGCGACGAAAAAAGCCGAGGCGTAACTTGCACTGTGGATAACACCACTCAAAACGCCCCCTAGTGGGGCGTTTTGCTATCTGCCACTTTTGTCTGGATTCCGGTTTATGAGCACACCTCGTGAAACCATCGCCGCTGTCGCCACCGCTCAAGGTCGCGGCGGTGTGGGCATCGTTCGTATTTCCGGGCCGCTGGCCAGCGTTGCAGCGAAAGCCATCAGCGGTCGCGAACTGAAACCGCGTTATGCCCATTACGGGCCGTTTTTCAGTGACGACCAACAAGTACTTGATGAAGGTCTGGCGTTGTATTTCCCGGGGCCGAACTCGTTTACCGGTGAAGACGTCCTGGAATTGCAGGGCCATGGTGGCCCGATCGTTCTGGACATGTTGCTCAAGCGTTGCCTGGAGTTGGGTTGCCGCTTGGCCCGTCCGGGCGAATTCAGCGAACGCGCCTTCCTCAATGACAAACTCGACCTGGCCCAGGCCGAGGCAATTGCCGATTTGATCGAAGCCAGTTCTGCACAGGCTGCGCGTAATGCCCTGCGTTCATTGCAGGGCGCATTTTCCCAACGTGTGCATAACTTGACCGAACAGCTGATCGGTCTGCGCATCTATGTCGAAGCTGCTATCGACTTCCCGGAAGAAGAAATTGATTTCCTTGCCGATGGCCACGTACTGAGCATGCTCGATAAGGTGCGCAACGAGTTATCCACAGTACTGCGTGAAGCCGGGCAGGGCGCCTTGTTACGTGACGGTATGACCGTGGTGATTGCCGGTCGTCCGAATGCCGGCAAATCCAGTCTGTTGAATGCTTTGGCCGGTCGCGAAGCTGCAATCGTGACGGAGATTGCCGGCACCACGCGGGATATCCTGCGCGAACATATCCACATCGACGGTATGCCACTGCACGTTGTCGATACTGCAGGTCTGCGTGATACCGATGATCATGTGGAAAAGATCGGTGTTGAACGGGCATTGAAGGCTATTGGTGAAGCCGATCGGGTGTTGCTGGTGGTCGATGCAACCGCTCCGGAAGCACTGGATCCGTTTGCGTTGTGGCCGGAATTCCTCGAAACCCGTCCGGATCCAGCGAAAGTCACGCTGATTCGCAACAAAGCGGATCTGACCGGCGAAGCAATTGCCCTCGAAACCAGTGAAGACGGGCATGTGACGATCAGTCTGAGTGCCAAGTCGGCCGGTGAAGGGCTGGACTTGCTGCGTGACCATCTGAAAGCCTGCATGGGTTACGAGCAAACCTCGGAAAGCAGCTTCAGCGCACGCCGCCGCCATTTGGAGGCTTTACGTCACGCCAGCGCCGCGCTGGAACACGGCCGTGCGCAGCTGACTTTGGCTGGCGCTGGTGAACTGCTCGCCGAAGATTTGCGTCAGGCCCAACATTCCCTCGGGGAAATAACCGGAGCCTTTAGCTCGGATGATCTGTTGGGAAGAATCTTTTCCAGCTTCTGCATCGGCAAATGACAAAAAGGGGCTGTGGACAATTTATCCACAGCCCCTTTTTCGTTTACCAGTTGTAAGACACCGTACCGAGCAAGGTGCGGTCCTCGCCCCAATAACAACGGCCAGCATCGTTGCATCCCGACACATATTCCTTGTCAAACAGGTTCTTCGCATTCAGGTCGACGCTCCAGTGCGTGTCGATCTGATAACCGATCGCCGCATCCACCAAGGTGACATCGCCGGCATCGAGCTTCCCGTACAGCGACGGCGAGGTGTAGGCGAATGCACTGTCGAAGTAACGCACACCACCACCAAGGTACAAACCCTTCAGATCGCCATCGAAGAATCGGTACTTGGCCCAGACCGAAGCCTGATTACGCGGCACGCCGGTCATTTGATGGCCTTTGACCAGCGAGGTCGCGGCGTCCTTGGTGATCCGTGCGTCGGTGTAAGTGTAGGCCGCCGTCACGTTGAGGTTTTGGGTCAGGTTGCTGTTCAGTTCCAGTTCCACTCCCTTGGAACGGCTTTCGCCGACCTGACGATAGGTCGCTGTCGTCGAGTCGAAGTAGGTGTCGTCCTTTTTGCGCAGGTCATACACCGACGCGGTGAACGCAGTATCCCAACCGATCGGCTCGTACTTCAGACCCACTTCGTATTGGCTGCTGGTGATCGGATCGAGCGGTGCGCCGGCATTGGAAATCTGCTGCACCGGCACGAATGAAGTGGAATAGCTGACATACGGCGTCATGCCGTTGTCGAACTGGTACATCACCCCGCCTTGATAAGTGAATTTCTTGTCCTCGGAGCTGATGTTGCTGCCCTTGGCCACCTTGTCGCGGAAATCACTGTCGACCCAGTCCTGACGACCGCCGAGCAGGAACAGCCAATGGTCGTACTTGCTCTGGATCTGTGCATAAACGCCTTTCATCTGTTGTTCGAGCAAGGTGTTTTGCACTGCGATCGGTGTGGTCGGGTCGCGCAGGTAAACCGGGTTGTAGATATCGATCGGTCCGACGATGCCGGCATTCCAGTCCTGATTGAACGATGTGCGGTCATAGCTGGCGCCGAACAGCACGGTGTTTTCCAGTTCGCCGACCTGGAATTTGCCTTCCAGTTGGTTATCCAGGGAGTACACCATTGATTTATTGAAGCGATCGTACGCAGTCATGTTCAGGCGCGTGCCGAACCCGGCGTTGTTGAGGTTGCCTGGCCAGGTTTCATGGCGGGTAATGCGCGACTGCATATAGCGCGAGTTCTGCCGGAACTGCCAGTCGCCGTTGAACGCGTGGCTGAACTCGTAACCGGTACTCCAGGTTTCCCGTTCGAAGGTGTTCCAGTCCGGGTCGCCGAGCATGGTGCCTTTGGATAACTTGCCATTTGGGTTGGTCAGCAATGTCCCGGCGGCCGGCAGGCCAAGTTCCATGTTGGTGTGATCCTTCTGGTAGTTAGCCAGCAGGGTCAAGGTGTTGAAATCGTCGAAATTCAGGGTCAGCGAAGGCGCGATGTAGAGACGGTCATCCGGCACGTGATCGGTCTGCGTGTCGGATTTGCGCCCGAGCATCACCACGCGCCCGAGCATATTGCCGCTGTCGTTGAGTGGCCCGGAGACATCGACGCCGATCTGCCGGCGATTGTTTGAGCCGTAACCCAGTTGCACTTCGCCTTGCGGTGCAGCGGTTGGCCGTTTGCTGACCAGATTGACCAGGCCGCCGGGGGCGTTTTCCCCATAGAGCAATGAGGACGGGCCACGGAAAATTTCCACCCGCTCAAGTCCGTAAGGCTCGGTGCTGGTGTCATACCGGTTGCCTTGCACACGCAGGCCATCGCGCAGCAGGCCGTAGCCGTAATCGGTGGCGTTGAAACCCCGTATGAAAAACAGATCGCCGGCCAGACTGTCGCCGGCGGCAAACGGAGGGGCAAAGATTCCCGGCACGTAGCCAAGCACCTCGGTGAGCGTCTGAGATTTCTGATCCTTCATGCGTTGCGCGGTTACGACTGACACCGAACGGGGCGTTTCCGACAGCGGTGTGCTGGTTTTCGTACCGATCCGACTGTTCTGCGCCTTGTAGCCAACGTCGGCGGCGTAATCCAGCGTCATAGGGTTGGCTAGCTGAGCATTGATGTTGGTCGGTGCCAGTTCCAGTGAATCACCATTGGGCAGCGCCTGCAGAATGTAGCTGCCCGGTGCCTGCGGTACGGCTTGCAAGCCCGAGCCTTGCAGCAGTTGAGCAAATCCCTGTTCAACGGTGAAGTTGCCGTTCAACCCCGCGCTGCGCAAGCGGCTGGTCTGTTGCGGCGAGAACGACAGAATCACGTTTGCGGCGGAGGCGAACTGGCTCAAAGCATTGTCCAGCGGTCCGGCGGCGATGACATAAGGCTGGGTGGCCGTCGCAGCGAACGCGCTATGGGTCATGACCACACAGGACGCTGCGCTGGTCATCAGTAGGCCGTACGTAATGCAGTGGTGGGAAAAACGCTGACGGAACGTGGGAAGACGCATGTGTGGATAAGCCCTGAAGGTGGCGAAGAGCCGCGTTTATCGCGATTACCTGTAGGGCCGGGTCAGGGCGAAAAAAGATAACCCCGTTTACGATTTATTTTTCCCCAGGTGTTTTCCGATCACGTGGTGTGGCTGATCGAGACCCAGTAACGAGTGAAATAACGCACGTTGATCGGCAACGATGCCTGGAGATTGGCCAGTACCGCATCGGTGGAATCAAGCCGGAAAGTACCGGAAACCCGCAGATCGCGCGCCCGACTATCGCAATGCAAAACCCCGCTGCGATAACGCCCTAGCTCTTCGATTACCTCTCCCAACCGTGCATCGAGGACAATCAACTGGCCGTTGGTCCACGCCACTGCCGGGGATTCAAAGGGAAGAAGACGTCCGATATGCCGACTATCAAAGTCAGCGCCTTCACCTGCTTTCAAGACCATCGCGGCCGTTGATGGATCAGCGGGTTGCACACTGACCCGATCTTCCAGCACGCCGACCCGCGTTGAGCCCGACAACTGATGCACAGAAAAACGCGTGCCCAACGCTTGAATGCGGCCATCGCGGTTTTCGACAAAAAATGGCCGCTGATCGCCAAGCTTGCCGGTTTGAATGAGGATCTCACCCGAGCGCAGGCGAATCAGGCGTTGCACCGCATCGAAGGACACATCAATGGCGGTATCGGTGTTGAGCTGGATCTGGGTGCCATCCGCCAGCGAAATGCTACGACGCTGACCAACACCGGTTTTGTAGTCGGCCCAGACATTGCCAATGGATGTATGTTGCTGAGCACTCCAGCCCAAGAACCCTGTGCCGGTCGCGAGCAGCAACAGCTTCAACACCTGACGTCGTTGCTGGCCGGTATTCAGCGCGCGACGTTTCAAGTCCTTCGGCAAAGTACCGAGATGTCGCTGCAATTGTTCCATCTGGTTCCACGCCGCCAAGTGCGCTGGATCGCTATCTATCCACAGCTGCCAGGCCTTCTGTTCGGCGAGCGTCGGCGGATCGGCCTGAAACTGCACGTACCAGCCGGCAGCGGCTTCGAACACTTTGCGGTTGGGGGCGATAGCCATCAGCGCTGCGCCATGATCAAGCTACATTCTGTCAGGGCGCGGATCATGTGCTTCTTTACTGTGGTCAGGGAAACCTTCAACTGCACAGCGATCTGTTGATAAGTCAGGCCGTCGATCTGCGAAAGCATGAAGATCTGCCGGGTTCGCGCGCCCAGGCCGGCCAAGGCTTTATCCACAGCGACCAGAGTTTCGATGATCAGCGCCTTGTCTTCTTCGCTGATGGCGGTGGCCTCTGGTCGAGCAGCCAAGGTCTGTAAGTAGGCGACTTCAATGGCCTGTCTTCGATATCGATCAATGACCAGGCCGCGTGCAATGGTCGCCAGATAATCCCGCGGTTCGCGAATCTGCGCGGCATTACGTGCAGCGAGAATTCGCACGAAGGTGTCATGCGCGACATCGGCAGCATCGCAGGCGTCATGCAATTTGCCCTTGAGCCATCCATATAGCCACGAATGGTGTTGCTCGTAGATGTGCTCGATCGCAGCGTGATGGGCGGGTAGGGACATAAGAGAAACTGACGAGTTAATGATAATGGCTATTATTAGCCTCTGTTACGTCCTCTCACAATAGCCCTTTCACTTCCCTCATTTGGTTCCAGTTCGTCACCGATCTTTCGGTGGCGCTTTTTTTTGCGCTCTGAAAAAGCCATTTGGTCGATTTTCTGTGGATTAAGCCCTGTGAATAACTGCCACTGAGGTCGGTTGATAACAGGGCCTCAAAACTGGATATAACTCCCTCTGTGGATAACCACCCCTTTCATCCACAGGCTTACACCGGTTATCCAAGGGCCTCATTGGCACATGGGCACAGGGTTTTAAAACTCTGTACATATTGAATATAAAGGCCTGTAGCGATCTATCCACAGAAAGGTGGTTCAGTAAGAATAAACATAAAAACAAAGGTTTTATAAATTTCTCTCTTTTTTATTCTTTTAACCTTGAGTTCTCCACAGCTGGTTAAATTTTGTGCAAAGGGTTCTTTAGGAAGGGCGAAGTCCCTATACTTGTCGACCAGGTCCAGAAACCTGATCTCAAACTATTCCTGATTGACCTACTTAAGCAGGCACGAGGTGCGTGGTGGATTTCCCTTCCCGTTTTGAAGTGATCGTCATCGGCGGCGGTCATGCCGGTACCGAGGCAGCACTGGCCTCAGCACGTATGGGGGCAAAAACCCTGTTGCTGACGCATAACGTGGAAACCCTCGGTGCCATGAGTTGCAACCCGGCCATCGGTGGCATCGGCAAGAGCCATCTGGTCAAGGAAATCGATGCCCTCGGCGGCGCGATGGCCACGGCCACCGATTTGGGCGGCATCCAGTTTCGCGTGTTGAACAGCCGTAAAGGCCCGGCCGTGCGTGCAACCCGTGCGCAAGCCGACCGGATTCTGTACAAGGCAGCTGTCCGCGAAATTCTGGAAAACCAGCCGAACCTGTGGATATTTCAACAAGCGGCTGATGACCTGATCGTCGAGCAGGAACAGGTCCGCGGTGTTGTCACGCAAATGGGTCTGCGCTTCTTCGCCGATTCAGTGGTGTTGACCACCGGCACGTTCCTTGGCGGACTTATCCACATCGGTTTGCAGAATTTTTCCGGCGGTCGCGCCGGTGATCCGCCCTCGATCGCCCTGGCTCACCGTCTGCGTGAACTGCCATTGCGTGTCGGTCGCCTGAAAACCGGTACGCCGCCGCGTATCGACGGCAAGTCTGTGGATTTCTCGGTTATGACCGAGCAACCCGGCGATACGCCGATCCCGGTGATGTCGTTCATGGGCAACAAGGAACAGCATCCACGCCAGGTCAGCTGCTGGATTACTCACACAAACGCCCGCACTCACGAAATCATTGCGGCTAACCTCGATCGTTCGCCGATGTATTCCGCTGCCGGTGAGATCGAAGGTATCGGCCCGCGCTATTGCCCGTCGATCGAAGACAAGATTCACCGCTTTGCCGACAAGGAAAGCCATCAGGTGTTTATCGAACCGGAAGGTTTGACCACCCATGAGCTGTATCCGAACGGGATATCCACAAGCTTGCCGTTCGATGTGCAATTGCAGATCGTGCAATCGATCCGCGGCATGGAAAACGCGCACATCGTGCGTCCGGGTTACGCGATCGAGTACGACTATTTCGATCCGCGGGATCTGAAGTACAGCCTGGAAACCAAAGTCATCGGCGGTCTGTTCTTCGCCGGGCAAATCAACGGCACCACCGGTTATGAAGAAGCTGGCGCTCAGGGATTGCTCGCTGGCGCCAACGCTGCACTGCGCGCCAAGGGCAAAGAAGCCTGGTGCCCGCGTCGCGATGAGGCGTACATCGGCGTGTTGGTCGACGACCTGATCACTCTCGGCACCCAAGAGCCGTACCGCATGTTCACTTCCCGTGCCGAGTACCGGCTGATCCTCCGTGAGGACAACGCCGACCTGCGTCTGACCGAAAAAGGTCGCGAGCTCGGCCTGGTCGATGACGCGCGTTGGGCGGCCTTCTGCAAGAAGCGCGAAAGCATCGAGCTGGAAGAACAGCGCCTGAAAAGCACTTGGGTTCGCCCGAATACGCCGCAAGGTGATGCGATTGCCGAGAAATTCGGCACGCCGCTGACCCACGAATACAACTTGCTCAATCTCTTGAGTCGTCCGGAAATCGACTACGCTGGTCTGGTCGAAGTGACTGGCAACGGCGCCGAAGATCCACAGGTCGCCGAACAGGTTGAAATCAAGACCAAGTACGCTGGTTACATCGACCGTCAACAGGACGAAATCGCCCGTTTGCGCGCCAGTGAAGACACGCAATTGCCTGTGGATATCGATTACACCAACATTTCCGGTCTCTCCAAGGAGATCCAGAGCAAGCTCGGCGCGACTCGTCCAGAGACGCTGGGCCAGGCCTCGCGGATCCCGGGCGTTACTCCGGCAGCGATTTCGCTGTTGATGATTCATTTGAAAAAACGCGGCGCGGGCCGTCAGTTGGAGCAAAGCGCTTGAGTTCTAAGGTCACTTCGCAACACGCCGAAGAGTTATCCACAGGAGCCCGCGCGCTCGGTGTCAATCTCACTGAAACCCAGCACGAATTGCTGCTGGGTTATCTGGCCTTGTTGATCAAATGGAACCAGGCCTACAACCTGACCGCTGTACGCGATCCGGACGAAATGGTGTCGCGGCACTTGCTCGATAGCCTGAGCGTGATGTCGTTCATCGAAAACGGTCGCTGGCTCGATGTTGGCAGCGGCGGCGGTATGCCGGGGATTCCGTTGGCGATCCTGTATCCGGACTCGCAAGTGACCTGCCTGGACAGCAACGGCAAGAAAACTCGTTTCCTGACCCAGGTCAAACTCGAACTCAAACTGGATAACCTGCAAGTTATCCACAGTCGTGTCGAAGCCTTCCAGCCTGCGCAGCCGTTCAACGGGATCATTTCCCGGGCGTTCAGCAGCATGGAAAACTTCACCAACTGGACTCGCCACCTCGGTGATGCCGATACACGCTGGCTGGCAATGAAGGGCGTTCATCCGGCCGATGAGCTGGTAGCATTGCCGGCAGACTTCAAACTCGATAGCGAACATGCCCTGGCCGTACCCGGTTGCCAAGGCCAACGCCATCTGCTGATACTGCGCCGCACGGCATGATTGGGAACACAAGCAAGAATGGCTAAGGTATTCGCGATAGCGAACCAGAAGGGTGGTGTGGGCAAGACCACCACCTGCATCAACCTCGCAGCATCGCTGGTCGCAACCAAGCGCCGGGTGCTGTTGATCGATCTCGATCCACAAGGCAACGCCACCATGGGTAGCGGTGTGGATAAACACGGCCTGGAAAACTCGGTTTACGACCTGCTGATCGGCGAATGCGATCTGGCCCAGGCCATGCACTATTCCGAGCACGGCGGTTATCAACTGCTGCCGGCCAACCGTGACCTGACCGCTGCGGAAGTGGTGCTGCTGGAAATGCAGATGAAGGAAAGCCGTTTGCGCAGCGCGCTGGCGCCGATCCGCGAAAATTACGATTACATTTTGATCGACTGCCCGCCGTCGCTGTCGATGCTCACGCTGAACGCACTGGTCGCCGCTGACGGGGTGATTATCCCTATGCAGTGTGAATACTTTGCCCTCGAAGGCTTGAGCGACCTTGTGGATAACATCAAGCGCATCGCTGAATTGCTCAATCCGAACCTGAAAGTCGAAGGCCTGCTGCGAACCATGTACGACCCGCGCCTGAGTCTGATGAACGACGTGTCGGCGCAGCTCAAGGAACACTTCGGCGATCAGCTCTACGACACGGTGATCCCGCGCAACATCCGTCTGGCCGAAGCGCCAAGCTACGGCATGCCGGCGCTGGCCTATGACAAGCAATCGCGTGGCGCCCTGGCCTATCTGGCCCTGGCGGGCGAGATGGTTCGCCGTCAGCGCAAAAATTCACGTATCGCCGCCGCTCAGGCAACTTAAGGAATCCCCATGGCCGTCAAGAAACGAGGTCTCGGACGTGGACTGGATGCACTGCTGAGTGGTCCGACGGTCAGCGCGCTGGAAGAACAAGCGGCGCAAGCTGACACCCGCGAGCTGCAACACCTGCCGCTGGACCTGCTGCAGCGCGGCAAATACCAGCCGCGCCGGGACATGGATCCGCAGGCGCTGGAAGAACTGGCAGCGTCGATCAAGGCTCAAGGTGTGATGCAGCCGATCGTGGTGCGCCCGATTGGCGGCGGCCGTTTCGAGATCATCGCCGGTGAACGCCGCTGGCGCGCAAGCCAGCAAGCCGGGCAGGAAACCATTCCGGCGATGGTGCGCGATGTGCCGGATGAAACCGCGATCGCTATTGCGCTGATCGAAAACATCCAGCGCGAAGATCTTAATCCGATCGAAGAAGCGGTGGCCCTGCAACGTTTGCAGCAGGAATTCCAGCTGACTCAGCAACAGGTCGCCGAGGCTGTGGGTAAGTCCCGCGTCACTGTGGCTAACCTGTTGCGGCTTATTGCACTGCCGGAAGTCATCAAGACCATGCTGTCCCACGGCGACCTGGAAATGGGTCATGCCCGTGCATTGCTCGGTCTGCCGGACAATCAGCAGGTTGAGGGGGCGCGACATGTTGTCGCACGCGGGCTGACCGTGCGCCAAACTGAGGCACTGGTTCGCCAGTGGTTGAGTGGTAAACCGGAGCCTGTGGAAGCGGCCAAACCTGACCCCGATATCGCCCGTCTCGAACAGCGTCTGGCCGAGCGCCTAGGCTCTGCGGTGCAGATTCGCCACGGGAAGAAGGGAAAGGGTCAGTTGGTGATTGGTTACAACTCACTCGATGAGCTTCAAGGTGTGCTCGCACACATCCGCTGAAACATTTCCTCATGTAGCGCGCAGTCGGAAATCACTACCTGACAGTTGAATAGGGGCAGAACCGCCCCTATACTCTGCGCGCATTTTGTCGGCACAAATTATGCCAAGTTATTGAATTCTGGCAGCCGACCATTGGAGAGCAAACGTGATGGAAACCCGCAAGCCAAACCGCCTGCCGTTCCATCGCCTGGCGGTTTTTCCGGTGTTGATGGCTCAATTTGTCATTTTGCTCATTGCCGCTTTGGCGCTCTGGCAATGGCATGGAGTCGTTGCCGGATACTCGGGACTTTGCGGAGGCCTGATAGCCTTGCTGCCCAATGTTTATTTCGCTCACAAGGCATTTCGGTTTTCCGGCGCCCGAGCAGCCCAGTCCATCGTCCGGTCTTTTTATGCCGGCGAGGCAGGCAAACTGATTTTGACGGCAGTGCTCTTTGCACTGGTGTTTGCAGGTGTGAAGCCATTGGCGCCGATAGCAGTATTCGGCGTGTTCGTGCTGACTCAGTCGGTCAACTGGTTCGCTCCCCTGCTGATGAGAACAAGACTTTCGAGACCTTAGGGCGTTTGAGGCAACCATGGCAGAAACAACCGCTTCGGGCTATATCCAGCACCACTTGCAGAACCTGACCTTCGGTCAGCTACCTAACGGCGGCTGGGGCTTTGCCCATACCGCAGCAGAAGCCAAAGAAATGGGCTTCTGGGCTTTCCACGTCGATACTCTCGGCTGGTCGGTCGCGTTGGGTCTGATTTTCGTACTTCTTTTCCGCATGGCGGCAAAGAAAGCGACTTCGGGTCAGCCGGGTGCTTTGCAGAACTTCGTTGAAGTATTGGTCGAATTCGTCGATGGCAGCGTGAAAGACAGCTTCCATGGCCGCAGCCCGGTGATCGCACCGCTGGCACTGACCATCTTCGTCTGGGTGTTCCTGATGAACGCCGTCGACCTGGTACCGGTCGACTGGATTCCTCAGTTGGCCATCCTGATTTCCGGCGATCACCACATCCCGTTCCGCGCCGTGTCGACCACCGACCCGAACGCGACCCTGGGCATGGCGTTCTCGGTTTTCGCACTGATCATTTTCTACAGCATCAAGGTCAAGGGCATCGGCGGCTTCATCGGCGAACTGACCCTGCACCCGTTCGGCAGCAAGAACATCTTCGTTCAGGCTCTGCTGATCCCGGTGAACTTCCTGCTGGAATTCGTGACCCTGATCGCCAAGCCGATCTCTCTGGCTCTGCGTCTGTTCGGCAACATGTATGCCGGCGAGCTGGTGTTCATTCTGATCGCTGTGATGTTCGGCAGCGGCCTGCTCTGGCTGAGTGGCCTGGGCGTTGTCCTGCAGTGGGCGTGGGCGGTGTTCCACATCCTGATCATCACCCTGCAGGCGTTCATCTTCATGATGCTGACCATCGTCTACCTGTCGATGGCGCACGAAGAAAACCATTAAGGCCAGTCTCGACTAGTCTGATGTCCTTCCCGGTCAAACGGGAAGGGGCTCTTCACCGGGCACCTGAAACGATTTGTTTTACCGCTTTAATCTAAAAAACCTAAACCATACGACGTAAAAGTCGGGAGGAAAGATGGAAACTGTAGTTGGTCTAACCGCTATCGCTGTTGCACTGTTGATCGGCCTGGGCGCACTGGGTACCGCAATTGGTTTCGGCCTGCTGGGCGGCAAGTTCCTGGAAGGCGCAGCGCGTCAGCCAGAAATGGTTCCAATGCTGCAAGTTAAAATGTTCATCGTTGCCGGTCTGCTCGACGCCGTAACCATGATCGGTGTTGGTATCGCTCTGTTCTTCACCTTTGCGAACCCGTTCGTTGGTCAGATCGCTGGCTAATTACCCGGATTCTTCCGAGTAATTTGATGTGATGGACAACGTAACTGCGAGGTGTTGGCGTGAACATTAATGCGACCCTGATTGGCCAGTCCGTTGCGTTCCTGATTTTTGTACTGTTCTGCATGAAGTATGTATGGCCTCCGGTCATCGCTGCTCTGCACGAACGTCAAAAGAAGATCGCTGATGGTCTGGACGCTGCCAGCCGTGCAGCTCGCGACCTGGAGTTGGCCCAAGAAAAAGCGGGTCAGCAACTGCGCGAAGCGAAAGCTCAGGCAGCTGAAATCATCGAGCAAGCCAAGAAACGCGGTAACCAGATTGTCGAAGAGGCCGTTGAAAAGGCCCGTGTCGACGCTGACCGTGTGAAGGTTCAGGCTCAAGCCGAGATCGAACAGGAACTGAACAGTGTCAAAGACAAGCTGCGCGCCCAAGTGGGCTTGCTGGCTGTCGGCGGCGCCGAGAAGATCCTGGGTGCCACAATCGATCAAAACGCGCACGCAGAGCTGGTTAACCAACTGGCTGCTGAAATCTAAGCGAGGGCGATCATGGCAGAACTGACCACGTTGGCCCGACCTTACGCTAAGGCGGCCTTCGAGCACGCTCAGGCCCACCAGCAACTGGCCAATTGGTCAGCCATGCTCGGCCTGGCTGCAGCGGTGTCGCAAGACGACACCATGCAGCGCGTGCTCAAGGCCCCGCGACTGACGAGCGCAGAAAAGGCCGCCACGTTTATTGACGTGTGCGGCGACAAGTTTGATGCCAAGGCACAGAACTTCATCAATGTCGTTGCCGAAAACGACCGTCTCCCGCTTCTGCCGGAGATTGCCGCTCTTTTCGACCTGTACAAGGCCGAACAAGAGAAGTCGGTAGACGTTGAAGTGACCAGTGCTTTTGCATTGAACCAAGAACAGCAAGACAAACTCGCCAAGGTTCTCAGTGCACGACTCAACCGGGAAGTGCGCCTGCAAGTTGCGGAGGATGCTGCCCTTATAGGTGGTGTCGTTATCCGCGCCGGCGACCTGGTTATCGATGGCTCGATTCGCGGCAAAATCGCGAAACTTGCCGAAGCATTGAAATCTTGAGTTTGAAGGGGCAGCAGAGCAATGCAGCAACTCAATCCTTCCGAAATAAGTGAAATTATCAAGGGCCGCATCGACAAGCTCGATGTGACCTCCCAAGCCCGTAACGAAGGCACTGTCGTCAGCGTATCTGACGGCATCGTGCGGATTCACGGTCTGGCCGACGTCATGTACGGCGAGATGATCGAGTTTCCGGGCGGCGTCTACGGTATGGCCCTCAACCTGGAGCAAGACTCCGTAGGTGCCGTTGTACTGGGCGCTTACCAGTCTCTGGCTGAAGGCATGAGCGCCAAGTGCACCGGCCGCATCCTCGAAGTTCCGGTTGGTAAGGAACTGCTGGGTCGTGTAGTCGACGCACTGGGTAACCCTGTTGACGGCAAAGGTCCACTGGGCAACACCTTGACCGACGCGGTCGAGAAAGTTGCACCGGGCGTGATCTGGCGTAAGTCGGTAGACCAGCCTGTACAGACTGGCTACAAGGCTGTCGATGCCATGATCCCTGTCGGCCGTGGCCAGCGTGAGCTGATCATCGGCGACCGTCAGATCGGTAAAACCGCTCTGGCGATCGACGCGATCATCAACCAGAAAGACAGCGGCATTTTCTGCGTCTACGTAGCTATCGGTCAGAAGCAATCGACCATCGCCAACGTGGTTCGCAAGCTGGAAGAAAACGGCGCCCTGGCCAACACGATCATCGTGGCTGCCAGTGCTTCGGAATCTCCTGCGCTGCAATTCCTGGCACCGTACTCCGGTTGCACCATGGGTGAATTCTTCCGCGACCGCGGTGAAGACGCGCTGATCGTTTATGACGATCTGTCCAAGCAAGCAGTGGCTTACCGCCAGATTTCCCTGCTGCTGCGCCGTCCACCAGGCCGTGAAGCTTACCCAGGCGACGTGTTCTATCTCCACTCCCGTCTGCTGGAGCGCGCATCCCGCGTTTCGGAAGAATACGTAGAGAAGTTCACCAACGGCGCAGTGACCGGCAAAACCGGTTCCCTGACCGCACTGCCGATCATCGAAACCCAGGCTGGCGACGTTTCCGCGTTCGTTCCGACCAACGTGATTTCCATCACCGACGGTCAGATCTTCCTGGAATCGGCCATGTTCAACTCGGGCATCCGCCCTGCAGTGAACGCCGGTGTTTCGGTATCCCGTGTGGGTGGTGCCGCTCAGACCAAGATCATCAAGAAGCTGTCCGGTGGTATCCGTACCGCTCTGGCTCAGTACCGTGAACTGGCGGCATTCGCCCAGTTCGCGTCTGACCTGGACGAAGCGACCCGTAAGCAACTTGAGCATGGTCAGCGCGTTACCGAGCTGATGAAGCAGAAGCAATACGCACCAATGTCGATCGCTGACATGGCGCTGTCGCTGTATGCCGCTGAGCGTGGGTTCCTGACTGACATTGAAATCGCCAAGATCGGCAGCTTCGAACAAGCGCTGATTGCTTTCTTCAACCGCGATCACGCCGATTTGATGGCCAAGATCAACGTTAAAGGTGACTTCAATGACGAAATCGACGCTGGCATGAAAGCCGGTATCGAGAAGTTCAAGGCCACCCAAACCTGGTAAGCCGCAGCGGGAGCCGCGAGGCTCCCGCTTGCTAACCTGATAGGTGTTACATGGCAGGCGCAAAAGAGATTCGCAGTAAGATTGCGAGCATCAAAAGCACGCAAAAGATTACCAGCGCCATGGAAAAAGTGGCGGTCAGCAAAATGCGCAAGGCACAAATGCGCATGGCTGCTAGCCGTCCTTATGCGGAGCGTATCCGCCAGGTAATTGGGCATCTGGCCAACGCCAACCCGGAATACCGCCACCCGTTCATGATCGACCGCGCCATCAAGCGTGTCGGTTATGTCGTTGTGAGCAGTGACCGTGGTTTGTGCGGCGGCTTGAACACCAACCTGTTCAAGGCCCTGGTCAAGGACATGGCGGTAAACCGCGAAAACGGCGTCGAGATTGATCTGTGTGTTGTTGGTAGCAAGGGTGCGGCCTTTTTCCGCAACTTCGGCGGTAACGTCGTTGCAGCTATCAGCCACCTGGGTGAAGAGCCGTCGATCAATGATCTGATCGGCAGCGTCAAGGTGATGCTGGATGCCTACCTGGACGGCCGTATTGACCGCCTGTCCGTGGTGTCCAACAAGTTCATCAACACCATGACGCAACAGCCTACCGTGGAGCAGTTGATTCCACTGGTGGCCACCCCGGATCAGGATCTCAAGCACCACTGGGACTATCTCTACGAACCGGATGCCAAAGAGCTGCTTGACGGCTTGATGGTCCGCTACGTTGAGTCGCAGGTCTACCAGGCGGTGGTCGAGAACAACGCGGCTGAACAAGCTGCGCGGATGATCGCGATGAAGAACGCTACCGACAACGCCGGTGATTTGATCAGCGATTTGCAGCTGATCTACAACAAGGCGCGTCAGGCTGCGATCACCCAAGAGATCTCGGAAATCGTCGGCGGCGCTGCCGCGGTTTAACGGTTCAAATATTCAGAGGATCCAGCTATGAGTAGCGGACGTATCGTTCAAATCATCGGCGCCGTTATCGACGTGGAATTTCCACGCGACAGCGTACCGAGCATCTACAACGCGCTGACTGTACAAAGCGCGGCCGCAACCACTCTGGAAGTTCAGCAGCAGCTGGGCGACGGCGTGGTTCGCACCATTGCGATGGGTTCCACCGAGGGCTTGAAGCGCGGTCTGGAAGTTACCGACTCTGGCGCAGCCATCTCCGTACCGGTCGGTAAAGCGACCCTGGGCCGGATCATGGACGTCCTCGGTAACCCGATCGACGAAGCTGGCCCGATCGACACCGAAGAGCGCTGGGGCATTCACCGCGCAGCGCCTTCGTTCGCTGAACAGGCAGGCGGCAACGACCTGCTGGAAACCGGCATCAAGGTTATCGACCTGGTTTGCCCGTTCGCCAAAGGCGGTAAAGTCGGTCTGTTCGGTGGTGCCGGTGTAGGCAAAACCGTAAACATGATGGAACTGATCCGTAACATCGCCATCGAGCACAGCGGTTATTCCGTGTTCGCCGGTGTGGGTGAGCGTACTCGTGAGGGTAACGACTTCTACCACGAGATGAAGGATTCCAACGTTCTGGACAAAGTGGCACTGGTTTACGGTCAGATGAACGAGCCGCCGGGAAACCGTCTGCGCGTAGCACTGACCGGCCTGACCATGGCCGAGAAGTTCCGTGACGAAGGTAACGACGTTCTGCTGTTCGTCGACAACATCTATCGTTACACCCTGGCCGGTACCGAAGTATCCGCACTGCTGGGCCGTATGCCTTCGGCAGTAGGTTACCAGCCGACCCTGGCTGAAGAGATGGGCGTTCTGCAAGAACGTATCACTTCGACCAAGGAAGGTTCGATCACCTCGATCCAGGCGGTATACGTACCGGCGGACGACTTGACCGACCCGTCGCCAGCGACCACCTTCGCCCACCTGGACGCCACCGTCGTTCTGTCCCGTGACATCGCTTCCCTGGGTATCTACCCAGCGGTAGATCCACTGGATTCGACTTCGCGCCAGCTGGACCCGAACGTAATCGGCCAGGACCACTACGACACCGCTCGCGGCGTTCAGTACGTTCTGCAACGTTACAAAGAGCTGAAGGACATCATCGCGATCCTGGGTATGGACGAGCTGTCGGAAGCCGACAAGCAGTTGGTAAACCGTGCTCGTAAGATCCAGCGCTTCTTGTCGCAGCCGTTCTTCGTGGCTGAAGTCTTCACCGGTGCTTCGGGTAAATACGTTTCCCTGAAAGACACCATTGCTGGCTTCAAAGGCATCCTCAACGGTGACTACGACCACCTGCCAGAACAAGCGTTCTACATGGTTGGCGGCATCGAAGAAGCGATCGAGAAAGCCAAGAAACTGTAATCCCGGCGCCCGGCAACGGGCGCTCATTAGGTTGAGGCAATCAGATGGCTATGACAGTCCATTGCGATATCGTCAGCGCGGAAGGGGAAATCTTTTCCGGCCTGGTCGAGATGGTGATTGCGCACGGTGCACTGGGTGATCTTGGTATCGCTCTGGGTCACGCGCCGCTGATCACTAATCTCAAGCCGGGTCCGATCCGCCTGATCAAGCAAGGCGGGGAAGCCGAGGTGTTCTACATCTCCGGTGGTTTCCTCGAGGTTCAGCCGAACATGGTCAAGGTGCTTGCCGATACCGTGCAACGCGCCGCCGACCTGGATGAAGCTCAGGCCCAGGCAGCTCTCAAGGCTGCCGAAGCTGCTCTGCACGAGAAGAGCGCAGATTTCGACTACGGAGCTGCGTCCGCACGTCTGGCCGAGGCTGCAGCACAGCTGCGCACCGTCCAGCAGATCCGCAAGAAGTTTGGCGGTTAATCCGTCAGCCGCTTGTTGTGCGATTGATAAAAAAGGGTAGCCTCGGCTACCCTTTTTTCTTTTCCGAATTCCCGAAACCCGGTCGCAGTTGCTGACCACCCAGGATTGGTAGCCAGTCATGTCTCTTGAAATTGTTATCCTCGCGGCCGGCCAAGGCACACGTATGCGTTCGGCACTGCCGAAAGTGCTGCATCCGATTGCCGGCAACTCCATGCTGGGCCATGTAATCCACAGCGCCCGGCAACTCGACCCACAACGCATTCATGTGGTGATCGGCCACGGTGCCGATGTGGTGCGTGAGCGTCTGGCCGCTGATGATCTGAATTTCGTCCTGCAGGACCAGCAACTGGGCACCGGCCACGCCACCGCTCAAGCGGTGCCGTTCATTACCGCCGACACCGTACTGATCCTTTACGGAGACGTGCCGCTGATCGAAGTCGAAACCCTGCAACGTTTGCTCAAGCATGTGGTACCTGGGCAAATGGGGTTGCTCACCGTTGAACTGGATGACCCGACCGGTTACGGCCGCATCGTGCGCGATGCCGACGGCAAGGTAGCCGCAATTGTTGAGCACAAAGACGCCAGCGAAGCGCAACGCGCGATCACCGAAGGCAACACCGGCATTCTCGCGGTGCCGGCCAATCGTCTGGCCGACTGGATGAGCCGTCTGTCGAACAACAATGCCCAGGGCGAGTACTACCTGACTGACGTGATCGAGATGGCAGTCAGTGATGGTCTGGTTGTCGCCACCGAACAACCGCACGACGCGATGGAAGTGCAGGGCGCCAACGACCGCAAACAATTGTCGGAGCTGGAGCGTCATTACCAGTTGCGCGCTGGCCGTCAGTTGATGGCGCAAGGCGTCACCCTGCGTGATCCGGCGCGTTTCGATGTGCGTGGTGAAGTGACCGTGGGCCGCGACGTGCTGATCGATATCAACGTAATCCTTGAAGGCAAGGTGGTCATCGAAGATGACGTGGTGATCGGTCCCAACTGTGTGATCAAGGACAGCACCTTGCGCAAGGGCGTGATGATCAAGGCCAACAGTCATATCGAAGGTGCCGTTCTGGGCGAGGGTAGCGACGCCGGCCCATTCGCGCGTCTTCGCCCAGGCACAGTGCTCGAAGCGCGCGCGCATGTGGGTAACTTTGTTGAACTGAAAAATGCCCACATGGGTGAAGGCGCCAAGGCCGGTCACCTGACTTATCTGGGCGATGCCGAAATCGGTGCGCGCACCAACATCGGCGCCGGCACCATCACCTGCAATTACGACGGCGCCAATAAGTGGAAAACCGTGTTGGGTGCGGACGTGTTTATCGGCTCCAATAATTCGCTGGTAGCGCCTGTGGATATCTCTGACGGTGCAACCACGGCGGCTGGTTCGACCATTACCCAGAATGTAGATAACGCGCAGTTGGCCGTGGGTCGAGCGCGGCAGAAGAATATCGATGGCTGGAAGCGGCCGGAGAAAATCAAGAAGAGCTGATTTATCCACAGTTCCTTTTAGCGACGTAAATTCAATGTGGGAGCGAGCTTGCTCGCGAATGCGGTAGATCATTCAGCATTGATGTTGACTGACACGACGCCTTCGCGAGCAAGCTCGCTCCCACATTTTTGTTTGTGTCGTGTTCAAAAAAGTCTGACTGCCGCTTGACGATTTATGGCTGATAGGTTTTGATTGCTTACGTTATCTTTCGAAACGAAACTTAAATCGCCATGTCGAAACGCAACACGCCGCAACGCCGTCACAACATCCTTGCTTTGCTCAACGAGCAGGGCGAGGTCAGTGTGGATGAGCTGGCCAAACGCTTCGAAACCTCCGAAGTTACGATTCGCAAGGATCTCGCCGCGCTGGAAACCCATGGTCTGTTGCTGCGTCGTTATGGCGGGGCGATCACCATGCCGCAGGAACTCGTTGCGGAAACTGCGCAGACTGTCTCCAAATACAAGCAGGCGATTGCCCGAGCTGCGGTCAAACGCATCCGCGAACACGCGCGCATCATCATCGACAGCGGTAGCACCACCGCCGCAATGATTCCCGAACTGGGCCAGCAACCAGGGCTTGTGGTGATGACCAACTCCCTGCACGTCGCCAATGCCCTGAGCGAACTCGAACACGAACCGGTGCTGTTGATGACCGGCGGCACCTGGGATCCGCATTCGGAGTCCTTTCAGGGCCAGGTTGCCGAGCAGGTACTACGCTCTTACGACTTCGATCAGTTGTTCATCGGCGCCGATGGCATCGACCTGGTGCGCGGCACCACCACCTTCAATGAACTGCTGGGGCTGAGCCGGGTTATGGCCGAGGTGGCGCGGGAAGTCATCGTCATGGTCGAGGCTGACAAGATCGGCCGCAAGATTCCCAATCTGGAGCTGCCGTGGAGCAGCATTCATACCCTCATTACCGATGATCGCCTGCCTATCGATGCACGCGATCAGATACAGGCCCGCGGTATCACCGTGATTTGCGCGGCTGTCAGTCAGGAGAAATAAACATGTGTGGAATTGTCGGCGCAGTTGCTGAACGTAATATCACCGCCATCCTGCTCGAAGGCCTCAAGCGCCTTGAATACCGCGGCTATGACAGCGCCGGTGTGGCGGTCTTCACCAACGACGAAACCCTTGAGCGCATGCGTCGCCCGGGTAAAGTCAGCGAGCTCGAAGCGGCGCTGGCCGAGCACCCGCTGGTGGGTCGGCTCGGTATTGCCCACACCCGTTGGGCGACTCACGGCGCGCCGTGCGAACGCAACGCCCACCCGCATTTCTCCGGCGACATCGCCGTGGTGCACAACGGCATCATCGAAAACCATGAAGCCCTGCGTGAACAACTGAAAGCGCTGGGCTATGTGTTTACTTCGGACACCGACACCGAAGTCATCGCCCACCTGCTCAGCCACAAACTCAAGGACCAGCCAGACCTGAGCGTTGCGCTTAAAGCGACGGTCAAGGAACTGCACGGTGCCTACGGTCTGGCCGTGATCAATGCCAAACAACCGGATCGCCTGGTTGCCGCGCGCAGTGGCAGTCCGCTGGTGATTGGTCTGGGTCTGGGCGAAAACTTCCTCGCTTCCGACCAGTTGGCGTTGCGTCAGGTCACCGACCGCTTCATGTACCTGGAAGAGGGCGATATCGCCGAAATTCGCCGCGATAACGTGCAGATCTGGGACATCAATGGCAATGCCGTCGAGCGCCAGACCGTGCAGTACAGTGACGGCGCCGAAGCCGCCGACAAGGGTGAATTCCGCCACTACATGCTCAAGGAAATCCATGAGCAACCGGCGGTGGTGCAACGGACCCTCGAGGGTCGTCTGAGCAATGATCAGGTGCTGGTGCAAGCGTTCGGCCCACAAGCGGCCGAGCTGTTCGCCAAAGTGCGTAACGTACAGATCGTCGCCTGTGGCACCAGCTATCACGCCGGCATGGTCGCCCGTTACTGGCTCGAAGAACTGGCCGGCATCCCGTGCCAGGTCGAAGTCGCCAGCGAATTCCGCTACCGCAAAGTGGTGGTGCAGCCAGACACCCTGTTCGTGACCATCTCGCAGTCCGGTGAAACCGCCGACACCTTGGCGGCCCTGCGCAACGCCAAAGAGCTGGGTTTCCTCGCCAGCCTGGCCATCTGCAACGTAGGCATCAGCTCGCTGGTGCGCGAATCCGACCTGACTCTGCTGACCCAGGCCGGCCGCGAAATCGGCGTCGCCTCAACCAAAGCCTTCACTACGCAACTGGTCGGTCTTTTGCTGTTGACCCTGTCGCTGGGTCAAGTGCGCGGCACCTTGGCCGACGGCGTTGAAGCACGTCTGGTCGAAGAACTGCGACGCCTGCCAACCCGTCTCGGTGAAGCATTGGCCATGGACAGCACCGTGGAAAAGATCGCCGAGCTGTTCGCCGAGAAGAACCACACCCTGTTCCTCGGTCGTGGCGCGCAATTCCCGGTGGCGATGGAAGGCGCCTTGAAACTCAAGGAAATCTCCTACATCCACGCCGAAGCCTATCCGGCCGGTGAACTGAAACACGGCCCGCTGGCGCTTGTGGATAACGACATGCCGGTGGTCACCGTGGCGCCGAACAACGAACTGTTGGAAAAGCTCAAATCCAACCTGCAGGAAGTGCGTGCGCGTGGCGGCGAACTGATCGTGTTCGCCGACGAGAAAGCCGGAATGACCAACGGCGAAGGCACTCACGTGGTGCAGATGCCGCATATCCACGACATCCTCTCGCCGATCCTCTACACGGTTCCGCTGCAGTTGCTGTCGTACTACGTGGCGGTGCTCAAGGGCACGGACGTGGATCAGCCGCGTAACCTGGCGAAGTCGGTGACGGTGGAATAAGTTATCCACAGCTGACTTACGCACAAACAAATCGCAGCTTCGGCTGCGATTTTTGTATCCGACTTGAGGGATTTCATGGACCGCTTCCAGGAAATGCACATCTTCACCACTGTCGCCCAGGAACAAGGCTTCTCTGCTGCCGCACGGCGTCTGGGTCTGTCGGCGGCCAGCGTCACGCGGGCGGTAGCGGCGCTGGAGCAGCGGATTGGCACGCATTTGCTGGTGCGGACCACGCGCAGCGTGCACCTCACCGAAGCCGGGCAGCGATATCTGGAGGATTGCCGGAGGATTCTCGCCGAGGTGCAGGAAGCGGAGGATTCGGCGGCGGGCAGTCATGCCCAGCCGCGTGGGCAACTGACGGTCACGGCGCCGGTGTTGTTCGGTGATTTGTTTGTGACGCCGGTGATGGCGCGTTATCTCGCGCAGTATCCGGACGTGACGATCAATGCGGTACTGGTCGATCGGATCGTCAACATGGTCGAGGAAGGCATTGATGTGGCGGTGCGCATCGGTGACCTGCCGGACAGCAGTCAGCATGCGATTCGCGTGGGCGAGGTGCGGCGGGTCATTTGCGGCTCGCCAGACTACTTCGCCAAGCATGGCCGACCGGCGCATCCCCACGCGTTGGCGGGCGCGCCAGTGGTGGCGACTTCTGCGATTGGCCAGCAACGCAGTTGGCCGTTTCTCGACGCTGGCGAACCGCTCAGCGTGCGGCCTGAGCCGCGTCTGATCGTGACCGCCAATCAGGCCGCGATTACCGCAGCCTGCACGGGCCTGGGGTTGACCCGAGTATTGTCCTATCAAGTGGCGAGGCAGGTTGCTGACGGTGATCTGGAGATCGTACTCGCGGAATTCGAACTGCCACCGCTGCCGATCCATGTCGTGTACCAGGGTGGGCGCAAGGCACCAGCGCGGATTCGCAGTTTTGTCGATTTCACGGCAGAAGCGTTGCGCGAACATCCTGCGTTGAAAAATGCGGCGTTATTGCACTCAGTGAAATAATCGATTGCACTTGCTGGTGATTCTGTTCTTTTCGCGTTAAGGGGAAGATGGCCTCCATCGGCGCTCTCATTCCCGCAGCGGCGCCCCTGTTCAGCGGAGTCGACCATGCAAGCGATCAAACTCTACAACTTTCCACGTTCCGGCCACGCCCACCGTGTCGAGCTGATGTTGTCCCTGCTGCAACTGCCGACCGAGCTGATCTTCGTCGATCTGGCCAAGGGTGAGCACAAGCAACCGGCGTACCTGGCGATCAACAGTTTTGGCCAGGTACCGGCGATTGACGACGACGGTGTGGTGCTAGCTGATTCCAACGCGATTCTGGTGTACCTGGCGCAGAAATATGGCCATGGTCGTTGGCTGCCAACCGATCCGGTCGGTGCCGCACGGGTGCAGCGCTGGTTGTCCGCCGCTGCCGGGCCGATTGCCTTCGGTCCTGCTGCAGCACGGTTGGTCACGGTGTTCGGCGCACAACTGAATGCCGAAGAGGCGATCAACCGGGCGCACAACCTGCTCAAGGTGATGGACATCGAGTTGGGCAAAACGCCGTATCTGGCCGGCGACGAACCGACCATTGCCGACGTTTCGGCCTACAGCTACATCGCCCACGCGCCGGAAGGCAATGTGTCGCTGGACGACTACGGCAATGTCCGCGCCTGGCTGGCCCGGGTTGAAGCGCTGCCGGGTTTTGTCGGCATGCCGCGCACGGTTGCCGGTCTGCAAACCACCGCCTGATTTTTCGCAATCCACACTGTGCCGACGGTGCAGGGGAGAGGTCGTGATGGAACGTTCACCGTGGCACGCTGGCGAACAGCAATTGCAGGCCCATGTCGGTGTTGCCGAACGCATGGAGGCCTTCGGGCGTAAGGTGATTCGCACCTGGATGCCGGATCAGCACCGTGAGTTCTACCGGCAATTGCCCTTCATGCTGTACGGCGCAGTCGATGCGCAGGGGCGGCCGTGGGCCAGTGTGCTCGAAGGTGCGCCGGGGTTCGCCCAGTCACCGGATCCCGAGCATCTGCACTTCGCCAGCCAGCCAGCCTTTGATGATCCGGCGCAACTGCGCAATGGCGAGCCGATCGGTTTGCTTGGCATCGAGTTGCACACCCGCCGACGCAATCGCCTTAACGGTCATGTTGGCAATCTGACGGCCAACGGGTTCGACGTGAGCGTGGATCAGGCCTTCGGCAATTGCCCGCAATACATTCAACTGCGCCAATTTCAGCGGGTGCCGTTGACGGATCCGCAGACGCGTCCGGCTGAGCATCTGCACGGTCTCGATGACGCAGCCATTGCGCTGATCGCCGGCGCCGATACGTTTTTTGTCGCCAGTTATGTGGATGTCGACGGCCAGCGCGCGGTGGATGTTTCCCATCGCGGTGGCCAGGCCGGTTTCGTCCGCGTGGAAGGCAATCGTCTGACCATCCCTGATTTCGCCGGCAACCTGCACTTCAACACCCTCGGCAATCTGCTGCTCAATCCCAGGGCAGGCTTGCTGTTCATCGACTTTTCCACAGGCGATCTGCTGCAACTGAGCGGGCGTACCGAGATCCTTCTCGATGACCCGCAGATCGAAGCCTTTCAAGGCGCGGAACGGCTGTGGACCTTTGAAGTGGAGACACTGGTACGGCGCCCGGCAGCCCTGGCGTTGCGCTGGCGCTTCGACGGCATGTCACCGACCAGCCTGCTGACCGGTAACTGGGCCGAGGCCGATGCACGTCTGCAGGCGCAGGCATTGGGCAATCAATGGCGGCCGTTGCGCGTGGCGAGGATCGAAGCGGAGAGCCGCAACATCCGCTCGATTTATCTGGAGCCGACCGACGGCGCCGGTTTGCCGGTGTTTCTCGCCGGCCAACACCTGCCGCTGCGTTTCACCCTCGACGGTGAGGTACACATCCGCACCTACAGCCTTTCGAGTGCGCCGTCGGATGGTTTCTACCGGATCAGCGTCAAGCGCGAAGGGCTGATTTCCTCACACCTGCATGAGCAGATTCGCGTCGGTGATGTACTGGAAGCGCGAGCACCGCAAGGGCATTTCACCGTCGCGCCACTGGAGCGCCGGCCATTGGTGCTGTTGGCCGCCGGGGTGGGCATCACGCCGTTGCTGTCGATGCTGCGCGAGGTGGTGTACCAAGGCTTACGCACGCGAGGGATTCGTCCGACATTGCTGTTGCAGAGTTCGCGCAGTCTGGCGGATCAGCCATTTCGCCGGGAGCTGGATCAACTGCTCGAAACTGCGGGCGACGCTGTGCGAGTCCTGCGTTTGCTCAGCCAACCGGAAGCGGATCTGCAAGAAGGCGAGGATTTCGATGTGCAGGGGCGTATCGACGGCACGGTGCTGAGGAACCTGCTGGGCGCCGAGGATTTTGATCAGCTCGACTTTGTGCTCTGCGGCCCCGGAGGTTTTACCCAAGGGTTGTACGACACCCTGCGCGAACTGGATGTGCGTGACGCGCAGATTCATGCGGAAACCTTCGGCCCGTCGACGCTGAAACGTCAGGCCGATGCGGACGCGATCGTGATTGAACAACCGCCCGCTGCAACCACGTCGGTACCGGTGGTGTTCGAGCGCTCGGCGAAAGAAGCGCGCTGGCAGCCGGACGGCGGCAGTCTGCTGGAGCTGGCGGAAAGCCGCGGACTGCGCCCTGAGTTCAGTTGCCGAGGCGGTTCATGCGGCACCTGCAAGACCCGGCTGGTCAGTGGGGCGGTGAATTATCCACAGGTGCCGGCGGATATGCCGGAAGCGGGGCATGTGCTGATTTGTTGCGCGGTTCCGGCGCAAAGCAATCAGCCACTGGTATTGGATCTGTAACCTAATCCTGTAGGAGTGAGCCTGCTCGCGATAGCGCCGGGTCAATAGACATCTTTGTTGCTGACAGACCGCTATCGCGAGCAGGCTCACTCCTACAATGGATCTGTGTTCAACCCACACTTAGGCGTAGGACAGATCTTTTTCTTCCAGCAACTCCTGATACAGCTCCGTCCACTTGCGGCCCATGTCATCGGCTGTGAATAACTGCCGATAGCGGGCTTCAGCCTTCACACCCATGGCGGCGGCGCGCACCGGGTCTTCCCACAGCGTACGCATCGCCTCGCGAAACGCCTGTGGATTACTTGGCGGTACGACCAGCCCGGTTTCGTTGTGGATATTGATGTAGCTGGTGCCGGTGCCGATCTCGCTGGAGATCATGGGCTTGCCGTACATTGCGCCTTCCAGCAAGGAAATGCCGAAGGCTTCGGAACGCAAGTGTGAAGGGAACACGATGGCGTAGCTCAGTTGCAGCAGGGCGACTTTGTCCTCGTCACCGAGGCGCCCAAGGAAGTGAATGTTACGCAGACCCAAAGCCTGCGCCTGAGCATGCAGTTCGAGTTCCAGCGGTCCGGCGCCGACAATGACCACGGGATAGTCCACGTCTTTCAGGGCCTCCAGCAGAATGTGCAGGCCTTTGTAGTAGCGCATCACGCCGACAAACAGAAAGAACTTATCCCCAAGCTGTTGGCGCCAGCGGTTCATCCGCTCGTTGTCCGGCTGTGGATAACCGGCCTTGTTCAAACCGTAGGGAATCACCCGGGTTTTGTTCTGGAACTGCTGCAGCACATCGCTGGTGTGCAGGTAGTTCGGCGAAGCGGCAACAATGCGGTCGGCGCTGGCGAGGAAACGATTCATCAGCGGGCGGTAGAGTTTGAGCAAGTGCTTCTGGCGAATGATGTCCGAGTGATAAGTCACCACACTCGGTTTACCTGTCGCGCTGGCGAAATGCACCAGGTCCATGAACGGCCACGGGAAGTGGTAATTGACCACATCGGCCTCGGCCGCCATCTCACGAAACTGTTTGAACACGCTCCAGGAAAACCCGGTGGAGGCGAACTGGATGTCGAGTCTGGCGCGGTGCACGTGGTGCTGCCCGAGTTCAACCACCGGCGGATTCGGATTGGCACTGAGGGTCAGCACCTGGCCGTCGATGCCGTGCTGGGCGCCGCTTTCGCAGAGTTGGAAGATCACTTGCTCAATGCCGCCGACCGAGTCAGGCAGGTACGTCTTGAAAAAATGAAGAACTCGCATTCAACCTCCCATCGCCTGGCGGTAGGCAGCGGCCGTGGCCTGTGCACAACGTTCCCAGGAAAAAAGCCGTGACTGCTGCAATCCGGCTGCCTGGCATGCCTGCCAATGCGCTTGATCGTCGATCAGTCGGCTCAGCGCATCACGCAGGCCTTCCGCATCGTCAGCTTCAATATAGTTGCCCGCCGCGCCCGCGACCTCCGGCATCGCCGAAGAACGTGTGAGCAGCACCGGTGTGCCGCTGGCCATGGCCTCCAGGACCGGCAGGCCAAAACCTTCATACAGCGATGGAAAAATCAGCGCGCGGGCACCGGCCAGCAGTTGCGCCACCTGCTCATCGGGCAAATAGCCGAGCAGGCACACATGTCCACTGGCCAACGCCTGACGCAAAGGCTCGCTGAACTGCTCGCGCTCCCAACCGGCCATGCCGACGATCAGCAGCGGAAAGCGCTGGCGCACGGCTTCCGGAAGCAAGGCATGAGCGCGCAGAGCGAGGCTGAGGTTCTTGCGCGGCTCCAGCGTGCCCACACACAGGAAATATTCCCGCGCCGCAACGGCGTGGGCCTTGAGCACCGCGTCAATGGCAGTCGCCTCGCGCGGATGAAAGCGCGCGGCGACGCCCAGTGGCGCCACGACAAATCGCTCGGCTGGCAGGCCGAAATAATCCTGGGCCTCGGCGGCAATCGCTTGCGAGTCGGTGAGAATTACCTGCGCTTGTTGTACACCCAGAGCCAATCGACGTTCGATCTCCTTGAGTCGTGCCGGGGGTTGGGTCTCGGGGAAATGCAGATGAGTCAAGTCGTGCAAGGTGATCACGGTCGGGCCGTCGAAGGCCAGCGGCCACAGGCTCGGTTCGTGATAAAGGTCGATGCCTTGCGCACGGCCCTGATCGAAGCGTTTCTGCTCCAGCCAGCGGCGCGCCTGATAGGCCCCGGGAATCTGCCGCAGCAGCGGCGTCAGGCGTGAGTAACCGGGCATGGCCGCTTCCGGCAGCGCCGAGCTCCAGCCCCAGCCATGGAACAGCGTCACGTCGATATCGGGCTCGCTGTGCAAGGCGTTGACCAGTTCGGCCACGTAATGACCGATGCCGGTGCGCGGTGCCTGGAGAATGCGTGCGTTAAGAGCAATGCGCATGCTGACTCTCGGGGGCAGGCATCGATGCATTCAAGTTGCGCTCAATACGTTCGACCAATTGGGCGCTCGCTTCGCGCCAGCTCAGCCAGCGCCATTGTTCAAGGCCCAGCGCTGCCGGAAACTCGCCGGTACGCTCCATGCCGGTCACCAGATCGGTCAGACTCTGGGGATTCGCCAGGTCGAAATACGCCATATAGTCGCCGCCGATCTCGCGAAACACCGGAATATCGCTGGCCATTGCCGGTAACTGGCGTTGCATGGCTTCCACCAGTGGCAAGCCGAAACCTTCGACATGGGAAGGGAACACCAGCGCTGTGGCATGTGAGTAGGCATGTTCCAGACTTTTGTCCGCGAGCGCATTGAACATGAACAAGCGTCGGTCCAGTTCGGGATGTTGGCGAATGCGTTCGATCAGTGCGTCGCACTTCCAGCCAATCTTGCCGACGATGCATAACCTGGCTTTCGATCCGGTTGCCCAGGCGAGCTCGAACGCATCGAGCAGGTACGCATGGTTTTTGCGCGGCTCGATGGTGCTGACCATGAGAAACACCGGATCAGTCGTCTGGAACATGGCCAGCAGCCCACGATCGACCTTGTCATCGGCCTCACTCAAGTCCAGTTCGGAGCCGAGGTGGAAATAATCAAACCAGCGCTGAGCGACCTGTTGCGTGCCGATCCGGCGCAGCATTTCCTGGCGAACCTGATCGCGGATAGTGGTCGAGATCGCGACGTAACCGTCGGCGGTGCGTGCGATCCAGTCGAACCAGTCGTTAAACACTTTGACCAGCCCGGCATCGCAAAACTGCGGATGGGTCAGAGGGATCAGGTCGTAGATCACCGAGATGATGCCCACGCCTTCACGCTTGAGTTGCTCGGCGAGGGGGAAAAAGTTGGCGTGCCAGGACGAATCGAGCAGCACCAGTTGATCGCCCGCCCGGTGGGCCAGCGGTACGCAGCGCTCGGGAATGTGCTTGCCCTTGAGGACGCGTTCAAGCAGGCGCATGGGCAAGCTCAAACAGGCGAATGCCGTGAGCCGGCAGCCGACGTACAGCACCCGGCGGGTGAAATGCGACTGGTTGAACGGCCAGCGCCGTTCCACAGCTCGGTGACGTAACCAGAAAGCGTTGGCCCACTGTTCCAGTTTCACTCGCAGGCCGATCAAATCGAGCTTCGGCGACTTCAGCGGCGCCAGACTCTTAACTTCATACAAACCGCCATCGATCATCACCACGGGGATGCATTCGAGGGCTTCATCGGCCGCCGGCAACTGCTGGATGACGTTGCGTACAACACGTTGAATGCCCGAGTTGGCGGAGGGATGTTCGAATACGTAAGTGCACTCCACCAACAATCGTGTCATCGCAAGATCTCCGTATCAGGCGGTTGTACAAGGGTTTCACTGGAGCGGCTGATTTCGGTCCGGGCTTGTAACCAGGAGCAGCCGACAAAGTCTTCCTGGCGATTGTTGATCACGTGGAAGATCAGACCGTAGTCGCGCCACTCGAAGTTGCGATCCAGGTGCGAGTCCAGGCGTGACAGGCTCAACGCCACTGAGTAGCTACCCTTGCCCAGACGCATGTCGAAAGCGAAACGAAAGGTCACGCGTTCACCGACACTTAACTCGGTGATGGCTTTGTCGAGGCGATGGGTGTTGATGCCGTAAATCGCCTGACCCAGGCGATCCTTGATCATGAAGCCGAGAATCAGCCGCTCGATGTCTTCACGAATTTCAGTCTGCACCTCCAGCACCACAGGCTGACCGACCTCCGCGACTTCAAGGCTGCGTCCCTGCACATCGAGCAGGCGCACGCTGAGAATGCCTGCTTCACCGGTGCCGGAAATGGTCTGTACCTGGCCGTTGGCGAGCATCTCCTGGCGCACGGTCTGGCCTTCGCGCTGGGCGAGCATGGCGTTGTAGTAGTCCATGACTTCTTCAGGTTTGCCACGCAGGGCCAGACGCCCGTTCTCCAAGAGAATCGCGGTGTCGCAGATCGATTGAATGGCCGATCGGTCATGGGACACGATCAGCAGGGTCGTGCCGGCCTTGCGGAAGCTGCGGATGCGCTCGAAACTTTTATGCTGGAAATACGCATCGCCGACTGACAGCGCTTCGTCGACGATCAGAATGTCCGGACGACGCGCGGTGGCGACACTGAACGCCAGGCGCATCTGCATGCCGCTGGAATAGGTGCGCACCGGTTGATCGATGGCTTCACCGATTTCGGCGAAGTCTTCGATTTGCGGCATCAATGCTTCGATTTCTTCGACCTGCATGCCCAGCAACTGACCCGCCATGAAAGCGTTCTGCCGCCCGGTGAAGTCCGGGTGAAAGCCCATGCCCAATTCCAGCAATGCGGCCACGCGGCCTTCCAGGTGGATCTGTCCACGGGTCGGTTGGGTGGTGCCCGTGATCATCTTCAGCAGGGTGCTTTTGCCCGCGCCGTTGACGCCGACAATGCCAACTGCTTCACCGGGTTTGATTTCGAAATCGATGTCTTGCAGGACCCAATGCAGGTGGTGGCGGTTCGGGGAAAACGGCACCAGCCATTCGAGCAAGCGGCTCCAGCGATTCGGATACTGTTTATAGGCTTTGGCCAGGCCAGTGACGCGGATATGTCCCATCAGAGTTCGTCCACCATTTCACCGACACGCTGACGGAACACGCGCAGCGCCATGGCGCAGAGCAGCAAGCCGATGACCAGCAGTGGGGTCAGTGACGACCACTGCGGCCACTGGTTGTAAAGAAACACGTTCTGGTAGCTGGTCATCAGTGGTGTCATCGGGTTCAGGCTGATGATGTGCTGGATGCCTGACGGCAGGATCGACAGCGGGTAAACGATAGGGGTCAGCCAGAACCAGAACTGCAGGCAGATGCCGAACATCTGCCCGACATCGCGAAAGAACACATTTAGAACGCCGAGCAGCATTCCCAGCCCCGCGGCAAAGATCACTTGCACGATCAACAGCGGTATCAGCGCCAGCAGGGCCATGCCGGGGAGGCGGCCGCTGATCAGCAAGAAACCGAAGAACAGCCCGAGAATGATCGCAAAATTGATACCGGCGTTGAGCAGGGTAATCACCGGCAGGCAGATGCGCGGGAAGCTGATTTTCTTCAGCAGGTTGGCATTTTCCAGAAACATGCTCTGGCTGCGCGTGGTGATTTCCGCGAACAGACCCCACGTCAGCAGGCCGGCGCAGAGATAGACGCTGTAGGCCAGGCCATCGTCCACGCCCGGCAGACGGGCACGCATGATTTGGGAAAAGATCACCGTGTACACAACGATCATCGACAACGGGTTGAGTACAGTCCACAGCGCGCCGAACAACGAGTTGCGATAACGCGATTGAAACTCCCGCTTGACGCTGCCGAGGATGAACCCGCGATAACTGCGCATTGAGCGGTAAAGGGTAAGCAGCATTCAAACCGTCCTGCCGTATTGGTCTTCGAAGCGGACGATATCGTCCTCTCCCAGGTATTCGCCGCTTTGCACTTCGATGATCACCAGATCGATCACCCCGGGGTTTTCCAGGCGATGCTTGTGGCCGGCGGCGATGAAGGTCGATTCGTTCTTGGCCACCAGCGTGGTGCCGGAGCCATTGTTGGTGACTTTGGCCATGCCTTCGACCACCACCCAGTGTTCATTGCGGTGATGGTGCATTTGCAGTGACAGCTTGCCGCCAGGCTTGACCACGATGCGTTTGATCTTGAAGCGCGGGCCTTCCTCGAGCACGGTGTAGGTGCCCCATGGACGGCTGACGGTACGGTGCAGGCGATAGGCCTCGTGGGCCTTGTCCTTGAGCTGTTTGGCCACCCGTCGCACGTCTTGCGCGCGGTCGGCGTGGGCCACCAGCACAGCGTCAGCGGTGTCGACCACGATGAGGTTATCCACACCCACCGTCGCCACCAGACGGCCTTCGCTCTGGACGAAGTTGTTGTGGCTGTCGATGAAAATCGCTTCGCCGCTGGCGCGGTTGTTGTCGGCGTCGGCCGGCACCAGTGCCGCGACGGCGCCCCATGAACCGATGTCGCTCCAGTCGAAGCCGGCGGGCACGACCACGACTTTTTCCGAACGCTCCATCAAGGCGTAATCGATGGAGATGTCCGTGATTTCAGCGAACAGCGCCGACGACAGTTCCTGTTGCAGACAACCGGCGGTTTCGATCGGCGCGCTGGCGGCCATGCAGGCTCGGGTCTGCTCCAGCAGCTCGGGTGCATGCTGCTGCAACTCTGCAATCACGTTGGCGGTGGTGAAGCAGAACATGCCCGAATTCCACAGGAAGTTGCCGCTCTCCAGATAATGCGTAGCCGTTTGCAGGTCGGGTTTCTCGACGAAGCGCTGCACTTTCGCCGCGCCTTTGGCATCCAGCGGGGCACCGGTCTCGATGTAACCGAAGCCAGTTTCCGGTGCGGTCGGGATCACGCCGAAGGTCACCAGATAACCCTCCCTGGCCAGATTGACCGCGTGCTCGACCGCTGTTTTCAGTGCGTCCTGATTGACGATCAAATGGTCGGCGGGCATCACCACCATGATTGCGTCGTCACCGTGCAGCGCTTGCAGCGACAGGGCGGCGGCGGCAATCGCCGGCGCGGTGTTGCGCCCGGCCGGCTCCAGCAGAAAGTGGCCGCGATGGCGCGACACATGCGCCGCGCCATAGTGATCCTTGCTCTGGAAGTAGTACTCGCGGTTGGTCACCGTGACAATGTCGCCCCAGCCGTCGAGTAACCCGGCGGCACGCTGATAGGTCTTGCCCAGCAGCGACTGGCCGTCGGGCAGGGTCATGAACGGCTTGGGATGGCCCTCGCGGGACACCGGCCACAAACGGGTGCCGGCACCGCCGGACAGAATCACGGGGATCAGCATGGCCTACTCCTTGGCGACGCGTTTCATGTCCGCATCCATCATCATGCGGATCAAGGTATCCAGGTCGGTTTTCGGCTTCCAGCCCAGCACTCGCTGAGCCTTGGCCGGATTGCCGAGCAGCACTTCAACTTCCGCCGGGCGGAAGAACGCCGGGTCGATCTTCACGTAGTCGCGGTAGTTGAGGCCCACGTGATCGAAGGCGATACGGCACATTTCCCGCACCGTGGTGGTGACGCCGGTGGCGACCACGAAATCGTCAGGTTTGTCCTGTTGCAGCATCAGCCACATGGCTTCGACGTAATCACCGGCAAACCCCCAATCGCGTTTTGCATCGATGTTGCCCAAGGCCAGCTCATGCTGTTTGCCTTGTTTGATGCGTGCAGCGGCATCGGTGACCTTGCGGGTCACGAACTCGATGCCGCGCAAGGGCGATTCGTGGTTGAAGAGGATGCCGCTGCTGGCGTGCAGGTTGAAACTTTCGCGGTAGTTGACGGTGATCCAGTGGCCATACAGTTTGGCCACACCGTAAGGACTGCGCGGATAGAACGGTGTGTTCTCGTCCTGCTGCTCGGCCTGGATCAGACCGAACATTTCGCTGGTCGAAGCCTGATAAAACCGGGTGTGCGGGCTGAACTGGCGGATCGCTTCAAGCACGTGGGTGACACCCAGGCCATCGACAATGCCGGTGGTCACCGGTTGATTCCACGAGGCGGCGACAAAGCTTTGCGCGGCAAGGTTATAGATTTCGTCCGGTGCCGACTGGATGACCGCACGCTGCACCGAGCAGGCATCGGCCATGTCCCCGTCCAGGTAGACGATGTCGGCTTCGACCCCCAACTCGCGCAGGCGCCAGCGTGAATCGCTGCTGCGCCGTGCGACCAGTCCGTGAACCTTGTAGCCCTTGTCGAGCAACAGTTTTGCCAGATAAGCGCCATCCTGGCCGGTGATCCCTGTGATCAATGCACTTTTAGTCATTGTTGTTTTACTCGCTTCTCCCAGTCGGACAGGATCGCCCGCAGGGATTGTTGTGTAGTGATTTCAGGCGTCCATCCAGTGGTCTGCGTCAGCCGGGTGTGGCTGCCGCAAACGCGACGCTGATCGGCACGGCGCATGCGCGCGGGATCTTGCACCAGTTGCATTTCGACTTCGGCCAGATCGCCGAGCTGCTCGATCAGGCTGCGAATGCTTTGCTCGCGGCCCGAGCAGATGTTGTAGACCTGCCCGGGCGTCCCTTTTTCCAGCAGTGCAAAATAGGCCGAAATCACATCGCCGACATCGAGGAAGTCTCGCGTGACGTCGATATCGCCGACTTCCAGTTGCGGCGCTTGCAGGCCCTGCTTGATGCGGTTGATCTGACGGGCGGCACTGGCGATGACAAAGCTTTCTTTCTGGCCGCTGCCGATGTGATTGAACGGGCGCGCCACCAGCACCGGCCAGCCTTCGCTCAGGCCCCATTGCAGGCTGAGAAACTCTGCCGAGAGTTTGCTTACTGCATAAGGATTGCGCGGGCAGGGCGGTTGTTGCTCGGTGATCGGCAGGTCGCTTTCGCTCACCTGGCCGTAGACGTCACCGGAACTGACATACAGGAACGTGCCAGCGAAACCGCGCGCCTTGAGGGCTTGCAGCAGGTTGAGGGTACCGAGCAGATTGATCTCGAGCGTACGCGCCGGATCGCGGAAGGCTTCGGGGACGAAGGTCTGGCCGGCCAGATGAATGACGGCATCCGGCAGCTGCGGCCACAGGTCGGCGAGGCTGTGTGGATCAGTAAGGTCGTAGAGAGACGCGGCAGGCACCAGCTCCCACGACGAGTCCGGCAATGCCAGACGCGACTGAATATGTTGTCCCACGAATCCATTGAGACCCGTGACGAACAGACGCTTTTTCAAACAGCGGCCCCTTGGTGTTGAACTTGCGCCACTTTCTCACAGGCTTCAGGGAAAGGTCTGTCAGACCGAAGGAAAAGCCGGGTGAAAGACTGGCGAAGTCAGTTGTTGTAGTTGTTTGTTACCAATCTGTTCCAATTGCTCGGCAATTTCAACAGGGCAAACCGTGACCGGTCGGTTCTCGTCAGCGTAGTACGATTTATTCCCGGCGGGCGGTTCCCGGATCCTTGATGGATGTGTTTAGAATGGCCCTCGTCGCTATATCCTCCGGTCTGCCGTGGGCGTAGCGCAACGGGGTGAAACTGACCACTAAAACAAAAACGAAGACGGGTCCGAGGTTGCTGGACAAGCCGCGGCCATGCCGACTTGATCCAGCGCCCGTTCGTCATAGCATGAGGTTGCCGGGACGGCTGCTTCATCGTGGGATGCCATGAATTTCATTCTTTACTCGGACGTCAACGCCCGCTCCATCAGCCAAAGTCTCGGGCGTCCCGAATATAGCTATTACTTTGTGCTCAAGGCTTATCGCCCGGTGCTGGAAAGTCTTGGCCGCGTGCATGTGGTGGCGTCAGCTGACGACGTCGATCCGCTGTATCTGCAATTGCGCCAGGCCGGTGAGGAGTGTTTGTTCCTTTCGTTTGCTCCGCCACACAAGACCCCGATCGGCCTGCAGTGCCCGATGGTGTGCGTGATTGCCTGGGAATATGACTCGATCCCCAACGAATACGCTGACAACGACGCCTGCCACGACTGGCGCCAGACGCTCACCCGGCATGGCCGGGTGATTACGTTGTCCACCCATACGGCGCAGGCCATCCGGCGCAGTCTGGGGGACGATTTCCCCGTGCTGGTATTGCCCACACCGCTGTGGGAGCGTTTCGCTCAGGTACGACGAGATTATCCAAGTGTCCCGGTAAACCCCGGCAGCACATTGCAGATCAAGGGCTGCATCATCGACAGCCACGCGCTGGGACTGTCGGCTGATGGCTTGATCGCACCGATACTCAACGAGCAGGAACTGCAAACACCGCCAGTGATCGAGCAAGTGCCGGAGCCGATCCCGCAACCGCCGCCGGCATTGACCCTGCGACGGCGTGCTTTCATCACCAGGCATTACCTGGCCGAAGGCTACAAAGCCGTCACGATGGCTTCCGAACATCGACCCCTGTTTCTGCTCAAGCACAATCTTTTGCAGTGGTACCGCGAAGCCGTCAGTGATTTGCTGCCGGGTGCGGTGCGTGACAACCGCGCCGGGTTGCCCGGCCCTGTCGAACCTGTTCCGCCGGCTCCCGCCGTGAGTGAAACGCCGGCGGTGGCTGAGCACCCGCAAGCCTTGCTGCCCGATACCAGTCAGCACGTACAAATCGACGTCAGCGGCGTGGTGTATGTCAGCGTGTTCAACCCTGAAGACGGACGCAAGAACTGGCATCACCTGATCACCGCGTTCTGCTGGGCCATGCGTGATGTCGACGACGCGACGCTGGTGCTGAAAATCACCCAGAACGATCTGTCGAGCTATTACGTCCATCTGATTACATTGCTCTCGCAACTTTCGCCATTCGCCTGTCGCGTGGTGGTCATGCATGGCTATCTGGAAGAGGACGAATTCGCCCGGCTGTATGGCGCTGCGAGTTTCTACGTCAATGCGTCACGCTGCGAGGGTTTGTGCCTGCCATTGATGGAGTTCATGTCGTGTGCACGGCCGGTAATCGCGCCAAACCACACCGCCATGGGCGACTACATCGACGAACGCGTTGCCTTTATCGTCAAGTCCAGCCGCGAGCCGACCATCTGGCCGGATGACATGCGCATCCTCTACCGCACTCTGCGCCATCGTCCCGACTGGGGATCGTTGAAAACCGCCTACGAGGACAGCTACGCCATGGCCAAGAATCATCCACAGGCTTACCTGGCGATGGCCGCTGCCGCCGATGAACGCATGCGTGAATACTGTGGGTTGGCGCAGGTGCAGGAGCGCGTGGAGGCGTTTTTCGGTCTGAAGGCCGATAGCGAAAATGCCTCGTTGGCGGTCGAGACCGGAGCGGCATCATGCTGATCATCATTCATTCCGAAACCAACAAGAGCAACATCCAGCAGAACCTCGGCCGGCCGGAGTACAGCTACTACTTCGTGCTCAAGGAGTTTCGCCCCGTGCTGGAACGCATCGGTCAGGTGATTGAGGTGAGCAACCCTGACGAATTGGTGGATCGTTTGTATTTCGACTGCTTGAGCCGCGGGGAGGACTGCGTCTTTCTGTCGTTCTCGCCGCCGCACCGCACGCCCGTCCATTACGCCTGCCCGACCATCCCGGTGTTCGCCTGGGAATTCAGCACCATTCCCACCGAAAGCTGGCAGGGCGAACCCCGCCACGATTGGCGTGTGGTGCTGCAGGCGTGTGGCCGGGCGATTACGCATTCGACATTCACGGTGAACGCGGTGCGCGACGTGATGGGGGCGGACTACCCGATCTGCGCGATACCGGCGCCGGTGTGGGACCGCTTTGCCGCTCGTGGCGAGCCATTGGCCAAGCGTCCGGTGGTTGACCCGGTGACGCTGAGTCTGCGCGGATTGCTGATCGACAGTCGTCGCACGGACTTGCGGCCGTATGGCCCGGCCGGATTGCGCGAAGGCATACCGGTGTCCTTTGCCGGACCGGCAGAAGAGTGCCAACTGCAGCTGGAGGGCGTGGTCTACACCTCGGTGTTCAACCCTTACGACGGCCGCAAGAACTGGCAGGATATGATCAGCGCGTTCTGCGCGACGTTTCGCGAGATCAGCGATGTGACCCTGGTGCTCAAGCTGACCCACCATGACATCGCCGACGCACTCACCGACATGCTGCACCACCTGTACAAGAACCAGTCGTATCAATGCCGGATCGTGCTGATCCACGGTTATCTGGCGGATGCCGATTACGAAGCGCTGGTGCAGGCCACCAGCTACGTGGTCAACAGCTCTTACGGTGAGGGACAGTGCCTGCCGCTGATGGAATTCATGTCCTGCGGCAAACCGGCGATTGCGCCGTTGAACACCGCAATGGCTGATTATGTGAGCAGCGATAACGCCTTTATCGTCGACTTCACCGAAGAACTCACCGCCTGGCCTCATGACCCGCGCGCAGCCTATCGCACGATGCGTTACATCACCGACTGGGATTCGTTATGTCTGGCGTATCGCGCCAGCTATGACGTGGCAAAAACCGATCAGCCGCGTTACGCCGCCATGTCTGCCGAGGCGATTCACAGCCTGCAGCGCTTCTGCAGCCAGGCCGGTACCGAGCAGAGATTGCGCACGTTTCTCGCGCAGTCACTGCCAGCCCCCGGATCGTTGCCTGCACAAGTCTCGGTCGCATGATCCGGCGCCTGCTTGCTCGATGGCGTCCGGCGCCTGCCGCGCAACTGCCGCCGGCCCCGTCTGCCAAGGTGTCGCCACGCGACGTCGGCTTACATGACGCCGTGCTCGACGGTTGGTTTTTGAATGACAGCGGCGAGTTGCTCAAGGGCTTTGCGATCACCGCTGAAGATACGTTGCTGGATGTGGGGTGCGGCGAAGGCGTGGCGACACTGTTTGCCGTGCGCCAGGGCGCTTCAGTGATTTTTACCGACAGTGAACACACCAAGGTGCACGAGCTCGCCCGGCAGGTCGAAGCGCAAGGCGGCAAAGCCAGTCTGGGTCTGGTCAGTAACAGCCTGCCGTTGCCGTTGGCTGACGGCTGCGCCAGTAAAGTGGTGTGCATGGAGGTGCTGGAGCATATCGATCAGCCCCAACCGTTCATGGCCGAACTGGTGCGCATGGGGCGCCCCGGTGCGCAGTATCTGTTCAGCGTGCCGGCACCGACCGGCGAACACCTGCAAAAAGGCATCGCCCCGGACAGTTACTACCAGTCGCCCAATCATGTGCAGATTTTTACCCCGGAGCGCTTCGCTGCACTGGTTGAAGAGGCCGGCCTGGTGATCGAACATCGTCAGGCCAGCGGGTTCTTCTGGGTGATGGGCATGATCTTTTTCTGGGCGGGCGAACGGGCTGCCGGGCGTGACCCGGGCGGTGCGGTGCGTGACCGGATTCAGGAGCCCTTCATGCCGTTGATGGAGAATTGGGCCAAGACCTGGCAGGACCTGCTCGCTCAGCCGGGCGGGCTGGCGATCAAGCAGACGCTTGACCGCTTCATGCCCAAGAGCCAGGTGATCATCGCCCGCAAGCCAACGGGTGTGGGGGAGGCACCATGAGCGGCAAGCGCATCATGGACATTGAAGTCCTGCGCGCAATTGCCGTATTGGGCGTGCTGTTTCATCACTTGCAGGGAAGCCTGTTCACCGATGTCGTGCCGTCGTTGGAAAAGATCCATGCCTGGGCGCAGCCGTGGTGGGGTGTCGATCTGTTTTTTGCCATCTCCGGGTTTGTCATTGCCCGAAGCCTGATCCCGGCGCTGCAAGGCTGTACAACCCGCCAGGAATATTGGCAGCAGACGCGCAATTTCTGGCTTCGCCGGGTTTTCCGCTTATTGCCGTCGGCCTGGTTATGGCTGGCGCTGATGTTGCTGGCGTGCATGTTTCTCAATCGTTCGGGGGCGTTCGGTACGTTGTCCGCCAACCTGCAAGCGACGTTGGCCGGGGTGTTGCAGTACGCCAACTTCCGGTTTGCCGACAGTTTCTTGCGCTACGAGTACGGCAGCAGTTTCGTTTACTGGAGCCTGTCGCTGGAGGAGCAGTTCTATCTGCTGTTCCCGCTACTGATTCTGCTCTGTCGCAAATATCTGGTCTGGGCACTGCTGGCACTGGTCGCGGTGCAGATCTTCACCCTGCGCACGCCGTTGTTGATGGTGGTGCGTACTGATGCGCTGGCCCTCGGCGTATTGCTGGCGATGTGGAGCTCGCAACCGAGTTATCAGCGTTGGCGGCCGCATGTTCTCGATCGGCCATGGGTCGGGATTTCGGCATTGATTCTGATCGGCGCACTGTTGAGCTTTATGGCTACCGATCGCTTCACGTTCGCCTGGTACCGTATCGGTTCAATTGCCGTACTGAGTGCAATACTGGTGTGGATCGCATCGTATAACCGCAATTACCTGATGCCCGCTGGCGCGATGCAGCGGTTGCTGGGGTGGATCGGTAGCCGGTCCTATGGCATCTACCTGATTCACATACCCGCCTATCAATTGGTACGGGAAATGATCTTTCGCTTGCAGAGCGCCGGTCTCTCCAGCCCTGCCGGTCACCCGGTGCTGACGCTGCTGATCGCCTTCGGCCTGATCGTGTTGCTCAGCGAACTCAATTACCGCCTGGTCGAAATGCCCATGCGCAACCGTGGTGCCGCGCTCGTGCGGCGCCTTGGTTCATCCCGATCCACCGTCCCGTCCTCTGGAGCCACCTCATGCTGAGCCTACTGAAGAAACTTACAGCGGCGACGCCGGCAGCGGTCCCGACCCAGCCCGGGGAACCGGTTGCCAGCAGGGTCGATCCGTACGAGCTCGGCTTGTACGATGCCAGGCTCAGCGGCTGGTTCAACCAGGAGACCAACGAGCTGTTCAAAGGCTTTGTGGTGAGCGCCGATGACACCCTGCTCGATGTCGGCTGCGGTGATGGCGGCAATGTACATTTCTGCGGCATGCGTGGGGCGAAGATCATTATTGCCGACATCGACGAGGCCAAGATCGAAGCGACCCGGCAGCGCCTCAGCGACACCCTGGCGCGGGATATCGAATGCCACGTTACCGATTGCAACCCGCTGCCGATTGCCGACGGCACGGCCACGCGCGTGGTGTCCACGGAAGTCATCGAGCACGTCGACGACCCGGCGCAGTTCCTTGCCGAACTGGTGCGCGTCGGCAAACCGGGCGCCCTGTACCTGCTGAGCGTGCCGCACCCGAGCTCTGAAGACCTGCAAAAAGACATCGCCGCGCCCCAGTATTTCCAGAAACCCAACCACATTCGCATCATCAGCGAAGAACAGTTCAAGGCACTGGTCAGTGAAGCGGGGCTGGAGATCATCAGCCACAGCCAATACGGTTTTTACTGGTCGATGTGGATGCTGCTGTTCTGGGAAGCCAAGGTCGATTTAAGTCACCCGGATCACCCGTTGCTCAATCACTGGGCCGAGACCTGGCAAGCGGTGCTGGGCTCACCGCGTGGTGCGCAGATCAAACAGGCGCTGGATGCGGTGGTGGCGAAAAGTCAGGTGATCATCGCCCGCAAACCCTGAACATTTTCCCTGTGGGAGCAGGCTGGCGAAGAGGCCGTGTCAGTCGACCTAGGGGGGGATGCCACAACGCCTTCGCGAGCAGGCTCGCTCCCACAAGGATTTGTGTAACCTTGCAGCTTTGGGGTGTCAGGGGTTGGAAGGTATGCGGTTTCTCGTCGGGCTGTTGGCATTGATTGCGCTCTCTGCTTGCAAGCAACACGACACGCCTCCCCTCGACCAACAACTCTACATCTGGCAACGCCTATGGACGCCCAGCCATGAGGCGGCGTTGCGCGACAGCCGCGATGACTTCTCGACGCTGCGCGTTCTGGCGCTTCAGGCCTTTCCAAACGCCGGATGGAGTCGGGCGCGGATCGATGCGCACTTATTGAAAGTTGATGGCCGTCCGGTGATCGCGGTGATTCGTCTCGACGGACAGCTCAACTCGCTGGATCAGCATCAGGTCACCACGCAGATTCTCCAGGTGCTTGCCGATTGGCAGGCGCAGGGCCTGACGCTGAGCGGTGTGGAGATTGATCACGACGCGGGGAACGCGCGTTTACCGGCTTACGCGAAATACCTCAAACAGCTGCGCTCGGCATTGCCGGTGTCACTGCCGCTGAGCATCACCGCACTGCCAGCCTGGCTCGACAGCGCGCAATTGCCCGCGCTGCTGCAAACCGTCGACAGCAGCGTGTTGCAAGTCCACGCCGTCAGCGATCCGCGGCGCGGTCTGTTCGATCCTGATCAAGCCTTGAAGTGGGCCAACGCATGGGCGCGCGTCACCGACAAACCGTTTTATCTGGCGCTGCCGGCGTACGGCGTGGCGTTGTTGCCCGATGACGGCGGGGCGCCGGTGGTAGAGAGCGAGGTGCAACTTGAACGGGGTGGTGAACGCCGCGAGTTGCTGGCTGATCCGCTGCAGCTGCGCCAGCTCGGTCAAGCATTGCGTGAAGATCCGCCGGCGCATCTGTCAGGGCTGATCTGGTTTCGCTTGCCGCTGGCCAATGATCGCCGCGCCTGGAGCCTGACCACCCTGCGCGCGGTCGCCCGTGGTGATCAACTCGTCAGTCAGCTCGGCGTGACGTTCAGCGAACACGACGGCCTCTACGACATCAGACTCGATAACCCCGGCAACCTCGACAGTGCCTGGCCCGCCAAAATCACCTTGCGGGCAAAAAGCTGTGAAGGTGCCGATGCGCTCGCAGGTTACACGTTGCAACAAAGCCCGGATCTGCTTACCTTCACCCGCCTGCGCGACGGCCGCTTGCCGGCGGGTGGGCAGCGCGCCATCGGTTGGGCGCGCTGCGCCAATATTGATCAAGGAGGTTCGCATGTTGACCCGTAACTGGCCCCGCCATCTGCTCTGCCTGAGCCTAAGCCTGCCGCTGGGGTCGGCGCTGGCGTGCGGACCGGATTTCCCGATGCGCCTGCTCGACAATCGCGGTCAGACGCTGGCGGATCTGCCTGAAGGCAGCTTCAGTTTCGAACTCAGTCGCCTCGGCAAAACCATCGCCGGGCTGAAGAACGTCACCGCTGCGACACATAATCCGAACGATGTGTACGGTGACGAAAACGCCTCCGCCGAGTCTCGGGAAATCGCCGAACACGCCGGCCTGAGCGCCGAGCAGCAAGGGTTGGTCAAACGGTTGCGTGGCCTGACCGATGCGCGTCAGGTCGAGGCGCAGGGCGCCAGTCTGCCGGCGGAAATTCGTTTGTACGTCGCCGGTGCAGTGGCATTTGCCACGGGCGAACATCAACTCGCGATCGAATATTTCAACAAGCTGCTGGCCTTGCCGGGGGAGCAGCGTCCTTTGCGCAGTACCTGGGCGGCGTATTCGCTGGGCCGCAGCTGGTTTGCCATGAGCAGCGAAGGCGCGGATGCGGTCGAGGCGCTGGAGCAAGCGCGCGGCGCCTTCCGCCAGACCCGCCAGATGAGCATTGACGGTTTCAGCGATCCGCTGGAGCTGGGTGTCGCCAGCCTTGGTGAAGAGGCGCGGGTCCTGCGCACCGGTGGCGACTGGAGCGGCGCCATCGAGTTGTATGAAGCGCAAAACCGCCATGGTTCGGGCGTGGGCTACACCTCGCTCAAGCAATTGATGAATGAACTGGCCGAGTTACCCGAGGCAGAGCTGGCCGGATTGTTCCAGCACAAAGCGGTGCAGCAACTGGTCACGGCATCGCTGGTCAGCCGCGCTGGCTGGTCGTATGGCGATGAACCCCCGAACGAGAAAAAGCTCGTCAAGTTGCTGCAGAACAGCACGCGCGGCAGCCTCGAAAACGCAGATCGTCTGGCGGCGATGAGTTATCAGCAGGGCGACTACGCTGGCGCCAAGGCCTTCCTCGACAACGCTGGCGACGGCGGCCTGGCGTGGTGGCTGCGGGCGAAACTGGCAGTACGTGACGGCGATAAGAATGCCGCTGCAGCCGCTTATTCGAAAGCCGCGCAGGCCTTCCCGCAGAATGAAGACTGGGGTTATCGACGCACGCCCGACTGGGCATTCGAAAGCGTTCAGCCCAAGTGCCGGGTTGAAGGTGAGAGTGCGATTCTCGCGTTGCAGCGCGGCGAATATTTGCAAGCGTTCGTGCAGTTGTATCGCAGCAATAGCACCTATTGGTTCGACGCCGCGACTGTGGCTGAGCGTGTGTTGACGGTTGAGGAATTAAAACGCTACGTCGATGAAAACGTGCCGGCGCCGCCAGCGTTGACCCAGCAGGAGCGCGACAATTACGTGCCGCTGCCAGTGGCCGCCAGCCTGCGCAATCTGCTCGGTCGGCGCTTGTTGCGCGAAGGGCATTACGCCGATGCGGTCGCTTATTTCGACAATCCCGACCTGCAAAACAAGGCTCGACTCTACGGCGAGCAACGGCTGAAGGCCGATGCCGCCTGGTGGCCGACCAAACGTGCCAGTGCCTTGTACAACGCCGCGTGGACGGCCCGCGAGTGGGGCATGGATATTCTCGGTTACGAGATGGCGCCGGACTATGCCACGTTCGGCGGCAACTACAGCCTGGAATCCACTGAGCTGAAAGTCGGTCCGCTGGTGAGCGAAGCCGAAGTGCAACGGCAGGTTGCCAGCCAGGCGAAACCGGATCAGCGCTATCACTACCGTTTTGTCGCCACCGAACTGGCCGGGCGCGCCGCTGACAATCTGCCGCATACCAGTCAGGCGTTTGCTGCCGTGCTGTGCAATGCCGCGGGCTGGAACAGCAGCCTCGAAGATCAGGGCGCGCTGTATCAGCGTTACGTCAAGGAAGGTCCGTTCGTGCCGTGGGCGGCGGATTTCGGCAATCAGTGCCCGTACCCGGATTTCGAAAACGCCGACAAGCGTTACGTCACTCAAGTGACGGATGCCGTGCGCGCTTTGCTGCGGCCGTACAAGTGGCCGGTGCAGATCGGCGCGATCGTGCTGGTCGCGGCCGCCGCGTTGCTGTTGATCAGCCGTCGCCAGCGCAAGGCGCGCAAAGGCTAAGCCTGCTGGACGAACGTCAGGCGCAAGGCGAAACCGATCAACAGGCTGCCGAACAGCCATTGTTGAACGCGCTGGGCCGTTGGACTGTGTTGCAGCCAACGACCCAGGGCGGCGCCCGTAAGGGCGTAAGCGCTGTCGAACAGCAGGCCGACGCCGACCAGCAGCATGCCGAGCACGGCGAACTGGCTCAGCACCGGGGCGCCATCCGTGACGATGAATTGCGGCAGCAGCACCGAGCAGAACAACAGCGCTTTGGGGTTGAGCAGGTTGGTCAGCAAACCGCGGCGGACGGCTTCGCGCCATTGCCCGTGTGCCTCACCAGCCTCACCGCCGTTCAGGTTCGGCAGCAGGGTGCTGCGCAGGCATTGAATGCCGATCCATAGCAGATACGCCGCCCCTGCCAATCGCACCACCTCGAATGTCCATGGCGCCGCTTTGAACAGCGCCGCCAGCCCCAGTGCCGCCAGAGCCACGTGGCAACCACGGGCCACGCCCAGACCGATAGCGGTGGCCAGTGCCGCGCCGCGTCCCTGCCGGGCACCGGTTTGCAGCAGCAGGATCATGTCCGGACCGGGCAACAGATAGACCACCACCAATGCCAGGATAAACAGCCAGAGACTTGCCATGTTGCAGCCCTTTCGTTGTCGATTCGGTGCGCCAAGTCTAGAGCCGAAGGGCAGGGCAGGTGCTTGCGTAGTCAGCTTCAAAAACACGCCGGATTGGCATAACCTGCTGGTTTTTAGCGTTATGACTATCGGGATCTGCCAACCATGAAACTCGACGCCTACGACCGCAAGATTCTCGCGGCGCTGCAACGCAACGGACGCCTGAGCAATGTCGAACTGGCGGATGAAATCGGCTTGTCGGCCTCACCGTGTCTGCGCCGGGTGCGGATGCTCGAAGAGGCCGGGGTGATTCGTGGTTATCAGGCCAATCTTGATCGGGACGAAGTGGGGCTGGGGCTGACGGTGTTTGTCGGGGTCAAGGTCGAGCGCCACAACGATGAACAGGCCGCGGCGTTTTACAAAGCCGTGACCGCTTTGCCGGAAGTGATTTCGGCGTTTCTGGTGTCGGGTGAATCGGACTTTCTGTTGCAAGTGGTGGTGCCGGATTTGCGTGCGTATGACCGTTTTCTCAGTGGCTGCCTGCTGAAGCTGCCGGGGGTGAGCGACATTCGCAGCAACTTTGCGATTCACACGGTGAAGACCCCGGGCGCTTTGCCATTGGGGCATCTTCCTGCCTGAGTCCGAGTTGTCGCCAATCGCGAGCAGGCTCACTCCTACATAGATCGCGGCGTTTCGGAGGGACCCGGGTCAGCTGTAGGAGTGAGCCTGCTCGCGATAGCGGACGCCCAGTCACCAGATAATTTTCCTGCTTACATCTGCGTTGCCATCCCCTCGACGTTCATTGCCGCCTGACGCAACGCTTCCGACCGCGTTGGATGCGGATGGCAGGTCAGCGCAATGTCCTCAGCCGACGCACTGAACTCCATCGCTACACAAAATTCGCCAATCATTTCACTCACGCTCGGACCGACCAGGTGTACGCCGAGGACTTCATCGGTGCGCTCGTCGGCGATGACTTTGGCAAAACCCTCGGTCTCGTGGTTGATCTTCGCCCGGCTGTTGGCGGTGAACGGGAATTTGCCGACCTTGTAGGCGCGCCCTTCAGCCTTGAGCTGCTCTTCGGTCTTGCCGACGCTGGCCAGCTCCGGTCTGGTGTAGATCACGTTGGGGATCAGCTCGTAATTGACCTCGCCGGCCTTGCCGTGGATCTGCTCGACGCAGGCCATTGCTTCATCTTCAGCCTTGTGCGCGAGCATCGGGCCGGAGGTCACGTCGCCGATCACCCAGACGCCAGCGGCTTCGGTGCGGTGCTGTTTGTTGGCGAGCATGCCGCGCTTGTCAGTACTCAGGCCGACGTTCTCCAGACCGAGGCCTTGGGTGTAAGGACGGCGGCCGATGGCCACCAGCACGTAATCGGCTTCCAGCAACTCGGCTGTGCCACCAGCGGCCGGCTCGACGCTGAGCTGTACGCCGTTGGCGGAAGAGGTGGCGCTGGTGACTTTCGAACTCAGCTTGAAGGCGATGCCCTGTTTGCTGAGCGCGCGTTGCAGGGTTTTGCCGGCCTCGCCATCGACGCCCGGGCAGATGCGGTCGAGGTATTCGACCACCGTGACCTGCGCGCCCAAACGCCGCCACACCGAACCCAGTTCCAGGCCGATCACCCCGGCACCGATCACTACCAGATGCTTGGGCACTTCGTTGAGGGACAGCGCACCGGTCGAATCAAGGATGCGTTTATTGTCGATCTCGACGCCGGGCAGGGGAGTGGGCTCGGAACCGGTGGCGATAATGATGTCTCTGGCCGTGAGCTCGACTTTGCTGCCCTGATCATCGGTCACTGTGACCTTGCCCGGGCCGTCGATGTGGCCCCAGCCTTTGATCCAGTCGACCTTGTTCTTGCGAAACAGAAACTCGATGCCTTTGGTCAGGCCGGCCACGCTCTCGTCTTTCTGTTTCATCATTTGCGCGAGGTTCAACATCGGTTTGACCTCGATGCCGAGGTTGGCGAATTCCGCACCCATCGCTGCATCGTAAAGCTCTGATGCATGCAGCAAGGCTTTGGACGGCATGCAACCGACATTCAGGCAGGTGCCGCCGAGGGTCGCCCGGCCTTCGACGCACGCGGCCTTGAGGCCCAACTGACCGGCGCGGATTGCCGCGTTATAACCACCGGGGCCGCCGCCCAGAATCACCACGTCATAGTTGCTCATGCGCTTGCTCCTGATGGATGGATGCGGATCGCTAAAAGTAGTACCGGATAAAAATTACGAACGTAATATGTGCGTATCCGGACATTTCGGTCAAGGCTTCAGGCAAGCGACAGGTTGAGCATCTTTGAATAAGGGTAATTGTGTACGAATATTTCACGCTTTTCGTTATATCGTAACGCTATGCAGTGTGGCTGATGAATTTGGGGTGATATGCAAGTCGATCTGGAAGTGGATGGCACGCAAGTGACCGCCCTGCCGCGCTTTCAGCAGGCGGCCGCGCAGAGCCGGCGTCTGCGCCGATGGATGTTCGGCCTCGGCGGATTGGCCGGGGCAGGGTGGATGCTGGCGTTTTTTGTCGGGCTGTTTGCCCCGCAGTCATTGTGGTTGCCGCTGCTGATCAATCAGAGCGCCGCGCTGCTGGTGCTGGTTGCCGGGCTGCAATCGGCGTGGTGGGTGACGCGATGGCGTGCGCGGGTGATCAATCCTGTTGTGCTGGCGCCGCTTGCCGTGGAGGAACACTCCGCGCCGCAAGGTTGGTATGAGCGGCTGCTGGATCGCTTGAGTCAGCGCGGTCTGCATCTGCTTGGTCAGATCGGTGCGGCGACGCTGTGGTTGGGCGGTTGGGCGCTGCTGGTGGTGCTGAGTATCGATCAGGCGTGGAATCTGACCTTGCCCGCCGCTGCCGTGGGTCTAGCCGCAACGGTGGGCGCCGCGTTGGCCTTGTTGCTGGCGTTCGGTTTGCTGGTGCTGGAGCGGCAACTGGCCCAGGAACACCCGACGCAATGGCCCGAAGCGGGTTCACTGGCGCAACTGACGCGTGTGGCGATCATCAGTCTGGTGCTGGGTGCGCTGTGTTTGTTGTTCGCTGCCGAGAACGCCGTGTGGCCAGTTCGCGTTGTCGTATTGATCGGTATCTTGCCGGGACTGGTCGCAATCGAGTTGTTATTACGCGCCATTCTGTCCATCTTCAGTCCCCGCCGCGAACTGCTTGAGCCGACACTGCTGGCACGCAGCTTTGTCGCCGATATGCTGCGCTGGCCGCCACAACCGTTGCTCGCTTTGCAACATGAATTGCACAACCGGTTTGGTATCGATTTGCGGCAGATCTGGGCGGTCAGTTACATGCGCCGCGCCTTTTTTCCGGTGCTGGCGCTGGTAGCGGCAGTGGGTTGGTTGCTCACCGGTATTCATGAAATTCCGCTGCAGGGGCGTGGCATTTATGAGCGCTTTGGCAAACCGGTGCAGGTGTTCGGCCCGGGCTTGCACGGCGGTTTGCCTTGGCCGCTGGGGCGGGTTTTGCACGTCGAAAACGGCGTGGTGCATGAGCTGGCGACGAGCGTCGGCGAGAACCCGATCCCGTTGCAAGTCGACCCTGCAGAAGGCCCGGCGCCAATCAGCGCCAACCGTTTGTGGGACGCCAGCCACGTCAACGACAAGTCTCAAGTGATTGCCAGCAGCCGTGGCGAGCAGCAGAGCTTTCAGATCGTCAACATGGATGTACGCTTCGTCTATCGCATCGGCCTCACTGATCAGGCCGCGCTGGCGGCGACCTACAACAGCGCGGATGTGCCGACGCTGATCCGCAGCACTGCCAGCCGGATTCTGGTACACGACTTTGCCTCGCGCACGCTGGACGGTTTACTCGGTGAAGACCGGGTAGGGCTGGGCGAAGAGATTGGTCGCGCGGTGCAAAGCGATTTGGAAAAACTCAATAGCGGTGTGGAAATTCTCGCCACGGTCGTCGAAGCCATTCACCCGCCGGCCGGTGCTGCCAATGCCTATCACAGCGTGCAAGCCGCGCAGATCGGTGCGCAGGCGTTGATTTCCCGTGAGCGCGGCGCGGCAGCTGAAGCGAGCAATCAGGCGCAGTTACAGGCCAGCCTTGCGCGCGATCAGGCCAGCGCCAATGCGCGTGAGACCCAGGCCACGGCGCAGGTGGCGGATCTGCGCTTCAGCGCCGAGCAAAAAGCCTACGCCAGCGCTGGCCAGGCCTTTGTGCTGGAGCAATACCTCGGCCAGCTCGGCCAAGGCCTGAGCAAAGCCAAATTGCTGATACTCGATCACCGTCTGGGCGGCAGCAGCAATGCGCCGACCATCGACCTGCGTACGTTCACGCTGCCGGCTGACCCGACGCCCGCGCGCACCACCGCTCAACCAGGAGTCGCCCATTGAGCCAGTCGCACACACACGATCATCCTGACCACCGTGGCCACGATCACAGTCATGGCGGGCATCACCATCACCACGGCCACCATCACGGTGCGCCGGAGGAGGCGGGGCGTTTTCCCTGGCGACGGATGGGCTGGGCAGCCTTGTTGGTAGCGTTTGCCGTTGCGGCGGCGAGCCTGGTGCAAGTGCGCTCCGGTGAGGCCACGGTTATTACACGGTTTGGCAATCCTTCGCGGGTGTTACTCGAGCCGGGTTTGAATTGGCGCTGGCCGGCGCCTTTCGAGGCGGCGATCCCGGTCGACTTGCGTTTGCGCACCACGTCCAGTGGCTTGCAGGACGTCGGCACCCGCGACGGATTGCGCATCATTGTGCAGGCCTACGTGGCGTGGCGGGTGCAGGGCGATGCGGACAATGTGCAGCGATTCATGCGTGCGGTGCAGAATCAGCCGGACGAAGCGGCGCGGCAGATTCGTACGTTTGTCGGCTCGGCGCTGGAAACCACCGCCAGCAGTTTTGATCTGGCGAATCTGGTCAACACCGATGCCAGTCAGGTGCATATCGCCGATTTTGAAGCGCAGCTGCGCCAACAGATCGATCAGCAATTGCTTGCGACCTATGGCGTGCGGGTTGTGCAAGTCGGCATTGAGCGTTTGACTTTGCCATCAGTGACGCTCACCGCTACGGTCGATCGCATGCGCGCCGAGCGTGAAACAATTGCCACTGAGCGTACGGCCATAGGCAAACGCGAAGCCGCGCAAATCCGTTCAGCCGCTGAGCGCGATGCGCGAATTGTGCAGGCTGACGCGACGGTGAAAGCGGCGGATATCGAAGCGCAGTCTCGCGTCGAAGCCGCGCAGATTTATGGTCGTGCGTACGCCAGTTCGCCGCAGCTCTACAATTTGCTGCGCTCGCTCGACACTCTCGGCACCATCGTTACGCCAGACACCAAACTGATTCTGCGCACCGACGCCGCGCCATTCCGTGTATTGGTCGACGGCCCGCCGACACTCGACAGCAAAACCGGGTCGCAGCCATGAATGAACAAGTTCCACGTGGAACACATGCGCTGAACAGTCCGTGGATTCAAGCTGGGCGGCTGGCATTTTTTGCCTTGTACGCGGTGACGATCCTGGCGGCATTGGCCTGGGTGTTTTCCAATGTGCGGCAGATTGATCCGCAAAATCGCGCAGTGGTTTTGCATTTCGGCGCGCTGGATCGCGTCCAGAATGCCGGGTTGCTATTGGCTTGGCCGCAGCCATTCGAACAGGTAATTTTGCTGCCAGCAGCCGATCGGGTAATCGAGCGTCGCGTCGAGAATCTGTTGCGCAGTGACGAGGCGCTGAAGGCCGATCGGGTCGCTTCCTTTGCCACCCCCCTGAGTGATGCGCTGGCTGGATCCGGTTATTTATTGACCGGTGATGCCGGCGTGGTGCAACTGGATGTGCGGGTGTTTTACAAAGTCACCGACTCTTATGACTTCGTGTTGCAGGGCGATCATGTATTGCCGGCGCTTGATCGTCTGGTCACACGCAGCGCGCTGGCGCTGACCGCCGCACGCGATCTGGACACCATTCTGGTCGCTCGTCCGGAATTGATCGGCGCTGACAATCAAGCCGCAGAGCGTCGAGAAAAACTTCGTGGCGATCTGGTGCAAGGCATCAACAAACGCCTGGCCGAGTTGAAGGCAGGCGGGCAGGGCATCGGTATCGAGGTGGCGCGAGTCGATGTGCAATCGAGTCTGCCCGATCCCGCGGTCAGTGCTTTCAACGCGGTGCTGACTGCCAGTCAGCAGGCCGACAAAGCTGTAGCCAATGCGCGTACCGAAGCCGAGAAACTCACCCAGACTGCCAACGAACAAGCCGACCGCACGCTGCAGGTTGCTCACGCGCAGGCCGGCGAGCGCTTGGCCAAAGCCTCCGCCGACACGGCCACGGTGTCGAGTCTGGCCAAAACTACCGACCCGCAAATGCTGCTGCGCCTGTACCGCGAGCGCATGCCGAAGATTCTCGGTCAGGCCGGATCGGTGACCACGGTTGACCCGAAAGACGATTCCCGCCTGATCATTCAGGGAGCCACTAAATGACTGCGACGACCGCCGCACCGAGCCTGTTGTCCTCGGCCGAACAATGCCGCGCTGCACGGCAACTGACCTTGGCGATGCTTGCGCTGGGGCTTTTGGGTCTGGGTTTGATCTGGCGCTGGCAGATGCCCGAGCAAACCGGCGTCAGTCAGTTGCTGTTGGGGGTTGCTTCTTTATTGGTCGCCGTGCCAGTGATGCGTTCGGCGTGTTACAGCCTGCGCTATCCGAGCCTGCACGGCATTACTGATCAACTGATCGCCCTGGCCATGCTCGGCGCCTGGGCGACCGGTGATCTGCTGACCGCCGCGTTGCTGCCGATCATCATGATCTTTGGCCATGTACTGGAGGAGCGCAGCGTCATCGGCTCACAGGAAGCGATCCACGCCCTCGGTCAACTGACGCGCAGCCGTGCGCGCAAGGTTCAGGCTGACGGCTCGATCATCGAGGTAGACAACGGCGCGCTGAAGGCCGGTGACACCGTTGAAGTGCGCGCCGGTGATCGGGTTCCCGCCGATGGGCGAGTGTTGTTTGGTCAGGCCAGTCTCGATACTGCGTCGATTACTGGTGAATCGGTGCCGGTCGAGGCGGGTGTCGGCATGGTGGTGTTCGGCGGTGCAATCAATCTCGACGGGCTGCTGCGTATCGAAGTAACGCGCACTGGCGATGAATCGACGCTGGGCAAGGTCATCGCATTGATGCAGAACGCCGAGCGCTCGAAACCGCCAATCACCCGCTTGCTCGAACGATACGCCGGCAGCTACATGGTGCTGGTTTTGCTGCTGGCGGCAGTGACCTGGTTTATCACTCACGATGCGCAGGCGATGCTCGCAGTGTTGGTCGCTGCCTGTCCGTGTGCGTTGGTGCTGTCGGCTCCGGCCACGGCGATTGCCGGTGTGGCGGTGGCCGCACGTCACGGCATTCTGATTCGCAGTTCGGCGTTCCTTGAGGAACTGGCCGATCTGACCTCGCTGGTGGTCGACAAGACCGGCACCCTGACTTACGGCACTTTGCGTTTGCAATCGATCAACAACCCGCGTGCGGAGTCATCCATGATCATTGCGCTCGCTGCCAGTCTCGGCGCGGCGAGCAGCCATCCGGTCAGTCGTGCGCTCGCGGGGTTGGTCAGCCAGGAAGACAGTTTGGCGCTCAGCGATATCCATGAGCGCCAAGGCCTCGGCGTTGTTGCCATGACGGAGCAGGGCGAATCTGCTCTCGGCCGCCCTGAGTTGTTCGCGCAACTGGGCATCATCACGACACCGGTTCCCGATCACGACGGACCCATCGCCGGGTTGGCATTGGACGGTGAATTCCTTGCCTGGTTGTTGCTCGCCGACACGGTTAAACCGGAAGCCCGTTTCGCCCTCGACGAGCTGCGCGAGTTGGGACTCGGCCGGCAGTTACTGCTGACGGGCGACCGCCACAGCGTGGCTCAGTCACTGGCTAAAGAGGTTGGCTTGCATGAGATCGAGGCCCAGGCCTTGCCGGAAGACAAACTCAATCGTGTGCTCAAGGAAATCGACAATGGTTTCCGGCCGATGGTGGTCGGTGATGGCATTAACGATTCCCTCGCGCTGAAGGCGGGCGTGGTCGGTGTGGCGATGGGTGCGGGGGGAGCGGACATCGCACTGGCCTCGGCCGATATTGTGTTGATTGGCAGTGACCTGCGCCGACTCGGTACCTGTGTGCGGCTCAGTCGCCAGTGCCGCAGGACATTGCAGGTCAATGTGATCATCGGCCTGGGCTGGACGCTGGCCATTGTGGTGTTCGCTGCATTCGGCTGGCTCGGTGCCGCCGGGGCGATGATCGCTGCGCTGCTGCACAACCTCAGTACGTTGCTGGTGCTCGGTAACGCCGGGCGCTTGCTGCGCTTTCAGGAGCCGTTGCTCAAGCTCAAGGCCGAACGATGAATTGTTGTCGACTTCCTCGAACTGTAAGCATCGTTGGCAGTCACTTATTGTGAGGGCGCGCCACTCAAAGCGGTTACCTGGTTGAAACAGTGGATACAGGACTGTTTGCTGGAGCGTCTGCAACCATAGACAGGGTTAATCAAATCGATAGCCTGCTATTTTTCTGGGATGGTCTACCCTCAGATCAGACGTCTGAAACAAGGGGGATTTTCCATGCTCGCGCAACTTCCACCGGCCTTACAGAATCTGCAGCTTCCGCTTCGCCTGCGGCTCTGGGACGGTCATGAATTCAATCTGGGACCGACGCCCAGCGTCACCATCGTGGTCAAGGACCCACAGATGGTTAGCCAGTTCACCCATCCAAGCCTCGATGCGCTCGGAGCGGCATTCGTTGAAGGCAAGCTTGAGCTGGAGGGCTCGATCAGCGAAGTTATCCGGGTCTGCGACGAATTGAGCAGTGCCTTGCTCGATGAAGACGAAGGCAGCCAGCCAGTGCGGGCCTTGCACGACAAGGAAACTGACGCCAAAGCCATCTCCTACCACTATGACCTGTCCAATGCGTTCTACCAGCTCTGGCTGGACAGCGACATGGCCTATTCCTGCGCGTATTTCGAAACGGGCAGCGAAACCCTCGAACAGGCGCAACAAGCCAAATTCCGCCACTTATGCCGCAAGTTGCGTCTGCAGCCGGGTGATTATCTGCTGGACGTCGGTTGCGGTTGGGGTGGACTGGCCAGATATGCCGCGCGGGAGTTCGGGGCGAAGGTATTCGGCATCACCCTGAGCAAAGAACAATTGGAACTGGCCCGCGAACGGGTCAAAGCAGAAGGTCTGGAAGACCAGGTCGAACTGCAATTGCTCGACTATCGGGATCTGCCCCAGGACGGGCGTTTCGACAAGGTGGTCAGCGTCGGCATGTTCGAACACGTGGGCCATGCCAACCTGGCCGAGTACTGCAAAACCCTGTTTGGCGCGGTGAAGGACGGCGGTCTGGTGATGAACCATGGCATAACCGCCAAACACACCGACGGCCGTCCGGTGGGACGCGGTGCCGGGGATTTCATCGAGAAATATGTATTCCCCAACGGCGAGCTGCCGCACCTGGCGATGATCTCGGCCGAGATCAGCGAAGCCGGGCTGGAGATTGTCGACGTCGAAAGCCTGCGCCTGCACTACGCACGCACGCTGGATCACTGGAGCGAGCGGCTTGAGGACAACCTCGAAGCGGCTGGCAAACTGGTGCCGGATCAAGCGCTGCGCATCTGGCGTCTGTACCTGGCCGGCTGCGCTTATGCGTTTGCGCGTGGCTGGATCAATCTGCATCAGATCCTCGCGGTGAAGGCACATGCGGATGGCAGTCATGAACTGCCGTGGACTCGCGACGACATCTATAACCCTTGATCCTTGTTGAGTCCTCTGCGTGTGAGGGGACTCTCAAAGAATCGGTGAAATCAGCCGGGCGATCCGCATGCCGATCTGTTGCAGGCGGTGGATCTCCCGGCTTTCTTCTTTGGCGACTTCGTAGGCTTGCTCGAAATCGGCAATGAGCATGTTTTCCACGCTGGCGGCGAAGTCGCTGTCGACGGTCAGCAGCATCACTTCGAAATTCAGCCGGAACGAACGGTTATCCAGGTTGGCGCTGCCGATTGCACTGATCTCACTGTCGATCAACACCACTTTCTGATGCAGGAAACCGGGTTCGTAACGGAATACCCGCACGCCGGCACGCACGGCTTCAAAGGCGTAGAGGCTGGAAGCGGCGTAAACGATGCGGTGATCGGGGCGCGATGGCAGCAGCACTCGCACATCGACGCCACGCAGCACCGCCAATCGCAGTGCGGCGAATACGGCTTCGTCGGGAATGAAATACGGGCTGGTGATCCACACCCGTTCGGTCGCCGCGTGGATCGCTTCAACAAAGAACAGCGAGCAGGTTTCGTAGGCATCCGCCGGGCCGCTGGCGAGCAATTGGCAGAGCACGCCGTCGTCCGGGTATTCGTCGGGCAGGATCAGTGGCGGCAGGGTGCGCGCCGCCCAGAACCAGTCTTCGGCAAAGGATTCCTGCATGCACGCGACCACGGGGCCGCGTACCTTCACATGAGTATCGCGCCATGGCGCCAGCGGTGGTTTTTCACCCATGTACTCATCGCCGACGTTATGACCGCCGACAAACCCGACGACGCCGTCGACCACGACAATCTTGCGGTGGTTACGAAAGTTGACCTGAAAGCGATTGAGCCAGCCACTGCGCGTGGCGAAAGCTTTTACTTCGACGCCGCCATCGCGTAGTGCCTGCACATAACTGTGGGGCAGGGCATGGCTGCCAATGCGGTCGTAAAGCAGATGGATGGCTACGCCCTCAGAGACTTTCTTCAGGAGCAGATCACGCAAGCGCTGACCGAGCCGATCATCGTGGATGATGAAAAACTGCACCAGCACGGCTTCTTTGGCTTGATCGATGGCGTGGAAAATCGCCTCGAAGGTGGCCGCACCGTTGACCAACAATTGCACTTCGTTGTTGGCCAGACACGGCATGCGCCCGAGTTTGGGCATCGCGCGTAGCGAGGCGTAGGCATTTGAAGCGCGCGCGGTCAGGGCCTCTTCCACCCAAGGGCGCCAGTTCAACTCGGAGATGGCTTGGCGCATGTGCTCGTTCGCCTGACGCCGTGCCTTGATGTAACCATCGAAGGTGCTGCGTCCGAACACCAGGTACGGAATAAGCGTGAGATACGGAATGAAGATCAGCGACAATGCCCAGGCGATCGAGCCTTGAGCCGTGCGTACGGTGAGCACCGCGTGAACGGCGGCGATCAAGCCGAGGGTGTGTATCAGGGCGATCAGATAACCGAAAATGTGCGGTCCAAAATAATCCATGGGGCAGCCTTGCTCCGGAAGATTCAATGCTTAACAGACCATGTTCTGTCGCGAATGTCGCTATTTAATTGGGGCATGAACCGAAGCCATTGGCCGACGTCTAACGGCCACTACTGATCAGGAGTTTTTCGATGAACGTTCGTCTGCTGGGTTTGGCGCTGGGCCTGGGTTTGGCATTGCCGCTGGTTGCGCAGGCGCAGATGCTGCAGCCGGGGCTGTGGGAAATGACATCGAGTAACGTCAAGGTCGATGACCAGCCGATGGATGTGCAATCGATCCTCGGGCAGCTGCAGGGCCAGATGACCCCGCAACAGCGCGCGGCGCTGGAGAAGAACGGGATCAACATCGGCGGCAAGGGCATTCGTGCCTGCCTGACGCCGGAACAGGTGGCGACCAACGATATTCCATTGGCCGACCCGCAATCGGGTTGCAAACAGCAGATCACTGATCGCACGGGCAACCAGTGGAAATTCCGTTTCAGTTGCCCGAAAGCGCAGGGCACCGGGGTGGCGACATTCCTCAGTGATCGTGAGTTCACCACCGTGGCCAACGGTACGTTCAACGCAATCGGGATCAATCAGAAGGGCAGTCTGGAGACTCGCGCGGTTTGGTTGGGCCAGGACTGCGGCACCGTTAAACCCAGGGCCTGAAAGCTTCGTGAGCAAACCCGCTCCCACATTGGAATGCATCCAAGTGTGGGAGCGGGCTTGCTCGCGAAGGCTTCATAACATTTAGCGCATAAACCTGAGCGCCAGCCCGCGACACCCATCATTCACCCGACCCTCCCGCCAGGCAATCTGCCCCGACACGATTGTCGCAATCACCCGATGCCGAAAGCTGCGCCCGGCAAACGGCGTCCATCCGCACTGCGACAGAATCGGCTGCCGATCGACCTCCAGCCTCTGCGCTTCAACCAACACCAGATCCGCCCAGTACCCTTCACGCAGGTATCCACGATCGGGAATCGCAAACAGGTCCGCCGCTCGATGGCTGGTCTTCGCCACCAACGTAGTGATCGGCAGCACATCGTCCGCCACCAATTCCATCAGTGCCGGCAACGCGTGCTGTACTAATGGCAAACCCGCAGGTGCTTGCGCATAAGGTCGCTGTTTTTCCTCCCTGGTATGCGGTGCATGGTCACTGCCAATCACATCCAGCCGATTGCTGTTCAGGGCCGCGCGCAATGCATCGCGATCGGCCCGGGTTTTGATTGCCGGATTGCATTTGATCAGGTTGCCGAGGTGGGAATAGTCGCGATCATCAAACAGCAAATGGTGCAGACAGACTTCCGCAGTGATGCGTTTTTGCGCCAGCGGCCTGTCCTCGAACAACGCCAGTTCACGTGCCGTGGTCAGATGCAAAACATGCAGGCGCGTGCCATGACGTTTCGCCAGATCAACCGCCAGCGAAGAAGAGCGATAACAGGCTTCGGCATTGCGGATGAGCGGGTGAGCGCCGGGGGGGATTTGTTCACCGAACAACTCGCGCAGGTTGGCTGCGTTGGCGTCGATCGTCGGCGTGTGCTCGCAATGAGCCAACAGAATTGTCGGCACCTCGGCGAACAGCCGCTCAAGGATCTGCGGATCATCCACCAGCATGTTGCCGGTCGACGCGCCCATGAACACTTTCACACCGGCCACTTCGCAGGGATTGAGTGCCGCCACCGTGTCGAGGTTGTCCTGGCTCACGCCAAAGTGAAAGCCGTAATTGGCCACTGAGGACATCGCAGCCCGGCGCTTTTTATCCGCCAATGCGTCGAGGGAGAGGGTGGCGGGACTGGTGTTAGGCATGTCCATGAAGCTGGTGATGCCACCCGCGACCGCCGCACGTGACTCGGAATGAAGGCTGCCCTTGGCAGGCGCACCGGGCTCACGAAAATGCACTTGGTCGTCGATCATCCCCGGCAGCAGCCATTGGCCGTTCGCATCGATTTCCACTTGGGCGTTTTCGCCTTCGATGCTGCGGGCAATCTTGACGATGCGTCCATTGCTGAGCAACAGATCGCCGTCGAACACACGTCCTTCGTTGACCATTCTTGCGTTGCGGATCAGCACGCTGCTCATGGCTCAGAACTCGTTCTGCAGGGCTTTGTAGCCACGCACCAGATCGACGTTGGTGCGCGCCACGTCTTCGGAAAACTCCGAGGCACTGACGCTCACCGGTGGGAATTGCGAGAGGTCGGTGTTCGGACCGATACGGGTGGTGGAGGGCACATAAAACGCGTCCGGCAAATCGCGACCATCGACCACCGAGTTGTGCCGCACCACGCAACCGTTGCCGACGACGCAGTTGAACAGCACGCTGTTGAAGCCGATGAACACCCGGTGGCCGACGACGCAGGGACCGTGCACGATCGAGCGATGGGCGATGGAACTGTACTCGCCGATGGTCACCGCCGCGCCGGATTTGGAATGGATAACCACGCCATCCTGGATGTTCGAATTCGCGCCGATGGTGATCGGCTCCATCGCGCCCGATGCGTCCACTTCATCGGCACGGATTACTGCGTAGGGCCCGACGAAAACGTTTTCGCCGATCACTACTTTGCCGCAGATGATCGCGGTCTTATCGACGTAGGCCGACTCGGCAATGTGCGGTAAATCACCTGAAGGATTCTTGCGGATCATGGCTGGCTCAGTGCGTCGCAAAGGGTGTTGAGGTTGTATTCGAACAGACCGGTGAAGGTACTGGCGGGACCACTGGCCGCGAGAGCATCCGAGTAGAGCGTGCCGCCGATGTGTGCGCCGCTCTCGTCGGCGATCTGCTGGAGCAGGCGTGCGTCCTTGATGTTTTCCATGAACACCGCTTTGACGTGGGTCTGACGAATCTGGGTGATCAATGCAGCGACTTCGGCCGCCGAGGGTTCGCGTTCGGTGGATAGACCTTGCGGCGCCATGAAGTCGATGCCGTACGCCTGACCGAGATAACCGAAAGCATCATGGCTGGTAACGATCTTGCGGTTGCCCGGAGGCAGCGCACCGAGTTTGGCTTTGGCTTCTGCGAGGAGGGCGTAAATCTGCTTCAGGTAGGTTTTGCTGTTGCGTTCGTAGTCGGCTTTGTTCGCAGGATCGGCGGCACTCAGGGCTTTGGTGATATTGGCGACGTACAGCTCGGCGTTCGCCAGATTGTGCCAGGCATGCGGGTCGGGCACGGTTTCGCCGTCTTCATCCAGCGAGCGTGGAATCACGCCGCGGCTGGCGCTGACGACCGTGGCCTTGGTCTCCGTACTGGTGACCAGACGATCCAGCCATGGCTCGAAACCCAAGCCATTCTTGATGACCAGTCTGGCCTTGAGCAGAGCTTTGGCATCGTCCGGTGTTGGTTCATAAGTGTGGGCATCGGCGTCAGGGCCGACCATGTTAGTGATCTGCACATGCTCGCCGCCGACCTGATGGACCATATCGGCGAGGATGCTGAAGCTGGTGACCACGGGCAGTTTTTCCGCGGCCGACAATGACATCGACAGCATCAGGCTGAACAGCACGAGTAGAGCGCGCATCGGGAAACACCTCATTGGGATGTGAGCAAAGGCGGGCGGCGCAACAGACCGTGCACCGGCCCGAACACCACGGACAACAGATAGCCGAGGCCTGCGACCAGCACGATGGCCGGGCCGCTCGGCAGCGAGTAGTAGAACGACAGCAGCAAGCCGAACCAGACCGAGAGGCAGCCGATGATGGCCGCGATGGCAATCAGGGTCGGTAGACGACGGCTCCAGAATCGCGATGCAGCGGCGGGCAGCATCATCAGTCCGACCACCATCAGCGCGCCGATGGCCTGGAACCCGATCACCAGATTGAGGACGACCAGCGTCAGGAAGACGCCGTGGGCAAGGGGGCCGAGGCGGCTGACCATTCTCAAGAACAACGGGTCGAGGGTGTCGAGCAGCAGCGGTTTGTAGATCAGGGACATGGCCATCAGGCTGAATCCCGAGACCCACAACATGCCGGTGAGTGTTGGCCCGTCGACGGCCAGTGCCGAGCCGAACAGCAGGTGCAACAGATCGAGGCGTTTGCCGGCGATGCCGAGGATGAGTACGCCACAGGCCAGTGAGATCGGATAGATTGCCGCGAGGCTGGCGTCTTCGCGCAGGCCGGTGCGACGGGTAATCCAGGCGGCGAGGCCGGCCATGCTCAGACCTGCGCCCAAGCCTCCCAGCGTTAACGCGGGCAGACTCAGTCCGGCAAACCAGAAACCCAATGCCGCGCCGGGAAGAATGCCGTGGGCGACGGCGTCACCGATCAGGCTCATCCGTCGCAGAATCAGGAACACGCCGAGCGGCGCGGTGCTGCACGCTAACACCAGTCCGCCGAGCAGGGCGCGGCGCATGAACACGAATTCATTGAATGGTTGCCAGAGATGGGCGACGGTGAGCATCAGGCCACCTGCGTGTGAGGGGTTTGCTGAATGAGTTCTGCGCTCGTGCCGAACACGCAATCACGGTTTTTGATCAGCAACGTTTTGGGGATGTGTTGGCGCACGGCTGCGAGGTCGTGACACACCACGACCAGAGTTCGACCCTCGCCGTGCCAGGCGTGGATGTGCTGCCAGAGCAACTGCTGACCGAGTTCATCGAGTGCGGCGTGGGGTTCGTCGAGCAGCAGCACGGGCGCGTCAGTCAGACTCAATCTGGCGAGCAGGGCGCGTTGCAGTTCACCGCCGGACAGGGCCATGATTGGACGGTGCTGGAGTCCGCTCAGGTGCCAGTTCGCCAGTGCGTCTTCCATGCGCTGGCTGCGTAGTCGGGTCGAGAGCCTGCGTCCCCAGAAACCGGCGGCGATCAGTTCTTCGAGGCTGATGGGGAATTGGCGATCCAGATGCTGTTGCTGGGGCAAGAAGGACAACCCGCTTTGGCGTGGAACGCTCAGAGCGACATTGCCTGCCAACGGCTTTTGCAGCCCGGCAATGACCTTCAGCAGGCTACTTTTGCCGCAGCCGTTGGCGCCGATGATCGCCGTCAGGCTGCCGCTTTCGAACTCCAGGCTCAGGGGCGCAGTCAGTGGTTGTCCAGGTGCACCCCAACTCAGGGATTGGCAGCGGATCATGCTTGCTCTCGCTGCCAGCGGCTTTCGGCGACGGCGTCGTGGGCGTGCAAACTTTCGGCATGGATCACTCGCAGGTGAAATGCACTGACTCCCGGCGTGCGTCGCAGGGCCAGATTCAATCGGCGCGCGGCATCTTCGCAGAACATCAGGTTTTGCCCGTTGGCGAGAGCGAAGGCTTGTTCATCTGCGCGCTTCACCGCAGTTTGTACGGCAGTGCCGAGCGCGGCTTCAGCGTCATTGATGATTACGCTTAGCGGTAACTCATCAATGAAATCGTCGAGGTGAAGGTGCAGTTGTGCTGTGCTGCGTTGGCTATGAGGCGTAGCAAGGATGCCTTGGGTCGAGCCAAGCCACGCCAAAACGTCGGCGTGCTGAAGATTTTTGTTAGCGAAGTCGTCGATGAATTGTTGCTGGATCAACTGTCGCGCCAATGCCGCAGAGCAAGGGCAAGTGGAGGAGTAGGGCACGTCGATTTTGAGTTCCACGTGGAACACTTCATTTATCAGACTGGCGAAAATGCTCGCCGGATAAGACTTCCACCCGGCCAGTGGGCTGATAAGCGCTGCCCTTTTCAGCAGTAGGTCGGTGTGGATATTCAGGTAGGCGCGGGTGGATAAACCTTGATGGCTTTGCAGGAAATGCTTGAGCACCTGATGCAGTCGCGCTGGGGATAGGCTCTTCCGTTCGAGTGCTTCCAAGGCCAGATACAGCCGTGACATATGAATGCCGCGCGCGTCGCCATCATCAAGACTTACACCCGCATCAGCCTTGGCGCTCAGGCGTTGACCCTCTAACAAGACAGGTAACGCAATCCCGTGCATGCCCACCCATTCGAGCGGCAAAGCCTGGCGAGTGACCTGCGCGGCGATATCCGGAAGTGTCATCGAATTCATGTTCGGAACCATCGTGTTGATTGAATTGAATGTTACATTATAACAATACAACCGACGATGCTTTTTTCATGAACAGGTTTTCATATGCACAGACGCCATCTGCTTAATCTGATCCTGGCCAGCGCGGCTTTGGCCCTACCTTTCAGTGTGTCAGCCACGCAGATTCGCAACGCACGCCTGTGGCGCTCGGATGAAAAACTGCGGTTGGTGTTCGATTTGAGTGGTTCCGTCCGTTACAAAACCTTCGCGCTAACGGCTCCGGAGCGTTTGATTATTGATGTGTCCGGTGCGAGCGTCGGCGCTGATTTGAATCAGCTGGCGCTAAAGGGAACGGTGATTCGTTCGATTCGTTCCGCTCCGCTTGGTCGTGGGGATACGCGGATTGTTTTGGATCTGAACGATCCGGTGCTGTTGAACAGCTTCCTTTTGGCGCCGCAGGACGGCCAAGGTCATCGCTTGGTTCTGGATTTGGTCAGCGTTAAATCCACGCCCAATACGCCGATAGTTCCACGTGAAACATCTCCGATTAAGACGCATCCGAGACGCGACATTATTGTTGTTGTTGATCCTGGGCACGGCGGAAAGGATCCCGGCGCAGTCGGCGCAAAGGGAGAAAAAGAAAAAGATGTGGTGCTTGCCATCGCGCAGCTGCTCGCCAAACGCCTGAAAAAAGAGAAAGGCTTCGACGTGAAACTGGTGCGCAATGACGACTTTTTCGTACCGTTGCGCAAGCGCGTGGAGATCGCGCGTCAGCACAAGGCCGACATGTTTATCTCGGTGCATGCCGATGCAGCTCCGCGTCTTACCGCTTCCGGAGCGTCGGTCTACTGCCTGTCGGAGGGCGGTGCGACATCGGCGACGGCACGCTTCATGGCGCAGCGTGAGAACGGCGCGGACCTGCTCGGCGCCACCCGTCTGCTCAATCTGAAAGATCAGGATCCGATGCTGGCGGGGGTGATTCTCGACATGTCGATGAACGCTACGATCGCCGCCAGTCTGCAGTTGGGCAGTACGGTGCTTGGCAGTCTCGCCGGCATCACCACACTGCATCAGAAGCGCGTGGAACAGGCAGGTTTCGCGGTTCTGAAATCGCCAGATGTACCCTCGATTCTGGTGGAGACCGGCTTCATTTCCAACGTGCGTGACAGTCAGCGACTGGTCACGGCGCGGCACCAGCAAGCCGTGGCCAACGGATTGTTTGAAGGGTTGCAGCGTTACTTTGAAAAGAACCCGCCGATCGACAGCTACATGGCCTGGCAGCAAGTGCAGCAAAACCCGCCGGTTTAGCAGCCGGTCATGCGGCTGCAGGTGAATTTGGCACTGCTGCCGCCCGAACTGGAGACACGGTTGATGGTCGTCCAGCCGACACGCCGGGTATAGCCAACCCAAACCTCGCCATCAGAGGCGATGCCGGTAAAGAACGTCAATTGCCCGAAACGACTGTTGGTCTGCGCCCAATAACGCCGACCACTTTTCTCAAATCCACGCAGATAAAGGGTGTCGCCGGCTGTGTTGACGCTATAAGCGTTCCCTTCGGCGTCGACACACGCCAAGAGGTTGGCGCTGCGTGTGCAGCTGGCGAGCGCTGGTAATTGCGCAAAAGCGTTGCCGGCCAGCAGCATCCCAAGGCTCAAGATTGAGCATTTCAGCGCACTTTTCATGGTGATTTCCGAACTCGGGATGGGCACAGCCTGCTGTTCTTGATCGATCAAGACAAGAGAAGGCTGGTTTCTTTCTGTTGTTATACTATAACATTAATCCGAATTAAGCTTTGGCAGGTCGATTTAAAGGCGTCGGTTTTCTACATGATCCATGTGGGAAGCGCGAAAACGCCACGCGCAGCAAAAGCGCTGATTGACTGCCTCCTGAAGAGGATTATCCAATGTCAGAAAAGTTACCCGTCACCGTACTTTCAGGATTTCTAGGTGCTGGAAAAAGTACACTTTTGAATTACGTACTACGTAATCGAGACGGTTTGCGAGTAGCCGTCATCGTCAATGATATGAGCGAGATCAACATTGATGGCAGCGAAGTGCAGCGAGATGTCAGCCTGAATCGTGCGGAAGAAAAAATAGTCGAAATGAGTAACGGCTGTATCTGCTGTACGTTACGCGAAGACCTGCTGGAAGAGGTCAGCAAGCTCGCTCGTGAAGATCGCTTCGATTATCTGCTGATCGAATCCACCGGGATTTCCGAGCCGATGCCCGTGGCAGAAACGTTTACCTTCCGCGATGAGCACGGCCAGAGCCTCTCCGACATCGCGCGTCTGGACACGATGGTCACTGTAGTCGACGGTATGAACTTCCTGCCGGACTACCAGGCAGCGGAAAGCCTCGCTTCCCGTGGCGAGATCCTTGGCGAGGAAGATGAGCGCTCCATCACTGATCTGTTGATCGAGCAAATCGAGTTCGCCGACGTGCTGTTGATCAGCAAGATCGATTTGATCAGCCAGCGCGAGCGCGAAGAATTGATCGCCATCCTCCAGCGTCTCAACGTCCGTGCGGAAATCATCCCGATGGTGATGGGCGAGGTGCCGTTGGCAAAGATCCTCAATACCGGATGCTTTGACTTCGAGAAAGCTGCACAGGCACCGGGATGGTTGCAGGAATTGCGCGGTGAGCATGTGCCGGAAACCGATGAGTACGGCATCGCCTCCACCGCCTATCGCGCTCGCCGGCCCTTTCACCCGCAACGTTTTTTCAGCTTTATTGACCGTCCGTGGCTGAACGGTAAATTGCTGCGCTCCAAAGGTTTCTTTTGGCTCGCGAGCAAACCCACAGACGCCGGCAGTTGGTCGCAGGCCGGTGGTTTGATGCGCCACGGTTTTGCCGGGCGCTGGTGGCGTTTCGTGCCGAAGGAACAATGGCCGCAAGATCAGGACAGTACCGCTGCCATCATGGAAAACTGGACGCCGAGCGTAGGAGACTGCCGCCAGGAAATGGTGTTCATCGGTCAGAACATCGATTTCCTACAGCTCTCAGCCGAACTGGACGCCTGCCTGCTCACCGATGAGGAAATGTCCCTCGGTGTAGAGGGTTGGCGTTCGCTTCCCGATCCGTTCGGCCCTTGGCATGAAGAGGCCGCCTGATGCTTGCCCTCAAACAAACGCAAATCCGCACGCGTCATCAGCACCAAGGCCCGACCCCAAAAACGCTGACGCGCATTCTCGACGACGACACCAACCTCGCCGTCTGGCAACGCCAACTGCCGTTGCACATTAGCGAATTTGCCCACCTGCTGCTGTCGCTCAATGAACCCTTGGCGCAGTCTTTGTGCCTCGAGTTGCCGGATGAGGACGCCGAGCCTGATCTCACTGGCCTGGCATCAGGCTTTCGTGATCTTGAAGGCTACGAGGGCTTTATCGCCGACCTGAAATGGCTGGTCAGCGCCTTCGCCTGCTTGCTGGGTGCGCGGCGAATCGGACTGCGCCTGCGCGTCCTCGATAAAGCCATGTGCCCACGCTTCCATGTCGATCACGTGCCGGTACGCCTGATTACGACCTATGCCGGCGGTGGCAGCCAATGGTTGAGGGAGGGCGCGATGGATCGTACTCAGATGGGGCAGGCCAACGCCGAGCCCCACCTGCAAATCCAGCAACTCAACAGCGGTGAGGTGGCATTGTTTAAAGGCGAGAAATGGCACGGCAATGAAGGCTTCGGCCTGATCCACCGCTCGCCGCAACCGGCGGTGGGCGAGCGCCGTCTGATACTGACCCTCGACTGGCTCGGTTGACGCCTCAAGGCTTCAGCCACTTACCCTGGCTCTGGCCTTCGCAATAGGGCTTTAGATACGCTGCGTCCGTGGCCACACCGTAATAGTGGATATCCTGGCGATAAGGCATATTGGCGACTTGCGCGTTGCTGCATACGCCAAACGCACCGCTCGGGCACCGATCGACGTACTGTACGTCGACTTTCTGCCCGGCCAGCGTCGGTTGGCAAAAACCGTCGTTGAACAGTTTCTCCGGAATATTGCGGTTCTGCTGGCAGACTTTGACGTCGAGCCGCTCGCCCTGACTGTGCACCACGCAGGCCTGGGCCCATGCTTCGCTCGACAGCAGCGCCATCAGCAACGACCATCCCCTCCAACGCATCTTTGAATCTCCCAAGAAAGCTCCCGGCCATGTTGCAGAACATTCCCACCCATGTCATTGCTGGCCCTTTGGGCGCTGGCAAGACCAGCCTGATTCGCCAACTCATGGCCCAGCGTCCGGACGGCGAGCGTTGGGCGGTGCTGATCAACGAGTTCGGCCAGATCGGTCTCGACGCCGCCTTGTTGACGAGCGATGCCGATGGTATCGCACTCGGTGAAGTAGCCGGCGGCTGCCTGTGTTGCGTCAACGGCGCGCCGTTTCAGATCGGCCTCGGGCGTTTGCTGCGCAAGGCGAAACCGGATCGCCTGTTCATCGAACCGTCCGGACTGGGGCATCCGGCGCAGTTGATCAAACAGTTGAATGAGGCGCCGTGGCTGGGTGTGCTGGCGGTGCAGCCGTGTGTGCTGGTGCTGGATGCTCAAGCGCTCAACGCGGGAAAGGTTCTGCCGGCAGCGCAACAGCAAGCGTTGGCCAGTGCGGGATTGTTGCTGCTGAACAAGGCGGAAAACCTTGATGAAAATGAACGGCAGAGCATCGCCGGTCAGCTTCCGCCGGTCCGGCATGTCTGGACGCAGCAGGCGCAACTCGCCTTGAGCGAGCTACCGGGGCTGGCGGCGCAAGCGGTCAGCGGTGTGGATAACCTGGTGGTGCCCAGAGGATTGGCGCAGATGCCGGCAGTCTGGAGCGACCCGACGCTGCCGATTTGCCTGAGTCAGGCGCAAGAGGGGGGCTGGAGCATCGGATGGCGCTGGCATCCGGGGCAAACGTTCGACACGCGTCGCATTGCCGATTGGCTAACGCGGCTCAATTGGAAAAGGGCGAAACTGGTTATCCACAGCGTGGATGGCTGGGTGTCGGCGAATGCGCTGGAGCACGCAGCGTTGATCTGGCAGGCCAGTGAATGGCGAAAAGATTCGCGAATCGAGTTGATCTTCAGTGAGGCGCAGGATGTTGAGGTGCTTCAGAGAACGTTGTCGGAGTGCCGTGAAGGTTAATACCAGCAGATCGCAGCCATCGGCAGTGTTTACGGTTTCCACTTGGTGTGTTCTTGCCGCCACTGGCTCAACTCGATGACTTCCGCCCGTGGTTTGTGCACTTCAACCACCGGCGGCGTGTCATCGAACGGTGCCGGGTAGGGCGCCAGTTCGATCTGCGCACTGTGCGCGCCAAACTGGGTGATGGTGCCGTTATGGCGGGTTTCGCCGGTCACGGTGAACTCGAAGTTGTACACCCGCGCCAGCCGTCGGCGACCGTTGGCGTCCTTGATGAATCCGATCTTCCTCAGGGCAACGTTGCCGTCGAGCAACTCGACCCGTACGTTCAGGCAATGCTGTTTGACCCGCTCCAGCGCGCGTTCGCGCAAGCCGTGGTTGTGCCACAGCCAGGCGCCGGCAGTGGCGAACAGTATCAGCACGAAGATGTTTTCCAGGGTCAGCATCAACATCGAACTCCAAAAGATAGCGTCAGCTTAACTGCGTCGCCGGTCTGTCGTACAGGCTGCGTTTCGTCGCATACTGCGCGGCTTGAATTTCAATCGTTTTACGGAATGACCCGAATGAAACGTACGCCTCATCTGCTCGCCATTCAGTCCCACGTGGTGTTCGGCCACGCTGGCAACAGCGCCGCGGTTTTTCCGATGCAGCGGGTCGGGGTCAATGTCTGGCCGCTCAACACCGTGCAGTTTTCCAACCACACCCAATACGGTCAGTGGGCCGGTGAGGTGCTGGCGCCGCAACAGATTCCCGAGCTGGTCGAAGGTATCGCGGCGATTGGCGAGCTGGGTAATTGCGATGCGGTGCTGTCCGGTTACCTCGGCAGCGCGGCGCAGGGGCGGGCGATTCTCAGCGGCGTCGAGCGCATCAAATCGGTTAACCCGAAGGCGTTGTATTTATGTGATCCGGTGATGGGCCACCCGGAGAAGGGTTGCAGCGTGCCGACCGAGGTCAGCGATTTCCTGCTGGAAGAGGCCGCGGCCGTGGCGGACATCATGTGCCCGAACCAGTTGGAGCTGGACAGCTTTTCCGGACGCAAGCCGCAGTCGCTGTTCGATTGCCTGGCGATGGCACGGGCGCTGCTGGCGCGTGGGCCGAAAGCGGTGCTGGTCAAACATCTGGACTATCCAGGCAAACCGGCCGATGGTTTTGAAATGTTGCTGGTGACAGCCGAAGGTAGCTGGCATCTGCGCCGTCCGCTGCTGGCTTTTCCGCGTCAGCCGGTGGGCGTGGGCGATCTGACGTCCGGCCTGTTTCTGGCGCGGGTGCTGCTGGGCGACAGTTTGGTGGCGGCGTTCGAATTCACCGCAGCGGCGGTGCATGAGGTGTTGCTGGAGACTCAGGCGTGTGCCAGTTATGAGTTGCAACTGGTGCGGGCGCAGGACCGGATTGCACATCCACGGGTGAAGTTTGAGGCTACCGCGATCAGTCTGTAAGAGCGCGTCGCCACATTCGCGAGCAAGCCCGCTCCCCCATTGGATCTGTGGCGTACACAAAACCAATGTGGGAGCGGGCCTGCTCGCGAAAGCTATAGACCAAACAGCATCAATCCAAAGGCTGATCAGGCGTCGCCCTTGATCTCCTGATAGCGCTTTTCCAGCTCCTGGCGAATCTGCCGGCGTTGCTGCGCCTGCATATAACGACGCTTGTCTTCGCTGTTCTGTGGTTGCAGCGGCGGCACCGGTGCCGGCTTACGCTGGTCATCCACCGCCACCATGGTGAAGAAGCAGCTATTGGTGTGGCGCACCGAGCGCTCGCGGATGTTTTCGGTGACGACTTTGATGCCGACTTCCATCGAGGTGTTGCCGGTGTAGTTGACCGACGCGAGGAAGGTCACCAGTTCGCCGACATGGATCGGCTCGCGGAAAATCACCTGATCCACCGACAGGGTTACCACGTAGCGGCCGGCATAACGGCTCGCGCAGGCGTAGGCCACTTCGTCGAGGTATTTGAGCAGGGTGCCGCCGTGAACATTGCCAGAGAAGTTGGCCATGTCGGGGGTCATCAGTACCGTCATCGACAGCTGGGCGTTTCCGGGTTCCATAACGTTCTCACGGATCAAGGCTGGTTACTGGAAGCACCTCTGCGGGTGCCTGGTCGCTTTTCAAAAGCACCGTTATCGGGACGCCGGGCGACTGGCCGCCGTCACGCCGGATTCGATCTGTTTCCATATATTGCACCGCCTTCCAGGCGGAAGTCGCGGTGTTACCCTGCAAAAGCCCGCCTCAAGGGCAATTCCCACACGAAAAGCGGATTTTTACCTAGCTCGCTCAGACATTTCTGACGTCTGTGCGCGAGCCTCGTCATTCAAGGAGCCCACGCCATGCATGCCATCAGTTTTATTCAGGACTTGGCAGTGATCATGTTGGTCGCAGGTGTGGTGACCGTGTTGTTCCACCGGTTCAAGCAGCCGGTGGTGCTTGGTTACATCGTCGCTGGTTTCATCATTGGCCCGCACACGCCGCCGTTCGGTCTGATCCACGATGAAGAAACCATCAAGACCCTCGCCGAGCTCGGGGTGATTTTCCTGATGTTCTGCCTCGGCCTGGAGTTCAGCCTGCGCAAGCTGTTCAAGGTCGGTGCCACGGCGTTTATCGCGGCATTCCTCGAAATCGTCCTGATGATCTGGATCGGCTACGAAATCGGCCGCTGGTTCGACTGGAATACCATGGACTCGCTGTTCCTCGGCGCGATTCTGGCGATCTCCTCGACCACCATCATCGTCAAAGCCCTCAATGATCTGAAGATGAAGAACGAGCGCTTCGCGCAGTTGATCTTCGGTGTGCTGATCGTCGAAGACATCCTCGGCATCGGCATCATTGCGCTGCTCTCCAGTATTGCCGTCAGCGGCACGGTCAGCTCTGGCGAAGTGTTTTCCACGGTCGGCAAGTTATCGCTGTTCATGATCGTCGCGCTGGTCATCGGTATTCTGCTGGTGCCGCGCCTGCTGGCCTACGTGGCCAGATTCGAAAGCAACGAAATGCTGCTGATCACCGTGCTGGGGTTGTGTTTCGGCTTCTGCCTGCTGGTGGTCAAGCTTGAATACAGCATGGTGCTTGGCGCGTTCCTGATCGGCGCGATCATGGCCGAGTCGCGACAATTACTGAAGATCGAGCGGCTGATCGAGCCGGTCCGCGACCTGTTCAGCGCGATCTTCTTTGTCGCCATCGGGCTGATGCTCGACCCGCTGATTCTGCTCGAGTACGCATGGCCGATTGCGGTGATCACCGTAGCCGTTGTGCTCGGGAAGATGTTGTCCTGCGGCCTCGGAGCGTTTATCGCCGGCAATGACGGACGCACCTCACTGCGCGTGGGGATGGGCCTGTCACAGATTGGCGAATTTTCCTTCATCATCGCCGCGCTCGGGATGACCTTGCAGGTGACCAGTAACTTCCTCTATCCGGTCGCCGTGGCGGTGTCGGTGATTACCACGTTGCTGACGCCGTATCTGATTCGCGCGGCGGATCCACTGTCGATCAAGCTGTCGGCGGCCGTGCCCAAGCGTTTGGGGCGTGTGCTGGGCATGTACGGTGAGTGGCTGCGCAGTATCCAGCCGCAAGGCGAGGGCGCGATGCTGGCGTCGATCATCCGCAAGATCTTGCTGCAGGTCGGAGTCAATCTGGCACTGGTGATCGCGATTTTCTTCGCCGGCGCGTATTTCGCCGAGCGCATCTCGCTATGGCTACAGGACTGGATCAGTGATCCGAGCTGGCAGAAGGCGTTAATCTGGGGCGGGGCGCTGTTGCTGTCGTTGCCGTTCCTGATCGCCGCCTATCGCAAGCTCAAGGCGCTGTCGATGCTGCTGGCGGAGATGGGCGTGAAGCCGGAGATGGCCGGGCGTCACACGCAGCGAGTGCGCCGGGTGATCGCCGAAGTGATCCCGATCCTCTCGCTGCTGGTGATTTTCCTGCTGTTGGCAGCCTTGTCGGCCAGTATCTTGCCGACCAACAAGTTGCTGGTGCTGATCGCCGTGGTCGCGGCCGCCGTTGCAGCGCTGCTCTGGCGCTGGTTCATCCGCGTGCACACGCGGATGCAGGTGGCGTTGCTGGAAACCCTCGACAACCACAAGGAGTCGTCAGGGCATTGACCCGCCGGGGCGGCTGGCCGATCAGCTTTCCAGCCAGACGTCCCGCGCCCAGTGCCATACCGATTCCCAGGTTTCTTCGGCAATCAGCTCTTCTTCCGCCTGCCACAGCACCACGGTGCCATCTTCCTCAACGCAGTAGTAGTCGTCACCGTCCTGACAGATCGGGATCAGGCTGCGATCAACACCGACATCCCAGGCGTTGGCGGCAACCTCCGGCAAATAGGTGTGGGACTGCGGGTCGGTGACGGTCACCGGCTCGAGGCTGCCGTAAACCACATCGCTGACGGTCAGCAGAAACTCTTTGAAGACAAATGGAATGTCGATGAACAGTTGTTCTTCGATTTCGACCAGCAGATCTTCGTCAGGCAACTCCAAAGGAACCGGCACGGGTTCGTTGGCTTCACGCAGTTGTTCGATGATTTCTTCCACGTCCGGGATCCTCTTGCTTGAATGGCGCGGTTTATATGGGCCGGTTTATACAGTAGCTCGCTATAGATGCAACCGCGAAATAGAAAACCCCAGCCGAGGCTGGGGTTTTTTATTACGGCAGGTGACGCCCGGAAGGGATCAGCCGTTCTGGCGGATACCGGCCACGAGCCAAGGCTGGTTTTCACCCTGCGGACGTTCCATGTTCCAGCTTTCGCTGAACACTTCGCCCTGGTCGAAGCGCGAGGTTTTCGACACACCGCTGAAGGTCAGGGTGGCGATGGTCTTGTCGGCACGGTCATCGACGCCGTCCAGTTGCACCTGAAGGTTGTCGATGTAGGTCGACTGGAAGCCGTCGCCCAGATCCGCACGCTCACGCTTGAGGAACTCAAGCATTTGCGGGGTCACGAACTCGGCGATCTTGTCCATTTCGTTGGCGTCCCAGTGCTGTTGCAGCGACTGGAAGTGGCTGCGTGCAGCTTCAAGGAAGTTCTGCTCGTTGAACCAGGCGGGTGCGTTGATCACCGGACGAGCGGCAGCAGGCGCGGCCGAACCACCGAAGATCGAGCCCATGGCAGCTGGCTTCTGCTCGAACACTTCACGCTGCATCGGCGCGCCGGCCGGAGCGAACTGCTCTTGCTGCTTGCGTCGACGCGCGGCGATGAAGCGGAAGATCACGAAAGCGATCACGGCCATGATCAGGATGTCGAAGATCTGCATGCCCTGGAAGCCGCCGCCCATGAACATTGAAGCGAGCAGGCCACCGGCGGCGATGCCGGCCAGAGGGCCGAGCCATTTCGAAGCACCGCCGGCCTTGGCGGCAGCGCCTGCGGCACCGGCAGCACCAGCGGTTGCAGCGGCACCGCCGACGCCTGGAGAAGAAGGAGCCATCTGGCTGGTCTGGTGCGTCGGCGCAGCGCCGGCGCTTTTGCCACCACCAAAGCGCTTGGCGTTGGCGTCGAGGCTCATCGTCAGGCCGATGCACAACGCCATGGCGATGCTAAGAAAACGTTTCATAAAGGGTATTCCCGTTTGTGGAGACACGCGCGCCATGTTGCACAGCTGAAGTGTTACTGGCTAGCGAGAGAGTGTTTCGGGCTTTTGCCTGACAGGTCGCGTTCAGCTTCGCGAGGCAATCAGCCTATGTACTTTTGTCTGTAGGAAAAGGAGATAGGTTCAGAGGGATTGTTGGCTCAGAACAGCGAACTCTGTGGGAGCGAGCCTGCTTGCGAAGGCGTCGTGTCAGACAAATGAATGCTTGATGACACACCGCTTTCGCGAGCAGGCTCGCCCCCACATGGTTCAGTACAGGTCGCTAGATGGCTTCCAGCTTGGCGTAGCCGAGCATCAGCCACTTGCTGCCTTCGCTGAAGTTCACCTGTACTCGGGCCTGGGCGCCGGAACCTTCGAAATTGAGGATCACCCCTTCGCCAAAGATCGAGTGGCGCACCGCCTGACCGAGGCTGAAACCCGTTTCCGGGATTTCGCTGCCGCTGAACAGGTTGCTGCCGCTCATCGACTGATTACCGCCGAACGGTCGGCTGACGCTGTTCGACAAACGCACTTCCTGAATCAGCCCTTTCGGTACTTCGCGTACGAAACGCGAAACCTTGTTGTAGGTTTCGCTGCCGTACAGGCGTCGGGTTTCGGCATAGGTCATCACCAGATTCTGCATCGCCCGGGTAATGCCCACATAGGCCAGACGCCGCTCTTCTTCGAGACGACCCGGTTCTTCCAGGCTCATCTTGTGCGGGAACAGGCCTTCTTCCATGCCCACGAGGAACACGTAAGGGAATTCCAGGCCTTTGGCGCTGTGCAGGGTCATCAGCTGAATGCTGTCTTCGTGCTCGTCGGCCTGGGTGTCGCCGGCCTCCAGCGACGCATGACCGAGAAACGCCGCCAGTGGCGTCAGTTCTTCATCTTCTTCGGTGTTCTCGAAGTTGCGTGCGGCGCTGACCAGTTCCTCAAGGTTTTCCACCCGGGCCTGGCCTTTCTCGCCTTTTTCCGCCTCGTGATAAGCGATCAGGCCGGACTGCTCGATCACGGTTTGCGTCATCAGGTGCAGCGGCATCTCGGCGCATTTGGCGGCGAGGTTCTCGATCAGCTCGATAAAGGCACCGAGGGCACTGGCTGCGCGACCGGTCAGGCCTTTGTTGGCGACCAGTTGGCGCATCGCTTCCCACATCGACACATCGCTGTGACGGGCGTGCTCGCGAATGGCCTCGACAGTTTTTTCACCGATGCCACGGGCTGGAACGTTGATGACCCGCTCCAGCGCCGCATCGTTGCCACGTCCTTCGAGCAAACGCAGGTAGGCCATGGCGTTCTTGATTTCGGCACGCTCGAAGAAGCGTTGACCACCGTAGATGCGATACGGAATGCGTTCGCGCAGTAAAGCTTCTTCGAGAACGCGCGATTGGGCGTTGGAGCGGTACAGAATCGCGATATCGCTGCGAGCGAGGCCGGTTTTCAGCGCACTTTCGATGGTTTCGACAACGTAGCGTGCTTCATCGTGTTCGTTGAACGCGGCGTACAGATTGATGGCTTCGCCGTCACCGCCGTCGGTCCATAGCTCTTTGCCCAGACGCCCGGTGTTGTTGGCGATCAGGGCGTTGGCCGCCTTGAGGATGCCGGCGGTGGAGCGATAGTTCTGCTCCAGACGAATGGTCACCGAATCCGGGAAGTCGGACGAGTACTGATGAATGTTCTCGATCTTCGCGCCACGCCAGCCGTAAATCGACTGGTCGTCGTCGCCGACCACCATCAGGCTGTCGCCACCCTTGCCGAGCAGGCGCAACCAGGCGTACTGCACGGCGTTGGTGTCCTGGAACTCGTCCACCAGAATGTGCCGGAAGCGTTTTTGATAATGCGCCAGCAGGCCCGGGTGATCGCGCCACAGGTCAAGGGCACGCAGGAGTAATTCGGAGAAATCGATGACGCCGGCACGCTGGCACGCCGCCTCGTAGGCTTCGTAAATGCCGCGCATGGTCGCCAGGTACAGATCGCCGCTGGCCTGAATGTGTTGCGGGCGCAGGCCTTCGTCTTTCTGGCCATTGATGAACCATTGCGCCTGACGCGCCGGCCAGCGTTGCTCGTCGAGGCCCAGTTCGCGGATCACTCGCTTGACCAGGCGTTGCTGGTCATCGCTGTCGAGAATCTGGAAGGTCTGGCTCAGGCCCGCTTCCTGCCAGTGCGCCCGCAGCAAGCGGTGCGCCAGGCCGTGGAAGGTGCCGACCCACATGCCGGCCGGGTTGATCCCCAGCAACTGCTCGATGCGGTGACGCATCTCGGCAGCGGCCTTGTTGGTGAAGGTCACCGACAGAATGGAGTGGGGCGAGGCGTTTTCGACCTGGATCAACCAGGCGATACGGTGCACCAGCACTCGGGTTTTACCGGAGCCAGCACCGGCCAGGACCAACTGACGGCCAACGGGGGCTGCTACGGCCTGGCGTTGGGCATCGTTGAGGGAGTTCAGCAGAAGGGAGAGATCATCGCGCATCGGGGCATTCTAGGGTGCGCCGCAGGCCCGGGCAAACCGAGCTTTGCATTAGCCGATGAAACTCCCGTCGATGACGACCGGTCGGTCACTGGCTACAGGCATCGGCCCGCCGCGCTTCAAGGGTTTGAACGGCGGCAAAGGGTGGAACAGTTTCGCTGAAATTATGATGTGGGGCAGTTTGGCAACGGGATCGGCTTGTGTATGCTCCGTCCACGTTTCGGGCGCACGCCCTCCTTATAAGAACAAGAACGTTGCCCATGACCCTCAGCTCCGAACTGTCGGGCCCCTCCGTGGAACCCCGGGTTATCCGCAAGCACTATGCCGTCGAGATGGCGGTCGAGCGCACGCGTCTGCTGTATCAGGGCTCGTTGTTGCCCACACTGTTCATGTTGATCAATGGTCTGGTCTGCGCCGCTTTGCTCTGGAGCCCGCAGCGCTACTTCGTGGTCAGCGTCTGGTTGGTGTGGTTGCTGTCGCTGGTGGCGTTGCGGGTGATTCAGGTGGCGGCGTTCGACTCGGCAATTCCTGATCGTCAGGCGCAACCGATCTGGCGGCGGATGTTTCTGCTTGGCTCGACCCTGACCGGCCTGACCCTGGCCGGCGCCGGCATTGCCCTGGTGCCTGCCGACAACTTCATTCAGCAGGCCTGGGTATTCGGCCTGATCGGCGCCGCAACCCTCTCGGCCAGCGTTGCTTATGCGGTGAGCCTGCCGGCGTTTCTGTCGTTTACCTTGCCCTGTCTATTGCCGGCGATCGGTTATCTGTTCTGGGGCGGTGACGAGCAGGCGCGCGGCTGGGGCTGGCTCGGCCTGATCCTGCTCGGCTCGCTGAGTGTGGTGGCGTGGCAGGTCAATCGGCTGATCGATCGCGGCTTGCTGCGGCGCTTCCAGAATCAGCATTTGATCGAACACCTGCAACAGGCGCAGTCGCGCAGCGAACAACTCAATCAGGAGTTGGCCCAGGAAATCGACCAGCGCCGCTGTGCTGAAGGGAAGCTGCGCGAAGCTCAAGTTGAACTTGAGGGCCGCGTCGCCCAGCGCAGCCTTGAGCTGGACGTGGCCAATCAGGCCCTGAGTAAAAGCGAGGCGCGGCTGGCGCTGGCGTTGAAGGCCAGTGAGCTGGGTCTGTGGGACTGGAACCTGCAAACCGACGAGGTTCACCACACGCAGATTCAGGAGCTGTTCGGCCTTGCTCCGGAATACGTTACGGCGATCCTGCGCGACCTCAAGCCACGTCTGCATCCCGACGATGTGCCGACGCTGAAATATGCGTTGATCGAGCATTTGAAGGGGCGCACCGAGGACTATCAGATCGAATACCGCGTGCGTCACGGCGATGGCCATTGGGTCTGGATCGAAGACCGTGGCCGCGCCGTAGAGCGCAGCGACAGCGGCCGAGTGATCCGCATGGTCGGCACCCGCCGCGACATCAGTGCCAGCAAAAGCCTTGAAGAGCAGCAGCGCCTGGCGGCGACCGTATTCGAAGCGGCCAGCGAAGGCATCGTCATTCTCGACCCGAACTATGCGCTGATCGCGATCAATCAAGCGTTCAGCCGCGTCACCGGTTACGACATCGAAGACATGCTCGGGCGCAACGTCGTCGAATTACCCTGCAGCCGCGATGCTCGCCGCCATTACGTGGCGATCCGGCATGCCTTGGAGCAACACGGCAGTTGGCAAGGCGAGCTGGTGGAGACTCGTAAGAACGGCGAGCTGTATCCGCAGTGGCTGCAGCTGAATGCGGTGCGCGATAGTCGGGGAAATGTCAGTCATATCGTCGGCTTCTTCGCCGATCTGTCGGCTCGCCGTGAATCCGAAGAGCGCATGCGTTACTTGACCCATTACGACGAGCTCACCGGGTTGGCCAACCGCTCACTGTTCCGCGAGCGTTTGCATGAAGCGCATCAGCGTTCGCGTCAGGGCCGGCGCAGTCTGGCGTTGCTGCACATCAATCTGGATCGTTTCAAATTGCTCAACGACAGTCTCGGCCATGAGATTGCTGACCAGTTGCTACAGAAAATGGCGCGGCGTTTGGTCAACGCCTTGCCGGAAGCGGACACCATTGCCCGCCTGTCTGGCGACGAGTTTGCCGTGCTGTTCGATGCCTACGGCAACCTGTCGAGTCTGGCCCGGGTCGCCACGCGCCTGTCGAGCAAGCTGCGGCTGCCACTGACGGTCGAAGGACATGAGCTGGTGGTCAGCGCCTCGATGGGCATCAGCATGCTGCCGGACAATGCCCGGGAAATCTCCGCACTGGTCAGCCAGTCGAACATGGCCATGCAACACGCCAAGCACCTGGGCGGCAACAACTTCCAGTTCTACACCGATAGCCTGCAGGCCAGCACCCTTGAGCGTTTGCAGCTGGAAAACCAGTTGCGCAAAGCTATCGAAGACAAGCAGCTGAAAGTGTTCTATCAACCGAAGCTGTGCCTGCTAAACGGGCGTTTGAATGCGGCAGAGGCGTTGGTGCGTTGGGATCACCCGACCATGGGCCGGGTGCCGCCGGGGGATTTTATCGGGCTGGCCGAGGAAACCGGTTTGATCGGACCGATCGGCGAATTCGTCCTGCGTCAGGCGTGCTGGCAGGCCTGTGAGTGGCAGCGTCAGGGGCTTGAGCCGATCCGTGTTTCGGTGAACCTGTCGGTGCATCAATTGCGTCAGGGCAAACTGGTCAGCCTGGTGCGTCAGGTGCTGGAGGAAACCGGTCTGACGCCGCACTATCTCGAACTGGAACTGACCGAGAGCCAGTTGCTCGACAGCGTCGAGCACATCATCGCGACGTTCCAGCAACTGCGTGATCTGGGAGTGAAACTGGCCATTGATGACTTTGGCACCGGGTATTCGTCGCTGAGCTACCTCAAGCGCATTCCGGTGGATTACGTGAAGATTGATCAGGCGTTCATTCGCGGTCTGGGGCAGGGCAGTGAGGATGCGGCGATCACTCGGGCGATTATTGCCATGGCGCATGGCTTGTCGCTGAAGGTGGTGGCTGAAGGTGTCGAACGCCAGGAGCAACTGGATTTTTTACGCGCCGAGCGTTGCGATGAAGTGCAAGGTTATCTGATCAGCCGTCCGGTCGAAGCCACTGCTCTGGCTGGGCTTTTGCGCGAACAGGACAAACCGCTTTAAGGGCTACATGCGCTCCATCGCGCCTGATACGGGGACATGGAGTTACGCATTGAGCAGGCAAAAAGCCAATTCATGTAGTATAACTACAAGCGTGCTACATCCTTGCCCATAAGAAGAGTCCAGCCCCTTGAATCTGCTGCAACACATCGCCCAGTCACGTCACCTGTTACGCAAGTCGGAGCTCAAGGTCGCCGACCACGTGCTGCTTGACCCGGCGGCGGTGATGCACAGTTCCATGGCCGACCTGGCCCACAGCGTTGGCATCAGCGAGCCGACCATCGTGCGCTTCTGCCGCGCCATCGGTTGCTCCGGTTTCCAGGATCTCAAACTCAAACTGGCGCAAAGCCTGGCCGCCGGCGCCAGCTTCGGCCAGTTCGCGATCCATGAAGACGACTCGGTTGCCGATTACAGCCTGAAGATTTTCGACACCACGTTGCACACCTTGATGGAGGTTCGCGAGAAGCTCGATCCGGTAGAGCTGCAGCGTGCAGTGACGCTGATGTCGCAGGCGCAACGGGTCGAGTTCTACGGCTTCGGCGCGTCGGGCGCGGTGGCGGCTGACGCGCAGCACAAGTTTTTCCGGTTGCTGCTGACCGCTGCGGCGTATTCCGACCCGCATATGCAGGCGATGTCGGCGGTAACGTTGAAACCGACCGACGTGGCGATCTGCATTTCCCAGTCCGGGCGTTCCAAGGATCTGCTGATCACCGCCAACCTGGTGCGCGAGAGCGGCGCGTCGTTGATTACCCTGTGCCCGAGCCAGACGCCGCTGGCCGAACTGTCGACCGTCAATCTGGCAATCGATGTGCACGAAGACACCGAAATTTACACGCCGCTGACTTCGCGTATCGCGCATCTGGTGGTGATCGATGTGCTGGCGATGGGCGTGGCGATGGCGCGTGGGCCGAGCCTGGTCAATCACCTGAAGAGCGTCAAGCGCAGTTTGCGTAGCTTGCGCTTGTCGCCGAAAGCCGTGAAAGCGCTGGATGACTGAAGTCATCCAAGGTCGTTCCGACCTTGACCGCGAGCAGGCTCGCTCCCACATTTGATCTCGGTAAGACACAGAATTTGTGCTCACAGACGATCTGCTGTGGCAGCGAGCCTGCTCGCGAAGGCGTCCTCATAAACACCAAACCCTTCGCAAGTTTCACCGCATTGTCATCCCCGCGCAGCCAAACCGTCATCCGTCCTGCCTATCGTGAAACTCCCGTACTCGCCTTGGGAGAATCGAAATGGCTCAGCCCTACGAAGAACGCAACAGCGCCGCGAAAACCCGTCGTCAGCAGGAAGACCAGCGCCGCATGGAGTTTCGCCGCGCTATCGAAGATCGCTTCGAACTGCGCCAGCTTCAGGCCGAAATCGGCGATTTTCCCGAGATCAACCACTGGCAGGCTGCTCCCGCAGTTTCCCGTCGAAGCGCTCAACCAGCGCGCTGATCTGTACCCGTTCACTGCGGATAAACGCCAGGAAGGCGTGCGCCACCGGTGACAAGCGTTTGGCTTTGGCTTGCACCAGGCACCAGCTACGGAACAGCGGCAGTTCTTCGACTGGCAGCTCGACGAGTCCGCCGGTCGCCAGCTCCAGGTTCAGGGCATGGCGCGTCAACAGCGCCAGGCCCAGACCCGCCAGCACGCATTCACGCTGAGCTTCGGCCGAGGCGACTTCCTGAGTCTGGGTGAAGTGCACGCGTTTCTCTTTGAAGTACTCTTCGCAAGCCAGTCGTGTGCCCGAACCGGGTTCGCGGATCAGCAGCGTGTAGGGTTCCAGATCCTGCAACCGCAGCGGGCCCATGTGTGCCAGCGGGTGATCCGGGCGCGCCACGGCAACAATCGGATTGTTGAGAAACGGCAGGAATTCCAGGCCCATGTCCTGCGGCACCATCGACATGATTACCAGATCGTCGCGGTTGTCCGAAAGTCGCCTGATCACTTGGCCACGGTTGACTACGGTCAGTTGCAGATTCACTTCCGGGTGCTGACGCTTGAACGCGGCAAACAGGTGCGGCACGAAGTATTTGGCGCTGGACTCCACTGCGAGCTTCAGTTGGCCTTGCAGCGAGCCCTGCATGTCCGACAGCTGCATATCGAGGTTTTCCAGGCGTCCGAAAATGTCCCGGCTGGCGCGTTGAAGAGCCTCGGCGGCCTCGGTCATGTAGAGTTTTTTGCCGACATAATCGAATAAGGGCTGGCCGATCAGCTCTTCGAGCTGACGAATCTGTAGGCTGACGGCCGGTTGTGTGAGAGACATTTCGTCAGCTGCGCGGCTGTAGGAGCGTAAATCACACACTTCGTTGAAAATCTGCAATTGGCGCAATGTCATACGCATCAAGGACTTACGCATTTTTATAGGCTCTGACGGCAGGCTGATCGCTTAACTATAAGTCTTTACTTATGCCTGACCCAATTTTTATTCATTTTTGTTAATCCCTTGTGAGCGCTAGTGTGGACCTGCGACTAAATTGAAACATTTGGTCACGCGTCGACCTGGGTCTAGCAGGTCGTGGTGCCACCGGCTCAAGGGAACCTCCAAGTGATAACAAAGATCCTGATCGCCAACCGTGGTGAGATTGCCGTACGAATCGTACGAGCCTGCGCCGAAATGGGCATTCGCTCGGTTGCGATTTTTTCCGACGCCGACCGGCATGCGCTGCATGTGAAGCGTGCGGACGAAGCGCACAGCATCGGTGCCGAGCCACTGGCCGGTTACCTGAACCCGCGCAAGCTGGTGAACCTGGCGGTGGAAACCGGCTGCGATGCGCTGCACCCCGGTTACGGTTTCCTCTCGGAAAACGCCGAGCTGGCCGACATCTGCGCCGAGCGCGGGATTAAATTCATTGGCCCGTCGGCTGAAGTCATTCGCCGCATGGGCGACAAGACCGAAGCGCGCCGCAGCATGATCAAGGCCGGTGTGCCGGTGACGCCGGGCACCGAAGGCAACGTTGCCGATATCGAAGAGGCTTTGGCTGAGGGCGACCGCATCGGTTACCCGGTGATGCTCAAGGCCACCTCCGGTGGTGGCGGTCGTGGTATTCGTCGCTGCAACAGCCGCGAAGAACTGGAACAGAATTTCCCTCGGGTGATTTCCGAAGCGACCAAGGCCTTCGGTTCGGCCGAAGTGTTCCTGGAAAAATGCATCGTCAATCCCAAGCACATCGAAGCGCAGATCCTCGGCGACAGCTTCGGCAACGTCGTGCACCTGTTCGAGCGTGACTGTTCGATTCAGCGCCGCAATCAGAAACTCATCGAAATCGCCCCGAGCCCGCAACTGACCCCGGAACAGCGCGCCTACATCGGCGACCTGTCGGTGCGTGCGGCCAAGGCGGTGGGTTACGAGAACGCCGGCACCGTGGAGTTCTTGCTCGCCGAGGGCGAGGTGTATTTCATGGAGATGAACACCCGGGTTCAGGTGGAGCACACCATTACCGAGGAAATCACCGGGATCGACATCGTTCGCGAACAGATCCGCATCGCCTCCGGCCTGCCGCTGTCGGTGAAGCAGGAAGATATCCAGCACCGCGGTTTCGCCTTGCAGTTCCGCATCAACGCCGAAGACCCGAAAAACAATTTCCTGCCGAGCTTCGGCAAGATCACCCGTTATTACGCCCCCGGTGGGCCGGGCGTGCGCACCGACACGGCGATCTACACCGGCTACACCATTCCGCCGTTCTACGACTCGATGTGCCTGAAGCTGGTGGTCTGGGCACTGACCTGGGAAGAGGCGTTGGACCGTGGCCTGCGTGCGCTGGACGACATGCGCCTGCAAGGGGTGAAAACCACTGCTGCCTATTACCAGGAAATCCTGCGCAACCCGGAATTCCGAAGCGGCCAGTTCAATACCAGCTTCGTTGAAAGCCACCCGGAACTGACCAACTACTCGATCAAGCGCAAACCCGAAGAGCTGGCCCTGGCCATCGCCGCCGCCATCGCCGCCCACGCAGGCCTGTGAGGAATACAACAATGAGCAAGAAGATCTTCGTTACCGACACCATCCTGCGCGACGCTCACCAATCGCTGCTCGCCACCCGCATGCGCACCGAAGACATGCTGCCGATCTGCGACAAGCTCGACAAAGTCGGCTACTGGTCGCTGGAATGCTGGGGCGGGGCGACGTTCGACGCCTGTGTGCGCTTTCTGAAAGAAGACCCGTGGGAGCGCCTGCGCCAACTGCGTGCGGCGCTGCCTAACACGCGCCTGCAAATGCTTCTGCGCGGGCAGAATCTGCTCGGCTACCGCCACTACAGCGACGACGTGGTCAAGGCGTTCGTCGCCAAGGCTGCGGTGAATGGCATCGACGTGTTCCGTATCTTCGACGCGATGAACGACGTGCGTAACCTGCGTGTGGCCATCGAAGCGGTGAAAGCTGCTGGCAAACATGCGCAAGGCACCATCGCTTACACCACCAGCCCGGTGCACACCATCGATGCGTTCGTCACTCAGGCCAAGCAGATGGAAGCCATGGGTTGCGACTCGGTGGCGATCAAGGACATGGCCGGTCTGCTGACCCCGTATGCCACTGGCGAACTGGTTCGCGCGTTGAAGGCCGAGCAATCGCTGCCGGTGTTTATCCACTCGCACGACACCGCAGGTCTGGCGACCATGTGCCAGCTCAAGGCGATCGAAAATGGCGCCGATCACATCGACACCGCGATCTCCAGTTTCGCCTCTGGCACCAGCCACCCGGGCACCGAGTCGATGGTCGCGGCGCTCAAAGGCACCGAGTACGACACCGGGCTGAACCTTGAACTGCTGCAAGAGATCGGCTTGTACTTCTACGCCGTGCGCAAGAAATACCATCAGTTCGAAAGCGAATTCACCGCCGTCGACACCCGTGTGCAAGTCAACCAGGTGCCGGGCGGGATGATCTCCAACCTCGCCAACCAATTGAAGGAGCAGGGTGCTCTCAATCGCATGGCCGAAGTGCTGGCGGAAATCCCGCGGGTGCGTGAAGACCTCGGCTTTCCGCCGCTGGTAACTCCGACCTCGCAGATCGTCGGCACCCAGGCGTTCTTCAACGTGCTGGCCGGCGAGCGCTACAAGACCATCACCAACGAAGTGAAGCTCTACCTGCAGGGCGGCTACGGCAAGGCACCGGGCGTGGTCAACGAGAAACTGCGTCGTCAGGCCATTGGCAGCGAAGAAGTCATCGACGTGCGTCCGGCCGATCTGCTCAAGCCGGAAATGACCAAGCTGCGGGCCGACATCGGTGCACTGGCGAAATCCGAAGAAGACGTGCTGACCTTCGCCATGTTTCCGGACATCGGTCGCAAATTCCTCGAAGAGCGTGCCGCTGGCACCCTGACGCCAGAAGTGCTGCTGCCGATTCCGGAGGCTGGCAGCGTTGCTTCGGCGGGCGGCGAAGGCGTACCGACCGAGTTCGTCATCGACGTCCACGGCGAGACCTACCGCGTCGACATTACCGGTGTCGGCGTCAAGGCCGAAGGCAAGCGTCATTTCTACCTGTCCATCGATGGCATGCCGGAAGAAGTGGTGTTTGAACCGCTCAACGAATTCGTCAGCGGCGGTAGCAGCAAGCGTAAGCAAGCGTCGGCACCGGGCCACGTCAGCACCACCATGCCGGGCAACATCGTCGATGTGCTGGTCAAGGAGGGCGACACCGTCAAGGCGGGCCAGGCTGTGCTGATCACCGAAGCGATGAAGATGGAAACCGAAGTCCAGGCCGCAGTTGCCGGCAAGGTCACCGCGATTCATGTGGCCAAGGGCGATCGGGTGAATCCGGGTGAAATCCTGATCGAGATCGAAGGCTGAAATAACCGCCGCGATCCAACGCTTTAAACCTCGGGGGGGCATGTGCTCCCCTTTTTTTGCCTGCGATCGGTCTGATTTACACACATTCCTTGTAGGAGTGAGCCTGCTCGCGATGGCGCTAGATCAGTCAAATTTAGTGAGCCTGATACGCCGCCATTGCGAGCAGGCTCACTCCTACAGGGGAAATGTTCAGGCCGTCAGAACGCCATGCGCCATTGGCCCATCACGCCGTGAGTCCGGCTGTCAGTGGCCATTTCAGCGGTGAGACCCACACCGACCGTGTGATTGGCGGAAAGCCCGAGGTCAAGGCCGGCGTCCACGGACAGGCTGTTGCGATCCAGCGCCGCACCGGCAATTTCAAAGCGTTTGCCACCCTTGACCAATTGCTGGCGGGTCTCGTTTTCAATCTCGCCAAAGGTGTGTTTCCAGCCGGCACTGAATCGCGGTGTCAACGTCATGCCGTTGTCCAGTCGATTGATTTTCGCTGTGCGCAGGCCAAATGTACTACTGAGGTTGTCACGGGTTTGCCCAAAGACTTTCAGCGCCGCATCCCCGCCTTTTTCACGGTAGCTGTCGCGTTGATAGCGCTGATAGCCGAGGCTGGCGAACGGCTCGAGCGTCGCGTTATGCCGGCCAACGTTGAGCGCCAGTTCGGCAAAGGCTTGCTGGGTGTTGGCGTCGTAATTGCCCTTGAGGCGATCGCTGAAGCCGTTGAAGGCTAAGCGGCGTTTGCTGTCACCGTCATGACTGGCGTAGGTCGCACCGAGGCGCAGCGACACGGGGCCGTCCTGGCGCACGGCGTAGGCGCCGAGGTGCCAGCTGTCTAGAGCACCGTCATATTGGCGGGCGTCGAGTCTGGTCTGCGATTGACCGCCGAGCAGGCCGACATGCCATTGCTCGTTGAGCCGCCAGTCGGCCCCCATGACCAGGCCATGGGTGGCGTGTTTGAGCGTGCTGTCGAACTCGCGGTCGACCCTGCCGCCGTGACCGAGTGCCTGAATCCATACCCGCCCGGATTCGGCAGCGCCGGCGGCCTGACGCGGCGAGTTGCCGGACCGGTAGGCCGAACCGTAACGGCTATTCAATTGCTGCATGGCCGAAAGCATGCTCGCGCTCACCGGAGTGATGCTGCTCAGGGTGGCTTTGGCGAGGTTGGCGTTGCTGCCGGCGGCGAGTTGTTCGATGGCGAGGGGGGCGGTGGATTTGTCGCTGGTCAACAACGCGGCGACTGCTGCGTTTAGAGGTTTTTCTGGTTGAGGGGCTGGCTGCCCGGTAGTGCCGTTGGCGCGCGCAGCAACGGTTTCGTCCGGCATTGCCGGGGGCGCTGGCGGCGTAGTTGCAATCGATTCAGCTACTGATGCAGTCAATTCAGCTGCTGATGCAGTCAATGGTGCTGCTGATGCAGTCAATGGTGCTGCTGATGCAGTCAATGGTGCTGGTGCTGGTGCTGGTGCTGCGGATGCCGGGGCGGCTTGTGGCTCTTCAATACTGTTGGCAATCGCACGACCATTGTCAGTCGTAGCCACGCTCTCAATGTCTGCCTCGTTACGGAAATAAGTCAGCCCGACTTTTTTCTCCTCGTAATGCAACGCTGGCGTCATGAAGGCCAGTTTGTTTTCGATGTTGGCGAAGCGACCTTCGATGGACGCAGCGGTGAGGATGGTGTGTCGGAAGCTACGCGGGTAATCACCGGCAGTGACCAGCTTCAGGGTTGCATCGCCAAGCCGTGCAGTGCCGCCGACCACGATCGTCGGGCTGTCACCGTCAGCATCAACGGCATATGAAAGCACGGCTGTCCTGGCCAGGTTCAGGTCTCCCGCAAGCGTTGGCGCGCGGTAAACCTCATCGACCGAAAGATGACCGTGGACGTTCAGATCATTCAGCGTCCCCCAACCCGCATATTGGCCGTTTTCCTGAACAGTGACGTCTCCTCCGATCAGTCCCTGATTGGTGAGATCGCCGCCACTCAGGACGGTGGCATTGCCGACAATCGAACCTGCGTTGATCAGGATGCCTCCGGCTACCGCATCCCCCAAAATGTTCCCCTCATTGGTCAGTAAAGCTTTCGGCCTGACCAGGACGCCAACATTGAAATCGCCGTCGCCATTTCGACGCCAGGCGCCTTGCTTGACCTCCAGCCCAGCGAAGTTGATGGTTTTCCCCAGCGTTCCCTTGGCAGCATCGAGTTGCAGGACATTGACGCCACCCCCGCCATCGACCAGTCCGGCAAAGCTGCCCCGGCTGCCCACGGTAATAAGGTCGTTGCGATCATCGAACCGCAGGGAAATACCGTCGGTGGCGCTGACCTTTGATTTGGTGGGAGGGTGTTTGACGGTGTCAGGATCACTGATAAAGGTGTCGAGTATCCCGATCAGTCTATCCGCGTTGGGTAAGGGTTTAGGGGGGAGTTCAGCGTAAGCGAAGGGGGAGCATCCCAGCGTTAACGCGATCGCCAGGGCGATTTTTTTTGCTTGGTACGTGTGTTGAGCGGGCATCGAATAGAGCCTTTCTTTGGGAGAAGACCCAACTCTATTGATGCACTCCAAAAACCGATGTCGGCTGCTTCTCGCGCACTTGCAGGCGACATCGTTTCATTTTGAAGAAAATGATCACGGGATCCGTAACCAAGGTTTTTACTCGGCCGCAGCGGCCCCTTTTCCTACAACGAATCAAGACCCCGCCAGCTGTTCAATCTCAAAAACTCATTTGCCACCGCCCGATCAGCCCGTGATTGCGACTGTGGCTGCCGGTCATGAACGCTTGCCGCGTGGACTGCTGACATCGCCGTAGGTGTGTTTCCAGTCAGCGACAATGCGCGGCGTCATGCTCATTCCGTTATCCAGATTGTCAGGTGCATTGTTTTGCATTCGAATATGGATGATTGGCTCCGATCTGCATTTTTTTGCAGATTAACGCGTTCTGTCAGGCTTGAGATGCACTATATTGCATCCAGCACCCAAGAAAGACCTGTTGAAATGCATTTAAATGCAGGTGGAAAAGCATGTACGACCTGACCTTACAAATATTCACGGCGGGTAAATGGCAAGACGCGATGACTCTGAGCTTCGACGATCCTGAAAAGGGTTTCGAGAGTCGCTGTAGTTTTGGTTACGAGACGGCCTACCTTGCTGAAAATATTGAAGCCATAGGCTCCCCGTTTTCCAGGGCCGTGAGTGCATTGTATCCATTGGATTGGGACGGTCGCCGTTCCAAAACGCCGGCCTTTGTGCACGACATTGCCCCAGCAGGGGCAGCCAAACGCTTTTTGCTTGCGCGTCTAGGTCAAGAAAAACCGGCGAACATCAGCGCTGATTTATATCTGCTCGGTCGCAGCACGCCAGCCCCCATCGGCAATATGCGCATAAAAGAGTCGGCCGAGGTGGTCGATGAGCGTAAGCCAATCGGATTCAAGCGTGAAGATGTCATCCACCGTGACAACCGCTTTCTTGAATACGCCTACGAACTGGGCGCGGCGATTGGTGGCGCTACCGGCGCGGGGGGGGAAGCACCGAAGCTGCTGTTGGCCGAAAACAAGGACGGTCTTTTATACCCAGATGCGGTACTAAACGACGGAGAAGTTCGGCAGCACTGGTTCGTGAAGTTTTCCAGGAGTAAAGGGAGTCTGACCGATCAAGACATCCTGCGAAGCGAATTCCATTACTACAAGGCACTCCAGAAACTCGGCATCGAAACGGTCGCGGGCGAAGGCGTGGCACTGGAAGAAGCGAACAAACCAAGTTTGTGGATGCAGCGTTTTGATCGCAAGGTGAGCGATGGCGAGGTAAGCCGCTTGGCTGTCGAATCGATTTACTCGTTGGCTCAAGTGACGACGCCGGGAAGTGCGATGAACCATATGGAGGTCATCCGCATGCTCGCCGGGCTCTGGCGCAAAGCAGGGCAGGCCAGTCAGATACCCGCTCTTGTGACGGACTACTTACGCCGGGACCTGATCAACAAGATCCTTGGTAACTCGGATAACCATGGTCGTAACACCGCGATCATTCGTCAGGCAAACAACTTTCGCCTGGCGCCGATTTATGACCTGGCGCCTATGGTCATGGATGACGAGGGCGTGACCCGTACGACCAAATGGCCAAGAGAACTGGAGAGAGCGGGAGACGTCGATTGGCGTGGAGTGTGCTGCGCATTGGCGGACATTGCTGAACCGGATGACCCATTGGCAACGCTGTGTGAGGCGTCAGCTCTTTTCGAACGATTGCGCGAAGATGTCCAACGTCTGGCGGCGCTGCCCGACATACTGACGGCCAGTGGTTTGCCCGACAGAACAATGAACCACCCGGGCGTTCATCTGAAAAATCTGGAGCAACGCTTGAAAGAGTGGGACCTGCAATGAGCATGACGGTAGCCGAGCGCACGGTGCTCATCGAAAGCATTCAAGAGGCGCTGGCCCAAGGGACGCTGGAGATCGGTGAAGCCGTTCGCCGTTTGCGCGTGGAAGTGACCGGTCTGCATCAGACCCAGTTCGCCAAGATGTGCAAAATATCGGTGCGCACACTGGTACATATCGAACACGGCGAGGGCAATCAGACACTTAAATCGTTGAATGCGGTGTTTCGTCCGTTTGGTCTGAAAATGGGCGTCGTGCGGGTTCGCCGAGAGATCAATTAAAACCCGACGCTGCCCGCAAGGTGTCGATCACCCTAGCTACGCCGCACGTAAGCCTTGCCGTAATGCCGCTCCATCCGCGCCTGAATCAACTCCAGCCCAATTGACATCAACCAATAAATGATCGCCGCCGTCGTCAGCATTTCGATGTAGCGGTAGCTTGAGCGTCCATAGGACTGGGCGAGAAACATCACTTCCCAGACCCCCATCACCGAAATCAGCGACGAGTCTTTGAGCATCGAGATGAACTGGTTGGTGGTGGGCGGGATGATCGTGCGCATGGCTTGCGGCAAGGTGATGCGCCAGAAAATCACTGTCTCGCGCATTCCCAAGGCCAGCGAAGCTTCGCGCTGGCCGTGGTCGACGCCGAGGATGCCGGCGCGAAAGATTTCACTGAGATAGGCGCCGTAGTTCAACGACAGGGCAATGATGCCTGCGACGATGGCGCCAGGCACGATGCCCAGTTGCGGCAAGCCCAGGTAAATCAGCAGGATCTGGATAAGCAGTGGCGTACCGCGAAAGAACGAGGTGTAAAAACTGGCGATGCCGAACGCCACGGCGCTTTTCGACAGGCGTGCCAGTGCCGTGATGAAGCCCAGCAATGACGAGGCGACGATCGAACACACACAGAGGAAAAGCGTCAGCGCCGCACCCTGCAAGAAGCCATTGGGCGCCAAGTGCAAGCCGAGCAGATTGGGCAGTTTGTCGAGGATGATCGAGAACTTCAGATCGAAGCTCAGGAAGAACCCGGCGAACAGGCAGAACAACGCTGCCCAGGTCAGGTACAGCCGCGTGCGAAAACCGAACAGTCGTTGCAAGCGTGATTCAGCCACCGGTTGCGGTGGCTGTGGAGGTGTCGGGAAAGAAGTCATTGGCTGATGTCAGCGCCGATCCATTTTTGCGACAGCTTGCTCAGGGTGCCGTCCTGTTTCAGTTGCGCGAATACCTCGCGCACTTTGGCATCCCATTGCGCGTCACCCTTTTCGATGGCCACCGAGTTTGGCTCCGAATACAGCGGCGCGCCGGCCAGTTTGAAGCGTTTGTCTTGATCAAGACGCGGCTGTGCGGTGACGAGGTTGGTGAGGATTGCATCCAGGCGCACGCCCGGGCCCAGCCCCAGATCCTGAAAGGCGACGTTGTCGGTGTCGTACGGCGCGATCTGCACATCCTCGAACGGGTACTGCAACTGCGTGTCTTCGGCGCCTTCGATCACCAGGTTCTTGTTCAGATAGCTTTCGTAACTGGACGCGCTGGTGAGGCCGACTTTTTTGCCACTCAGATCCTTGGCGTCGTGGATCCGCTCATCCTTGGCGTTGACCACGATCACGGCCGGCGAAGCGTAGTAATCGACCGGGAAATCGAACACTTCGGCGCGGGCCTTGCTCGGCGTCATCGAGCAGATGCAGATATCGTAGCGTCCGCTCCAGCGGCCGGCGGCAATGACGTCCCACGATGGCGTTTCGAGGCGCAACTTGACGCCCAATTTATCGGCTACGGCTTTGGCGACATCCACGTCGAAGCCATCGAGTTGGTTCTGCTCATTGAGAAACGAGAACGGTGGATAGCTTTCCATCAGCACGCCGACCAGTTCCTTCTTTTGCTCGATGCGGTCCAGCGTAGTGCCACCCAAGGCTTGCGTGGAGGCGGCCAGAATGGTCAGGCTCAGGGCCAGTAGTGGTTGAAATTTCACAGTCGATCCCTGAGAAAAAAAGAGGTTGTTATTAACCGGATGGTGCGTATTAAATAGTTATAAGAACGACTCTGATAGTGAGTTATTTTCATAAGCATATGAGTGAAAAGCATATGGGCGCAGCAAGCACGATTATTCTCGATGGCGGCATGGGCCGTGAGTTGCAGCGCGCCGGTGCGCCATTTCGTCAGCCGGAGTGGTCGGCGCTGGCGTTGAGCGAGGCGCCGCAAGCGGTCGAGGCGGTACACGCCGCTTATATCGCCAGTGGCGCCAACGTGATTACCACCAACAGTTACGCCGTGGTGCCATTCCATATTGGCGAAGCGCGCTTCGCCGCTGAAGGGCAGGCGCTGGCAGGATTGGCTGGTGAGCTGGCGCGGCGCGCGGTGCAGGCCTCGGGGAAATCCGTGCGTGTGGCCGGCTCATTGCCGCCGCTGTTCGGCTCCTATCGTCCGGATCTGTTCGAAGCCGCCCGAGTGACCGAGTTGCTGGCGCCCTTGGTCAATGGCCTGGCACCGCACGTTGATCTGTGGCTGGCGGAAACCCAGAGTTCGATCGTCGAGGCGCGCGCCATTCACGCGGGGTTGCCGAAGGATGGTAAACCCTTCTGGTTGTCGTTCACCTTAAAGGATGAAGACACTGATGAAGTGCCACGCTTGCGCTCCGGTGAGCCTGTTGCCGAAGCCGCTGCAGTAGCCGCTGAGTTGGGCGTCGAAGCGTTGTTGTTCAATTGCAGTCAGCCGGAAGTGATCGGCGCCGCGATTGATGCCGCGCGTAACACCTTCGAGCGTCTGGGCGTGAAAATTCACATCGGTGCCTACGCCAATGCGTTTCCACCGCAGCCAAAAGAAGCCACCGCCAATGACGGCCTTGATCCATTGCGCGAGGATCTTGATCCGCCGGGTTATCTGCACTGGGCGATTGACTGGCAGCAGCGGGGCGCCAGCCATTTGGGCGGTTGCTGCGGGATCGGGCCGGAACACATTGCGGTGCTGGCGCAAAAGCTGGGCTGACAGCAGAGCAAAAGATTGTCCGAACGCGGCCCGGGCCTTCGGACGATCTTTTGCTTCGACGATTTACCTACGGCATTCAACCAAGCCTTTCACCTGCCCGTCGGGCGTCTGATTTTCATCGGACAGCCACCGCACGAAACCTGCCGCAATCGCCGGCCACTCGCCATCCAGTATCGAGTACCACGCGGTGTCACGGTTCTGGCCCTTGACCACCATGTGCTGACGGAACACGCCTTCGAAGCTGAAACCCAGACGCTCGGCGGCGTATTTGGAGCGGGCGTTGCCGTTGTTGCATTTCCATTCGAGGCGGCGGTAGCCAAGGTCAAAGGAATATTTGGCCAACAGGTACACCGCTTCGGTGCTTCTCGGCGAGCGCTGCATCGGCGCACCGAAGGTGACGTGGCCGATTTCGATACGGCCCTGGGCTGGAACGATCGACATCAGGCTGAGGATGCCTTGCACCTGACCGCTGGCGCGATCAACGACGCTGAAGAAATACGGGTCGCTGGCGGCCGCGTGGTTGTTCAGCCAGGCGTTGAACGCATGGCGCTCCGGAAACGGCCCGTAGGGCAAATAATCCCAGAGTTTCGGGTCGGCACCAGGACCTTCGAGGGCGGCGAACAGCTGGTCGCCGTGGCGCGCCGGGTCGAGTCGTTCCAGGCGAATGAAGCGGCCTTCGAGCAGGGTGGCAGTGGGGGCGGGGACGCCTTTCCAGTCAGCAAGTGAAGCGGTCATGCGTGCGTCTCCTTAAAGGGCTTTGCGAAACTGGATGAAGCCCGGGCGTTCGGCGATGCGCTCGTAGAGCTGGATCGCAGTGGCGTTGGTTTCATGGGTCAACCAATGGACTTTGCAGCAGCCATCAGCCTTGGCGGTAGCGTAGACGTGTTCGATCAGCAGACGGCCGACGCCGCTGCCACGAGTCTCCGGCACCACCAGCAAGTCCTGCAGGTAGCAGGAGTTTTCGATGCTCCAGTTCGAACGATGATAGATGTAATGCACCATGCCCACCGCTTTGCCATCGGCCCACGCCAATGCCGCGTGGGTCGGTTCGCTCGGGTCGAGAAAGCGCTGCCAGGTGCTGTCGGTTACAGCGTCTGGCAGTTCGGTATTGTAGAAACGCAGGTAGGCCTGCCACAGCGGCAGCCACGCAGCGTGGTCGTCGGCGCTGACCGGGCGAATGTCGATTTGACTCATGGGGATTTCCTTAGCGCACCAAGCGGGCGAGGGTTTGATCATTGATGTCCGGGCTGGCGGCCAGACCTTCGCGCACGCCGGCAATGTCTTCGGCGCTGCGGTTCTGGCTGAGTTTGCGCTTGCCTTCGAGACGATCAATGGGAATGGCAAAGCCGACAATCGCTTTGAGCATGCCGTCGATGTAATCGGCCGGTGCGTCGGCAACCGACCACGGTTGCGCGCGGCCGGCTTCATGACGGTCGGTGAGGGTGCTGACGATGTCGAGCAGGCGCCCGCCGTCGCTGAAGGTTTCGGCGTGGCCATAGGCGTGCACGGCGATGTAGTTCCAGGTCGGCACGACTTTGCCGTGCTCGGCCTTGCTCGGGTAAAAGCCAGGGCTGACGTAGGCATCGGCACCGGCGAAGATCAGCATGGCTTCGGCGCCGTCGCGCAGGTCTTTCCACTGTGGATTGGCGCGAGCCAGGTGTCCGTACAACGTGCCGTACTCGCCTTGTTCGCAATGCAGCAGCACCGGCACATGGCTGGCCTGCAAACCGTTTTCGCCGTGGGTCACCAGAATGGCGAGGCGGGTGGCGAGGATCAGTTCGTGCAGTTGGGACAACTCTTCGATGGCAAAGGCGCGTGGCGTGTACATGGGCAGATTTTCCTTGGCGAATGCCAGCATCCTAGGCAGGCTATTGGTCTGTTGTAAGAGCCATTGATGAGCAATTTCATAGGTCCATTGCCATGACCGACTCACCGCCGTTATCCATGCCCTTCAACCCTGCGGGTATCGAGCTTGATCGCCGTCAGGGCTTGAGCCGCCAGTTGTATCAGGCTTTGCGCCTGCGGGTGCTGGATGGACGGCTGGCAAGCGGCACGCGCTTGCCGGCCACTCGCGATCTGGCGGCGGCGCTGGGGATTTCGCGTAACAGTGTGGTGCGCGCCTACGATCAGCTCTACGCCGAAGGCTTCATCGAGGGGCGAGTCGGTGACGGGACTTATGTCGCACAGGTGATGCCGGTGGCTTCGCCGAAGAAATTATCCACAAAACTATCCACAGGGTTTTCAACAGGCTTACCCACAGCCTTATCCACAAATTGGCTGGATTTGCCTGTGGTTCCATCCAGTAAAGTTATCCACAGTGGCGGTTTTTCGCGCATCGAAAACAATCATTTACCGAGGCCGCCCAGTGGTCCGCCGCGAGCATTTCGGGTCGGGGTGCCGGCATTCGATCTGTTCCCTTTTGAGGTGTGGGCCAAGCTGAATGCGGCTTTCTGGCGTAAGCCGGATCTGGAGCAACTGTGCTACGGCGATCCGTCCGGCGATGCGCGTTTGCGCGCCATGATCGCCGCCTATCTGCGCAGTTCGCGCGGCATGCAGTGCTCGCCTGAACAAATAGTGATCACCAGCGGCGCACAGCAAGGCATCAGCCTTTGTGCACAGTTGCTGGTGGAGCCGGACGATGGTGTGGCCATCGAGAATCCGGGCTACCGCGCGGCCGGTCATGCGTTTGCGGTGGCGGGCGCTCGTTTGCACGGTATTGCCGTGGACGAAGAGGGCATGGACTGCTCGGCCTTGTCGGCCTTCGGGGACTGTCGGGTGGCGTATGTGACGCCTTCTCATCAGTACCCGACCGGCGTGGTGATGAGCCTTGCCCGGCGCCTCGAACTGCTCGCCTGGGCCGAGCGCAGCCAAGGCTGGATTGTCGAGGACGACTACGATGGCGAGTACCGCTACACCGGTGCACCACTGGCGCCGTTGGCGGCACTCGATCGGCAGGGGCGGGTGCTGTATGTCGGCACGTTCGGCAAGGTTGCCTTTCCGGCGTTGCGCCTCGGTTATCTGGTGCTGCCGCCGGCGCTGGTCGATGCTTTCTCGCAGCGCCGGGCGGTGGATGTCCGCCATTCCGAGGTGAGTACCCAAGCGGTGATGGCCGAATTCATGGCGGCCGGGCATTTCCAGCGGCATATCCGGCGCATGCGCCGCGCGGCCCTGAGCCGCCGCAATACCTTGCTCGACGGTTGGCCAACCGCCATCGACGGGGTAGGCGATTTGCCCGCCGTCTCCGCCGGGCTGCACCTGGCCGTCGCCGTGGACAGCATCGAGCGTGAGCAGCAGTTGATTGCGCAAGCCGCTGGCGCGGATGTGGAGATCAACGGCTTGAGCAGCTACTGGCTGCCGGACTCCACGACGCCGCTGGATCAGCGCGCCGGACTGGTACTGGGCTTTGCAGCCGTACCTGAACCGGGCATTACAGCGGCACTGAAGCGCTTGCAGCAGGCTTGGCAGGCTTGAGCAACAGCGCCTGCGCAGCCTGGGCGGGTCTGGCTTTTACGGTTGCAACGTGAGCTGGATTATTGTTCGAAGCCCTCCAGCACGTTCACTGCGTTGATGCCGATTTCTTCTACGGCATAGCCGCCCTCCATGACGAACAGCGTCGGTTTGCCAAGGGCGGCGATGCGTTTGCCCATCGCCAGGTAATCCGGGCTGTCGAGTTTGAACTGCGAGATCGGGTCATCCTTGAAGGTGTCGACGCCGAGCGACACGACAATGACGTCGGCGCCGTAGCGATTGATCTCGTCGCAGGCCTGATCCAGCGCTGCACTCCAGACGTCCCAACCGGAGCCGGCGGGCAGCGGGTAATTGAAGTTGAAACCTTCACCGGCGCCTTCGCCACGCTCATCCTCGTAACCAAGGAAGAACGGAAACTCCGCTTCCGGGTGACCGTGGATCGAGGTGAACAGCACGTCGCTGCGCTCGTAGAAAATCGACTGCGTGCCGTTGCCGTGGTGGTAGTCGACGTCGAGGATCGCAACCTTTTTGTGGCCCTGATCAAGGAAGGCCTGCGCAGCGATGGCGGCATTGTTGAGGTAGCAATAGCCGCCCATCAAATCGCTGGCGGCGTGGTGTCCCGGCGGACGGCACAGGGCGAAGGCACTGCGTGCGCCGCGCTGAATTTCGGCTTGCGCGGTCAAGGCCACTTGCGCTGCGCTATACGCTGCTTGCCAGGTGCCGGCGGTGATCGGTGCGCCGCCATCGAAGCTGTAATAGCCGAGCTGACCGTGCAGGCTGGTCGGTTTGATTGCACGTAGCGTGCGCGCCGGCCAGGTGTAGGGCAGCAGATCGCCGTCGGTGTTGAATTCCGTCCAGCGCGCCCACGCGCCTTTGAAGAAGTCGAGGTACTCGCGGCTGTGGATGCGGGCGATCGGCTCCAGACCGAAATCCTTCGGCGCTTCGACCGCGCCGAGGTTTCGGTGTTTAACGCGCTGCAGAACGTGGTCGGCACGCGACGGCATCTCGAAGCACGGTTTGAGCTGGCCATCGATGAGTTCGCAACGGCCATGGTGCAGGTGATGATCGTCCGAGTAGATCGTCAGCATTTGTTGTTCTCCGCAGGGCTGATTCGGTTGCCCTCAGTGTTGCGGCCCGCGGCGAATCGGAAAACGGCAGGAAAGGCCAAAAGGGGATGGATATGGCCAAAAACACTGACCGCAATTCGCCCCTTTTAGGTCTGTTGATCTTCAGGCCCTGAACTGACTCGGTGCCACGCCGCTCCAGCGCACAAACGCATGGCGGAAACTGGCTGTCTCACTGAACCCGAGCGTTTCGGCAATGCGATAGATCGGCAACTGATCCTCACACAACATCTGCTTGGCCCGCTCGAAGCGCAATTCGTCGAGCAGCTCCTGATAGCTGCTGCCCATGTCCTTGAGATGCCGGCGCAGGGTGCGCGGCGAGCATTTCATTTGCTGGGCCAATCCCTCCAGCCCAGGCGCCGCATTCAACTGTGCACTGAGCAACTGACGGATTCGCCCCAGCCACGCCTGACGCCCGGTGAACTCCAGGTTTTGCTTGCGGCAGCGTTCGGCCATGGCTTGATGAGTGATGGCATCGGCCAGCGGCAGCGGTTGATCGAGCCAGTGGCGATCAAAGGCGAAGGCATTGTCCTTGGCGGCGAAATGCAGCGGGCTGTCGAAGTGCTCGGCATAACTGTCGCGATAGTCCGGGGCATCGTGTTCGAATCGGGTCGCGAGCAAGGGCAGCGGATGCCCGAGCAGGTCATCACAAATGACTTTCAGCGACACCAGGCAGAATTCGGCGTTGAACACCGCCATCGCCGCACTCTCACGATAGTCGGCAGCGACGAACCAGATACGCTCGCCATCGTCTTCCAGGCCCAGTTCGAAAAGTGTTCCCAACAGCGCCGGATAACGGATCGCCAGACGCAAAGCGTCACCGAAGGTGGCACAGGTGAGCAGGGCGTAACCAAGGATGCCGTAGCAGGAAACGTGCATGCGCCGGCCCAATTCCAGACCGATATCGTGTTTGAGCGCTACCGCGTTGGCGCAGACCTGCATCTCCTGATTGGTGGTGATGCGCGTGTCGGCGCGCTGCAGATCCGCCGCCGTGATGCCGCTGCCGGCCAGCAACGCCTCGCTCGACAAGCCTTCGGCGTTGAAGGTGTTGAGGATCAGAGAGACGGCGTTGAGGGTGGTGAGGTGGGAGTGGAGCATGGGTGCTTCCAGGTCAGGGGCCTGATTGAAGGTTAGCAAGGTGCATGCCGGGCAGCAGTCTGCTCAGGGAGCAGAAGGATCTTACTGTTTCACGGGGATAATTAAATATATTGGATTTGTCTCGTGAGATTAAGCAGATAATCAGTTGTCGGCAACTGTCAATGTTGACAGTTGTAAGGTGTGCAAGGTGTAGGTATATCGTAGGGTTGTTTTCGTTTGTAAGTTCCTTGCGTTTTAATGTTTGTCGGTCAATAAAGTTTTGCTTTTTAGTATAACTATCTGAATTCTGGAGTAAGGGAATACAATTATGAGTGCTAAAGAAACGGAAATAAATTTTAAGTCTGGTCGCTCGAAAAAAACCATAAACGGCACGATGAAAGCGGAGGTTGATGGGGCCGCTAAAGAGTTTGCCGCTTTCTTCTTTATTGAAGAGAGTAATGGTATTAGTGCAGCCTTTGGCAAGCGGGAGGGAGATTACGTGTCAGTGAGTAATATCGATGGTTATCTGCTTGTTTCCTATAATGTTGAAGGTGCTTCAATTCCTTGGGATACTGACGGCAGGGTGTTGGACATTAAGAAAGATTCTGTCAGTGGTAGATATTTTGGGAATTTTACGGCGCAATTCAGTGCGAGTGTTCCGCCCGATATCCCTAAAGCAGTGAGCGGTATCTTTGAAGTATGGGAAGATTGATAGTTATTGCGAGCCGCTGTCTTTGAGGTTCAATGAGAGCGGCTCGTCATTTCAATCCACGACGATGCTGGTTTAATTCTCAGGGTTGATCAGCTCGCCGCAGAGGTCGAGTTCAATCAGTCGGCGGACTTCAGCTGTTTCAACGCCTGCACCGAGCAGACCGTGCAACTTGCCGAACGCCGCCTCGCGGGTCATGCCGCCACCGGACAACACGCCAACGCCACGCAGCCGGCTGCCGGCCTCGTAAACGTCCAGCTCGACTCCACCTTCATGGCATTGCGTTACGGCAACTACTACCACGCCGTTATCCCGTGCCCGGTCAAGGCTTGCCAGAAACTCAGGGTTGTCGCTCGGCCCGGTGCCGCTGCCGTAGCACTCCAGTACCAGACCCTGGATGCCGCTGTCGAGCAGTCCGTCGAGGACTTCCGCGCTGATGCCGGGGAACAGTGGCAACACCGCCACCTTGGCCAGTTGCTTCGGCTGGTTGTAGTTCAACGATGCTGGGATCGAAGGCGCTTTGACACCGCCGCCCTGACGCTCCAGACGCTTGAACGGATGACGGCCGAAGCTGCGCACTTTCGCGCAACGGGTCGGCGCCAGCAGTTCGCCGTGGAAGTACAGATGCACGCCCGGCGCCAGGCCTTGGCCGAGGGCAACCAGTGCGCCGCTGAGGTTTTCCCAGGCATCGCTGTCAATCACACCTGCGGGCAACATCGAGCCGGTAAAGCACACGCGGGCATTCAGTCCCAGCAGCTGGAAGCTCATCGCCGCCGCACTGTAGGCCAGCGTGTCGGTGCCATGCAGGATCAACACGCTGTCGCAGCCTTGCACATCGACGGCATCGACCACTGCTTCGCGCAGTTGCTGCCAATAGGCGGGGGTCATGTTGGCGCTGTCGATCAGTGGCGACATCTCGCGAAAGCGCCACTGCGGCACAACGAGTTCAGGCTGACTGTGCAGGTAGTCGCGCATCCGCGTTTCGAAACCGGAGGCCGGGGCCAGACCGTTGGCGCTGGCCTGCATACCGATGGTGCCACCGGTGTAGAGCACCATGACGTGTTGGGCGGCGGGGTAGGAATTGGCAATCATCTGAGGTCTCCACAAGAGATGACATTGTAGGAGTGAGCCTGCTCGCGATAGCGGTTTGTCAGCCAACATAAATGTTGAATGAAGAACCGCTATCGCGAGCAGACTCACTCCTGCAAGTTATTGCATCACAATAACTGACGGGCGCAGGGGATGCGCCCGTCATTCACCTGTCAGCGTTGCGCTGCAGGCACGCCTTGCGGCTCGGCTTCGGTCTTGCCGGCTGGCGGGTTGGCCGGCCAGGCATTCAGGTCCAGATCCAGATCGGCAAATTTGCTGGAGTCGAACACGGGTTGCTTGACGCCCGCGCGGCGCTGCTCGTCGTAGTCGCGCATCACGCGCATGCCGACCTTGAACAGCATCGCCAGGGCCATCAGGTTGACGAAGGCCAGGCAGGTCATGGTGATGTCGGCGAAGGCGAACACGGTCGAAAGATCCTGCATCGAACCCCATACCACCAGCGCCAGTACCAGACCGCGGAAAACCATCAGCAGGGCGCGGTTGCGGCTGAGGAACTGCAGGCTGTTCTCGCCCAGGTAGTAGTTGTAAAGGATGCAGGTGAAGACGAACAGCGACAGCGCGACGCTGACGAATATACGACCCCAGTCACCGACCACGGCGGCCAGCGAGTTCTGCGTCAGGACGATGCCGTCACCTTCGAAGCCCGGAGTGTAGAAGCCCGACAACAGGATCAGCAGCGCGGTGCAGGTGCAGATCACGAAGGTGTCGAGGAACACGCTGAAGGCCTGAACCACGCCCTGAGCGCCCGGGTGTTTCACCGAGGCCACGGCGGCGACGTTCGGCGCACTGCCCAGGCCCGCTTCGTTGGCGAACACACCACGCTTGACGCCCATGACGATGGCGCTGCCGAGCAGGCCGCCGAAGGCCGGGTCGAGGCCGAAGGCGCTCTTGAAGATGGTTTCCAGCATGGCTGGCACGTGTTCGATCTGCGTGCCGATCACGTACAGGGTCACGCCGATATAGGCCAGGGTCTTGACCGGTACCAGCAGGTCGGACACTGCGGCGATGCGCTTGATGCCGCCGATGAAGGTGATGGCCAGCAGCACCGCGAGGACGATACCGGTGTGGCTCGGATCGAAATCAAAGGCGTTCTGCAGCGAGTGGGTCACGGTGTAGGACTGCAGGCCGATGAAGGCGAAGCCGTAGGTGACCAGCAGCAGGATCGAGAACACCACCGCCATGCCTTTCAGTTTCAGGCCGTGCTGGATGTAGTAGGCCGGGCCGCCACGGTACAGGCCGTCACCATCGGCGCGCTTGTAGACCTGAGCCAGGGTGCATTCGAAGAAGCTGCTGGACATGCCGACCAGTGCGGTCACCCACATCCAGAACACCGCACCCGGCCCACCGAGGGTCACGGCGATGCCGACACCGGCGATGTTGCCTGCACCGACGCGGCCGGCGAGGCTGAGCATCAGGGCCTGGAACGAGCTGAGTTGCCCGCCGCTGCTTTTCAGGCTGTCGCGGAACACCGCGAACATGTGCAAGAAGTGGCGCAATTGAACGAAACGCGAGCGAATCGTGAAGTAGCTACCGAGCCCGACAATGAGCACGATCAGTACTTTCCCTGAGAGGAAGTCGTTGATGACTTCGAGCATGGATTTTTCCTCGCTGTTTTTTGTGTGAGCAAATGCTGGATGGTAGAAATATCGTGTTACACCGGTGCGCGCGCGGCACGACAGGTGAGGCGATGGTTTCGTCCCGGATCCATTTCGCGGGTTTGTTATTAGTTCGGGTTTCGCATGGGTTATGGCCTCGTTACCGACGACCGCTCATGCGAAGAGGGGCGGCACTATACCGATCAGTGGCGCGCCCGTCTGCACAGTCGTGGTGCAAGCGACGAAACGAGGCTTTGAAACACCCGGCGTTACCGGCGCCGGGCTTGTGTGGGGGCTGCTCTTGTGTGGGAGCGGGCTTGCTCGCGAATGCGCTGTGTCAGGTTCCGTTGATGTCGACTGAAACGACGCTTTCGCGAGCAAGCCCGCTCCCACCTGAAGCAGTCCCCAGACATACGGGTCTCAGGGCAGAAAGTTAAAAAAAAGGGCTCGGGGACTAAATCCCCAAGCCCTCAAAAGGTGAGAGGTGTCTAGTCCCTCGACCTGGTGAGCGGTGCTACACGTAACGCGTCGGTTCAGGCTTTAAGCGGAACCAGACGCGGAGCAATCATGTTTTCCGGGCGCAGGATGTCGGCGAGCATGGCTTCGTCGAGCAGACCTTCTTCGCGCACCAGTTCCAGCACGCCGCGGCCGCTTTCAAGAGCAAGACCGGCGATGCGGGTGGCGTTTTTGTAGCCGATGTACGGGTTCAGTGCGGTGACCAGACCGATCGAGTGTTCGACCAGTTCGCGGCAGCGCGCTTCGTTGGCGGTGATGCCGACGATGCAGTGCTCGCGCAGCATGTCCATGGCGCGTTGCAGCAGGCGGATCGAGTCGAAGATCTTGAAGGCGATCAACGGCTCCATCACGTTCAGCTGCAGTTGGCCGCCTTCGGCTGCCATGGTCAGCGCCAGATCGTTACCAATGACCTGGAAGGCCACCTGGTTCACGGCTTCCGGGATGACCGGGTTGACCTTGCCGGGCATGATCGAGCTGCCTGGCTGACGTGCCGGCAGGTTGATTTCGTTGATGCCGGTGCGTGGGCCGCTGGACAGCAGGCGCAGGTCGTTGCAGATCTTCGACAGCTTGACCGCGGTGCGCTTGAGCATGCCGGAGAACAGCACGAAGGCGCCCATGTCGGAAGTCGCTTCGATCAGGTCGGCCGCCGGCACTACCGGTTGACCGCTGATCAATGCCAGACGCTGTACCGCCAGCGCTTGATAACGCGGGTCGGCGTTGATGCCGGTACCGATCGCGGTGCCGCCCAGGTTCACTTCAGTCAGCAGTTCCGGGGCCAGCGTCTTCAGACGGGCCAGGTCTTCGCCCATGGTGGTGGCGAAGGCACGGAATTCCTGGCCGAGGGTCATCGGCACGGCGTCTTGCAGCTGGGTGCGGCCCATCTTCAGGACGTGATCGAACTCTTTGCCCTTGGCCGCGAACGCCTGAATCAGGCTGTCGAGGCTGGCCAGCAGGGTGTCGTGACCCAGCAGCAGACCCAGGCGGATCGCCGTCGGATAGGCGTCGTTGGTCGACTGCGCCATGTTGACGTCGTCGTTCGGGTGCAGGTACTGGTACTCGCCTTTCTGGTGACCCATGGCTTCCAGAGCAATGTTGGCGATCACCTCGTTGGCGTTCATGTTGGTGGAAGTACCGGCGCCACCTTGAATCATGTCGACCACGAACTCTTCGTGGAAATCACCGCGGATCAATCGGGCACAGGCTTCGCTGATGGCAGCGTGCTTGGCTTCGCTCAGGTGACCCAACTCGCGGTTGGCGTCAGCAGCGGCCTGTTTGACCATTGCCAGACCGACAACCAGTTTCGGGTAATGCGAAATCGGAACGCCGGAGAGACGGAAGTTGTTCACCGCTCGCAGGGTCTGGATGCCGTAATACGCTTGAGCCGGTACTTCGAGGGCGCCAAGCAGGTCGTTTTCTGTGCGGAAAGATGCAGCGGAGGACATGATAGAAATCATCTCGATATGGACCCGGTCTGTGCCGGAACGCTGCGAATGCTAGGCTTGTGGGAAATTTTGGGCCAATGCTGTTCAGCGCTGCCCTATGCACATTCGGCATAATGCCCGTGTGACGCCGCGTACGCGGCAGACGTGTGACCTGTTTTGGTGCGTGTCCGGGAGGACGTGATGAATCTGGAAAGCAAATGGCTCGAGGACTTCAGTGCTCTGGCCGCCACCCGCAGCTTCTCGCAGGCGGCTGAACGGCGCTTCGTGACCCAGCCGGCCTTCAGCCGACGGATCCGCAGCCTGGAGGCTGCATTGGGACTGACCCTGGTCAATCGCTCGCGCACGCCGATCGAACTGACGGCGGCGGGGCAGTTGTTTCTGGTGACCGCACGCACCGTGGTTGAACAACTCGGGGAAGTGTTGCGCCATTTGCATCATCTGGAAGGCGGGCAGGGCGAAGTGATGCAAGTCGCGGCTGCTCACTCGCTGGCGCTGGGCTTCTTCCCGCGCTGGATTGCGCAGCTGCGAAATGAAGGGTTGAACATCGCCACGCGGTTGGTCGCGACCAACGTTGGCGATGCGGTGCATGCATTGCGTGAAGGTGGCTGCGATCTGATGCTGGCGTTCTACGACCCGGATGCGGCGATGCAGATGGATCCGGAGATCTTTCCCTCGCTGCATTTGGGCCAGACGGAAATGCTCCCGGTGTGTGCGGCGGATGCCGAGGGCAAGCCGATGTTCGATCTGGAAGGTGATGCGAGCGTGCCGTTGCTGGCTTACAGCGCCGGGGCGTTTCTCGGGCGTTCGGTGAATGGTTTGCTGCGCCAGCGTCAGTTGCGCTTTACCACCATTTACGAAACCGCCATGGCGGACAGCCTGAAGAGTATGGCGCTGGAAGGGCTGGGCATTGCCTGGGTGCCGCAACTGAGCGTGCGCGCGGAACTGGCCCGTGGCGAGCTGGTGGTGTGCGGCGGCCCACAGTGGCATGTGCCGCTGGAGATTCGCCTCTATCGCTGTGCGCTGGTGCGCAAGGCCAACGTGCGATTGCTGTGGCGCAAGCTCGAAGGCGGCGCTGCCCAAAACTCTTGAACCCACCCGCAGCCCCTGTGGGAGCGAGCTTGCTCGCGAAAGCGGTGTGCCAGACAACATCAATGTTGCCTGACACTCCCTCTTCGCGAGCAAGCTCGCTCCCACAAGGGATTTGCGGTGTTCTGTCGCTGACCTTCAGGTCAATAAAACCGGGCATTTGCAGCAGATGACAGATGGTCGTGCGGGGGGCTGTTTATTGCTTTCTTTGCGGTATACTGCGCGGCCTTCGGCCGGCACGTCCGGCCATTTTTCGTACAATCAAGCCACGCAACCTGCGTGGCTTGTTGTTTTATGACGCGCCTGCGGGCGCTCCAGAGAGAAGAGGCGCGACGATGAGTGCACTGGTTGGCGTGATCATGGGCTCCAAGTCCGATTGGTCCACCCTTAGCCACACCGCCGATATGCTGGAAAAGCTCGGCATCCCGTACGAGGTCAAAGTGGTCTCTGCCCACCGCACCCCGGATCTGCTGTTCCAGTACGCCGAAGAGGCTGAAGGCCGCGGCATCGAGGTGATTATCGCCGGTGCCGGTGGCGCAGCCCACCTGCCAGGCATGTGTGCGGCCAAGACCCACCTGCCGGTGCTGGGTGTGCCGGTGCAGTCGGCCATGCTCTCGGGCGTCGACTCGCTGCTGTCGATCGTGCAGATGCCAGCGGGCATTCCGGTCGCCACTCTCGCTATCGGTAAAGCGGGCGCAATCAACGCCGCGCTGCTCTCGGCGAGCATCCTCGGCGCCAAGCATCCACAGTTCCACGCGGTACTGAAGACCTTCCGTGCCGAGCAGACAGACAGCGTCCTGGACAATCCAGACCCACGTATTGCCTGAGGTTGTTGAGATGAAGATCGGTGTAATCGGTGGCGGCCAGTTGGGTCGCATGTTGGCTCTGGCGGGCACCCCGCTGGGCATGAACTTCGCTTTTCTCGACCCTGCGCCGGACGCTTGCGCCGCGGCCCTGGGCGAACACCTGCGGGCCGATTACGGCGATCAGGATCATCTGCGCCAACTGGCCGATGAAGTTGATCTGGTGACCTTCGAATTCGAAAGCGTCCCGGCCGAAACCGTGGCATTCCTCTCGCAATTCGTCCCGGTCTACCCGAGCGCCGAAGCCCTGCGCATCGCTCGCGACCGCTGGTTCGAAAAGAGCATGTTCAAGGATCTGGGCATTCCGACCCCGGCTTTCGCCGACATTCAGTCGCAAGCCGATCTGGATGCCGCCGTGGCTTCGATCGGTCTGCCGGCCGTGCTGAAAACCCGCACCTTGGGTTACGACGGCAAGGGCCAGAAAGTCCTGCGCAAGCCGGAAGACGTGGCTGGTACTTTTGCCGAACTGGGCAGCGTTGCCTGCCTGCTGGAAGGCTTCGTGCCGTTCACCGGTGAAGTCTCGCTGATCGCCGTGCGTGCCCGCGATGGCGAAACCAAATTCTATCCGCTGGTGCACAACACCCACGACAGCGGCATCCTCAAGCTGTCGGTGGCCAGTACCGATCACCCGTTGCAGGCGCTGGCCGAAGATTACTCGAGCCGTGTGCTCAAGCAGTTGAACTACGTCGGCGTGATGGCGTTCGAGTTCTTTGAAGTCGACGGTGGCCTCAAGGCCAACGAAATCGCCCCACGCGTGCACAACTCCGGGCACTGGACCACTGAAGGCGCCGAGTGCAGCCAGTTCGAAAACCACCTGCGCGCCGTTGCCGGCCTGCCGTTGGGTTCGACGGCCAAGGTTGGCGAGAGCGCAATGCTCAACTTCATCGGTGTGGTTCCGCCGGTCGAGAAAGTCATCGCTATCGAAGACTGCCATCTGCATCACTACGGCAAAGCCTTCAAGGCCGGGCGCAAGGTCGGTCACGCCAACCTGCGCTGCGCCGACATGGCCAAGTTGCAAGCGCAGATCGTCAAGGTCGAGGCGCTGATCGCCGAGTAACGACAGTTTCATGCGGCAGCGGCGGAACCATTCAAGGGCCGCCGTTCTCTCATGGCAGGATGCCAAAGTCTGACTAGGCTTTCGCATATCTACCAAATCAGAGGGAAATGCCATGGGAATTATCGGAACCATCTTTATCGGCTTGATCGTCGGCCTGCTGGCGCGGTTCCTGAAACCGGGCGATGACAGCATGGGCTGGATCATGACCATCCTGCTCGGTATCGGCGGTTCGCTGGCGGCCACTTACGGCGGCCAGGCTCTGGGCATCTATCACGCGGGCGAGGGCGCAGGTTTCATCGGTGCACTGGTCGGCGCGATCGTGTTGCTGGTGATCTACGGTCTGATCAAAAAGAACTGATCCAAAGCGACAAAGCCCTCTCTGCCAAAGTGGCCGGGAGGGCTAGAATGCTCGGCGATTCACTGTTCCTTCCTTCCTATACCGAGCACCTTCATGCGCCGTCTTCTGTTGACTCTCCTTTTACTGGGCAGCGGTTTGGCCCACGCCGGCGAACTGCCGGAAACCGACTGGCTCGAACTGATGCCCAAGTCGGACCAAAAGGCCCTCGAGGCCATGCCTGAAATCGACCATAACTCCCCGGAAGCCACCGGCACTTTCACCGAGAAGGGCGGGATGAAACAGGCCAAAGGTCTGCCGGCGGTGATGTACTCGACCAAAACCGTGGCCTCGATGAACGACAAACACATCCGCATCGGTGGTTACCCGGTGCCGCTGGAGTCCGACGCCAAGGGCCGCAGCACGTTGTTTTTCCTCGTACCGTATCCGGGCGCGTGCATCCACGTGCCGCCACCGCCACCGAATCAACTGGTGCTGGTGCGTTATCCGAAGGGTTTGAAGCTGGATGACATCTACACGCCGCTGTGGGTGACCGGCACGCTGAAGATCGAGAAGGTCAGCAATGATCTGGCTGATGCGGCGTATGCGCTGGAGGCGGACAAGGTGCGGGTGGTGCAGGAATCTGATCTCTAAGACCTGCACATAACAAATGTGGGAGGGGGCTTGCTCCCGAAGGCTATGCGTCAGTCAATGGATTCGTCGACTGACCATCACCTTCGGGAGCAAGCCCCTCCCACAATAGGTTTTGCGGTTTTGGTTAGAGCGGTTTGCTGGCGACGCTGACGCCCATCGTGTGGCTCGCACCCGGTGCCAGCGTGACCACGTCGTCCATCACGTTAGCGGTCTCGATGCACAGCATGCGCTGCCAGCCATCGTTATCCATGTCGGCCAACGCTGCCGCGCGATCGATCCACGGGTTCCAGATCACCGCCGTGCGCGAACCGGTGGCGGTCAACACAATGCGCCGTTCCCAGGTCGGGTCGACGATGCTCAACTGTGGCGGAGCGTCGAGGTAGATGCGGTCGGTTTCGCCGGCAAACTGCAGGTCACCTTGCTGACTGTTGATCTTCCAGTCATCCAGCGTCTCGATGTATTTCAAGCCATCCACGCCGTCGACGTGCACCTGGCGCACGTCGCTCACGGCGAAATATGTATGCAGCGCCTGACTGAGGGTAACGGTATCGGTGCCACGGTTATGGCTGGTCAGGCTGTAATGCAATTGATCCGACAGATGCAGGGTCAGGGTCAGATCGACTTCGTGCGGCCAGCCCGGCAGACCCGCTTCGGGATAAGGCAGCCTGAATTGGACCTTGATACCGCCAGCCTCTGATTCGATACCGCCCAGCTCCCAATCCATCGCCCGTACCAGACCGTGTGCGGGGGCCGGTTGCTCACCGGTATACATGGCCTGCACGCTCTGCGGGTTGCGTTCGAACTTGCCGAACCACGGCCAGCACACCGGCACGCCGGCGCGAATGCTTTTGCCAGTCTTGAACTCGGCCTTGTCGTTGAGCCAGATGATCGGCGGCTGGCCATCGACCTGATAACTGAGGATGTGCGCGCCTTGCTGGGCCACCAGTACTTCGGCCTTGCCGTGGCGGATGCGCCAGCAGTTCAGTTCATCCTGTTTCACGGCTTCAACGTTGGGCGTGTTCATGGGACAGCTCTCGATCAGACACTTGGGACGATTTATCGACCGCAAAACGGCCGCGAGGTTTAACGCGCGCGCGGTGGCACCGAGCGAGTGCGCCCGCTGCCGTCGATGGCAACGAAGACGAACACCGCTTCAGTGACTTTACGCCACTCGCTGGACAGCGGGTCGTCGCTCCACACTTCGACCATCATCTGAATCGAGCTGCGGCCGATCTCCAGGGTCTGGGTATAGAAGGACAATTGCGCGCCAACGGCGACAGGAACCAGGAACGCCATGCGATCGATGGCGACGGTAGCGACGCGACCGCCAGCGACGCGGCTGGCCATTGCGGTGCCAGCCAAATCCATCTGGGCCACCAGCCAGCCGCCGAAAATATCGCCAAAGCCGTTGGTTTCGCGTGGAAGTGCGGTGATTTGCAGGGCCAGGTCGCCCTGTGGGATCGGATCTTCTTGTTCGAGCTCTATCATGCCGGGGGGCCTCTGACCCGTGACTCTTCGTGGGTATTGCGGGTGGTAGCCGTCTTCAAGAAAAACGATTCAACACCGAACACACTGCGTTCGTCACGTTTTCCATCAGGCGCCTAAAGGGAAACTCTGCGAAAAAGGCTAAATCCCGAGCAAAGGCCGGGCCAACAACGTTTTCGCACAGTAACCTCTTACAAATCCTGCGCAGGTGGCGAGTATATCGGTCGGTAGACTCCGCGACGACCATCCGGTTCTGATTTTGACCGTCAATTACGCGCCTCTATGTGCTTTTTCGAACAATTTGCTATGGTGCCGAACCTGTCCAAGCCACCGCCAGCGTTGTTGTGGCGACAGATTCGACTATAAGAGAAGCCCTTGCCATGACCACAGCGCCTTCGAGCCTCGCGCAGCCCGAGCAACCCGCACGACCGTTGACCCGCAATGACTACAAGACTCTGTCGCTGTCCGCCCTCGGCGGGGCGCTGGAGTTCTACGATTTCATCATCTTCGTCTTCTTCGCCACTGTGGTCGGCAAGCTGTTCTTCCCGGCCGACATGCCAGAGTGGCTGCGCCTGATGCAGACCTTCGGCATCTTTGCTGCCGGCTATCTGGCGCGGCCGCTGGGCGGCATCGTCATGGCGCACTTCGGCGACCTGCTGGGGCGCAAGAAGATGTTCACCCTGAGCATTTTCATGATGGCCGTGCCGACCCTGATCATGGGCCTGCTGCCAACGTACGCGCAGATCGGCCTGTGGGCGCCGATCCTGTTGCTGCTGATGCGGGTCATTCAAGGCGCGGCGATTGGTGGGGAAGTGCCGGGCGCGTGGGTCTTCGTTTCCGAACACGTGCCGCAGAAGCATATCGGTTATGCCTGCGGCACCCTCACCAGCGGCCTGACCGCCGGTATTCTGCTCGGCTCGCTGGTCGCTACAGCGATCAACAGCATTTATACACCTGCCGAGGTTTCCGATTACGCCTGGCGGATCCCGTTCCTGCTCGGCGGCGTGTTCGGCCTGTTTTCGGTGTATCTGCGCCGCTGGCTGCACGAAACCCCGGTGTTCGCCGAACTGCAATTGCGCAAAGCGTTGGCCGAGGAAGTGCCGCTGCGTGCGGTGTTGCGTGATCATCGCGGGGCGATTGCGATCTCGATGCTGCTGACCTGGTTGCTGTCCGCCGGCGTCGTCGTGGTGATTCTGATGACCCCGACCGTGTTGCAGACGGTTTATCACTTCTCGCCGACCACGGCGCTGCAAGCCAACAGCCTGGCGATTATCTTCCTCAGCCTCGGCTGCATTGGCGCCGGCGCCCTGGCCGATCGCTTCGGCGCTGGTCGTGTATTCGTGTTCGGTTGCCTGGGCCTGCTGATCAGTTCGTGGACCTTTTACCACAGCCTCGCCGATCACCCGGACTGGCTGTTCCCGCTGTATGCGCTGACCGGATTGCTGGTCGGCACTATAGGCGCGGTGCCGTACGTGATGGTCAAGGCGTTCCCGCCGGTGGTGCGCTTCAGCGGGCTGTCGTTCTCGTACAACGTCGCTTACGCGATCTTTGGTGGCTTGACGCCGATGGTGGTCAGTCTGCTGCTGAAGGAAAGCGCGATGGGCCCGGCCTACTACGTGGCGGTGCTGTGCGCGATGGGGATTCTGGTCGGGGCATGGCTGTGGAAGAAGGGGCGCTGATCCAGACTCCGCATCAGTTGTTCTGATGCCATCGCGAGCAGGCTCACTCCTACATTTGGAACGCATTTCAAGTGTAGGAGTGAGCCTGCTCGCGATGGAGGCAACACGAATCATCCTGCAAAGAATCGAATGCTGGCCTTTCATCCAATTGTCATATTTCAGCCATAGAGTGTTCACACGGCCTGCTGATACTTGGCCCCGACTTAACACACCCTATCTGCTAGGAGTAAGGCATGAAACTGAAGCGTTTGATGGCGGCAATGACTTTTGTCGCTGCTGGCGTTGCGACTGCCAACGCGTTCGCCGCTGTTGACCCTGCTATCCCGAGCTACACCAAGACCACTGGTGTGTCGGGCAACCTGTCCAGCGTCGGCTCCGATACCCTGGCCAACCTCATGACCCTCTGGGCTGAGAACTACAAAAAAGAATACCCGAACGTCAACATCCAGATTCAGGCCGCTGGCTCCGCCACTGCGCCACCGGCGCTGACCGAAGGCACCTCCAATCTGGGCCCGATGAGCCGCAAGATGAAGGACACCGAACTGGCGGCCTTCGAGCAGAAGTACGGCTACAAGCCAACCGCTATCCCGGTTGCCGTGGATGCCCTGGCGGTATTCGTGCACAAGGACAACCCAATCCAGCACCTGACCATGGAACAGGTTGATGCGATCTTCTCGTCGACCCGTCTGTGCGGCGCCAAAGCCGACGTGAAAACCTGGGGCGACCTGGGCGTGACCGGCGACCTGGCCAACAAGCCAGTGCAACTGTTCGGCCGTAACTCGGTATCCGGCACCTACGGCTACTTCAAAGAAGAAGCCCTGTGCAAAGGTGACTACAAGCCAAACGTCAACGAACAGCCGGGTTCGGCGTCGGTGGTGCAGTCGATCAGCTCCTCGCTGAACGGCATCGGTTATTCGGGTATCGGTTACAAGACCGCTAGCGTGAAGACCGTTCCTCTGGCCAAGAAAGGCAGCTCGGAGTTCATCGAGGACACCGAAGAAAACGCCCTGAACGGCAAATACCCGCTGTCGCGTTTCCTCTACGTTTACGTCAACAAAGCCCCGAACAAGCCTCTGGCGCCGCTGGAAGCCGAGTTCGTGAAACTGGTGCTGTCGAAACAGGGCCAGGAAGTTGTGGTGAAAGACGGCTACATCCCGTTGCCAGCCAAGGTTGCTGCAAAAGCACTGGCTGACCTGGGTCTGCAGGAAGGCGGCGCTGTCGCAAAGAAGTAACAAATTGAGTCCGGAGTAAACACCTTCGGATTCCTGTGTGGGAGCGGGCTTGCTCGCCAAGAGGCCTTCAGATTCAGCATCTTCAGTGACTGAATCACCGCTTTCGCGAGCAAGCCCGCTCCCACACGACCCTCGAATTTTCCGATCCTCCTCCAGTCTCCGCTGGCGGTGGATTTGCTGCGTCACTGCATTGTCATCTTTCTGTCATACAGGATCGCTAGGGTGAGCGCATGAATGATCTGGCCAATTCCCACATGACTACTAATCCTCCCAAGCGCATTGATTTCAATACGCCTGAGCTGCAACGCAAGCGCCGCATTCGCGCGCTCAAGGATCGCTTCACCCGCTGGTACGTCCTCGTTGGCGGCTTGGCGGTGCTGGCAGCCATCACCCTGATCTTCTTCTTCCTCGCGTACGTGGTTGCGCCGCTGTTTCAGGGTGCCGACCTGACTGCGAAAGACCCGATCACCCCGGCCTGGATGCAGGACGCCGGCAAGCCGCTGATGATTTCGCTCGAAGAGCAGAATCAGGTGGCCATGCGCGTTTCCGACAAGGGTCAGGCATTGTTCTTCGATATCGACAGTGGCGCTGAACTGAAGCGCGTCGATCTGCCGGTGCCGGCCGGCGCCACCGTGACCTCGATTGGTGAAGATCAGCCGGGCCATCCGCTGGTGGCCGTAGGCCTTTCCAATGGTCAGGCACTGGTGTTCCGTCACACCTACAAAGTCAGCTATCCCGATGGCAAGAAAACCATCACCCCGGCGATTGAATATCCGTATGGCGAGACCCCGATCGCGCTGAACGAAGCCGGCGGTGCGCTTGAACATGTCAGCCTGAATGCTACCGACACGACCTTGATGCTGGTGGGTTCCACCGGTTCGCAACTCAATGTGTTGTCGCTGACCAGCGAAGAAAACATGATGACCGGCGAAGTCACCAACGAGCAGAAGCGTATCGATCTGCCGCAGATGACTGAGCCGGTGAAAAACATCTTCGTCGACCCGCGCCAGCAGTGGTTGTACGTGGTCAACGGTCGCGCTCAGGCCGATGTGTTCAGCCTGCGCGACAAGAGCCTCAACGGCCGCTACAAACTGCTGGAAAACGCTGACGCCGAAGTCACCGCAACCACGCAACTGGTCGGTGGTATTTCGCTGATCGTCGGCGACTCCAAAGGTGGTCTGGCCCAGTGGTTCATGGCCCGCGACACCGATGGCGAGCAGCGTCTGAAGCAGATCCGCACCTTCCAGATGGGCACCACGCCGATCGTTGAAATCAGCGCTGAAGAACGCCGCAAAGGCTTCCTCGCGCTGGATGCCAGCGGCAAGCTCGGTGTGTTCCACAGCACCGCGCACCGCACCTTGCTGGTCGATCAGGTGGTTGAAGGCCAGGGTCTGTTTGGTCTGTCGCCCCGCGCCAACCGGGTAATCGTCGAAGCTGGCGGCAAGCTGCAACCGTTGCTGCTCGACAATCCGCACCCGGAAGTGTCGTGGAGCGCGCTGTGGAGCAAGGTCTGGTACGAGAACTACGACGAGCCTAAATACGTCTGGCAATCGACTGCGGCCAACACTGATTTCGAACCGAAACTGAGCCTCTCGCCACTGACTTTCGGCACCCTGAAAGCCGCGTTCTACGCAATGCTGCTGGCGGCGCCACTGGCCGTCGCCGCGGCGATCTACACCGCGTACTTCATGGCCCCGGGCATGCGCCGCAAGGTCAAACCGGTGATCGAACTGATGGAAGCGATGCCGACGGTGATCCTCGGTTTCTTCGCCGGCCTGTTCCTCGCGCCCTATGTCGAAGGGCATCTGCCGGGGATCTTCAGCCTGCTGATGTTGCTGCCGATCGGCATTCTGGTCGCCGGTTTCACCTTCAGCCGCCTGCCTGAATCGATCCGCCTGAAAGTCCCGGATGGCTGGGAAAGTGCGCTACTGATTCCGGTGATCCTGTTTGTGGGCTGGCTGTCGCTGTACATGAGTCCGTTCATGGAGAACTGGTTCTTCGGCGGTGACATGCGCATGTGGATCTCCCACGACCTGGGCATCACCTACGACCAGCGCAACGCTCTGGTGGTCGGTCTGGCCATGGGTTTTGCGGTGATCCCGAACATCTACTCGATCGCTGAAGACGCCGTGTTCAGCGTGCCGCGTGGCCTGACCCTTGGTTCGCTGGCTCTCGGTGCCACGCCGTGGCAGACCATGACTCGCGTCGTCATCCTGACCGCCAGCCCGGGGATCTTCTCGGCGCTGATGATCGGCATGGGCCGTGCGGTCGGCGAAACCATGATCGTGCTGATGGCCACCGGTAACACTCCAGTCATGGAAATGAACCTGTTCGAAGGCCTGCGCACCCTGGCCGCCAACGTCGCGGTGGAAATGCCCGAGTCGGAAGTCGGCGGCAGCCACTACCGCGTGCTGTTCCTCTCGGCGCTGGTGCTGCTGTTGTTCACCTTCGTCATGAACACCCTGGCAGAACTGATTCGTCAGCGTCTGCGCAAGAAATACTCGTCGCTTTAAGCAAAGGTAGAAGTCTGTGAAACAGAACTCCCTGAAAGGATGGTTCAAGAGCGGCGCCCCGGGCGTCTGGATCAGCGGTGGCGCGGTGTCCATCGCGGTCATCATGACCATTGGCCTGCTGGCGGTGATCGCCGTGCGCGGTCTGGGTCACTTCTGGCCGGCGGACCTGGTCCACGCTCACTACGATGTACCGGGCCAGGCCAATCACCTGGTCATCGGTGAAGTGGTACAGAAAGAAGAAGTGCCCCGTGCCCGGTTGAAGAGCGCCGGTTTGCCGGTGCCGGATGAAGGCCCGGAATTCATGACTCGCGAGCTGATCAAGGTCGGTAACCGTGACCTGAACGGCAACGACTTCACCTGGATCGTCGGCGAGTGGTTGACCAATCAGACCACGCCGCCGGAGTTGATGGCGATCGAACGTCGCGAGTGGGGCAATTTCTACGGCTACCTGGTCAACGTCAAACAGGATGGCAAAGTTATCGCCGAGGGCGAGGCGGCGTGGCCTGAGCTGCAAGCGCGGATCAACCGTGTAAACGGTCTGGCGGCACAACTTAAGTCGCTGGAAAAGACCGACATTGGTGCAATTAACGCCGGTCTCGAACGCATCCGTCTGCACGGCCGCAAACTGGAACTGGAAGGCAAACTCGACGCCACCGCGCAAGCGGACATGGAGTCCGAGCGTGCCGAGCTGAACGCGCGGTATCAGGACATCGAAGCGCGTCTGGCTGATCTGCATGCGCAGTTCAACCGCGACGCTTTGACCGCACGTGATGCCAACGGCAAAGAAATCGAAATCGGTCTGGGTAAAGTGGTTCACGCCTATCAGCCGAACGCGATGAGCACCTTCACCAAGGTCGGTTTCTACTTCAGCAAGATCTGGGAATTCCTTTCGGACGACCCGCGTGAAGCGAACACTGAGGGCGGGATCTTCCCGGCAATCTTCGGCACCGTGATGATGACCCTGATCATGGCGATGATCGTCACCCCGTTCGGCGTACTGGCGGCGGTGTACCTGCGTGAATACGCCAAACAGAACACCCTGACGCGGATCATCCGTATTGCGGTGAACAACCTCGCGGGTGTGCCGGCGATCGTTTACGGCGTGTTCGGTCTGGGCTTCTTCGTGTATGTGTTGGGTGGTTCGGTTGACCGCTTGTTCTTCCCCGAAGCATTGCCGGCACCGACGTTTGGTACCCCGGGTCTGCTCTGGGCCTCGCTGACCCTGGCGCTGCTGGCGGTGCCGGTGGTGATTGTGGCGACCGAGGAAGGTCTGGCGCGTATTCCGCGTACCGTGCGTGAAGGTTCGTTGGCCCTCGGCGCGACCAAGGCTGAAACCTTGTGGAAGATTGTCATCCCGATGGCCAGCCCGGCGATGATGACCGGCATGATCCTCGCCGTGGCCCGTGCCGCCGGTGAAGTGGCGCCGCTGATGCTGGTGGGTGTGGTGAAACTGGCGCCGTCGCTGCCGGTGGATGGCAACTACCCGTACCTGCACCTGGATCAGAAGATCATGCACCTGGGGTTCCACATCTATGACGTCGGCTTCCAGAGCCCGAACGTCGAAGCGGCCCGTCCGCTGGTGTACGCCACGGCGCTGTTGCTGGTGTTGGTAATCGCGACCTTGAACCTGTCGGCGGTGTATATCCGCAACCACCTGCGTGAAAAATACAAAGCACTGGATAGCTAAGGACGACGCGAACCCTGTGGGAGCGAGCTTGCTCGCGAAGCTTTTGGCGGCCTCAAGGGCCCCTTCGCGAGCAAGCTCGCTCCCACATTGAACCGCGTCCACTGGAATATTGATGGAAGCTGCAACAAGCAGTGTTCCGAACCGAATTTGTCAGCACAGGGAGCCTCCCATGCAGCACGAAACACATAGCCACGGCATCAACATGTCTGCCCTGGGCCGCGACAAGCAAAGCCTCAACCTGGCGCAGGAAACCGTGGCCATCGAAGTACCGGGCCTGAGCCTGTACTACGGTGAGAAGCAGGCGCTGTTCGACGTCAGCATGAACATTCCGAAACAGCGCGTGACCGCGTTCATCGGCCCGTCCGGCTGCGGTAAGTCGACCTTGCTGCGTACCTTCAACCGCATGAACGATCTGGTTGACGGCTGCCGCGTTGAAGGCGCGATCAACCTGTACGGCAACAACATCTATCGCAAGGGCGAAGACGTCGCTGAGCTGCGTCGTCGCGTCGGCATGGTGTTCCAGAAGCCCAACCCGTTCCCGAAAACCATCTACGAAAACGTGGTTTACGGCTTGCGCATCCAGGGCATCAACAAGAAGCGCGTCCTTGACGAGGCGGTCGAGTGGGCGTTGAAAGGCGCGGCACTGTGGGACGAAGTCAAAGACCGTCTGCATGAATCGGCCCTCGGTTTGTCCGGTGGTCAGCAACAGCGTCTGGTCATCGCCCGTACCATTGCGGTTGAGCCGGAAGTGCTGCTGCTCGACGAACCGTGCTCGGCCCTCGACCCGATCTCGACGCTGAAAGTCGAAGAACTGATCTACGAGCTGAAATCCAAGTTCACCATCGTCATCGTGACCCACAACATGCAACAGGCCGCGCGGGTGTCCGACTACACGGCGTTCATGTACATGGGCAAACTGGTGGAATTCGGCGACACCGATACCCTGTTCACCAATCCGGCGAAGAAGCAGACCGAAGACTACATCACCGGTCGTTACGGCTGACAGTTGCGGGTTATTCACAGAATTGACGCTGCGGCCCACCGCACCTTACCGGACGCTCCAAGGACGCCAACATGATTAGTAAAGAAGGCCTTACCCACCACATCTCCGCGCAGTTCAACGCCGAGCTTGAGGAAGTGCGCAGCCACCTCCTGGCCATGGGCGGGCTGGTCGAGAAGCAGGTCAACGACGCGGTCACCGCGCTGATCGAGGCCGATTCCGGCCTGGCTCAGCAGGTGCGCGAGATCGACGATCAGATCAACCAGATGGAACGCAACATCGACGAAGAATGCCTGCGCATTCTCGCCCGTCGTCAGCCGGCGGCGTCCGACCTGCGTTTGATCATCAGCATCTCCAAGTCGGTGATCGACCTTGAACGCATCGGTGACGAAGCGACCAAGATCGCTCGCCGGGCGATTCAACTGTGTGAAGAAGGCGAAGCGCCGCGCGGTTACGTCGAGGTTCGTCACATCGGCGACCAAGTGCGCAACATGGTTCGCGATGCACTGGACGCGTTTGCCCGTTTCGATGCCGATCTGGCCTTATCGGTGGCGCAGTACGACAAGATCATCGACCGCGAATACAAGACTGCACTGCGTGAGCTGGCCACCTACATGATGGAAGACCCGCGCTCTATCTCGCGGGTCTTGAGCATCATCTGGGTGCTGCGTTCGCTGGAACGCATCGGCGACCACGCGCGCAACATCTCCGAACTGGTCATCTACCTGGTGCGTGGCACCGATGTGCGCCACATGGGCCTCAAGCGGATGAAAGAAGAAGTTGAAGGGACAAGCGGCGAAACCGCTAATGTTCCGGGCGATGCTGACGATAAGTAAGATTGCCTGAGAAAAGCGCCCGGCCCTTTGGCCGGGCGTTTTTGTTTGTGCTTTTCATGGGCAGATTCGAATTAAAAAGCAGCACCCGCGAACGAAAAGTCCCGGCGTGACTGAAGAGTTTTGGCAATGTGCCATCAGCCAGCGTTATGCTTGCCGGGATTTTAATAGGGGTGTTGGATGAGCAAGATCAGTGTGTTGGTCGTGGACGATGCTTCGTTCATTCGTGACCTGGTGAAAAAGTGCCTGCGTAATTACTTCCCGGGGATCCGCACCGAGGACGCCGTCAACGGCAAGAAGGCCCAGGCCATGCTGGCCAGAGAAGCCTTCGACCTGGTGCTGTGTGACTGGGAAATGCCGGAAATGTCCGGTCTCGAGCTGCTGACCTGGTGCCGCGAGCAAGACAACCTCAAGACCATGCCATTCGTCATGGTCACCAGCCGTGGCGACAAGGAAAACGTCGTGCAGGCGATTCAGGCCGGCGTTTCCGGCTATGTCAGCAAGCCGTTCACCAACGAGCAGTTGCTGACCAAGGTCAAGCAGGCGCTGAACAAGGTCGGCAAGCTCGACACCCTGATGAACAGCGCGCCGACGAAGATGAACTCGGCGTTCGGCAACGACTCCCTGAGTGCCTTGACTGGCGGCAAGCCTGCGGTGGTCGGTGGCGCCCCGGCTGCGGCCAACCCGTTCGCCAAACCGGCAGCTGCCGCACCAGCGCCTGCCGCTGCGCCGTCCCGTGGCCTGCTCAACAGCCCACCGGTCAAGGCACCCGTCGCCGCGTCGGCTCCGGCCAGCGGTCGTGGTCAAGGCCAATTGCGCCTGCCAAGCGGTACTCAGCAATGCGTGATCAAGGCTTTGAGCATCAAGGAAGCGTTGCTGGTGGTGAAACGCACCGACACCCTGCCGCAGATCCTCGACAGTGCCGTGCTCGATCTGGAGCAGGGCGATAACGCTGAAATCGCCCGCCTCAACGGCTACCTGCACGCTGTCGTTGCATTTGAGCCGAAGCCTGACAGCGATTGGCTGCAACTGACGTTCCGTTTCGTCGACCAGGATGCGCAGAAACTCGACTACATCTCGCGCCTGATCGCCCGCGGCACGGCGCAGAAGCATTTCGTTCCGGGCGCGTGATCTTCGTCGCCTGACCGTCAATCTTCGCGAGCAGGCTCGCTCCCACCTTGGAATGCATTCCAAATGTGAGCGAGCCTGCTCGCGAAGTGGCCATCAAATGCACCACCCATCCCCCGCACCTGCCAATTTGAAACATCTGTCGACTAGCCTGGTCTGCTTCACCTGCTAGGCTCATTTCCAGGCCTTCCTTTCGACAGACTCTTGCCCATGCTCGCGCGCCTGCTGTTTTTCTGTGGTCTCTTCATGGCATCCGCCTCGGCTGTGGCCATGACCATTTACAAATCCACCGACGCCAACGGCGTGGTCTCGTACAGCGACCGGCCGAGCAAAGGCGCGCAGGTGTTCGTGTTTCAGGACCGCATGGTCGAGCGCCTGGAGCGGCAGGTGTACCTCGATATCAAAAAGCAGAAGGGCACCGACGTGGTCTTCGTGCGCAACGATCTGTATGCGCCGGTCAAAATTGCCCTGGCATTCACCGGGTTGAGCAATGTGCGTGGTGCGCCGGCGCAAACCATCCACCGGGTGCTGCCGGCGCGCAGCAACACGCGGTTGGCGTTGCTGACGGCGATATCCGGCAAGCAGTCGCTGGTGTATACGCCGCAGTTCCATTACTCCCTCGGCGACCCCACTGGCATCGCGCAAGGCTATCGCTATCCACTCCCATGGCGTGGCGGGCCGTTCCGCCTGAGCCAGGGCGCCAACGGTCAGTACAGCCACTATGGGCCGAAGAACCGCTATGCGATGGACATTGCGATGCCGGTGGGCACGCCAATCATTGCCGCGCGGGCCGGGGTGGTGGTGAAGACCGAGAACTCCCAGAGCGGGCGCGGCTCGGATGCATCCGGCAATTTCGTGCGGGTGCTGCATGACGACGGCACCATGGGCGTGTATCTGCACCTCAAACAAGGTTCGGTGAGCGTACGCGAAGGGCAGCGGGTGGCAGTGGGCAGTCCGCTGGCGTTGTCAGGCAATACCGGCAACAGCAGCGGCCCGCACCTGCACTTTGTGGTGCAGCGCAATACCGGTGAGGGGTTGGTTTCGATTCCGTATCAGTTCATCCAGCCGCTGGGGGCGTTGCCCAACTTTGCGTTGGGCAAACAGTGATGAGGTGACGGTGTTGGCCCCTTCGTCGGAACGCCGCCCGGAGCCGGCTCGTTCCCACAGTTGAAATGCATTCCAGGGTGGGAGCGAGCCTGCTCGCGAAAGGGGCGGCGCGGTGCCGGATCAGCCCATCAATCCAGCATCAATACCTTGGCCAGCACAATCTTCGGCCCTTTCATCTTCTTGATGATGATCCGCAGGCCTTCGACTTCCAGCACTTCTTCCTCTTCCGGCACCCGTTTCAGGGTTTCGTAGACCAGCCCGGCGAGGGTTTCCGCTTCAATGTGATCCAGATCGATGCCCAGCAGGCGTTCGACCTTGAACAGCGGCGTGTCGCCACGTACCAAGAGCTTGCCCGGCTGATAAGCGAGAATGCCGCGCTCAGCCTTGCGGTGTTCGTCCTGAATGTCGCCGACCAGTACTTCGAGCACGTCTTCCATGGTCAGGTAGCCGATGATGTTGCCGTCAGCCTCCTCGACGACGGCGAAGTGCGAGCCGCCCTTGCGGAACTGTTCCAGCAACTGCGACAGCGGCATGTGCCGCGACACGCGCTCCAGCGGACGGGTCAGTTCGGCGAGGTTGAACGACTCGGGAATGTGGTCCAGCGCCGCCAGTTCCAGCAGCAGGTCCTTGATGTGCAGCAAGCCGACGAACTCCTGGCGCTCGCTGTCGTACACCGGATAACGGCTGAACTTGTGGCGACGGAACATCGCCAGGATTTCTTTCAGCGGCGCGTTGAATTCCAGCGTGATCAGGTCTTCCCGGGAGTTGGCCCAGTCCACCACTTCCAGCTCGCCCATTTCCACCGCTGACGCCAATACACGCATGCCTTGGTCGCTCGGATCCTGGCCGCGGCTGGAGTGCAGGATCAGTTTCAGTTCTTCGCGGCTGTAATGGTGTTCATGGTGCGGGCCGGGCTCGCCCTGGCCGGCGATGCGCAGAATTGCGTTGGCGCTGGCGTTGAGCAGGTAGATGGCCGGGTACATCGCCCAGTAGAACAGATACAGCGGCACCGCCGTCCACAGCGACAGCAATTCCGGTTTGCGAATCGCCCACGACTTCGGGGCCAGCTCGCCGACCACGATGTGCAGGTAGGAAATGATGAAAAACGCGGTGAAGAACGACACGCCTTTGATGATCTCGGGCGAGTCGACACCGACTGCGCTCAGCAGCGGTTCGAGAATGTGCGCGAACGCGGGTTCACCGACCCAGCCCAGGCCAAGGGAAGCGAGGGTGATACCCAGCTGACAGGCTGAGAGGTAGGCATCGAGCTGACTGTGTACGGTGCGCAGGATGTGTCCGCGCCAGCCGTGTTGTTCAGCGATGGCCTCGACCCGGGTCGAGCGCAGTTTGACCATGGCGAATTCCGCCGCAACGAAAAAGCCGTTGAGCAAAACCAGGATCAGAGCAAAAAGGATCATGCCGAAATCGGCGAATATTGTTGCGAGGGACAAGCCAGGGGAAGGGTCCATGATGGAGTTTTGCGGGTTCCGTGTGATTCAAGAAAGGGAAAAATCGCGCCTGAAAGGCAGGCACAAGTCAGCCAATGTAGCGGCTGACATGGCGATTGCCTAGTGGCGAGTGCCGGCCGGTCTTACTCGGCGGCGCTGATGGCCCGTGTCTGGGCGACCTGAGCCGGGGCGAAATGGCAGGTGAACGTGCTGCCGTGACCAGGCACGCTGCTGATCTCCATGCGCGCGCGATGGCGCAGCAGCACGTGCTTGACGATGGCCAGACCCAGGCCGGTGCCGCCGGTGTTGGAGTTGCGGCTGGAGTCGACGCGGTAGAAACGTTCGGTCAGGCGTGGCAGGTGTTTGCTGTCGATGCCGATCCCGGAATCCTGCACGCTCAGGTGGGCGCCCTGATCGTCACCCCACCAGCGAATGCGGATGTTGCCTTCGGCCGGGGTGTACTTCACCGCGTTGAACACCAGATTGGAAAACGCACTGCGCAATTCCGCCTCGCTGCCCTTGAGCAGCAGGCTGGCGTCGGCCTCCAGAGTAATGCGCTGGTTCTTCGCGCCGGACAATTGCTGAGCATCGCTCTTGATCGACTGCAGCAAGGTGTCGACCTGCACTGGCTGGTTGTCCGACGGATAATCGGTGGCTTCCAGTTTCGCCAGCAACAACAAATCGTTGAGCAGCGTCTGCATGCGTCCGCCCTGTTGCTGCATCTGCTGCAGGGCGCGGCTCCAGCGTGGATTCACTTCTTCGACGTTGTCGAGCAGGGTTTCCAGATAGCCGCAGATCACCGTCAGCGGCGTGCGCAACTCGTGGGAAACGTTGGCGATGAAGTCTTTGCGCATCTGTTCCAGCTGATGGATACGCGTGACATCGCGCACCAGCATCAAGTGTTCGTTGTTGCCGTAGCGGGTCAGGTACAGCTGAATGCGCACGCGATCATTGGTCGGCGAGGGGATTTCCAGCGGTTCGGCGTAACTGTCCTGCTCGAAGTATTCCTTGAAGCGCGGATGCCGCACCAGGTTGGTCACCGGTTGGCCGCTGTCTTGCGGAGTCTTGAGACCGAGCAGGGTTTCTGCGGCGCGGTTCCACCATTCCAGGTTGCCGTCGCTGTCGAGCATGATCACCGCGTCTTTCAGCGCGGCGGTGGATTCCTGAACCCGGTCGATCACCGCTTGCAGGCGCCCGCGTACGCGTTGGTCGCGGCGTTGCAGGTGGTAGATGCTGTCGAACACCTCGCCCCACAGGCCATAGCCATCGGGTGGTGCTTCGTCGGGTTGATGCTGGCGCAACCATTCGTGCAGACGCAGCAATTGCTTGAGCGTCCAGGCCAGATAAATCCCCAGGCCCGCCGCGAGGCTCCAGCCGTAATAGCCGGTGATCAGGCCGATCACCAGGCAGGCGGTGACCAGCAACAGCATGTGGCGAATCAGGGTGCCATGCCAGTTTTGATTCACGGTCGATACGGTCCTTGTCAGCGAGTCTGGCGGGCGGATCAGGCTTTGGTGGAGAACCGGTAGCCAGTGCCGCGCACGGTTTGTACCAGATTTTCGTAGGCGTCGCCGAGGGCCTTGCGCAGGCGGCGGATATGCACGTCGACGGTACGCTCTTCAACGTAAACGTTGCCGCCCCAGACCTGATCCAGCAACTGGCCACGGGTGTAGGCGCGTTCCTGGTGGGTCATGAAGAATTGCAGCAGACGGTATTCGGTCGGGCCCATCTCCGCCGGTTTGCCGTCGATGGTCACGCGGTGGCTGATCGGGTCGAGAAGCAGGCCACCGACTTCGATTGGCGCTTCGCCGTCGGTCGGGCCGGCACGGCGCAGTACGGCTTTGAGACGGGCGACCAGTTCGCGCGGGGAAAACGGTTTGGTGATGTAGTCGTCGGCGCCGACTTCCAGACCCTGGATCTTGTTGTCCTCTTCGCCCTTGGCGGTGAGCATGATGATCGGGATGTCCCCGGTCAGCTCATCGCGTTTCAGACGTCGAGCCAGCTCGATACCGGAGGTGCCGGGCAGCATCCAGTCGAGCAGGATCAGGTCCGGCTTGCGGTCGACGATGATGGCGTGTGCCTGCTGCGAGTTCTCTGCCTCGAGGCAGTCATAGCCGGCCATTTCCAACGCAACGGCGATCATTTCGCGAATGGGCGCTTCGTCGTCGACGATCAGAATGCTCCTGCCAACCATGCCTTAATCCTCTTGTCATTTAACTGTCTTGCGCCGCATTAGATAACGGAATTATTGCAGTCGTGTGACAGTATTTCAGGCTGGCGGCGATTGTACGAATGCTGAACTAAGCTTTAAGTCCGAATCCTGACAACCACAAAAGAAGGTTTCCATGACTCAAATGACTGTTTCTTTCAAAGCCCTGCTGATGGCTGCCGCCCTCACGCTGCCGGGACTGGCCATGGCGGCCGATCCGGCGATGGAGAAGGACGGCATGTACACCGATCACAAGGGCATGACCCTGTACACCTTTGCCAAGGACTCCGCCGGCAAATCCTCGTGTAACGATAAATGCGCTGCGAATTGGCCACCGTTGAAGGCTGAGGCCGGCGATAAGTCGATGGGCGACTGGACGGTGATCAAGCGTGACGACGGCTCGATGCAGTGGGCTTATCAGGGCATGCCGCTGTATACGTTCGTGATGGACAAGAAGGCCGGTGACATGACCGGTGACGGCAAAATGGACGGCGCCTGGAAAGTCGCCAAAGCCAAGTAAACGCAAATCCCCTGTAGGAGTGAGCCTGCTCGCGATAGCGGTGTATCAGTCGGCATTTTCGTTGACTGCTACACCGCTATCGCGAGCAGGCTCACTCCTGCATTGATTTGCGTTTAGCGCAATGCGTAATCCAGCACGATCCCGACGAAAATCGCCAATCCGGCCCAATGATTGTGCAAAAACGCCTTGAAGCAACGCATGCGGTCGCGATCGCGGGTGTACCAGAACTCCCACGCGTAGCACCCGGCCGCCACCAGCAAACCGAGATGGAACCAGATACCCAACTCGAATTTCGAACCGGCCAGTAACAGGCAACCCAGCGAAAGAGCCTGCAGACTCAGGATGATCACTCGGTCCGCCTCGCCGAACAGAATCGCCGTCGACTTCACGCCAATCTTCAAATCGTCATCGCGATCGGTCATCGCGTAATAGGTGTCGTAACCCACCGTCCACAGCAGGTTGGCGATCCACAGCAGCCACGCCGCTGCCGGCAGTTCGCCGGTCTCGGCCGTGAACGCCATCGGCATGCCCCATGAGAACGCCGCGCCCAGCACCACCTGCGGGTAATAGGTGTAACGCTTCATGAACGGATAAGTAAAGGCCAGCGCCAGACCACCCAGTGACAGCCAGATCGTCGGCGCATTGGTGCACAGCACCAGTAGAAAACTCACCCCCATCAACAGCGCAAAGAACACCAGCGCTTCTTTCGAGCTGATTCTGCCGGCAGCCAGTGGCCGCTGCGCGGTGCGTTTGACGTGGCCGTCGACCTTGCGATCGGCCCAGTCGTTGATTACGCAGCCGCCGGCGCGGGTCAGTACCACGCCAAGGACAAAAATCACGATATTGGCCAGCGACGGCGAGCCTTTGCCGGCGATCCACAATGCCCAAAGCGTCGGCCACAGCAGCAGGTAAATGCCGATCGGCTTGTCCATCCGCGTCAACTGAATGAAATCCCAGGCGCGCGGGTTCAAGCGGTTCAGGGACTTGAGCAGGCTCTGATACATCAGCAGTTCTCCGGATGGGCGCGGGCGGCGGTCCACAGGCTCGGCAGGAAGATTTCCGCGACCAGGACGCTCAACGCGCCACGGTCGAAACGCGAGCGACGGCCCCACAGCCCGGGTGCTCTGGCATCCGCCGGCAACCAGTCTTCAGGGTAATGGCAAACTTCAATGGCGCGGCGCTGGAACGCCTGATCGCAAAACAGCAGTTCGCCCAGCGAGCGGCTGCCCAGTTCATCCATGTGCAAGCCGTCGCCCTGCAAGGCAGAGCGCGACGCTACGCTGCGAGCAAATACCCAGGCCTCGCCATGGCCGCGCAAATACACCTCGCGCACCCACCCCTCGCTGCCCTCGGCCAGATCCAGCGCCGCGCATTCGTCAGCGCGCAGGATGTCCCAGCCTTCGAACAACGGCGTGACGCTGAAGCCATCATTGGACAGCCGGGTCAGGCGGCGGGTGAGGGAGCCTTCGTCGAACAGCCAGTCGAGGGTCAACGAATCGGGGAGGGGCGTCAGTCGGCTTTGAGTCAGCCAGAGCGGGGCCGGGCAGGCATTTGAATGTTGCACAATGAGTCATTATTGGCCGCAAATGAGGCGGCGAGCTTACCATGGCGAGCGGCGATATTGATTGATCCGGGTCGCCGTTGCGCCGAACAGGCTTGCATCTGCCCGGCACCATCAGTACAAAACGCCCTGAGCCGGATGGCAGCGCACCACCCATCGACCGTCCGCGCCGGCACCCAGCCTGAACCCTGAGGAAGTACCTGAATGAAAAAGTGGCAATGCATCGTCTGTGGCCTGATCTACAACGAAGCCGACGGTTGGCCGGATGACGGCATTGCGCCGGGCACCCGTTGGGAAGATGTACCGGCAGACTGGCTGTGCCCTGACTGCGGCGTCGGCAAAATGGACTTCGAAATGATCGAAATCAACTAAACACAGACAAGGAGTAAGGCATGAGCGCACCTGTCGTCATCATTGGCACTGGCCTTGCGGGCTATAACCTGGCCCGCGAGTTTCGCAAGCTCGACAGCGAAACCCCGCTGCTGTTGATTACGGCTGATGACGGCCGCTCTTACTCCAAACCGATGCTCTCCACCGGTTTTGGCAAGAACAAGGACGCCGACGGCCTGAGCATGGCCGAACCGGGCGCCATGGCCGAGCAGTTGAAGGCCGAAGTGCGCACGCACACGCGCATCAGCGGCATCGACGCCGGCCACAAGCGCCTGTGGATCGGTGAAGAGGCGGTGTACTACCGCGACCTGATCCTCGCCTGGGGCGCAGAAACCGTGCGCGTGCCGATCGAAGGCGATGGCAGCGATCTGGTCTTCCCGATCAATGATCTCGAAGACTACGCACGTTTCCGCGTCGCTGCGGCCGGCAAGCGCCGGGTGCTGCTGCTCGGCGCCGGCCTGATTGGCTGCGAGTTCGCCAATGACCTGATCCTCGGTGGTTATGAAGTGCAACTGGTGGCGCCCTGCGAACAAGTCATGCCGATGTTGCTGCACCCGGCCGCTGCGGCAGCGGTGCAGGCCGGGCTGGAAAGCCTGGGTGCGAAATTCCACCTCGGCCCGGTGCTGACCCGTCTGCAAAAAGTCGCCGACGGACTGGAAGCGCATCTGTCCGACGGCCAGGTCATTCCTTGCGACGTGGTGGTTTCGGCCATCGGCCTGCGACCGCGCATCGATCTGGCGGCGGCCGCTGGCGTACAGGTCAATCGCGGTGTCGTGGTGGACCGGCATCTGAAAACCTCCCACGCCAATATTTACGCCTTGGGCGATTGCGCTGAAGTCGACGGGCTGAATCTGCTGTACGTGATGCCTCTCATGAGCTGTGCGCGAGCGCTGGCACAAACCCTCGCCGGCAACCCCACCGCCGTGAGCTATGGGCCAATGCCGATCACCGTGAAAACCCCGGTGTGCCCGCTGGTGGTTTCGCCGCCGCCACGGGGCCGCGAAGGTGTCTGGACTGTCGAAGGGCAGGGCGCCGACATCAAGGCGCTGTGCCACAGTGCCGACGGGCAATTGCTCGGTTACGCGCTGACCGGCGCGGCAGTCATGGAAAAACTCGCCCTGAACAAACAGCTTCCGGCCCTGCTGGCGTAAATACCGGTCGTTCTGTCGGAATCACCCCGCTTTTGCCCCGACAAAGGTCGCGGGGAGACTGGCGCCGCCGGTATCCGCGTGCCATTCTCACTCCCGTCTGCCGCAGAGTAGAGCCTGCGGCGCCTTGGGCGCTGTTCCAACGAGAACAGCACGGACATAACAACAAAAAACCGTCAAAGGGGCTTCACTAATGCGTAAACCAGAACTCGCCGCTGCAATCGCTGAAAAAGCAGATCTAACCAAAGAGCAGGCTAACCGCGTACTCAACGCCGTTCTCGAAGAAATCACCGGCGCCCTGCACCGTAAGGACAGCGTGACGCTGGTCGGCTTCGGCACCTTCCTGCAACGCCACCGCGGCGCCCGCACCGGCAAAAACCCGCAGACCGGCGAGCCGGTGAAAATCAAGGCCAGCAACACCGTTGCGTTCAAGCCTGGCAAATCGTTGAAAGACAGCGTTAATCCTTAATTGCGGCGAACTCCTCGAATAACGAGGACAACCGCATAAAAAAATGGGCACACCGATTGCGGTCGGGTGCCCATTTTTTATGGCCCTCTATTTGTTATGCCATACGGTAATAATGAAGGCTGCTTAACGGGGTGCATTGTTTGGCTATCGATCTGCCATGCATTTAAAGCAATACCTATATATAAAGCCATCATTATGATGGCACTTTTGCAATTGTTGGTTGTCTCGCTGTGAATTGTTGAAACAACACCGAAACCTTTCGGAATCATCCTACATCCGAATTTTTCAAAACCCGTCATGCTCCGCCGCATTCTCGCCAGCTCGGTTTACGGTGAGCGATGGCATGTGGAACGATCGCTCTAAATCAAGCCTTTCAGGCATTTTGTATGGGTATTTGAATATAAACACTGGATCGGGGATTCCCTGACGGAATATAGGGAAAACTCCTACAACAAACAAAGAACACTTCGTCTTGTTGTTTAATCAGATGCTTGCTAGTGGCCATCATAGTGATTACGATGCGCCCACTTGAAAGAGCACATCTCAATTGGATGAGTCGCTGCACTGCTCTTCGATACTGTCCCGCGCCGCGGTAACTCCAACAGGCGCCTGACTGTAATCCTTAATAAAGGCCATGGATGTCCTACTCAAGCAAACTTTCCGCCCATTACCTCGAACTCGCCAAAGTCTCTGTTTCCAAAGAGAATTTCGCGGGCGAAGACGTTCGTTTTTCGAGCGAATTCGAGGCGCTGGAAAGCGAGCTGGCCAAAGCCTCGTCGATGCATGAAAGCGGGCAGATCGACTGGCTGAAAATTCGCGAAAACAGCGAAAATCTGCTGCGTACCCAATCCAAGGATTTGCGCGTCGGCGCCTGGCTGACCTGGTCTCTCTACCAGCGCGAATCCTTCCCCGGGCTGCTGGCCGGCCTCGGCCTGCTGCACCATCTGTCGGAAAACCACTGGGCCGACGTTCACCCGCTCAAACCCCGCACCCGTGCCGCCGCCATCGGCTGGCTGGTGCCGCGTCTCGAGCAGGTCATCACCGAAAATATTGCGATCAAAGAGCAGTTGCCGATGTTCCGGCAGCTCTCCGAGCACCTGTCCGGTCTTGAAGCGGCGTGTGCTGAGCATCTGGGCGATGATTCGCCGCTGTTGTTGCCGATCTCCCGTCGCCTGAAAACCATGATCCAGCGCGCGGCCGACAACCAGCCGGCCCCCGGCGTGGTCGGTGCGGCGGTGGCGCAGGTCAAGCAGGCGGCGAGCCAGTTGCTCACCCCCGGCGCGCCGATCGACAACGAACGCGATGCGCACAAAGCCCTGCGCGCGCAACAGGAAAGCGCCCGCCCGCTGTGCGCCTGGTGGCTCAAGCAGAAGGCCACTGACCTGCGCGCCCTACGCCTGAACCGCACGCTGCTGTGGATGACCATCGACGCAGTGCCCGAGCGCAATGCCGAGCAGATCACCGTGTTGCGCGGCCTGCCACTGGAAAAGCTCAAGCTCTACCAGGACCGCTTCGATCAGGGCAAATACGCCGACCTGCTGGTGGAACTGGAGGCGAGCCTGGCGAAGGCGCCGTTCTGGTTCGATGGCCAGAGGATGGTCTGGGAATGTCTCCAGAACCTCAACGCCGAGCTGGCCATGCGCGAAGTGGAAATCCACTTCGCGCTTTTGGTTCAACGGCTGCCCGGCATTGTCGAGTTGCGCTTCCATGACGGCGCGCCGTTTGCCGATCCGTCCACCCGGGCGTGGATCGCCGCCAACGTCATGCCGCACCTGCAAAGCGCCAGCGCGCCACGCAAGGTCGAAAGCGAAAACGTCGAAACCCAGCCGGCCTGGGAAAAGGCCCTCGAAGAAGTCCTGCCGCTGCTGCGCAAGGAAGGCCTGAAGCCTGCCGTGCAGACGCTCAAGCAGGGCTTGCAGTCGGCCCACGGCGGCCGCGAACGCTTCTTCTGGCAGTTCGCCCTCGCGCGCCTGTGCTTCATGGCCAAGAAATACGAACTGGCCAAGAACCAGCTGGAAACCCTCGATCAGACATTACAGGACTCAGGCCTGCACGCCTGGGAGCCCGATCTTGCATTGGAAGTGCTGCACCTGCTGCACAGTTGCTGCGAGTTGTTGCCGCAGAACCATGCCGTACGTGAACGCAAGGAAGAGATTTATCGCAGGCTGTGCCACCTCGACCTCGAAGTGGTACTCGAATAGGCCCCAGGGCCACAACCGCAAGGAGAAAAGCCATGGCCAAAGAAGGCTCGGTAGCCCCCAAGGAACGCATCAACGTCACCTTCAAACCCGCCACCGGCGGTGCTCAGGAAGAGATTGAACTGCCGCTGAAGCTGCTGGCAATCGGTGACTACACCCACCGCAAGGACGATCGCAAAATCGAAGATCGCAAGCCGATCAGCATCGACAAGATGACCTTCGACGAAGTGTTGGCCAAGCAAGAACTGGGTCTGACGCTGAGCGTGCCGAACCGTCTGCAGGAAGATGGCGAGGCCGACGAGCTGGCTGTGCAATTGCGCGTCAATTCGATGAAGGACTTCAACCCGGCCAGTCTGGTCGAGCAAGTGCCTGAGCTGAAAAAACTGATGGAACTGCGCGATGCGCTGGTGGCCCTCAAAGGCCCGCTGGGTAACGCACCTGCGTTCCGTAAAGCGATCGAAGGCGTGCTCGCCGACGACGAATCCCGCGGTCGCGTACTCGGTGAGCTGGGCATGAACGCCGCAGCCCCGGACGCCTGAGACTCCAGCCAAGGAAGCCAACACAATGAGCACTAGCGCAGCACAAGAGAAGAGCGCCGCCAGCGGTGAATACAGCATTCTCGACAGCATCATCGCCGAAACCCGTCTGACTCCGGACGACGAAGCCTACGACATCGCCAAGCGCGGTGTGTCGGCGTTCATCGAAGAACTGCTCAAGCCGCAGAACAACGGTGAGCCGGTCAAGAAGGCCATGGTTGACCGCATGATCGCCGAGATCGATGCCAAGCTCAGCCGTCAGATGGACGAAATCCTGCACCACCCGGACTTCCAGGCTCTGGAATCCTCGTGGCGTGGTCTGCAGTTGCTGGTCGACCGCACCAACTTCCGCGAAAACATCAAGATCGAAATCCTCAACGTCTCCAAAGAAGACCTGCTGGACGATTTCGAAGATTCGCCGGAAGTCATGCAGTCGGGCCTGTACAAGCACATCTACACCGCTGAATACGGCCAGTTCGGTGGTCAGCCTGTGGGCGCGATCATCGCCAACTACTACATGTCGCCAAGCTCGCCAGACGTCAAGCTGATGCAGTACGTGGCCAGCGTTTCGTGCATGTCCCACGCGCCGTTCATCGCTGCGGCCGGCCCGAAATTCTTCGGTCTGGAAAGCTTCACCGGCCTGCCGGATCTGAAAGATCTGAAAGACCACTTCGAAGGCCCGCAATTCGCCAAATGGCAGAGCTTCCGTACTTCGGAAGACTCCCGCTATGTTGGCCTGACCGTGCCGCGTTTCCTGCTGCGTAACCCGTACGATCCGGAAGAAAACCCGGTCAAATCGTTCGTGTACAAGGAAACCGTTGCCAACAGCCACGAGCACTACCTGTGGGGCAACACTGCTTACGCGTTCGGCACCAAGCTGACCGACAGCTTCGCCAAATTCCGCTGGTGCCCGAACATCATCGGCCCACAGAGCGGTGGCGCGGTTGAAGACCTGCCGTTGCACCACTTCGAAAGCATGGGCGAAATCGAAACCAAGATTCCTACTGAAGTTCTGGTTTCCGACCGTCGTGAATACGAACTGGCCGAGGAAGGCTTCATCTCCCTGACCATGCGTAAAGGCTCCGATAACGCGGCGTTCTTCTCCGCCAGCTCGGTGCAGAAGCCGAAGTTCTTCGGCATCAGTGCAGAAGGCAAGGCGGCAGAGCTGAACTACAAGCTCGGCACCCAACTGCCGTACATGATGATCGTCAACCGCCTGGCTCACTACTTGAAAGTGCTGCAGCGCGAGCAACTCGGTTCGTGGAAAGAACGTACCGACCTCGAGCTGGAACTGAACAAGTGGATCCGTCAGTACGTTGCCGACCAGGAAAACCCGAGCGCCGAAGTCCGTGGCCGTCGTCCGCTGCGCGCTGCGCAAGTGATCGTCAGCGACGTTGAAGGCGAGCCGGGCTGGTACCGCGTGAGCTTGAACGTGCGTCCGCACTTCAAGTACATGGGTGCCGATTTCACCCTGTCGCTGGTTGGCAAGCTGGACAAAGAGTAAGAGCGACTCATGGACGGATACGGCAGCCTGTTCGAACGCCTCAACGGCGACGCGCAACTACGCAAGGGCAACAGCCTTGAGGCTTGTGCCATGGCGTCAGTGGCTGCCCATCTGGCCAAAATGCTCAGCACCCGGGCCGGCAGCGTGCAAACGCTGGCCGACTACGGGTTGCCCGATCTCAATGACATGCGTCTGAGCCTGCACGACTCCCTGAGTCAGGCCCGTCTGGCCATCGAAAACTTCATCGAAGCCTACGAGCCGCGCCTGAGCAATGTGCGTGTCATTTCCCTGCCGCGTGACCACGATCAACTGCGCCTGGCCTTCAGTATCGAAGGCCTGCTGGAAGTTGAAGGGTTCAAGCGTCAGGTCAGTTTTTCCGCGCGCCTGGATGGCAGCGGTCAAGTGAAGGTCACCTAAGGAGATCCCCGATGTCTGGCAAACCCGCAGCACGCGTATCCGACCCCACCGCTTGCCCGCTCCCCGGCCACGGCACCAACCCGATCGCCGCCGGTTCCGGCGACGTGTTCTTCGACGGCCTCGCGGCCGCCCGCCAAGGCGATGCCTCGGCGTGTGGTGGTGCGATGGTCGGCGATCTGGCGACCACGGTTTTGATTAACGGCAAACCTGCTGCAACGGTCGGTTCGGTGGGTTCGCATGGGAACAAGGTCACCGCCGGTTCTGGCACGGTGATTATCGGGAATTCGCATTCGCCTGTGGCGTTTGTGCCGCCAGTGCCTTTGATCATTCCGGGCTTCGATGCTCAGTTCCAGCTGAAAAACGGTCTGGGCAATCCGCTTGCGGATACGAAATACCTACTCCGTCGAGCGGATGGTTCTCTCGAAAGTGGAATCACCAATGAGTTGGGCCTGACTCATCGCGTGAAGGCCCACACAGCTTCCGAAAAAATCGAAGTTTTCATTGAGAGCTGAGGGAGTACTCATTCATGGCCGAGGCTGAAAAAATCAATAAGGACGGGCAGGAATATGTGCCAGCTGGCGCGGCCGTGAGCACAAAAACCTCTGAGGTTGCGCCGGTAGAGTTGCAGGTTTGCCGCTGTAACGGAAAAGAAGTCACAACGCTGGCTGGCTACGACAGCATCCCGAGCTATACCGGCGAGCTGCCTTCTCCGTTGCAAATTATGTGGTACGTGCCAAAAACCAAAGAAATGCTCAAGGCAAGTTTCTCTGATACAGAAATTCGTGTCTGGATAAAGCAGGCGGCTGAATATTATGGCGTCCCGCATATTTTGCTGGCGGTTATTCTGCAGCAGGAGAATGGACCTAAGGGCAGTAAATTTCTTCAAACCATGCAATTCGGCGAACGGTCGCTGACTACTCTGCTGGCAATTGTTGACAACTTGGCTTTCGATGCCGTCCCGGACAAGTTGGCCGGTGGCTCCAGCGGCTTTGCCAATATGAGTAGGGCAACATTGCAGAAGTCCGTTCAATACACAGAGAACTATTACTGCAAGAAACCTTTGCCCGAAGACGTTCAGTACCGGATTTTTGGCTGGAACCAGGACACGCGAATCCCGGGCGATGATTGGAAGGCAGACCTCTACTATTGCGCCGGCCATCTACGTGAACTGGTTGACCGGGCTACCGGGACTCGCTGTCACTCCGGAGCGCTGACCGCCGACCAGCTGAAAAAGGTGATTGCTTCCTACAACGGTTCGGGGCCGCTTGCCGAAAAGTATTCAACCGATGCTATGACGTTGTTAGACGCAGCGAAAGCAGGTACGGCGTGGTTGTATTTTTATGAAAGGTAAACTCTCGACGTCTACCACTCTTGCGCTTGCTGCCGGCATTTTGGCTGTGGGGGTTGTCGTGTGGACAAATATTTTCTCCAATTCGCTGATGCTGTTAATGGACGGCGTTAATTTTATTCCTGCGGAATCCTCAATCCTCGCCTTTGAACCTTATGAGATAAATCAAGGGTCGTCTTCCTATTGGATCTACGGTCAGGATGGGGAAAATTATTATTATTTTTCTTATGACGCGGCTGCGCCTTACATTTTTATTTCCAAAGCAAATGTTTGTCAGGGGTTTGATCGCCTGAATTTCAAAACATGGTGCAGTGCGAAACAAGGTACGAAGAAATGATCAGCGAGGCATCGATCTGCTCATGAAACAGTCAAGGATGATTTCGATGTCGGGGTGGGCAGTGTTTTTCACGTTTTTCATCCCAGTGACTACCTACGCCGCTCAGCAGGTCTACAGCAATAATGTTTTCCTGCTGAACACCTGTGGCGTGCCTCTGGAATTGTCCGTGGTGCATGACTCCAACTATGACGATAAAGCCCGCCGCTTGGTGTTGGATCCAAATCAGCGCAGAACTATCGCCAACTACAGATCGTTCGGCGAGGACGTAGCCGGTCAGATCAGCGACCAGTACAGCCTGTCGATCAAGAGCCCGACGGCGACCAAAACCATCGACGCGCAGACGTTGCGAAAGGCTGTCGCAAGCACCGAAAGAACTGAACAAAAAGCTGTTCGTTCATGGGTCATTACTGATGGTTCTTTCTGCCCATGAAGTTTTTTAGCGGGAACGGCTCAGTGAAATCAAGAGCGTGGCAATGCCTGGCCGCTTTCCTCTGCTCGGTCGGTTTGCTGACGATTCTGGTCGGCTTCGCGCTGCTGTTGCGAATGGAAAGCTCGACCAAACCAAAGCTGTTCGCTCATCCCAACGCGTTGTGGGTGGGCGCCGAGGATGGCGGTGTATTCGTTGAAGTTACCAGGAACGAGGCGCCGGACTATTACGTCGAGATTCGCCACGAGAGTGGCGGAATGTGGACTGAGGGTTGGGTTCGATACGGCACACGGGACAGCTATCCGTTGAGCGCTGCCGCCATCGGCGGCTACGACGGCGTTGAACTCTATGTGTATTCGGCGATGGCGATCACGCCGAAAAAACAGGGAGTGGCGCAGCGATGAATATCTACGCGCGTCTTGCACTCTGTCTGGCGATTCACGCGGCGGGATGCGTGGCCTACGTGTTTCTGAATAACGCAGTGGTGGTGGCCTACAAGGCCTTCAACGGCGGATTCACCACCCGTGGCGTGGCGATTGGCATCGCCCACTACATGTTCATCTACATATTTTTTGGCATAAACGCGCTGGCCGCGATCATCCCGAACCTGTGGGCCAAGCTCGGTCTGCTCGCACTGATGGTTGCCTGGATTCTGTTCATGATGGTGCCGAACAACCCGCTACGTGCGCTGTTCTACACCGTGGCCCAAGGCGGAGTCACGTTGTTGGCGATTCTGCTCACGCAGGTGATTGAACTGCGTTGGGAAAGACTTGCGCTGATGCGGCAGACGTCGCCTGCGAGCCCTGCTCATGCTTAGTCGTGCGCAACTGAGCTTCTTCATGGCGGCCTTGTGGTGGCCACTGCTGGCGGTGTTGGCGATCAGTTCCTATGACCTGTGGAATGGCGAGTATTTAACATCCGAGTCGACCGGGATTTATTGGCAGTACCTGTTGTGGTGGGGAATTCCCGGGCTTCTGGGTTTCTCGCTGTGGATGTCCCGATCGGCGCAAAGCCGCAACGAGCAACAGGCACTGCGGATGGTTTGGTGGGCGCCGGTGAAGTTCATCCCGTTCTACGCCGTGCCATGGATGCTGTATGGCTTGTTCAGTCTGTTCGTCGGGCCGTCCAGGGACGCTTACATGGCGTACGGCTGGATCTCGATTGTGCCGTTTCTCCTGATTGGCGGTTACGTCTGTGCCGGCGTGACAGTCGCGCTCTACAGGATATTTTTTTGATGAGTTCCACTACCAGGCAGGTAACCCGTGTCGTTTAACCACTACTACCAAAGCGAACTCACCGCACTGCGCCAACTCGGTCGCCGTTTCGCCGAGCGTAGTCCGGCGCTGGCACCGTATCTGGGGCAGGCCGGGCGGGATCCGGATGTGGAGCGGTTGCTCGAAGGCTTTGCGTTTCTGACTGGGCGTCTGCGCCAGAAGCTCGATGACGAGCTGCCGGAGCTCAGCCATTCGTTGATGCAATTGCTGTGGCCGAACTACATGCGTCCGCTGCCGGCGTTCAGCATTTTGCAGTTCGATCCGCTCAAGCGATCCGGGCCGGCGTTGCGCGTCGAGCGTGATACGCCGATCGAAAGCAAGCCGATCGAAGACGTGCGTTGCCGCTTCCGTACTTGCTACCCGACCGAGGTCTTGCCGCTGGATCTGGCCGCGCTGAATTACTCGGTGAAGGGCGACGGCTCGCTGCTCAGTCTGCGTCTGGAAATGAGTGCCGACGGCCACCTCGGTGAATTGGAACTGAGCAAACTGCGCCTGCACTTTGCCGGTGAGCGCTACATCAGCCAGATGCTTTACCTGAGCCTGCTACGCAACCTTGAAGGCATCGAACTGATCCCTCTCGACGGCGCCGGCAAGCCGATCGATGGCGTCAGCGGCAAGCCGATGGCGTTCAAGATTCCCGGTGATCGGGTCAAACCGGTGGGCTTTGCCGAAGAAGAAGCGTTGATCCCGTATCCGCTGAACACCTTCCGCGGCTATCGCTACCTGCAGGAATACTTCGCCTTCCAGGACAAGTTCCTGTTCGTCGACGTCAACGGTCTGGACATCCTCAACGCGCTGCCGGAAGACACCCTCAAGCAGATGCGCGGTCTGGAATTGCGCTTCGATATTCGCAAGAGCGGCATCATGCGCATGCGTCCGACGCTGGATAACGTGAAGCTGTTCTGCACGCCGATTGCCAACCTGTTCGCCCACGACGCACTGCCGATTCGCCTCGACGGCAAGCAGGACGAATACCTGTTGCTGCCGGCGGAATACGATCTGGAAAACTGCGGTGTGTTCTCGGTAGAAACCGTGACCGGCTGGAAGCCCGGCGGCCTCGGTTATCAGGAGTACGTGCCGTTCGAATCCTTCGAGCACGACCCGAGTTTCGACGTGCCCAACAGCCGTCCGCATTACAGCATCCGCCAGCGTTCGTCCTTGCTGCACGACGGCCTCGACACCTACCTGAGCTTCGGCATTCGTCACACCGAAGCCCACGAAACCCTGTCGATCGAGCTGATGTGCACCAACCAGAACCTGCCGCGCAAGCTCAAGCTCGGCGACATCTGCATGGCCTGCGAAGAGACGCCGGAGTTCTTGAGTTTCCGCAACATCACCCCGGCGACGTCGAGCTTCGCGCCACCGCTGAACCGTGACTTCCTGTGGAAGCTGATCAGCAACATGTCGCTTAACTATCTGTCGCTGGCCGACGTCAATGCGTTGAAGGTGATTCTCGAAACCTACGACCTGCCGCGCTACTACGACCAGCACGCGGAGAAGGTCAGCAAACGCCTGCTCGGCGGCCTCAAGCACATCAAGCATCACCACGTCGACCGCTTGCACCGTGGCTTGCCGGTGCGCGGTCTGCGCACCGAACTGACCATCGATCCGGAAGGGTATATCGGCGAAGGCGACCTGTTCGTTTTCGCTTCGGTTCTTAACGAGTTTTTCGCGCTTTACGCCAGTCTCAATTCATTCCATGAGCTGCGCGTAAAAAGCACACAGGGAGAGGTGTACCAATGGACACCACGTATGGGCCTGCAGCCCCTGCTTTAAGCGGGCTGACCAAGGTAATACGCGAGTACTCGCTGTTTCAGGCCGTGCTGCTGGTGATCGACCGGCTGCGCGAGGCACACCCGCACCTGAGCGAAGACGATCTGTACGACCACGTGGAGTTTCAGGCCAACCCGAGCCTGGGCTTTCCGCGCAGCGACGTCGATCGCGTGGAGTTTTTCGAAGAGCACGGGCAGATGCGCGCGCGCATGCGTTTCAACCTGATCGGCCTGGTCGGTTCCGGCTCGCCGCTGCCGGCGTTCTACGGCGAACAGGCCTTGGGCGACAGCGAAGACGGCAACCCGACACGCAACTTCCTCGACCTGTTTCACCATCGCCTGCAACGGCTGATGCTGCCGATCTGGCGCAAGTATCGCTACCGCGCAAGCTTCCAGAGCGGCGCGATCGATCCGTTCTCCTCGCAGCTGTTCGCCCTGATCGGCCTCGGCGGCGACGAGATTCGCAAGGCCAAGGAGCTCAACTGGAAACGCCTGCTGCCGTACCTCGGTTTGCTCAGCTTGCGGGCGCACTCGGCGGCGCTGATCGAAGCCGTGCTGCGTTACTACTTCAAGCACGAAGACCTGGTCATCGAGCAGTGCATCGAGCGCCGCGTAGAAATTCTCGAAGAGCAGCGCAATCGTTTGGGCCGCGCCAACAGCCTGCTCGGTGAAGACCTCGTGCTCGGCGAACACGTGCGCGACCGCAGCGGCAAATTCCGCATTCACATCACCGAACTCGACTGGCAGCGATTCCATGAATTCCTGCCGATCGGTTTCGGTTACCAGCCGCTCTGCGCGCTGGTGCGGTTCACCCTGCGTGACCCGCTCGATTACGACATTCGCCTGGTCCTGCGCCAGGAAGAAATCCGCGAACTGCGCATCGGTGAGCAGAACGCCTGTCGCCTCGGTTGGACCAGTTGGCTGGGCCGCGAAAAAGCGGACGGCGTGGTGACCCTGGGCAGCAAAATTCATTAAGGACGTGAGCCATGATCAACGTAGACCTGCAACAACTCATCCAGGCGCTGGACGCCGAAACCCGTCGTGATCTGGAACGTTCCGCCGAGCGTTGCGTGGCCCGTGGCGGCAGCAAGATCCTCGTCGAAGACTTGCTGCTCGGGCTGCTGGAGCGTCCGAACGGCTTGCTGTCGCGCGCACTGCAGGATGCAGACGTCGACGCCGGTGAACTCAGCGCCGCGTTGCAATCGCGCGTCGAACACAGCGCTTCGCGTAACCCGGTGTTCGCCCCGGAACTGGTGCAGTGGCTGCAAGACGCGCTGCTGGTGGCCAACCTCGAACTCGGTCAGACCCAGGTTGAAGACGCGGCGCTGATCCTCGCGCTGCTGCGCAATCCGATGCGCTACGCCGGTAGCCGCTATCAGCCGCTGCTCGCCAAGCTGAACATCGATCGCCTGAAGGAATTTGCCCTCTCGCAACAGGAGCAACCGGCGGCCAATGGCAAACCGGCCGCACAGGGCGAATCGCTGCTGCAGCGTTTCACCCACAACCTGACCCAGCAGGCCCGTGACGGCAAACTCGACCCGGTGCTGTGCCGTGACGGCGCGATCCGGCAGATGGTCGACATCCTCGCCCGTCGCCGCAAGAACAACCCGATCGTGGTCGGTGAGGCCGGTGTCGGCAAGACCGCCATCGTCGAAGGCCTGGCTTCGCGCATCGCCGCCGGTGAAGTGCCGCAAGTGCTCAAAGGCGTTGAACTGCTGTCGCTGGACATGGGCCTGTTGCAGGCTGGCGCCAGCGTCAAAGGTGAGTTCGAGCGTCGTCTCAAAGGCGTGATCGATGAAGTCAAAGCCTCGCCGAAACCGATCATTCTGTTCATCGACGAAGCCCACACCCTGATCGGCGCGGGCGGCAATGCCGGCGGTTCCGACGCGGCCAACCTGCTGAAACCGGCGCTGGCCCGAGGCGAGCTGCGCACCATCGCCGCGACCACCTGGGCCGAGTACAAGAAATACTTCGAGAAAGACCCGGCGCTGGCCCGTCGTTTCCAACCGGTGCAACTGCACGAACCGACCGTCAGCGAAGCGGTGACCATCCTCCGTGGTCTGGCCCAGGTTTACGAGAAGAGCCACGGCATTTACCTGCGTGATGACGCGGTGGTCTCGGCCGCTGAACTGTCCGCACGTTATCTGGCCGGTCGGCAACTGCCGGACAAAGCCGTCGACGTCCTCGACACCGCGTGCGCCCGCGTGCGCATCAGCCTCGCCGCCGCGCCGGAAAGCCTTGAGCGTCTGCGTGGCGAACTGGCTGAAGGCGGCCGTCAGCGTCAGGCCCTGCGCCGCGATGCCGAGGCCGGTCTGTTGATCGACCACGAAGCGCTGGATGCTCTGGAAGCGCGTCTCGACGAAGCCGAAGACGAAATGGTCGCGCTGGAAACCTTGTGGACTGAACAGAAGCAATTGGCCGAGCGCCTGCTGGAACTGCGTCAGCAACTGGCCAAGGCTCGCGAAGCTGCTGCGGTCGAGCCGGTGGTCACCGTTGCGGAAGACGCCGAAGGCACCGTGATCGAAACCGTCGCTGCCGAGGTCGAAGAAGGCCAGAGCGTCGAAGCGCTGGAAGCCCAGCTCAACGAAACCCACAGCGCCCTGACCGCCGCCCAAGTCAAAGAGCGTCTGGTCAGCTTCGAGGTGTGCCCGCGTCTGGTTGCCGAAGTGATCAGCGCCTGGACCGGTGTGCCATTGGCGCAACTGGCCCGCGAGCACAATGCCAAGGTCGCCAGTTTCGCCACCGACCTGCGCACGCGCATCCGTGGTCAGGAACAAGCCGTGCACGCACTGGATCGCTCGATGCGCGCCACCGCTGCCGGCCTGAACAAACCGGACGCACCGGTCGGTGTGTTCCTGCTGGTTGGCCCGAGCGGCGTCGGTAAAACCGAAACCGCCCTGGCCCTGGCTGACTTGCTGTACGGCGGTGATCGTTTCATCACCACCATCAACATGTCCGAATTCCAGGAGAAGCACACCGTTTCCCGCCTGATCGGTGCACCGCCAGGCTACGTCGGTTACGGCGAGGGCGGCATGCTCACCGAAGCGGTGCGGCAGAAGCCGTACTCGGTGGTCCTGCTCGATGAAGTCGAGAAGGCTGACCCGGACGTGCTCAACCTGTTCTACCAAATCTTCGACAAAGGCGTGGCTAACGACGGCGAAGGTCGCGAGATCGACTTCCGCAATACGCTGATCCTGATGACCTCGAACCTCGGCAGCGACAAGATCAGCGACCTCTGCGAAAACGGCGCACGCCCGACCGCTGAAGTCCTCGAAGAAACCATTCGCCCGGTACTCAGCAAGCACTTCAAACCGGCGCTGCTGGCACGGATGAAAGTGGTGCCGTACTACCCGGTCGGCGGCCCGGTGCTGCGCGAGCTGATCGAGATCAAACTCGGTCGTCTCGGCGAGCGCCTGAACCGTCGTCAGCTGGATTTCAGCTGGTGCCAGAACCTCGTCGATCACCTGTCCGAGCGTTGCACGCAGAGCGAAAGCGGCGCGCGCCTGATCGACCATCTGCTCGACCAACACGTGCTGCCGCTGGTGGCGGATCGTTTGCTCGACGCCATGGCCACCGGCGAAAGCCTCAAGCGTGTGCATGCCACGCTCGACGGCGAAGCCAGCGTGACCTGCGAGTTCGCCTGAGGTGGGTGTGATGTTCACTCAGGTGCCGCAGCCGCTGGTCTATGCCGAAGCGTTGCTGGCGCAGTTCGCCAGTCTGTCGCGGGCGGCGGACGGTGCTGCGTTGCTGGGTGACTTCGTGCGCGGTCTGGCCGAGCTGAGCGGTTGCGAATTGACGCAGCTGTATCTGCTCGACGCTACCCACACGTGCCTGGGGATGAACGCCGAATGCCTCGACGGTGCGCTGCAACCGCGTGAAGCGGCGAGCCTGCCGGCGGATTACAACGGTGAGCAACTGCTGCAATTCGCCCTGTGCCAGAACCGCGTGGTGTGCCTCGACGACTTGAGCGGCAGCCTGCACGAAACCAGTTTCCTGCCGGCGGCGGCCTCGCCGTGGCAGTCGCTGTTGTGCGTGCCACTGGTCAATCAGCACAAAGCTGTTGAAGGTTTGCTGCTGTGCGCCAGCCGTCGTCGTACCAACCTGCAAGGTTTCGCCGATTCCCTCGGCCAACTCGGCTCGTTCGTGCTTGGCCAATTGCATCTGCTGCAACGCCTGCGTCAGCCGCTGGCAGAATCGGCAACAGTGGCGCGCAGCGTACCGAGCATCAGTGGCTATGGCTTGATCGGCAAAAGCGCGGCGATGCGCCAGACCCATTCGCTGATCAGCAAAGTCCTGCACAGCCCGTACACCGTGTTGTTGCGCGGCGAAACCGGCACCGGCAAGGAAGTCGTTGCGCGAGCGATTCACGATTGCGGCCCGCGGCGCTCCCAGGCGTTCATCGTGCAGAACTGCGCGGCGGTCCCGGAAAACCTGCTGGAAAGCGAGTTGTTCGGCTATCGCAAAGGCGCGTTCACCGGCGCTGATCGCGACCGCGCCGGTCTGTTCGATGCGGCCAATGGCGGCACGCTGCTGCTCGACGAGATCGGCGACATGCCGCTGTCGTTGCAGGCGAAGATCTTGCGCGTGTTGCAGGAAGGCGAGATTCGTCCGCTGGGTTCCAACGACACCCACAAGATCGACGTGCGCATCATCGCCGCGACGCATCGCGATCTGTCGACGCTGGTCAGCGAAGGCAAATTCCGCGAGGACTTGTATTACCGCCTCGCGCAATTCCCGATCGAACTGCCGGCGCTGCGCCAGCGCGAAGGCGACATCCTTGAACTGGCCGAACACTTCGCCGAGAAGACCTGCACGTATTTGCAGCGCGATCCAGTGCGCTGGTCGAGCGCGGCGCTGGAACACCTGTCCGGCTACAACTTCCCCGGCAACGTGCGTGAACTCAAGGCTCTGGTCGAACGTGCGGTGTTGCTGTGCGAAGGCGGCGAGTTGCTCGCCGAGCATTTCTCCCTGCGCATGGAGCCGATGCCGGAAGACAACAGCCACTTGAATTTGCGCGAACGTCTGGAACAGGTCGAACGCACGCTATTGCTCGACTGCCTGCGCAAAAACGACGGCAACCAGACCCTTGCCGCCCGCGAACTGGGCCTGCCACGGCGCACGCTGCTGTATCGGCTCGGCCGTCTGAACATCAATCTGGGAGATTTCGATGGGTAGGCAAAACATCCTCGAATTCCCCGCAAAACCTCATTTCAGCGCCGCCCGCAAGGGTCGGCGCTTTGTGCTTTGTCTACACCTGGAGACCCTCTGATGTCTGTTCGTCACTGGCACGCTGTCCTGCTGACCCTCGTCGTTCTATGCGGCCTGGGCGGCTGTAGCGGAAATTACAAATTCAACGACAACGACTATCGCCCGTTGGGTGATCCGCAAGCGGTCAATCGCGGCAAGTGACCGCAAGGAGCATCAAACATGGAATTGGTTTTCGAAATGCTGAACACCAAGCAGTTCGTGCCCACCGAGTTGTGCCAGAAGACCTTTAAACAGGCCGGCGGCGTGATCGGGCGGGGCGAGGACTGCGACTGGATCATCCCTGACCGCAAGCGTCACCTGTCCAATCACCACGCGATTGTCAGCTACCGCGAAGGCACGTTCTTCCTCACCGACACCAGCAGCAACGGTGTCCAGGACGGCGGGAGCGGCGCGCGTCTGCACAAGGGCGAACCGGTGCGTATCGAGCACGGCAGCACCTATGTGCTGGGTGACTTCGAAATTCGCGCGCGGCTGGTGCGCGACCCGGCGACGTTTGACGGTGAAGTCGGCCGCCCGCGTGCCGCCGGCAGCATCATTCCTGACGACGCGTTCCTCGATCTCGACCCGCTCAATGCGCTCGAGCAGCAAGAGCGTGTGTACTCGGAAATCGACGAACTGCTGGCGCCGAACACCAAGCCTGAAGACTCCCGTCAGCGTGCCGACTACGCGCGCATCGACATGGAAAGCCTGATGGTGCCGGAGCTGATCGCCGCCCCGGTCGAGCCTGAGCCCGCTCCGGCGCCGAAAGCCGTTGAGCGTCAGAGCGAAGGTTTCTGGGAGCATTTCGGTGCGGCACTGGGTGTCGATGTCAAAGGCCTCAGCCACGACGAGCGCGAAGCCCTGGCGCTGAACGCGGCGCGCTTGCTGCGCCAGAGCATCGGCGGTTTGCAGCAGAGCCTGCGCACCCGCTCGGAGCTGAAAAACGAACTGCGTCTGGCCCAGACCACCGTGCAAGGCACCAACAAGAATCCGCTGAAATTCGCCGTCGATCCGAGCGAAGCGCTGCAGATTCTGTTGCAGCCAAGCAAGCCCGGCCATCTGCCGGCCGAGCAAGCCATCTCCCGCGCGTTCCGCGATTTGCAGGCGCATCAGGTGGCGTTGCTGACCGCCAGCCGCGCCGCCGTGCGCGGCACGCTGGAGCACTTCTCGCCGGAGCAACTGACCCTGCGTTTCGAGCGTGACAACAAGCCGTTGATCGCGACGTCCGGCGGACGCTGGAGAGCGTTCGGCCGTTACCACCAGGCGCTGCGACAGGACGATGACTGGAGCGAGCGTCTGCTGGCCCGCGACTTTGCCCAGGCTTACGAAGAACAGATCCGCCTGATCTCCACCCTACACACCGACCACCAAGGATGATGCGCATGTCTCGCCGCTCGACCGCTTTTTTCAAGACGCTGACTGCGCTCACCATGCTGGTGCTGCTCGCCGGTTGCTCGTCGCTGTCGCCGTACTCGAAAGTGACCAAGATCAACCTGAAGCTGACCGGCAGCGATCAGCTCAACCCGGACCTCAACGGTCGGCCGTCGCCGATTGTCGTGCGTCTGTTCGAACTCAAGCACCCGGTGACTTTCGAGAACGCTGATTTTTTCAGCCTTTACGAACGCGCCAAGGAATCCCTCAACCCGGATCTGGTGGCCAGTGAAGAACTCGAGCTGCGCCCGGGTGAAACCGTGGAGATGAAGCTCAAGGTGGAAGAGGGCAGCCTTTATGTCGGCGTTCTCGCCGCTTACCGCGACTTGCCGGACACCCAATGGCGCCACACCGTTCAGATCACTCCGCTGGAAGTCACCGAAGTCGATCTGACTCTGGACCAGACCGGCATCCGCAACACCAATCAAGTGCTCGCCAAGGCGGATGACTGATCATGAATACCCATAAAGTCATTTGGCAGGAAGGCATGCTGCTGCGGCCGCAGCACTTCCAGCACAACGATCGCTATTACGATCACCAGATGAAAACCCGCACGCAATTGCTCGGTGGCTACACCTGGGGTTTCCTCAATCTGGAGATCGATCTGCAGTTCCTCAACATGGGCAAACTGGTAATCAGTGAAGCCTCGGGGATTCTGCCGGACGGCAGCCTGTTCGAACTCGGTGGCAACACCGAGCCGCTGGCGCTGGACGTACCGCCGAACACCGGCAACACGCCGATCTACCTGGCGCTCCCGCTGGTCACCGGTAACCACATCGAGTCGCGCCGTCCGGAGCAGTCCGACGTGCTCGCACGTTACACCGCGTACGACGCCGAAGTGGCCGACTCCAACGCCGGCGACGATTCCGCCAGCCAAGTCAGCTGCGGTCGTCCGGACTTCAAACTGTTGCTCGGCGAGCAGCAGAGCGATCAGGCCTACGTGAAGCTGAAAATCTGCGACGTGCTCGACACCACGCCCGACGGCGTGATCAGCCTCGATCCGGACTTCGTGCCGACCTACATTCAGGCCCACGCCTCCAGCTATCTGCTGTCGTGCCTGAAAGAAGTCATCAGCATGCTCAGTCACCGTGGTGACACGATTGCCGAGCGGATTCGCTCCAACGGCAAGGTCGGCGGTGCCGAAGTCGGCGACTTCATGATGCTGCAACTGATCAACCGTACCGAACTGCTGCTGCGCCACTACCTCGGCCTTGAGCAGGTGCACCCGGAAGAGTTGTACCGCACGCTGCTGACCATGCTCGGCGATCTGGCGACCTTCTCCGGCGAGAGCAAACGTCCGCGTCTGGACAGCCGCTACTCTCACGCCGATCAGGGCGGCAGCTTCCGCAAACTGATGGAAGCGATTCGTCAGGTGCTGTCGATGGTGCTCGAACAGCACGCCATCGAACTGATTCTGCAAGCGCGGCAGTACGGCATCATCGTCTCGCCGTTGCACGACCACAAACTGCTCGGCTCGGCGTCGTTCGTGCTGGCGGCCAGTGCCAACTGCGACTCCGAAGAACTGCGCCATCGCTTGCCGGCGCACCTCAAGGTCGGCCCGGTGGAGCGCATCCGCCAACTGGTCAACCTGCACTTGCCGGGGATCAAGGTCAAACCGTTGCCGGTGGCCCCGCGGCAGATCGCGTTCCACTCGAACAAAACCTATTTCATCCTCGAACTCAGTTCCGAAGACCTGGCACAACTCGAGCGCTCCGGCGGTTTCGCGTTCCACGTGTCCGGCGAATTTGCCGAGCTTGAACTGAAATTCTGGGCCATCAGGAACTGACCGACATGATCAAGGAAACGGATTACAACCAGGACGATAAAACCGTCCTGCTCGATCGTCAGGGCCACGGACCGGCATCGAGTCCGCTGACCGACTTCGCCGCGCCGCCGCGTTTCGAGCAACTGGAAGAACGCATGATCTACGCCGCGCGCCTGCGCCCGGCAGAAGCGTTCAACATCAGCCTCAATTCGCTGGTCGCTGCCTCGTCCGAGCTGCTTTCGGAAGTGGTGCGCCTCAAGCACAGCGAAACCCGCGAAGACTTGTACGCACTCAACGAGCGCCTGACTGCCGGGCTCAAGTTGTTTGAAGTACGCGCCCTGCACAACGGCGCCGAAAGCAGCCAGGTGATGGCCGCGCGTTACGTGCTCTGCACCGTGGTCGACGAAGCCGTCGTGACCACACCGTGGGGCAACGAAAGCGAATGGTCGCAGATGAGCCTGCTGAGCAGCTTCCACAACGAAACCTTCGGTGGCGAGAAGTTCTTCCAGTTGCTCGATCGGCTGTCGAAGAACCCGGTCAAGCACCTGCCGATGCTTGAGCTGATGTACCTGTGCCTGTCCCTCGGTTTTGAGGGCAAGTACCGCGTACAAGCACGCGGCATGCTCGAACTCGAAGGCATCCGCGACGCCTTGTACCGGCAGATCCGTCAGTTGCGTGGCGACGTGCCGCGCGAGTTGTCGCCGCACTGGGAAGGTCTCAACGATCAGCGCCGCAACCTGGTGCGCATCGTGCCGGCGTGGATGGTGGTGCTCTTTACTCTGGTCTGCCTGGTGGTGATGTATTCGGGCTTCGCCTGGGTCTTGGGCGAGCAGCGCGACACCGTTCTGCAACCTTATCAGCCGCTTGATCCGGCCGCGGTGCAACCGCAGTCGCAGCCGTAAACAGGGACGTGTGATGAAAAAGTTTTTCAAGAAAGTCGGCGCCTTCCTGCGCCAGACCTGGGTCTGGACCTTGCTGCTGGTGCTGTTCGTGGCGCTGCTGGTGTGGTTCGTCGGCCCGTTGTTGGCGGTCGATGATTACAAGTTCTGGGAGAGTCCGACCTCGCGCTTGCTGACCATCGCCGTGCTGTTCCTGATCTGGGGCCTGACCATGGTCTTCGTCAGCTGGCGCGCGGGTATCCGCAAGAAAGCCGAGGAAGAAAGCGAGGACGGTCAGGACCGCATTCGCCGCGAAGAGCTGATCGACGAAGAACAGAAGGAGTTGAAGGCGCGCTTCAAAGACGCGCTGAAAACCCTGAAGACGTCGAGCCTGTATCGCGGCCGCAGCGAGCGCTGGCGCAGCGACTTGCCGTGGTACCTGCTGATCGGTCCGCAGGCCTCGGGCAAAACCAGCCTGCTGGACTTCTCCGGTCTGGAATTCCCGATCAACAAGATCGACCGCAAACTGACCCGCGACACCCTCGGCACCCGTCACTGCGACTGGTACTTCGCCGACCACGGTGTGCTGATCGACACCGCCGGGCGCTATCTGACCCAGCCTGACGCGGAAGTTGACGGCAGCGCCTGGACCACTTTGCTGGAGCTGCTGCGCAAGCGTCGTCGCGGGCGTCCGTTGAACGGTGTGCTGGTGACCATTCCGGTGGAAACCCTGCTCGGCGGCAGTGAGCAGGACATCGATACCTTGGCGCGCCAAGTGCGTGGTCGTTTGCAGGATGTGCATCAGAAACTGCACGTCGACGTGCCGGTGTATCTGGTTCTGAGCAAGGCTGACAAACTGCTCGGCTTCGACGAGTTCTTCGATCAACTGACCCGCGAAGAAAGCGATCAAGTGCTCGGCACCAGTTTCCGCAAGGATCAGGTCGGCACCGACGTCGCTGTGCTGCGCAACGAGTTCGAAGAACTGCTGCGGCGCCTCAACAGCCAAGTGATCATGCGCATGCACTCCGAGCGCGACACTCAGCGCCGTGGCCGCATCCTCGACTTCCCGCATCAACTGGGGTTGATCGGCGAGCGCCTGTGCCTGTTCGTCGACATGGCGTTCACTGGCAACCGTTATCAGCGTGCCACGCAATTGCGCGGTTTCTACCTGACCAGCGCGCCGCACCTGACCCAGGAAATGGACGCGACCACCGCCGGCATCGGCGCCAGCCTCGGCATGAGCGCCGGCGTGCTGCCGACCTTGCGCAGCGGTCGTTCGCGGTTCATTCATCACTTACTCAGCCAGGTGATTTTCCCCGAGGCCGATCTGGCCGGTCTGGACAAGCGCGAACGCAGCCGCATCCACTGGGGCCAACGTGCGCTGTATGTGGGTGCACTGGCGGCACTGGCACTGTTCGGCATGCTCTGGGCCGGCGGTTTCTCGGCCAACTACGAGCGTCTGGAAAACCTGCGCACACTGGCACAGAACTGGACCCAGCAACGCTCGGCCGTGTCGCCGCGCGATGACGCCATGGGTGTGCTGAAAGTGCTCGACACCAGCTACGCCGCGACCCAGGTGTTCCCGAACAAGGGCGACGTGTCGTACCACGAACGTGGCGGCCTGTATCAGGGCGAAGAGATCAACCCAGTGGTGAAGACCGCCTACGAGCGTGAGCTTGAAGCGCAGTTGCTGCCACGGGTGGCGACCATGCTGGAAGGGCAGATCCGCGCCAACATGAAGGATCGCGACCGCCTGCTCAACAGCCTGCGCGCGTACCTGATGCTGAACATGAAGGACCGTCGCGATGCGGCGTGGCTCAAGGACTGGGTCGCCACTGACTGGTCGACGCGCTACACCGGCAACACCGCGGTGCAGAATGGTCTGAACACCCACCTCGAGCGTTTGCTCAAGCAGCCGTTCATTTATCCGCTGAACGATCAACTGGTGACGCAGGCGCGTCAGGTCCTGCGCAGCGAATCGTTGGCCAACGTGGTGTACCGCATGCTCCGCGAGCAGGCGCGCAACCTGCCGGACTACCGCTTCAGCCAGCACCTCGGCCCGCAAGGCTCGCTGTTTATCGGCACCGAATACGTGATCCCGGGTTTTTACACGCAAACCGGTTATCAGCAGTATTTCTCGGTACAGGGCGCCGCGCTGGTCACCGACATCCTGCGTGACAACTGGGTACTCGGCGAAGGTGCGGGCATCAGCGACATGGACTTGCGTCGCCTGATGGTCGAGCTGGAGCAACTGTACTTCCGCGACTACGCCAACTACTGGAGCGAAGCGGTTGGCCAGGTTGCCCTGCCGCCGATCAGCGACGCCGGTGAAGGCGCCGAACAACTGGCGGGCCTGACCTCGGCCAACTCGCCGGTGCTGGCATTGCTCACCGAAGTGCGCGAGAACACTCGCTTCCAGGCGGCAGCAGATCCAGTCGAAGAAGCTGGTGACGCTGCTGATGCGCTGGCCGGGCAGAAAGGCAAACTGGGTAAGGTTGGCAAACTTGCCGCCGCCGCAGCGGACAAGGCTTCGGCCCTGAACGTGGCGAAGACCCTGCCGGACACCGCGAAGAAGTCGCTGCAACGCCGCTTCGAACCGCTGCATCGTTTGCTCGATGACAACAACGGCCCGGCGGCGGACCTGACGCCAGCGCTGAGCGCGCTCAACGACCTGCAACTGCAACTGGCCGGTCTGGCCCGTTCCAGCACGCCGGAACAAGCCGCGTTCGAAATGGCGAAAACCCGCATGAGCGGCCAGCGTGATGCGCTGACCAACCTGCGCAATGCGTCCGGTCGTCTGCCGCGTCCGCTCAGCGTGTGGTTCAACGTGCTGGCCGAAGACTCGTGGCGTCTGGTGCTTAACGATGCTTACCAATACCTGAACGGTCGTTATCAGAACGAGCTGTACAGCGTGTATGGCAAAACCATCAGCAAGCGTTATCCGTTCAGCGCCAGCAGCACCAGCGACGTAGCGATCAGCGACTTCCGCGAGTTCTTCCGGGCGCAAGGCACCGTCGACCGCTTCTTCGACAGCTACATGCGCCCGTTCGTCAGCGGCGATCCGGGCAACTACCGCATGCGCAGCGTCGACGGTCACAGCCTGCCGGTGTCGAAGATGTATCTGGATCAGATGGCCGCGGCGCTGACGATTCGCCAGAGCTTCTTCTCGATCAACCCGGCCGAGCCAACCGTGCAGTTCAAACTGGAGCCGTACACCCTCGACCCGGCCGTCAGCCGTTCCGAGTTCAAGTTCGGCGACAAGACCATGGAATACCGCCACGGTCCGATCCTGCCAATGTCGTTCAAATGGCCGACCGATGCTGAAGACGGTCGCACCAGTCTGGTCATGGACAAAATGGCCGGTCGCCCGATCGGCATCGAGAAGAACTCCGGCCCATGGTCGCTGTTCCGTCTGTTCGACCTGATGCAGACCGAGTACCTGAGCGGTCGCGACGTGCTGGTGCTGAAAGCAGATGTAGGTGGCCTGCGCGCCAACTACCTGCTGACCAGCCAACGCACGCCGAACCCGTTCGACATGGGCGTGCTGCGCACCTTCCGTATGCCGGTGCAGCTCTGATGCTGGTGGCCAGTGCCTGGCGCAGCGCGGCGCGTACCGACCCGGGCAAGGTGCGGGCGCGCAACGAAGATGCCTTCCTCGACTCGCCGCAGCAGGGGCTGTGGGTGGTCGCGGACGGCATGGGCGGTCATCAGGGTGGCGACATCGCCAGCCAGTTGATCGTCGCCAGCCTGGCTGAACTGCCGCAACACGAGGACTTCGACGACCGCCTCAAAGCCATTCGCCAGTGCCTGCACTGGTTGAACCGACGTTTGGGGCAAGAGTTGACGGTCACCGCCGGGCGCCACGACAGCATCATGGGCAGCACCGTCGTGGCGCTGTTGGTGGAAGGCAATCGCGCGGCCTGCATCTGGGCCGGTGATAGCCGTTGTTACATGTGGCGTGGGCAGCGGCTGTATCAGCTGTCCAAGGACCATTCGCTGCAACAGCAATTGATCGACGAACAGCAAATGAGCGTCGAGCAAGCGGCAGCGCACCCGGCGGCTCAGGCGTTGACCCGAGCTGTTGGTGCGGCCGAAACACTGACCCTGGACGTCCTCGAACTCGAGGTCTATCCGGGCGATGCGTTTTTGCTCTGCAGCGATGGTTTGTATCAGGGCCTGAGCAGCGATGCCCTCGGCAACGCCCTCAGCCTCAGCGCGCCGCACGTGGCGCTGGAACGTTTGTTCGACGGCGCCCTGCGTGGTGCCGCGCGCGACAACCTGACAGCCGTGGTGATCCGCCAATGACCAATATCGAATCACCAATCGATGATGTGCTGATGAGCGAAGAGCAGGCCAACAACCTGACCTACTTCGCCTTCGCCAAGGAAAACAAGGCAGAGCCTTTGCTGGCGCCGACCAAGGCCAGCATCGGTGCACTGCCGGATGTACTCGCCGGTCGCTACCACCTCGAGCGTCTGCTCGGGGCTGGCGGCATGGGCGCCGTTTACCGGGCGCGGGATCTGCTGCACGAACAGTTCGGTGATCCCGATCCTTACATTGCGCTGAAAATCCTCAGCGAAGAATTTGCCGAATCGCCGGACGCCAGTGCCTTGCTCTACAGCGAGTTCGCCCTGACCCGACGCCTGCGCCACGACAACGTCGTGCGTGCGCACACCTTTGAAGTCGACACCGACTGCCAGCGGGCCTTTATCACCATGGAATACATGCGTGGCCTGACCCTGGACAAATTGCTCTGCGAGCGGCCCCTCGGCCTGCCGTGGCAAGAACTGCGCGACATCGTCCTGCCGCTGCTCGACACGCTGGCCTACGCCCACGGTCGCGGCGTGCTGCACGGTGACATGAAACCGAGCAACGTCATGCTCAGCGAAGACGGCTTGCGCCTGTTTGACTTCGGCCTCGGCCAGGCAGAGGAGGGCGTGCTGCCCGGCCTGCCGCACCTGAGCCGCGAGCGCTTCAACGCCTGGACCCCGGGCTACGCCGCCCCCGAACTGCTTGAGGGCCAACCGTTGTCGGCCAGCGCGGACGTGTACGGCGTGGCCTGCGTGATCTACGAACTGGCGGGCGGCAAACACCCGTTCCGCCGCTTGCCCTCGACCCAGGCCCGCGACGAGCACCTGGAGCGGGAGCTGCGCGCCCCAGCGAATCTACCCCAGCACGGCTGGCCAGCGCTGCGAACCGCGCTGAGCTTCGACCCGGCAGAACGCAGCATCACTGCCCAACAATTGCGTGACGCCTTGGGCGCCACTTCGTCCTGGCTGCAACGTCTGCGATTTCGGGCGTAACGGATGACATTCGAACAGGGAGCACTTTATGTTCAACCCAGCTAACGAAACCCACTTCAGCCTCAAGGTCGAAGACTACGTCGGCGACCTGCAAGTACTGTCGTTCACCGGCACCGAAGGCATCAGCCAGCCGTTTCGTTTCGACCTCGAACTGGTCAGCGAAAACCCGGATCTGGACCTCGAACAACTGCTGCACAAGCAAGCGTTTCTGGCGTTCGATCCACAAGGCTCGGGCATCCACGGCCAGATTTACCGAGTCGCCCAAGGCGATGCCGGCAAGCGCCTGACCCGCTACAAAGTGTCGATGGTGCCGCAACTGCAATACCTGCATCACCGCACCAACCAGCGCATTTACCAGCAGATGTCGGCGCCGAAAATCATCGCGCTGATCCTCGATGAACACGGGATCAAGGGCAACGCCTACAGCTTCCAGTTGAGCCAGCCGTGTCCGGATCGCGATTACTGCGTGCAGTACGACGAGACCGACCTGCATTTCGTCCAGCGCCTGTGCGAAGAAGAGGGCATTCACTACCACTTCCAGCACAGCGAAAAAGCCCACCTGCTGGTGTTCGGTGACGACCAGACCGTGTTTCCCGACCTCGGCCAGCCAACCGCGTATGTGCAGGGCAGCGGCATGGTCGCCGAAGAACCGGTGATCAAAGGCTTCAAACTGCGCCTGGAAACCCGCACCAGCCGCACCACACGCCGCGACTACGACTTCGAAAAGCCGCGTCTGCAAATGGAAGCGGCGTACAAACCCGAAGGCGAGAGCACTGAGCCAGATCTGGAAGACTACGACTACCCCGGCCGCTTCATCGACCGCGCCCGTGGCAAGTTCCTCAGCCAACGCGCCCTCGAACGCCACCGCGCCGACTATCGTCAGGCCGAAGGTCGCGGCGACCAGACCAAACTGGTCAGCGGCCACTTCATGGCCATGTCCGACCACCCGCGCAGCGAATGGAACGACCTGTGGCTGCTCACCGAAATCGTCCACGAAGGCAAGCAGCCGCAAGTCCTCGAAGAAGGCGTGACCAGCGACACCACCGACAACAAGGACGACTTCCACCAGGGCTACCGCAACACCTTCCTCGCCACCCCGTGGGACGTGTTCTACCGCCCGGCCCTGGAACATCCGAAACCACGCGTCCTCGGCAGCCAGACCGCCATGGTCACCGGCCCCAAAGGCGAAGAAATCCACTGCGACCAATACGGCCGCATCAAAGTCCAGTTCCACTGGGACCGCGAAGGCCAGGCCGACGACAAAACCAGCTGCTGGCTACGCGTCTCCAGCTCCTGGGCCGGTGACCGCTACGGCGCCATCAGCATCCCGCGCATCGGCATGGAAGTCCTCGTCACCTTCCTCGAAGGCGACCCCGACCAGCCCCTCGTCACCGGCTGCCTGTATCACAAGGAAAACCCGGTGCCGTACGCACTGCCGGCGAACAAGACTCGCAGCGTGTTCAAAACGCTTAGCTCGCCGGGGGGCGGTGGGTACAACGAACTGCGCATTGAAGACAAGAAAGGTGCGGAGCAGATCTACATTCATGCCCAGCGTGACTGGGATGAGAACGTTGAGCATGACCAGAAGATTCGGGTCGGGAATGAACGTCACGACACGGTGGTGAAGAACACCTACACCGAGCTGAAGGCTGAAGAACACCGCACGACGATTTCCGACCGCAAGATCGAAGCGAAGCTGGATGATCATTTGACGGTTGGGCAGAACCAGCATGTGAAGCTCGGGACTGCGCAACTGACCAGCGTGGGCAAAGAGATTCATCTCAAGGCTGGGGACAAGATTGTTATTGAGGCCGGGACAGAGCTGACCATTCTTGGGGGTGGGAGCTTTATCAAGCTGGATGGCGGTGGGGTTACGGTGGTTGGGCCGGTGATCAAGATCAATGCGGGTGGCTCGGCTGGGTCGGGGACTGGCATCGGGATTAAACCGCCGGTGCTGCCGGGGGCGGCGGATAAGGATAAGGCGGGGAGTTTGATGGATCAGGCGTTGGGGAATACTCCACCTGAGAAGGTTAAGCCGAAGGCTTTTTTTGTGTTTTCTGAGTGATGAGTTTCGTGATGACAACAAACAAGTACGTAAGGCAGATGAAGAGGCTTTCCATTGCATTGTTATGCTGGGGGATGACTTCGGGTGCCTTTGCCTCTTCGTCCAGCACCGCCCAATGCCCAAGCAGCAATTTTGGTGAATTCGTCAAAGCCTTTTCATCTGCGCCAGAGATACGGAAAGCCTTTATTGCGTCTCCTGTGAAATATGTTCACGTAACAGCTGATGGGAAAATACCGAAGGTTGTCGAGCGGAGCTTAGGCGTGATTGCCGCCGATGAGTTGAAGGTATTGCTTCCGGAAAATGCTGCCGAATCTGTTCTCACTATTGAAATCAAAGAGCCTAACAGAGTAGTCGTCCGTGATGAGGCGGGCCATTTTTTGAAGATTTTCGTCTTCAAACACAGTGATTGCTGGGCTCTGAGTCGAGTGGAGGACTGGGCAATCGATGCGGTGATGGAAGAGATCACTCAGTCCGAGAAACTAACGCCTGGTGAGCTGGAACTCAAAAAAGGCGTCATATTCGACAGGTTGGTCAACAAGGCGTCTCCCGAATCAGGTATCTATTTATACGCCGCGACATTGGATAGCTATTTAGATGGCGCCCGGAAGGGTTCGGCGCAAGCAGCATTCGCTGCTGCGGGAATCAGTCTTTCTGGACAAGCGCCACGCTTGGAGAATTCCAGAATCCTGGCGTTGTTGATTCAAGCTTCAGAACAAGTCCCGGATGCCGGCTTGACTCTCGCGGATTTTTATTGCGACGAAGGTGAGTATGACGAAAATCACGGTTGTATTAACCCCAAAGAATCAATAGCGACATTGGAGCGTGTCGCCCGCCTAGGTTCGACTAAAGCACTGATTCGTTTAGGCGAAGTGTACGAAGCAGGAGCCCTCGTAGCTGCTGACTTGCCTCGTGCAATGGCGTGTTACCGGAAGATTCAGAAAACCGACCCTAAGACGGCTACCGTTTTGGTTGAGCGCTTGGCAGCCCGAGGCGCCGTCAGCGATAACTCTATTCAATGTTTTGAAGCAGGAAGCTTTTAATGAGCACAGGACTACTTGAGCAAAGGCAGCAATATCGCACTGGTTATGAGTACGGCCCTTACAAGGGCGAGACTGACCATGATAACGATGGCAAAAAGGAAATCGACTGCTCCGGGCTTCTGTATCGAATGCTTAAGGATGCGGGATATACGATCCCTTACCTCACAACATCAGGGTTAAATACCGACACTACTTATTTTGACGTGATCCCGCTTGCGGAAGTACAGCCGGGCGATATTGCACTGTGGATAAACTTTCATGGACACACGGGGGTCATCGAAGACATTTCCGGGTCGCCTGTTCGAGATCGGGGGAATTTCTTCGGTTCGCAGTCTTCAAACGGACCGAAATCTGCCAAATATGGGGCGGGTAGTGGTTACTGGCCAATGCCTGAAAAATTTTTACGCCCGAGGCCCCAATTCAGAGGTGCTCAACCAGCACCCGCACCTAATCCTGCGCCGGCCCCTGCACCGGCAGGCCCAGCTCCGCTGATGAGCTTCCAATATCCATTCCGTAAACCAGATGGCAAGCAGTTCACTGGGGCTGACGAAGTATATAAGGTACTAGAGAGCGAAGTATCTGGTCATTATTTGTTAGGTAGTAACAAATTCTGGCATGGCGGATTACATGTTAGCAATGCAAGCGCTCCCCAATGTGTATTGGATGAACCATTACGGTGTATGGCTGATGGTGAAGTCGTTGCTTATCGCCTAAATAAAGAATATCTAGAATCACCATTTGATGCGGGTGGGAGTTCAAAAAAATTAAAGTATTCGAATTCTTTCTGTCTGGTCCGGCACGATTATAAGTCTGCACCTAATCCAGAAGAAGGGGCGAATAAGGGGAAGCAAAATAAGCTGACATTCTATAGTCTCTATATGCATTTGCTACCGTTTGATCGTTATCCTATACCTCCTGAGGAAGCGCCTAAGCCGAAAGTAACAATGCAGGTCAATGATTTTAAAGCATATGACGAATTGCCAGTGTCATCTAGCATTATGTCTGTGGGTAAGTTAAATAAAGACTCGAAACTTGAAATCTTAGATCAAAGTCCGGTCGCGGGTACAGACCGAATTTATGCTAAAGGTAAAATCATATCTGGAAGTGTGCAGCTAAACTCACAAAAGACACGAGAAGTAGGGAATGAAGTCTGGTTTGCGTACTTAAAGGCCGGCGAACCCTATAAAAACAACGCCGGTGATAGAGTTTGGTTGGAAGAAAAGGTACCAGAGCGAGAGCGGCCAACCTATTGGCAGGGCAAGGTTCATGGGACAGTAGTTAATAAGCTTCCCCTTTTCGGTGCCCCGTCAGATCCTACTAATGGCAAGCCAGCGGGTGCTTCGCTCGGTGCCTTGCAGTTGATGATGAACAGCGTCGTAGCTTTTGATAGTCAAAAAGTTTTGAATTTAGTTGTCGGGCCATCCCTGCAGCGTATGGCCGAATGCACGCTGGTGAGTGGTGGTCCGGTCGCCACAGGAAATGTGCCACCGACATTCTGGGCGTGTGTTGAAAATACTTTGGAAAATAATGTTCTAAAATGGAGTGTAGCTGAACCGGCATCTGTTGACACTGTTTTGAACATAGGAGTTGGAATTAAGGCGGGAGATCCTGTCGGTTACCTTGGGCAAATGGAGAATGTCACTGAAGCTGGGGAGGTTAGTAGTAAGTTTCAAGCCCACATAGAAATTTTTACCGCTGATACAGGTATAGAAGACTTTTTGAATAATGCTGCTGCCTTAAAAGTTGGCAGGCAGTATTTGTATTTAGCCAGAAACTCTCTGGTTAAGTTAAAAGCCCCAGCCTCTGGGGAAGTTTCTCTGAAAGAACTGCATGCTGTAGAATTAAGCAAAGCGCCGATTTATAAAGATACACAAGAGTGGTATGAGATCAATGTAATAGACGAAGGGCAAAGCGTGGCCGGTTTAGTACGTAAGGCTGGCGCCACTCTAATATCGCAGCATGATTGGGCCAAGCTGGGCTTTCAGATAGTGGAGGAGTCAAACGCTGCTGCTGATGGATTTCTCGATCCAAACGATATGCCCGTTTTCTTCAAAAGATTGTTTGAAAAAATCGATAAAGATAATAATCAAGAGATAGACGCATCAGAGTTGGCTGACGCGTTGAAGGATACTGACACACGCTCTCAATGGTCAAAGCTTGTCGCCAAGCATCCAACGGAATGGAAAGATAGAGCTAATCAACCAAAATGGGCTCGGCTGGATGATATTTTAGAACATTCGCCAAAATTAAAGGCTCATGAAAAAGAGAGGATAGATAAATTTATCTTCTGGGATGAGCTATCTGGAAAAGCGTCAGTTGAATCTAGTCTAGTCTGGCACTTTCATCCAATAGAGTTCATAGCTGGGTTTACTTCATCGGCCGCGGAACTGATCTCTTTCGATCAAATGAAGAAAATGTTCCCGGACTCTACCGATCAAAAGCGTGAGGAGGTAAGGGGATTATTTAATAAGTATGCTGATCGATTTGAAATTAATACCGCTCCGAAAATGGCTCAGTTTTTTGCTCAAGTGAAGACCGAGGTTGGTAGCGCCTTGGTAGGTAAGGTAGAAGATCTTTGGTATTCAGCTGAAGCTCTCAGGTCTAAGTTTGGAAGGTATTTCAATACGTATCCTGCGGAAGCTGAACTGTATGGATATAAACGCATTACAATGGCGCAGTATAATGCACTAAGCCCTGCGGCAAAGAGTGCCTATACGATTCGTAAAAATAAAGCATATTCTCAATTCCCAAATGAAGACGAGATCGCGAAGCGTATTTATTGCTGCAACTCAGTTCAAGGTGGATTTGTATTGACTGCAGGTGGCTGTGAAGAAGGTAAGAAGTATAAAGGCAAAGGTTTTATTCAGCTGACGTGGAAATCAAACTATCAGGCGGTAGAGGACCGCTTAAAGCAAAAGATACCTGAGGAAACCATTGAAATGGTTTCTAATCCAGACCAGTTGCTGGATACAAAAATAGGATTATTATCGGCTATGGGGTTTTGGGATGTAAATAATATAAATAATCTAGTCGCGCCAAATACGGACTCTACTAATAAAATTACAGAAGTGGTTAATAAGCATACTGATAGTTATGCGGAGCGCAGGACTAATTTTACAGCGATTTATCAGGAGCTTAATAAATGATTAATTTAAAAAAGATTTGGTGCCTGCAGATTTTTTTATTTATTTTTTTTGCTGGCCAGTCTTCACTTGGTACTGCAAACGACAGTCCTCCTCCTGCAGAAATGGTGAAGAAACAGTTTGATGTTGCTTTGGTTCCTGGATTAAGGTCTCCAAGGCTCCTGCTCGTAAAAAATGACGATGCTGCACTTCCCGATAAACTAGTATTGGTTGCTGAGGTGTCTGGGAAAGACTCGGTTATATTGAGCGCAAAATCGGCGTTGGCGAAAATTAATAATGTTTATTCGCCTAAAAGTTATGACGGCTTCAATGTCTCTGTTGTTAAAGGCGTCGATAAAACTATAGGTGTTGTGGATTCTCAAGGGGAAGTATACACGTTCAAGTCAGACGCTCACGTTGTGGGAGATGTTTTGAATTTGATTACCAAAAAAGAAGACCAAGCGTCGCAGAATTTTAATGTTCAATTTGAATATGATGCTACTCGAAAAAGTGTGGCAGTTAGCCGGGTTGTCTATACGGTTAATAATGAATCGTGCGATAGATCTCTTAAGAGTGCTTATGTTTTACCTCTGAATGTTTTGATTTCTAAATCACTTGAAGATTTCGACGGTGCGACTGCATTTGAATATCTTCAAAAGTTAAATTTGGACATTCAGGCGGGGCGGGTGAAAGGTGAAAAACTCATGTCATCCTTTGTTGTCTCGACGGCAGACCAAGCACTCGTTGCATACAAAAATAATGATAAAAATAAGCTTATAGAATCTATGGGTTATCTTGTTGCGGATGGGGGCAGTAGTGAGTCGTGTGCACCTGAAAGCTACATAGCTGAAGCGTATTTCTATCCTGACAAGGTGGGTTGGTCCAATGATCTCGGATTTTTGTTTGCTGAGGCAGGATATTATTCAGAATCGGTTGAACTACTAAGAAAGGTGATTTCTGAAAACCCAGAGAGAACTGTCGCTTACTTGAATATAGCTGATGCATATTGGGGGTTGAGTCAAAAAGATTTGGCTGCAGAGAACTATAAAAAATATAACTCTATGATGCAGCAGTCGGGAAAAGCCATGAAAATTCCTAAGAGAGTTTTAGAGCGATCGGGCTCTTGAGGCACTAGCCGGGTTAACGCATTGGGTGGACGGGATAATTCGTTTAACCCGGTGGCTTCGGTTTTACTACATGCCAAATAAATCTGTGCCTATCTTTCTTTATTTACTACGCGTCAGCAAGAATAGCATCAGTAGGTAAACAATACGCCGAAGCATGCATCGTTGCACTCGGGGGAACTTATGATGAGACTGGTAGTTTTTTTTGGTTTCGCGTTCTTGGCGGCAGTGGTTAGTGCGAACTCTATCTGTGAGGCTGATCTAAATGGGGATGGAATCTGCGATCCGTATAGTGTTAGCTCACTTGAGGATGACGGTACAATTTCGCGAATCACTATAGATATTGGTGGGGGTAACAAGTCAGTTTCGGGGTTTTTTGAACTTGGAGACGGTGGGTTATCTGTAGGTTATCTACCAGGTGTATTCTCGTTGTTGCTGGATTTTTATACTCGTAATACTGATCTTACGCAGTATAGTTTTAAATGGAGTTCTGCGCGGAAAGACTGGGTTCTCTATAAAAAATCTACTTGGGCGGAGCCTAGTAGAGATGAAAAATATACCTTGGGTGGTGAGAGGGTACCAGGTGAAGCACTATTTCCGCAGAAGTTTAATGTTCAGCGTGTGGCGTGTTGCACCCTGTTTTCTCAGTTCTCCGAAAATGGGCCCAATTTTAGCTATTTGAGTAATGAGGATCAGCTTGCAGAAATCAGGAAAGACTTCAAATATATTCTTGATAAGCTTCCTCAGGGTGAAAAAGGAGAATTATTTTATGGGCTCGATGATAGCGGGAACAAGGTAAGGAGGAGTATTCCTCAAGAGCTGGTGTATGAGCTAACTTTGATAATATCCAATGATAATGTCGGGCCTCTAAATGACTATGCTTATTATTTGTATCGTAGCAAAAACAATGTTTTAGCTGCTTTGCTTTTGAGGGGGATTCATAAAAAGTTTCCGGAGAGAGTCGTTGCAACATTGAATTTGGCAGATGCTTATTGGGATATCGGAATGAAGTTCGACGCATGTCCGCTATATAAGGAATACATCGCTAAAATGACAATGAACGGAAAGGGTGAACGTATTCCGCAGGCAGCGAAATCTCGAGAAAACTGCAATTGAGACGAGCCGCGTTTCACGGGGAGGAGTAGGGCGAGCACATGCAATTCAAAACTCTGGCGGTATCACTGCTCGGCCTGATATGGACGATCCCGGCGTTAGCCGAAACCACCACGTTCAGCCCAACCAAAGGCGTCGACGCGACGCTGGTTCTCGAAGGCTCCAAGCTGAACATCGCGGTTAAAAGCGAAACGCACAGCGAGTCGCGGACAATCGATTTTGAAGCCGAAAACGAACTCCACGTGCAGTTCGACGATTTCAATTTCGACGGCGCCCAGGATTTCGCGATCTGGCAGCTCGATGACGGCATGGGCACTTACCACTACTACCGGGTGTTCATTTACCAAGTCAAAACCGGCGCCTTCGAAGAGTTACAGCCGGACTGCGGCGATGGCTTCGTTAACCTGCGCGTCGACAAAAAACGCAAAGCGTTGCTCAGCACTTACTGGGAAACGAACATCCCAAAGCAATGCATCACCCGATTCACCAAACGCAAAACCTGAATGACTCAAGGATGAACACAGTGAACCGTTTTGTTTTAACCCTGCTGGCCGTACTGCTGCCGGCTTCAGCGGCCTATGCGCAGGACGATTGCAGCCATGTCACCTCAAGCCTGGAAATGGTTCCCTGCTCGGAGGCGGCGAAGAAGGCTGCCGATGCGCAGTTGAATGTCAGTTACAAGCAGTTGATGACGCGGCTTGAGTCTGACTATCGAGCAGATCCGGCATTGGGCGCGCAGTACGCCGCGAAGGTCAAAGAGTCGCAACGTGCGTGGTTGAAGTTGCGCGATGCGAACTGCCCTTTGGAGGCATTCGAAATCGAGACGGGGATGCCGGCGCATGTGTTCGCCGTTAACTCTTGCATCGCCAGGATGAGCCGAGAGCGTTCGGCGTATCTGGACAAGATTGTCCCTGCTTTAGCATCCGACAAGAGCGCTTCGACGGCGCCGGCCAGCGGCGCTTGTCCTTCGGAGGAGTTTCCTGCTTTCCTGACAGCGTTTTCCGCCAATAGCGAATCACAACGCCGTCTTACCGCAATGACGGTTAAGTCGCTGGTGTTGAAACCGGTAGCTGGGAAGGATCGAAGCACCTTTGAGCCTTCGACCTCGGGTGTTAGTGGAACAACGTTCACCTATCCGCTGATGGCTGCAATCACACCCGGCAAGACACCTGGAGTCGAGATCGAAGAGGTCGATGACAGTCACGTCAACGTTGTGGATAAACGGGCGGGTAACAGCAATATCAAGATCTTCAACTTCTCTCGTCAGGCATGTTGGGTGCTTGAGGGGGTTGAGGATTGGTCGATTAGTGAGAAAGACTTGGTAGTGGCGAGCAAGCCCAAGTTGAGTATTGAGGAGAATTTCTGCCGCCAACGTGCCAACGCCTTCGGTAATTTGGGAGGACTGGAGCAGTACCGTCTCACTGCAGAGCTTTTCGAGGCGTCACTGGAAAATGACCTTTGCGCAGCGCGTTCCGGAGATCCGGAATCCAGTTTGAGTGCAGCAAGTTTGAGCCTTTCGGGCATGGCGCCGCAGTTGCCAACGGATAAATTGGAGGCGTTGATCAAAGCTGCAGCGGCTACTTCGCCCGAAGGCGCACTGATGCTCTCGCTCTATTACTGCGACGGCAACACATTGGCTGGAACAGGTTCATGCCAACATCCTGCGTTGGCTGAAGAAGCAATGATCCGGGCTGCGACCATGGGCAGCGTCCACGCGTTGGGTGCTTTAGGCTCCGCTTTCGAGCGGGGGGAACTGGTGACCAAGGATTTGTCCCGTGCTGTGGCCTGTTATGAAATGGGCGCGGCAAAGGGAAGTAAAGGATCGATCAATCGTTTGGATGAGCTAAAGAAAAACTCGACCACACCAATCAAACCCAGCTACTGCTACTGACAACCCCCGAAACCCCAAGCTTTTCCTTTAAACTCCCCACCCCCAAGGAATGCGCTCAGGACACGGAATGCCAGCCCCCTCGAACTCCCTTCGCCCAGCGTTAGTGCTCTGGCTATACGCCGCCGCAATCGTGCACATTCTCGCCGGCCTTACTCTGACCTGGGCCGGTCATTCCGGATTACTCGACGGCTATCTGCACACCCTCGAACTCGCATTCTGGGGCGCCGATGCGGTACCTGCGGCCGGCCACGAACAACAAGTCTGGTGGCTCGCGCTGTTCGGCGCGACGCTGCAAAGTTATTCGCTGTACATGCTCGCGTTGGTGCACTTGGGCAATCGCTTGAAAGCCCCGGCAGTGTGGGTCTGGTTGATCGCCGGCATCCTGTTATGGGCGCCGCAGGACATGTGGCTCTCGGCGCAACAACAGGTCTGGTCGCACCTGTGGCTCGACGGTTTTGCGTTGCTGGTGTTGTTGCCTCCGTTGTTCTGGCTGTATCGGCATGACCGCCGAAAATCCCCTTCAGTAAAGGCACCGAGCCAATCCAACCCGTTTTCCGATGGCGCCTACAAACGAGTGCTAATCACCGGCGGCACCGGTTTTATCGGCGAAGCCTTGGTCAACCTAATGCTCGATGCCGGCCATTCGGTCAGCGTTCTAACGCGCGATCCATTGACCGCGGCCAATCTATTCAACGGTCGCATCCGCTGTGTGCATTCGCTCAGCGAACTTAGCCACGACGAAGCCTTCGACGTAATCATCAATCTCGCCGGCGCACCCGTCGCCGGCCCACGCTGGACTCCCAAGCGTCAGGCGCAACTGCTCGCCAGTCGAGTCGGCACCACCGAAGCGTTGATGACCTGGCTGAAGAACACCAAGCACAAACCAGCCCTATGGATTCAAGCCTCGGCCATCGGTTTCTACGGCGTGCGCGATGCCAGCGAAAGCCTCGACGAACACGCCAGCAAAGGCGACGGTTTCATGGCCGAACTCTGTGCGCGTTGGGAAGCCGCCGCGCAACCGGCCACTGAGTGTGGCGTGCGTCAGGTGGTGCTGCGCCTCGGCGTGGTGTTCGGCCCGGGCGGTGCGTTGACGCCGTTGCTGCTGCCGTTCCGCCTGGGGTTCGGCGGGCGCATGGGCGATGGTCGGCAGATCATGAGTTGGGTGCATCGCGACGATGTGCTTCAGGTGATCGCGCGGGCTTTCAGCGACGACACTCTGCGTGGCACCTACAACATGGTCGCGCCCGAAACGGTCAGTCAGGCCGCGTTCGCCGAGCAGGCCGGCAAGGTCCTCAAGCGTCCGGTGTGGTTCCACGTTCCCGCCGCGCCAGTGCGTGCAATCGCGGGAGAGATGGCGCAGCTGTTCTTCGACGGTCAGCGCGTGGTGCCGCAGCGTTTGACCGAGGCTGGCTACACATTCCGCTATCCAACCCTCGACGCCGCTCTGCGCGATCTGACCTGAGGATCGCTCATGAGCAAGCCGTTGATGTACCTGCTAGCCGGCAACGGCAGCGCTGCCGATTGGTGGGATGACGCGCTGCCGCACTTTCAGCGCTACGACGTGGTGCCGCTGGAGTTGCCGGGCTTCGGCGCCAATCCGCTGCCACCCTGCGAGGATCTGGCGGACTACGCGCAGACATTGCTGGCGATGACACAGCAGGGCAACGCGATCATGGCGGTCGGAGTCAATGCGTTGCTGGTGCTGCACGCGTTGCAACGTCGGCCCGGACACTTTTCACGCAGTGTTTTACTGGCGCCGGTCGGAGCATTTTTGTGGCAGCGGCGGTTACCGGCACTGATGTCGCCACTGCCGATTCGCAAGACCATCCACCGGCTGCTGTCGAACAAACCCACGCTGTTCGCGCGCAAGTTTTCCAACCAGACCTGGACGCCCGAGCAGTACCAGCGCATGGGCGCCGGCTATGCGCGCTGCCGTGCGTTTGTGCCGCATTGGGATCTGATTCGCGCCGATACCGCGTTGCCACTGCTGGAGTGGATCACCGATCCGGTCGAGTTGGTTTGGGGCGATCAGGACGCGGTGCTCGGCATCGAGCAAGCGGCGGCATGGTCGGCGATTCTCGCCCGCGCCGATCTGACCATCAGCCTCAAACCCGGTTGGGGTCATTACCCGTGGATCGACTCGCCCGCCGAATTCGCGCAGTGGCTGGAGTCGGGCGAGCGCGGGTTTGTCGCGCACACCAAGGGTGGTCGTTTGCGTCTGGCTGAACTGGCGCGGCAAGCGGTGCCGGCGGCGCTGACGCTCAACGATTGCAGCGATCCGCGTCTGCCGGCATTTCTCGCCGCCCAACCTGATGTGACCTGGGCGGTGCGCTCCTCCAGTTACGGCGAGGATCAGGCCGATTCGGCGAATGCTGGTTTGAGCACGACCTATCTGCGCGAGCCGTCCGCCAATGTGCCGAAACGCATTGCCGAACTGACGGCCGAAGGTGTCGAGGAAGTGGTGGTGCAGCGCTTCATCACCCCGGTAGTTTCCGGGATCGCGTTCGTGCGACATCTCTCGGTAGAACTGGAGTGGGTTGAAGGCCATCTCGAATCGCTTGCCGACGGTCACGTCAGCCCCTCGCGAGCAACGCTTTCGCGGCTCGGTGATGCTTGGCGCAGCGGCACGTTCACGTCGGCCCATGGCTTGACCGAAGACCTGCTCTGGCGCTTTCTGCAAGACGTGTTGCGCGTGTTCCACTACGTGCCCGGCGACGTCGAATGGGCCTGGGATGGCTCGCAACTGTGGCTGCTGCAATATCGGCCAATCAGCGATTACGGCTGGCGCCGGCACCTCACAGCCGCCAACATCGCCGAGATCCTGCCGCCGCAACCGAGCGCACTGGTTGAGTACGCCCAGCGTCGCGCCGCCGTAAGTATCCCGGCGATCATGGCGCGTTGGGATGCGCGGGTGTTGCAGGACAACGAGCCGTTCACCGCCGTGTTCGGCGGCGCGTCCTACATCAACAATGACCTGTTTCTCGCAAGGCTGGCCGACTGGGGCATCAGCGCCGCTAACTACGCCGGTGAAGTCGGTGGCGCGACTCCGCATTTGCCATGGCAACCGCTGAAGATGCTGCGTTCGTTGCCGCTGTTTTTGCGTATGCAACGCAAGGCTCGCGGCCATTTGCTGAACCTTGAAAACGGCTTGCAGCGCTTTGATCGGGAACTGGCCGAACTCGTCGCCCAAGCTGCCGATGGCCAACAACTCGCGGACTGGTTCACCCGGTTTTACGTGTTCGTGGTGCAAGGCAATCTGTGCATCGCCACGGCGCTGGCCAGCAGCGGCGGTGATTGGCTGGGCCGCCCGCCGACCGCTTACGACAATCTTGAAAACAGTCCGCATCGATTGCCGTGGGAAACTGATCCGGCCACCCCTCGACCCGCGTCGAGTGAGCTGCCATTACAACCATTCCCGCAATGGCCAGGTCTGATCCGCCTCGCGCATTCGACCGGCCTGCCGGGCCTGCGCGGTTACTACCTGCAAGTACGCGAGTGGTATCGCGACAACCTCATGCGCATCTTCTTCCGTCTGCACCACGCCATGCCGCTGGCGGATCGCGAGCACTGGTTCGCACCGCATCCGGATGTGCGCACCCGCGATGGCAGCTTCTGGCAGGACGGTCGCGAAGGTGCTGAGCAGGCCACCGGGTTCATGATTTATCCGGGGCAGGTGCGGGGCATCCTCGGCGAGGACATCTTGCTCGAAGACACCCTCGATCCGGGGCGGCACGCGCACTACCAAACAGCGCGGGCAGTGATTGCGCGGATGGGTGGGCGCTTGTCGCATGGCTCGACGTTGTTGCGGGAGTTGCGCAAGCCGTCGGCGGTGATGCCGCAGGTGGATCCGGCGTGGTTGGGCTGTGAGGTGTTGTATCGCGATGGTGAGTTGCAATTGATCAATTCGAAGGATGCGAAGTGAAACTACGATACCTCCGCGAATTGATCTTTGGTCTGGTCGTGCTTTTACAGATGGGTTATGTGACCGCCGCAGCTGCTGTGTTGGTCGGTAACGAACCCGGTCAGTCGCCGGTTGCCCAAGGCCCGACCGAGACAGTTGTCGACATGGGGTCGTGTCGGTTTTCCATGCCATTGCTGCAGGACCAATGGCTGAAGTTCAACGACTTCTATTCGATTTTTGTCGCGGCCAAACAGCTGCCAAAACCGTCCAGCGCTCCCAGCCTGTGGCAAGCTCAAACCTCGAGTGGTGCCGACTGGCACTTCGAGAAACACGGTGACCTGAGCCAGCCGTGGTTTGGTTTGATGTGTGAAAACTCGGAGAACTTTTCGCTTCTCACCGACTGGAAACCCCCGGAAGACGATGCGTTTGCGGTGCAAATACTGCGTGACGACAACGACCGCAGGTGCCCGGCGACCCTTACCGAAAAGGGCTGGGTGCCCAACTCGCTGGCCGGTCGTGCGAGCAACTACACCTTTGAACAATGGGGCGGGGAGAACTCTTCGGGATTCATCTTCGGTTTCCACGACAAGTCACGACGGCACATTACCCGCGTCGCTTTTTGCCTGCTGAGGGGCAAAGACGTGCTGATTGGCTCGGCGGAATCGGGTTCATCCACCCCATTGGCGATCAGCAACGAAGGATTCGAGCAAATCAGGAAAGCGGTGCGCGGCATTGCCTTCGAATGAACACCCCCACAATGACTTGCGTCGATGGAGTTACAGCGTGAAAGGATTTTCGGTTCTTCTCGGCAGCCTGTTGTTGGCTGCCGCATCCATGACATTCGCGGCCGATCCAACCTTCAAGGATTACACCGTCACGCCAGTTTTCACCGGCCCCAACCATAAGCTGGTGCCGCAAGAAAACAGCAGTCCAATGATGGATCAGGCACGGGTGCAAGCCCTGAAAGGCAAGGTCAACTTCGCCGGCCATTACATCCTGCACAGGCTCGGCTGTGGCGGCAGCGCCATTTGCGGCGAAGTGCTGGATGCTCAGACTGGGGAAGTCGTTGGCGGTCTGCCCAATGCTTACGATGGCAGCACCTTCGGCATGGCCTATCAGCCCGACAGCCGCATGATCATCGTGTCCGGCATCACGCTCGACGGTGAAGAATATGCGCAGGGGAATGCGTTGGAAAGTGGTAATCGGGAGCGTTACTACGAGTTTGTGAACAATGAGTTTCGGCTGCTGAGCATGACCGATGTGGAATCGTCGCCGATGGATGAGGAGTGAGTGGATGAACCGTCTTCTCGCGGGCAGCCTTTCGCTGCTGCTTTCTCTGCCAGCCTTCGCCGCGCCTTCGGACGCCTTTACCCAACGCGATGTCATGCAGTGCGGCGGTGTTGAAGTGGTGTTGGTGTCGTCCTGCCGATCGGTGACGGTGGATGGTGCGCAAACCCATGTCATCCCGGTCTGTTCCGACCAGACCATCAACATCGGTAGCAAGGTGCTTCGACGCGATATCAGCAAAGTTTTACAACTCACTTCCGACGGTGCGAAGACGAAAATGTTGAGCAATGTTGTTGTGGTGATGGATTGTGTGGAAGGCACCAAGGGCAGTCTTGTTTCGATAGGCGGCTATGGCGGTTGTGGTGCCTGCGCGGAGTGGCATGGGTATTACTCGACAGCAGGGCGATTGGAGCAATACAGCTTCGATAGTAACCAACGCTCTTTTGGCTCGAAGGGATCTCGGGAAGAGCTGATCAAGGCCTATGGCGTTACGAAAAGACAGCTAGTGTCAGAAAGCCCAGCGGTGAAAAGGATCGTCTATGGCCAGCCTTAAGTGGGTGTTGATGATCGGCAGCTTTCTTGCCGCCACAAGTGCCTTTGCCGAGGATCCGCCAATAGTCGGTATCGATGGGCACACCGTGACGTTTAGAGCGACAAAATGGACGATGCCCGGTGTGGATTCGGCGACGGCATGGTTCACCGCCAACGGCAAAACCTTCCCGCTCTTCAGTGCCGATGTTGGCGCCGATGGACATCCGGACTGGCTCAGTCCTGACAAGAAAACCTTATTGCTCGACCCGGTGGTCTTCGGCATCGTGTCGGACGAGAATCAAGAAGAAAAACTCGTGTCGCAACAGCATTGCGATGTGATCTCCATGGACACCGGTTGCGTGCTGGCCGAGCGTTCCCCTCGTTTTTGTCTCGGCAAATGGGTGGGTAATCAGTGGTTTTCGGAGGATGGCGAAGTCCTCACACCTAGCCTGGAAACGAAGTCCCCGAAGGAGTGGTTGAAATATATCTCGACCATCAAAGCTGCGCAGTCCCGCGCAGAGTCCATCGAATCGAACCTGAACTTTCTAAGTCCAGAGTCCTACATGGCGTGCCATCCCCCGGCGCAAAATGTCCAGGCGTACAACGACCTGGGTTTTTATCTGGCCGAGGGCGGTAGAGATGAGCTGGCGCTGAAGTTTTATCGCGGCGTTGAGGCCGTTGGTAAACGCACGGTGCTGATGTTGAACATCGCCGATTCACTCTGGCGCCTGGATCGCAAAGATGAAGCGCAGCGCTATTACAGCCAGTACCGCGACGCGATGAGCGCCGATGGCAAGGCGCAGAAAATTCCGCACAGAGTGATTGAGCGAACTGCACATCAGGGAATGAAAAATTGAACAGGATTGTCCGTTTTATCGCATTGCCTCTTGGAACGCTGTGCGCATTAATCGCGCATGCCGAGGACACCTGCAAAGTCATCAACGTGAGCTGGCAATACGATGAGTGCTTGGAGGCCGACCGTAAGAATGCCGACGCACGACTCAATGCCAGCTACAAAAAACTGATGTCGCGGTTTGAGTCCAGCCCCGAACCGGAACTGACCAAGACAAATATGGCCGCTGCCAAAGAGTCGCAGCGTGCCTGGATCAAATTGCGTGACACCACCTGCCCCCTCGAAACCACGGCTGTCGCACCCGGTTCGCAGGCTTATTCCCAAGTACTCAATAAGTGCATCACCAGAATGAGTCTGGAGCGTGCCGCCTACCTGGATGCGATTGCGCCTGACGGCCCGAGTGAAGTGGTCGATGTGGCCAAGGTTTCTGCATCGGCCTCGCAACGTTTCGGCGATGTGGTAGCTCGCTACGTCACTACGTTTGGCAGCCCTTGCCTCGATGTCCAGACTCTCGCGCCCGATGGCAATTGGCGAGTGCTGGCGTCCAAGCGGTTCTGCAGTTTCGAGGGCAAGTCGTTTTGGGATGGCTATGCCAGTGCGGTGTTTGAGGATCATGCGTTCGCTACTGACGGTTTACACCTGACGCTCAGCTTGTTCGAGCTTCGTGGGGAGGGAGAGAAGCGCCTCGCTTGTGTGATTCCGATTCGAAATGAGCAAATCAAAGAGCTGAAATGCGGCGCACCTGAGTCATCGTGAAACCCTCAGCCTAAACATTTGAAGATTGATCAACAGGGAAGTGAGTGGAATTGGCCAGGCTCTTAAGTTGTATGAGTGCGCTCGGATTCATGGTTGCCTTGTTGGCTCAGCCGGCATTAGCAAGTGACCCACAAACCATCGGTGAGCTGCATCCGCCGGTAGTTGCCTCGCTCGGCGATCAAAAAATCACGGTGTTCTTTTTGAAGAACAACCTCAAAGGTCAAGTGAGGGAAGGGCATGTTCCTTACGCCGAGATCTTCTACACCACCATGAATGCGGTGAAGCCTTCGCTGAATTATGTGTGGAAAGTCGAAGGTGAGCAGATCGCCTCGGTGTTCTTCTTCGAGCGCAAATTCCCGGAGCAAGCGGGGAAGTCCATGTTTGTTCTGACAAAACAAAAAGTCTCGCACAGTCAATTCGAAGGTGATTCCTATTCGGTGCTGGAATTGCCACTGGTGAAGGACGGTGATCAGTTGGCTTTGCGGTTTTTTAGCGGCGACCCGCCAGATCCCGAGCTTGAGAACTGCTTGGACGGTCTGAATCTGGAAGACGATGTTGCGGTCGAGTGTGCTTACAAAGATGCGGCGAGCATTAAGAAACGCCTAGCGGAACTGGATGCGAAGATGATTGCGGATTCAAAACGGGATCCGGGCAATCGCCAGCAGCCAATCAAAACCGATGGTGACACGGCCAATGCCACTTGCCCTTCGACTGACTTTTCCGAGTTTCTCACCGCTTTCTCCGAGCGCGCTGACGTGCAGAAAACTTTCGTCCAGCAGCCGCTGAAGATGGTCACGACTGTAGCCGGCGATCCCGAGCCCGGGATGGAAAAGCGCAGCCTCAGCGGCGATCAGCTCAAGTTTCCAATCATTCCGGATCAAGCAAAGCGAGAGGCCCAGGGCCTGACGTTGACCGTCAAGGAACAGCGGGGTGACAAGGCGATCGCGATCCTGCAGAAGCCAGATACCGACTACGTCTTCGAGTATCGGTTTGTCCGTGGACAATGCTGGCAGTTGGAAGAAGTGATGGATTACTCGCTTTAAGACGCAGAAATCTGCGGTGAGGAAAGTTTAATCAGCCCCGTAAATCATAAGCAGGGAGGCAAGTTGAAAAGATTAGTCTTGATCGCGTTATTGCTGTGTTCTTTCTCTGTGGCGGCGGGGCCAATGTTCCCGTCCCTCAAGTCCTGCATGGACGCTGACAGCAATTGCGCATTGGCGCTGAGAGACAACGTTCTTGTGGACGCAAAATCCGGACAGCGTCTCTCAGAGGAGGCGGAATCAGCCGGGGCAATGAGTAGTTTCTGGCTGTATCGAGATGGCGAGCGTTACATCCTGGCGAACGAAAATTACTCCCAGGCAAAGTCGCGCCGTTGGTTGGTTTTTACCTACAACAGCGGGACAGTAGTTCTCGACGGCGCCTATATCTTCTCGATAGACATTAATCCGAATACCGGACCCTACTGGCACGGCTACGACTGTCGAGGTGATGCCAAACCGTTCGCCGTGCCAACGAAAGAACCCTTCAGTGACGTTGCCTTGGAGGCGTTGTGCGGTGGTGCTGAAGGCTGGGTCGTCTCAGGGAAGGATAAGGTCGTGCCCGTATCCGCCAAGGGGCTGGCCGTCAGTGTGCCTGTTTATCACGCCCGCATCCGTGACGGTTCAGCGACGTACCTGTTTACTGAAAGCGATGTTCCGGATCTTTCGAAACTGGTGTGTTTGTCCAATTGCGCCGATGTCACTCAAACAGCAGAACGCGTTTCGCAAGAAACAGCGCCATTGCAGGGCGGACGGGAGGGGACGTTGTGCTCGGATAACGAAGATATTTACTTCAGTTGCCCGCTGCAGGGTGGCAAGACGGTTTCCATTTGTGCGCGAGGGAACAGCAAACCCACGGTCGGTTCTGTTCAGTACCGTTACGGCGTGCCGGGCAAAATAGAAATGAGCTATCCGAAGACGGCTTTGCCGCCCAAGGGCAAATTCTTTGTTGTGGATGCGTCGGAAGGCAGCGTGAACCTGAACATCATCAAGTTCAAAAGCGGTGTTTACACCTACCTCGTTAATCAGGCGTTCGTCAGTTATCTCTCTGTACTCAAGGGCGACAAGGTCGTATTTCGACAGTCCTGTAATGCGGGTGGTGATGCGTACATCCACCGCGCAGCGATTTTCGGGTTGGAGACACGTCCAAAAAGTGCGGAGGATTTTCGCTAGTCGTTGTTGTTGAGGATCAGAAAAGGGGACTTAACGTCCCCTTTTTTCATCCGCAAATCTCGCTACGGCTTGGCCGCCACGCTTCGCACTTCTATCTGGTCGAGTGTCCCTTCCACCATCAATCTCACGCCGTCCGCCATTCTGCTCAGGGCGAGTGCAACCGAGCGGCGGGAGCCGTGGAGGTCGTCGGCGAGGTCGCAGGCGATGACGCTGATGGACAGGAGGTCTTCGGAGGCGTTGGCCATGAGGGCTTCGGCGTCGGTGCCGGGGGAGAGTTTGAAAAGGCCGTTCTCACGTTTGGGGTGTGGTTCGACGGCTGGTTTGAAATGGTGGTCGAGGGCGCGCTCGGCGGCTTCGTGGAATTTCTTTGATTCCAGAGATTCGTAGGGCGAAATATCCGGGTTTTCTGGGGGATTGGGTGTTGGTTTGATCATAGGTATTTTCCGAGTTATGGAGCCAACACCGTTTCGCTTGCTTCGAAAGGGTGGCAGCTGTGTATAGGTGTGCAAGACCGGACTCGGAAACCGGCAGACCCGAAGGCCTCCCATACACAGCCGCCATAACAGTTCGCGAGCATAGGAAAACACTCGGCGAATAGCCATAACTGAATGCATGACGAGTCTGGACTTGCACGTCCGAGTCACCGATTTTGCGGCGACCCACAGAGCCTATCCCCACCGCACCAACTCGCCTAGTTCATGGACAGCCCCGTACTTTGCAGGAAATTTCCCATAGATTCGCGGGGCGGAAGATCAAAAGATCGCAGGCTTCGCCAGCTCCTACAGGGATGTGTTTCAACAGGTGTAGGACGTTGCTCACGGAATTGTGACTTGGCGGTCATCGTGCGGGAAATAGTCAGCATCCTCTTCCAACAGCGTCAGATACTGGCGTTATCGTCCGAATCCCTTACACTGCCCCGGCCGTTCATTTTCCTTTTGAGGCTGTGCGCATGAAATTTCGTTTTCTTCTGTGGATGATGGGTTTGTTGATGGGTAAGGCCAGCCGGACAAACCCTGCGTTCCAGCAACAGTTGGGTGACAAGGATCTGGTGTTTCAGTTGCAGACGCTGGATGGGAAAGTGGCGCGGCATTTCGTGGTCAAGGATCAGCGCATCACCAGCAAGTCTGGCGTGGTGGCAGAGCCGGCGTTTGCGATTGCGTTTAAAGATGCCGGTTATGGCTTTGCCACGATGCAGGCAAAGAACAAGCAGTTGGCGTTTATGCAGGGGATTCAGGACAAGTCGATTCAGCTCAAGGGCAACCCGGCGCTGGTGATGTGGTTTCAGGGTTTGATGAAGTACTTGAAGCCGAGGAAGTCCAAGCCAAAACCGTGATACCTGGTTGGCATGTCCAGGCTGTTTTCAAAGCCTAGGGCGGGTAATTGCGTTACTCGTAAACCCCTCTTCAAAACTCTTAAGTACTCGAACACACCTGTCAGGTCTGACAGGTGTGTTCGAGTACTTGTTGGTGCAGTGTGGAGCAGTGTCCATTGGTGGGCGCATGGAAACCACAGGGAGTTCGATCATGAAGAGCATTGAAACGCTATCTGCCGAAGGAAAGCCTGACCTGAATTTTGGTGACCAGGGCGTGGTGAGTTTTCCGCGTCCCGAAATTTCAGCGATGACACCTGATGCGGTCCTGGAATTAACTGACAACAAGCTGTTGGTTGCCATGGTGGAACTTGGTGTGGGTGGCAACCTTGTGTTAATGCGCCTGAATGAAGATGGAGCACTCGACAATAGTTTTGGCGAGCGCAAACTGGGCTTTGTTGAAGTCAAGTTCGACGATGGATTTCAAGTGACGGTTTCTGGCCTGACTGCGCTGGTGGACGGTGGGTGGTTAGTCTTTGGCCTGTACATGGTTTTCGTAGGCGACGACATCTCAGAGACCGGGTTGTTTGTTGTGCGTCAATCTGCAGACGGCAAGCTTGATGAGTCTTTTGCTGAGCGCGGTATCCTTTTAATCAATCGTCGGGATATTGGTTACCCCAACGATAAGAGCGTGACACTCGGCTCTCCTTCTCAATTGGATAGCCGTAACCATAGAAGTGCTAGCCTTGGCGCCAATACCTTTGCTGCCGAGCAAGCCGACGGCAAGATCTTTTTGCTAACCCGCGTTTCGGTGGGTGGGCGGCAGGCACGAAGTCTTGTCTTGAGTTTCAATGCGGATGGTTCGAAAAATAGCTCTTTCAATGGTGGTTCTGCGAGGGTGGAGCTACCGGGCGTTACTCATGGGTCCAATTCAGGTGGGGCGATTGCACTTCAAACGGACGGGAAAGTGCTAGTCGGAGGGTCTTACTCTGACGATAGTCTTAATGTTCTTGGAGCCTATGTGACGCGCCTTGGCCCAGATGGTCAGGTGGATGCCGGGTTCAACAATGGCATCGCGGTGACCATTCCTCATGCTGGTTATATTCAGGTGCACGACCTGAAGATCCGATCGGAAGACGGCGCAATCGTTGGAATAGGGGAAGGTGCTCGCGGGGTGCGTAGCGGGTTGATCTTCATGTTGAACCCTAGTGGTTCATTCAATCGCGTATTCAATGGTGGCAACCCACTGTTTTCTCTGTTGGTGCCGCACGGTCTCGGGTGGGGAAGCTGCACTTTTCAAGAAGATGGTTCGATTGTTGTGTTAGGCAATACCGGCAATGGCCTGCTGACGGAGGAGCTCAGAACGATAACGGCGCGCTACCTCGCAACAGGTGAACTGGATACCAAATATGGTAATGGCCAAGGCTATGTCATATTCGAGGATGAGTATTGGTGTAATAGTGCCTACGACATGGTGCTGATGCGGGATAAACGTATCGTCATGTGCGGTAGTTCATATAAAGAGGCTGAGCCTTTTCCTGTCGCAACGAAGGGCTGGGTTGCACGTTACGTGTGAGGCGGGTCTTGGCTGAGATGCATTTATCGCGAGCAGGCTCGCTCCCACAGGGCTTTTGGTGATCCTTGGGGGAGCGGGCCTGTTTTGTTTTAGGCCTGGCTGAACTGCGAGGCCAGTTCGCGCAGCAGGACTTCGGCTTCGAGGACTTTGCTGACCACGTCGTTGGCCTTCTCGCGGGTCAGACCCACACGCTCCAGCAGCGCATCCGGAATGTCTTCATCCGGTCCGGAGCCAATCCCGCGACTGCGCAGCAGGCGCACGGCCAGGCAGACGAGGTTCGGATATTCGGCGTAGGCGCCGTCGTAGCTTGGGTCGTGCTGAAAGCGCAGGGCGGTGGCCAGTTCATCGGGCATGTCCCAGTAGCGCATCAGCCACGAGCCGATCTGTTCGCGGCTGATACCGAGCAGGTGTTGCTCGATGTAGCTGTGGCACAGGTGCGGGTTGACCTCCAGGTGGCGGCAGATCAGCGAGAAGTGCGGCGGGAACACGTGGGCCAGCAGCAGGTAGCCGAAGTTGTGCAGCAGACCGGCGAGATACGTCAGGCCGGCTTCCGGGCGCTGAGCGCGCGGCATGGCGCGGGTCAGGCCTTCGATGACGGCGGCGGTGTAGATCGATTGCTGCCAGTACGGCGTGGTGTGTTGCGGGTGGTCTTTGGGCAGGCTCAGGGTCTTGCCGAGGGCCAGGCCCAGCGCGAGGTTGATCACCAGATCGAAGCCCAGTACGCGGACGATCGCGTCTTCCACCGAACGGATCTTGCCCGGCGAGGCGTAGTACGGCGACGCCGCCCAGCTCACCACTTGTGCGGCCAGCGCCGGATCGGTTTCGACCACGCCGGTGATGTCGTCGATGGTGGCGTTGGGGTCGACGCGCAGCTTGATGATTTTTTGCGCGGTTTCGGCCAGCGGCGGGATCTCGATGGTTGCTTCCAGACGTTGCTGAATGCGCCGCGCGGTGAACGCTTGCACGGCCTGGGTGATTTCCTCGCGGTCATCGTCCGGGCGGTCGAGGTTCGGGCGGATGCTGCTCAGGGCTTCGCCGAAGTTGGCGGCGCTGGCCTTGGTCAGCATGCTCTTGAAATCTTCGCTGGCGATTTCCAGCAGCAGGCCCGGCTCGCCGGAGTTGATCAGCAGCTTCGGTTCACGCAGCAGGCTTTCTTCGTAGAGGCACGGCGAACTGGTCAGCGCCGGCAGACCCGGCAGCAGGCTCAGGCTGTGTTTGCCGAGCATTTTTTCCAGACGCTCGGTGGAGACGGCGGTCAGGCGTCGGCCGGTCAGTTCGGCGAGACGGTTAAGGTCCAGCAACTGGCTCTGCGGAAACAGCACCATCAGCGCGCCCACGGCGTCGTCGAGCAACACGGCTTGTACCTTGCGCGAGGCGTTGAGGCCGTGGTGGTCGAGCACTTCTTCGTAGGCGATCCCCAGCTTGCCTAGCAGCAGCCGAATGACAGACGGCGCGTGCGGGGATTCGGGGGCGAGAGCGGCTTCGGTCATGGTCTGTATCCGTTTTTGAAACAATGGCAGGAGTATAACCAGCTTGGTCAGAACGATCTGTCAGAAACTGCGACGGTGCTCACACTTGGCCGTATTGCTGCCCATGACGCAGCCAGCGGTCGAGCAACGGGCTGACGTGAGTCGGCCAGCGTTCCAGCAAGGCTTGCGCGGCGTCGCGCACGGCGGGCAGGAGGTCGGCGTCGCGCATCAGGTCGGCGACTTTGAATTGCAGCAGACCAGTCTGGCGGGTGCCGAGCATTTCACCGGGACCGCGCAGTTCGAGGTCTTTTTCGGCGATGACGAAACCGTCGTTGGTTTCGCGCATGATGCCCAGGCGCTGGCGGCCGATCTGCGACAACGGCGGATGGTAGAGCAGCACGCAATGGCTGACCGCGCTGCCCCGGCCAACGCGGCCGCGCAACTGGTGCAGTTGCGCGAGGCCAAGACGCTCGGGGTTTTCGATGATCATCAGGCTGGCGTTGGGCACGTCAACGCCGACTTCGATCACCGTGGTCGCGACTAGCAGTTGCAGGTTGCCGGCCTTGAATTCGGCCATGACGGCGGCCTTCTCGACGGGTTTCATGCGCCCGTGAATCAGCCCGACTTTCAGTTCGCCGAGGGCTAGAGTGAGGTCTTCGAAGGTGGTTTCGGCGGCCTGACAGGTCAGCTCTTCGGATTCTTCAATCAAGGTGCAGACCCAATAGGCCTGACGTCCTTCGGCGCAGGCGCTGCGCACCCGCTCAATCACTTCAACGCGGCGCGTATCGGTGACCAGCACGGTGTTGACCGGGGTGCGGCCGGGCGGCAGTTCGTCGAGGATCGAGGTGTCGAGGTCGGCGTAGGCGCTCATCGCCAGTGTCCGCGGGATCGGCGTGGCGGTCATGATCAGTTGATGCGGGCACATGCGCCCGCCGACGCCTTTCTGCCGCAGCGCCAGACGCTGCTGCACGCCGAAGCGGTGCTGTTCGTCGATGATCACCAGTGCGAGATTCTTGAACTGCACTTCGTCCTGGAACAGCGCGTGGGTGCCGACCACCATCGGCGTGCCGCTGGCGATCTGTTCCAGCGCGGCGACGCGGTTCTTGCCCTTGAGCTTGCCGGCCAGCCACGCGACGTCAATGCCCAACGGTTCGAGCCAGCGCTTGAAGGTGATGAAGTGCTGTTCGGCGAGGATCTCGGTCGGCGCCATCAGCGCAACCTGATAACCGGCCTCCAGCGCTTGCAGCGCAGCGAGGGCGGCGACTACGGTTTTACCGGCGCCCACGTCGCCCTGAATCAGCCGCAGCATCGGTTCGTGCTGGCTGAGGTCGTAGGCGATTTCATTGCCGACGCGCTGTTGCGCACCGGTCGGGTTGAAGCCGAGGTTGGCCAGGTATTTCGGCGGCAGCTTTTTCGCTTTCGGCATGGCTGGCGCGCGCAGCGAACGCATGCTTTCGCGCAGACGTTGTTGCGACAGTTGATGGGTCAGCAGCTCTTCGAAGGCCAGACGATGCTGGGCCCAATGATGACCGAGGGCGAGTTCGTCGACGTCGGCATCGGCGGGCGGGTTGTGCAGGTAGCGGATCGCATCGGCCAGCGGTGCTAGTTGATAGTCGCGGGCGAGCTCGGTCGGCAGCCAGTCGGGCAGGGTGCTTGGCTTGAGCAGCGTCAGGGTTTGCATGCACAACTGGCGCAGGCGCTGCTGGGTCAGGCCTTCGGTGAGCGGGTAGACCGGGGTCAGGGTTTCATCCACTGGCGGCGGTTCGTCGCCGGTGATCGCGCGGTATTCCGGGTGGTAGATTTCCAGTCCTGACGCGCCGGGCCGGGCTTCGCCGTAACAGCGAACCCGCGTGCCGCGCTTGAGGCCTTCTTTCTGCGCATTGCTGAAATGGTAGAAGCGCAGACTGAGGCCGCCGGTGCCGTCCTGCAGGCGTACGACGAGGCTGCGCCGGCGGCCCATGACCACATCGGCGCCGCTGACGGTGCCTTCGACCACGGCGTCCTGTCCCGGCCGCAATGCGCCGATCGGCACCACGCGGGTGCGATCCTGATAACGCAGCGGCAGGTGAAACAGCACGTCCTGCAGATTCTCCAGGCCGACCTTGGCCAGTTTCTCGGCCATGGCTTCGCCGACACCCTTGAGTGCCGTCACCGACACTTGCGACAGCTCCGTCATGACGCTCGCTTAACCGGCTGTAACCGATGCCGCTGGCTTGGCCACCGAACACAGGCGAATGGAGTCGGCGAGGATCTCGATGGCTTTCGGCCGTGGGAAGCTCGCGCGCCAGGCAATGGCCACGGTGCGGAACGGCACCGGCGGCGACAGCGGACGCACTTCGATCACGCCCGGGGCGTAGTGATGGCTATCGACGGCCGACAACGGCAGGATCGAAATGCCCAGACCGGACGCGACCATGTGGCGAATGGTTTCCAGCGAGCTGGATTCGACCGTGGTGTGCTTGGCGCCGTCGTTGCCCTTGGTCAGGGTCGGGCAGGCTTCCAGCACTTGATCGCGGAAGCAGTGGCCTTCGCCGAGCAGCAGCAGGCTCTTGTCGTTGAGCAGGCCGGCGTCGATGGATTCCTTCTTGGTCCACGGGTGCTGGGCCGGCATCAAGACGTAGAACGGCTCGTCGTACAGCGGCAAGGTCAGCACATCGGCTTCGTTGAACGGCAGGGCGATGATGATCGCGTCGAGCTCGCCGTTGCGCAGTTTGTCGCGCAGCACGTGGGTGAAGTTTTCTTCGATGTACAACGGCATCTGCGGGGCGACCCGGTGCAGTTGTGGAATCAGGTGCGGGAACAGGTACGGGCCGACGGTGTAGATCGCGCCGACTTTCAGCGGGGCGGTCAGCTGGTTCTTGCCGGCTTGGGCCAGTTCGCGGATGCCCTGGGCCTGCTCGAGGACTTTCTGCGCCTGGGCGACGATACCTTCGCCGACCGGTGTCAGGCGCACGGCGCTTTTGCTGCGCTCGAAAATCAGCACACCGAGTTCGTCTTCAAGTTTCTTCACGCCCACCGACAGGGTCGGCTGGCTGACGTGACAGCGCTCGGCGGCGTGGCCGAAGTGCTGCTCTTGGGCGAGGGTAACGATGTAGCGTAATTCTGTGAGGGTCATAGCAAGCGTCCATGAAGATGCGGGCCAAGCATACCGGCTGCAATCGATAGACGCACGTTATCAGACTGAGTGTGGAATGCGACACAGGGCAATGTCGCTTTGCCGCAGGCAGATATGCAAAAGGCACCTTTCGGTGCCTTTATCTCGATCTAACGCTCAACACATAACCCTGTGGGAGCGGGCTTGCTCGCGAAGAGGCCGCGTCAGTCAGCATTACATTGACTGACACACCGCATTCGCGAGCAAGCCCGCTCTCACATTGAATCAGCGGCGTCTCTCGAGGGAATAAACAAACGGCGCAACAATTTCGATCGAGCCATTGGTCAACATGTCTGCCGGTGGCTTGGGCAGCGGTTGTGCGCGGCGGATCATTTCCAGGGTGGCCCGATCCAGATCAGCGTTGCCTGAGCGGCCCACCAGTTCAAACGACAACACATTACCTTCGGCATCCACCACGAAGCGCAGACGATTCAAGCCTTCCTTGCCCCGCGACTGTGCACTTTGCGGGTACTTTTTGTACTTGGCCAAATGCGCGAGCAGGGTGCCTTGCCAACTGGCCTTCGCTGCCAGCTGTGCGGGCGACGGACCCGGCGCAGGCTGGGCGGATTTTTCCGTCGGCGCCTGGGTTGGTTGAGTGTCGGCCGGTTTTTCCTCGGAAGGTTTTTCCTTCACAGACTCAGGCTTTTTCTCGACCGGTTTGGGCGGCTGCGGTTTCGGCTTTGGCTTGGGTTTGGGCTTCGGTACGGCAATTTCTGCCTTGGGTGCTTCAGCCAGTTTCGGAATCGGCAACTCTTCCACCGGAGCCGGTGGCTGCGGCGGTGTGACGACTTTCGGCGGAGCCGGCGGTGGCGGGGCCGGAACCGGGGCCAGCTCGACCATCATTGCCTGCGGTGGCAATTCGATGGGCGGGCGGGCGGTCCAGTTCAGCGCCAGCGCGATGGCCAGCGCATGCACGCCCAGCACCACGGCCAGGCTACCGCTGTAACGCGTCAGCTTATGGCGCGTCGTGATCATTTCTTGGCTGCCGTCTCAAGTCCGACCAGACCGACCTTCAGGTAGCCGGCCGAGCGCAATTTATCCATCACGCTCATCAGGTCGCCGTAGTCCACGCCTTTATCGGCCTGGAAGAAGATGGTGGTGTCTTTCTTGCCCTGGGTCTTGGCGTCGAGCACGGCGCCAAGGGTTTCGGCTTTCACTTCGTCGTCGCCGATGTACAGGCGCTGGTCAGCCTTGACGCTGAGGAACACCGGTTTCTCTGGCCGCGGCGCCGGTTTGGCGGTCGAGGCCGGCAGGTCGACTTTGATGTCCACGGTGGCCAATGGAGCGGCAACCATGAAGATGATTAATAGCACCAGCATCACGTCGATGAACGGCGTGACGTTGATTTCGTGGTTCTCGGCCAGATCGTCGTCTGCGCCTTCTTTCAAATGCAGGCCCATGGCCGATTACCCCACTTTCACCATGTGCGGTTGCGAGCTGCGCTCAGGCTGGTGATCGAGGTCACGGCTGACCAGCAGCAGCACTTCTGCCGAGGCATCGGAAACCTGCGCCTTGTAACCGGCGATGGAGCGGGCGAAGACGTTGTAGATGACAACGGCTGGAATCGCTGCAACCAGACCCAGAGCGGTGGCCAGCAGCGCTTCGGCAATGCCGGGTGCCACGACGGCAAGGTTGGTGGTCTGGGTTTTGGCGATGCCGATGAAGGAGTTCATGATGCCCCACACGGTGCCGAACAGGCCTACGAACGGCGCGGTGGAGCCGATGGTGGCGAGGACGCCGGTGCCGCTGCTCATGTTGCGACCGCAGGCTGCCACCAGACGCTCGAGACGGAAACTGACGCGTTCCTTGATGCCTTCTTTCTCGCGGCTGTTGACCGACAGGCGCATCTCTTCGAGGGCGTCGTGCACCAGCAGGTTGGCGAGGGTGCCTTCCTTCGCCGCCGTGGTGCTGGCTTCTTTAAGGGTGGTGGCCTTCTTCAGGGCGGCGATTTCGCCACGCAGACGACGTTTGGCGCCCATCAGCTCGAAGCCTTTGGCGATCCAGATGGTCCAGGTGATGATCGAGGCGATTGCCAGACCGATCATCACGATTTTCACGATGATGTCGGCGTTCTGGTACATGCCCCACGGCGACAGGTCGTGGGCCATGCCCAGGGAGTTGTCGGCTTCGAGTACTTCGGGGGCATCAGCAGCATCGACAGCCTGTACCGGAGCGGTGGCAGCAGGAGCGGCGGCTGGCGCGTCTGCAGCAGGTGCGTGCTGTTCGGTAGCGGCCGGTGTGGCGGGTGCCTGGGCGTCGGCGAAAGCGGCGGTCGGTGCCAGCATCAGGCTGAGCAACAGAGCCGTCACCGCGCTCCAGGCGCGAGGTCGTTTGGTTGGCGAAGCGGGGATTTGATTACGTGTCATGCTGGCCGGACCTGAGATAGAAAAACGTTGATGCTCTTCCAGGCCTCGTAAGGCCGAGAACAAAAGTGGTGTGCATTATTGCAAGTAATTCTTGTTAACAAAAGTAATAGAGTATCTTTTTTTCCTTCATTGCTAGCCGTTCGTCCTTTGCCGGCGCTAGTCTGTGTCTTTCCGATAGGAGTTTTTTGATGTCCGCGCCTTCTGTTTTGATTGCCGGTTGTGGTGATGTCGGCAGTCGTCTGGCAAAACAAATGCTGGCGGCTGGCTGGGAAGTTCATGGCTTGCGCCGGGATGTTTCGAAGCTGCCTGAAGGTGTGATCGGCGTCGCCGGCGATCTGTTCAGCGAAGAGTGCCCGGCGACCTGGCCGGTGGGTGCCGTGGACTATCTGGTGTATTGCGCTGCAGCTACCGATCACGATGAGGCGGGTTATCGCGCGGCTTATGTGCAGGGTTTGCAGAATGTACTGAGTTGGCTCGACGACTATGGGCAGGTGCCTGAGCGGCTGATCTTCGTGTCCAGCAGCAGCGTTTATGGGCAGCAGGATGGCGAGTGGGTCGATGAGAGCTCAGAGACCGTCGCTGCCGGTTATTCCGGGCGGTTGATGCTGGAGGCTGAGCAGGTCGCGCTCAATAGCGGCATTGCGGCGAGCATTCTGCGTCTGACCGGCATTTATGGCCCGGGCCGCGAGTGGCTACTCACTCAAGTACGTCGCGGCTATCGCGTTGCGGTTGATCCGCCGCTGTATGGCAACCGGATTCATGCTGACGACGCGGCAGGGTTGCTGGCGTTCCTGTTGGAGAAAGAACGGCAGGGCGTGAAGCTGGAGGATTTCTACATCGGCGTCGACGACGCGCCGGCACCCTTGGCCGAGGTGGTGGGCTGGTTGCGTGAGTATCTGGGCGTTACCGAATGGTCGGAAGACGCCAGCGTTCGGCGCACCGGCAGCAAGCGTTGCAGCAATGCCCGGGCTAAAGCGTTGGGCTGGACGCCAATGTACCCAAGCTACCGCGAAGGCTACGCCGCGATCCTCGAAGGTAAATGTTGACTTCCTGATACCCCAAAACAACTGTAGGAGTGAGCCTGCTCGCGATAGCAGTCTGACATTCAACACTTATGCTGACTGTCAGACTGCTATCGCGAGCAGGCTCACTCCTACAGGGGGATCTCAGCGAGTTGAGGTCCGGGTTACTGCTTCTCCAGCAACCACTTGCGCTCACCAGCGGTGAACTGCGGTTGTTCATCCGCCAACGCAGCATTCACCGCCTGGAGAATTTCCAGCTCTTTGCCCTTGCGCACAAAGATCCAGTTATTGCCCTGACCATTCTGCTGCAACCACATGCTGTCATTGCCGTTGCTCATCGAGGCGCAATCGCCCGCCAGGCATAACGCATAACGGTCGGCACCCGGTAAGCCGGAGACCTGGCCATCCGCCTGGAATTTCACGGTGCTGCCTTCGCCCTGGCCGTTGGTGATTTTCCAGTCGCCGCCCAGATAGGCCGAATACAGCGCACGTTCGAAGCTGGCGCCGATCGGTGCGCCCTCCGGCACGGGAATCTGTGCACGGTCGAAAACCTGCTCGGGTTCGTTCTCGCTGGCGGCTTGCTGCAGTTGCCCGCCATCACGTTTCAGCTCACTGGCGGAGCTGCCATAGAAGTCGACCTTCCAGGCGCCGGATTTTTCACCCAGCAGCCGTCCTTCTACGTTCTCAAAACCGTTGGTGTAGCGGGCCTGACCGGCCTTGGTGTTGACGTCCCACTCAAGGTTCGGGCCGTAAGCCTGAAGCGCTTCGCGCAGGGGGCCGCCCTTGGCTGCGGCATCGATCGCCACCTGGTTGATCCAGGTGCCGCTGATGTCACGGTCGGCAGGGTTGCTGGCGCAGCCGCCGAGGAAAATGGCGAACAGCGGGAGAGCTAGCGCTTTGCGCATGGTGGAATCCTTTCAAAACCTTTTCTTGCTGAGCAGTCGGCGCGGCGTTTGAGGGCCGCGCCGTGCGCATCACTCGATGACCAGAATGGCATCCATTTCAACCTGCGCACCCTTTGGCAGGGCAGCCACGCCAATGGCGGCGCGGGCCGGGTATGGCTGGTCGAAGTACTTGCCCATGATCTCGTTGACCTTGGCGAAGTGGCTCAGGTCGGTGAGGAAGATGTTCAGTTTGACGATGTCCTTGAACGAACCGCCGGCGGCTTCGGCCACTGCTTTGAGGTTCTCGAACACCTGGACGGTCTGGGCTTCGAAGCCTTCAACCAGTTCCATGGTTTTTGGGTCCAGAGGAATCTGACCCGACATGTAAACGGTGTTGCCTGCCTTGATCGCCTGGGAGTAAGTACCGATGGCGGCCGGGGCCTTGTCGCTGGTGATAACAGTCTTGGTCATGTATGACTCCTTGTTAGGGTTGCGTTATGCACGCATGCGGGTGATGCGAATCACCCCGGTCAAGGCGCGCAGCTTCTTGATCACGCGGGCCAGGTGCACACGGTCGTGGACGCTGACCACCAACTGGACCACGCTGATGCGACCATCGCGTTCGTCCATGCTGATTTTCTCGATATTGCCGTCGGCTGCGTTGACGCTGCTGGCGAGCAGGGCGATCAGGCCGCGCTGGTGTTCCAGCTCGACACGCAGTTCGACGTTGAATTCGCCGGTGACATCCTTGGCCCAGGAGAGCTGGATGCATTTTTCCGGGTTGTGCCTGATTTCGCTGATGTTGCGGCAGTTGTCCAGGTGCACGACCATGCCTTTGCCCGCCGACAGGTGTCCGACAATCGGGTCGCCCGGGATCGGCGTGCAGCACTTGGCGTAGCTGAGCACCAGACCTTCGGTGCCGCGAATCGCCAGCGGGCCTTCCGGGCTTGGCAACTGTTCGCCTTCGCCGAGCAGGCGGCGGGCGACCACGTAGGCCATGCGGTTGCCCAGGCCAATGTCTTCGAGCAGGTCTTCGATCAGTTCGAGGCGGTACTCGGTGAGCATCGCCTTGACGCGTTCGGCCGGGATCTTCTCCAGCGCACTGTCGAAACCGTTGAGCACTTTGTTCAGCAGGCGTTCGCCAAGGCTGATGGATTCCGAGCGACGTTGCAGCTTCAGTGCGTGACGGATGTGCGTGCGCGCCTTGCCGGTGACCACGAAATTCAGCCACGCCGGGTTAGGTCGGGCGCCGGGCGCGCTGACGATCTCGACCGTGGAGCCGCTTTGCAGCGGTTCGGACAGCGGTGCGAGACGACGGTTGATCCGGCAGGCGATGCAGCTGTTGCCGACGTCGGTGTGTACCGCGTAGGCAAAGTCGACCGCCGTGGAGCCTTTCGGCAACTCCATGATCCGGCCTTTGGGCGTGAACACGTAGACCTCGTCCGGGAACAGGTCGATCTTCACACTCTCGATGAATTCCAGCGAGTTGCCGGCACGTTGCTGCATTTCCAGCACGCCTTTGACCCACTGACGGGCGCGGGCATGGGTGCCTTTCGGCTGCTCGTCGCCGCTGGATTTGTATAGCCAATGGGCGGCAATGCCGTTGTTGGCCATCTCTTCCATTTCGCGGGTGCGGATCTGGATCTCGATCGGCACGCCGTGCATGCCGAACAGCGTGGTGTGCAGCGACTGATAGCCGTTGGCCTTGGGGATCGCGATGTAATCCTTGAAGCGTCCCGGCAACGGTTTGTACAAATTATGTACAGCCCCCAGCACGCGGTAGCAGGTATCGACCTTGTCGACGATGATCCGGAACGCGTAAACGTCCATGATCTCGTTGAAAGCCCGACGCTTGCCGCGCATTTTCTTGTAGATGCCGTAGAGGTGTTTCTGCCGACCGCTGACCTCGCCCTGGATGCCGTCGATGGCGAGGCAATGGCCGAGGGATTCTTCGATCTTGTTGACGATTTCCTTGCGGTTGCCCCGGGCGCGCTTGACCGCCTGGTAGATCCGCGCGGAACGCATCGGGTGCATGGCCTTGAAGCCGAGGTCCTCGAATTCGATGCGGATCGCATGCATGCCCAGGCGGTTGGCGATGGGCGCGTAGATCTCGAGGGTCTCTTTGGCGATCCGGCGGCGTTTTTCGCCGGACAGTACTTCCAGCGTGCGCATGTTGTGCAGACGGTCGGCGAGCTTGACCAGGATCACGCGGATGTCGCGCGCCATGGCCATGGCCATTTTCTGAAAGTTTTCGGCCTGGGCTTCGGCCTTGGTCTCGAAATTCATCTGGGTCAGTTTGCTGACCCCATCGACCAGTTCGGCCACGGTTTCGCCGAACTGCGCTTGCAGCGCTTCTTTGGCGATACCGGTGTCTTCGATCACGTCATGCAGCATCGCGGCCATCAGGCTTTGATGGTCCATGTGCATGTCGGCAAGAATATTGGCCACGGCAAGAGGATGCGTGACATACGCCTCGCCGCTGCGACGGCGCTGACCGTCATGGGCTTGTTCGGCGTAGAAATACGCTCGGCGGACCAGGTTGACCTGGTCGTTGCCGAGGTAGGTCGATAAGCGATCGGCGAGGGCGTCTATGCTCGGCATGATAAATCCTGCCACAAGCTGTGATCCCGCGCCGTGCTACGTCGACCAGGCATAGGCTTAGACGGCCTCGTTGGACTCGTCCTCGAACGCTGCGAACAGCGGCTCATCCTGGACGATTTCCTGCTCGGCGATGAACTCGTAGCTCATCAGGCCTTCAGCGATTTCACGCAGGGCGACAACAGTCGGCTTGTCGTTTTCCCACTGGACCAGTGGCTCTTTGCCGCCGGTGGCCAGTTGACGGGCACGCTTGGTAGAGAGCATGACCAGCTCAAAGCGGTTTTCCACGTGTTCTAGGCAGTCTTCAACGGTTACGCGGGCCATGGTATTCCTCGGAGCGAATGCAATATGCGCGCTGCCCGGTTGGGCGAGCGGACTCAACAGTTTAAAAAATCACCAGCGATTAGGGAAGCGCTGATTTTTTGACCAAGCCCTTCAACGCGCTGCAAGCACCAATGTAAAGCGCTTGCAGCTGTTTTGGGAAGTGCTGATTAGCCAAGCAACTCGGCCAGCAATTTGCCAAAACGTACCTGCTGGCGTTTCTGCTGGAGTTGATTGGCGCGGAAAATCGCCTTCAGATCGTCCAGCGCGTGAGCAAAATCGTCGTTGATGATCAGGTAGTCGTACTCGACATAGTGACTCATCTCGCTGACCGCTTCGCGCATCCGGCCGTCAATGATCTCGTCGCTGTCCTGGCCGCGATTGGTCAGGCGCTGGTGCAGGGCTTGAAGCGAAGGCGGCAGGATAAAGATCGAGCGTGCCTGCGGCATCAGCTTGCGCACTTGCTCTGCGCCTTGCCAGTCGATTTCCAGAATCAGGTCGTGACCTTCGTCCAGCGTTTGCTGCAGGCGGCTTTGCGAGGTGCCGTAGAAGTTGCCGAAGACTTCGGCGCGTTCGAGGAAGTCGCCATGCTCGCCCATCTTCACGAACTCTTCGCGGGTCACGAAGTGATAGTTCACGCCGTCCACTTCACCCGGACGCATGGCGCGGGTGGTGTGAGAAACCGAAACGCGAATTTCCGGTATGGCGTCGGTCAACGCCTTGACCAGACTGCTCTTGCCCGCGCCCGATGGGGCGGAAATGATGTACAGGGTGCCGGTGCTGTGGGTCATGTCGGGGTAGCCTTTACTCAATATTCTGCACTTGTTCGCGCATCTGCTCGATCAACACCTTGAGGTTGACGGCGGCTTGGGTGCTGCGCGGGTCGAAGGCTTTGGAGCCCAGTGTGTTGGCTTCGCGGTTGAGTTCCTGCATCAGGAAATCGAGACGGCGTCCGGCCGCGCCGCCGGATTTGAGCACCCTACGCACTTCGATGATGTGGGTGCTCAGGCGATCCAGTTCTTCGGCCACGTCGCTCTTTTGCGCGAGGATGACCATTTCCTGTTCAAGACGCTGCGGGTCCAGCTCGGCCTTCATGTCGGCGAAGCGGTCGAGGACTTTCTGGCGCTGGGTGGCGAGCATCTGCGGCACCAGTTCACGCAGGGTCACGACGTCTTCTTCAATGGAGGTCAGACGCTCGTTGATCAGGCGTGCCAGCTCCGCGCCTTCGCGCTCGCGGCCAGCCTTCAATTCTTTCAAGCCTTGATTGAACAGCGCTAGTGCGTCGGCATTCAGCGCCTGCGGGTCGGTCGCATCGCCCACCAGTACGCCGGGCCAGGCCAGCACTTCCAGCGGGTTGAGTGCGGCAGGGTTTTTGATCAGGCCGGCAACGGTCTCGGCCGCAGCGACCAGCTGCGCGGCGCGCTCGCGATCGACTTGCAGGGTTTTGCCGGTGCTCTCTTCGGTGAAACGCAGGGTGCATTCCAGTTTGCCCCGGGACAGGCCCTGACGTAGCGCTTCGCGCACCGCGCCTTCGAGGTCGCGAAAAGACTCGGGCAAACGCAGGTGGGGTTCAAGGTAGCGGCTATTGACCGAGCGCAGTTCCCAGCTCAGGGTGCCCTGTGCGCCGGCTTTTTCGACGCGGGCGAAGGCGGTCATGCTGTGCACCATGGCGGTGACCTCGCAATGCAGATCGGCGCAGCAGGGATGTTCCGCAGGCTCGATATCAATGAATTTAAGCCGACTGGCAGCAAAGGCGCAGGATTGTAGCGCAGTGCGGCGAATGCGCCCAAACACACGGTGTGACAAAGGGCTGCAGCCCGTCGGTAACAGGTGTTTCAGGGCCTTCGGTCGTCGCGCGGATGTTTTAACGAGTGCCCAGGCGCGGTGCAGCGCTCTATAATGCTCGGCAGTTTTCCGTCCCCAGTACAGGTATTCCCTATGAAACGTCCAAGTGGTCGCGCTGCCGATCAGCTCCGCTCGATCCGCATTACCCGCAACTACACCAAACACGCCGAGGGATCCGTACTGGTCGAATTCGGTGATACCAAAGTCATCTGCACCGTCAGCGTCGAGAACGGTGTGCCGCGCTTCCTCAAAGGCCAGGGCCAGGGTTGGTTGACTGCCGAGTACGGCATGCTCCCGCGCGCCACCGGCGAGCGTAATCAGCGTGAAGCGAGCCGCGGCAAGCAGGGTGGCCGCACCCTGGAAATCCAGCGTCTGATCGGTCGTTCCCTGCGCGCTGCGCTGGACATGTCCAAGCTGGGCGACGTGACCCTGTACGTCGACTGCGACGTGATCCAGGCTGACGGCGGCACCCGCACGGCTTCCATTACCGGTGCCATGGTTGCACTGGTCGATGCCCTGAAAGTGATCAAGAAGCGTGGTGGCTTGAAGGCCGGTGATCCGCTCAAGCAAATGATCGCTGCCGTATCGGTCGGCATGTATCAGGGCGAGGCTGTGCTGGATCTGGACTATCTTGAAGACTCCGCCGCCGAGACTGACCTCAACGTGGTGATGACCAGTACCGGTGGTTTCATCGAAGTGCAGGGCACGGCCGAAGGCGCACCATTCCAGCCTGAGGACTTGAACGCCATGCTGGAACTGGCCAAACAAGGCATGAACGAAATCTTCGAACTGCAAAAGGCTGCGCTGGCCGACTGAGCAGGTTTTTGACCGCAAGGAGGACGCGATGAGTGACGAGCAAGAGCTACTGCCAAAGCCGAGCCAAGAGGTTCGCCAATGGGCCATGTTTTGTCACTTGTCCGCCTTGTTGGGGATCTGGATTCCGTTCGGTAATTTGATCGGGCCGTTGATTCTGTGGCAGATGAAGCGCGAAACCGACCCGTTTATCGACGCTCAAGGCAAGGAGGCGCTGAATTTTCAGATCACCGTTGCCATCGCATCGTTGATTTGTTTCCTGTTGATGGTATTGATCATCGGGTTCTTGCTGCTGGGAATATTGGCGATCGGCGCGCTTGTTTTGACGATCATTGCCGGGGTGAAGGCCAATGAAGGTTTTCCATACCGTTATCCGTTCACTTGGCGGTTGATCAAATAAACAACGCAAAGTTTTTAAAAGTGCCCTGACATGTCAGGGCATTTTTTTTGTGCAGCAAAATCTGGCTTTGCGGTATGTAGGAATAATCTGACTGCGATGAGTAGTAAGTAACAGATTATATCGCTGGTCTGATTACACTTTTCGTCACAACTGCACTGCTTTGGTAATGATGTATATCCTTGGAATCACAGTGCGGGATTGTTAAAGTTGCCCGGCTAATATTTCTCTTGAAATATTAAGATATATTCAAGCCATCGAAGGCTCTTGAATTCCACAGTAATCATTGTTGAGACAGTCAGCCGGTTCATGAGGTAAATGCAGGTGCACAGTTTGCCTCTGAATATATAGCCAAGAATAATCCCAATGATTCAGCTCGATTTTTACGGAACACTTGTGGCCGCTTCCTTAGTTCTTCTACTCGGACGCGGGTTAGTCAGGCGTGTTGGTTTCATGCGCAGTTACAATATCCCCGAACCTGTAGCAGGTGGCCTGGTAGTTGCCCTGATCTTATTGCTGCTACGAGCATTCGATATTGAAGTTCGCTTTGATACTTCCCTTCAGACACCTTTGATGCTGGCTTTTTTTGCCACTATTGGTTTGAGCGCAGACTTTGCCAGCCTGAAGAAAGGTGGCCGGATAGTAGGAATATTTCTGCTGGCGGTTACCGGGCTGCTGGTGGTGCAGAATGCGATGGGTATTGGCCTGGCAAAAATGCTCGGACTCGACCCTTTGATGGGGTTGCTGACCGGCTCGATCACCCTGGCGGGTGGTCACGGTACCGGTGCTGCGTGGGGCACCGTATTCAGTGAGAAGTATGGTCTGGCCTCTGCTTCCGAATTGGCGATGGCCTCTGCGACGTTTGGTCTGGTACTGGGTGGTTTGATCGGCGGGCCGGTCGCGCGTTTGCTCATCAAGCGAGTGAAGGTGCCCAGCGGCCAGCAACTGGATGCGCCACGATTGCCAAAAGGTTTTGAGCAGCCGAACAAGGAGCGCTCGATCACGCCATTTTCGTTCGTCGAAACTCTGGCGCTGATTGCAGTCAGCCTGTTGGCGGGCAATCTGTTGAATGGCCTGCTGCAAGGGACTGCATTCGAGTTGCCGACGTTCGTGTGTGTCCTGTTTGTAGGCGTGGTGCTGCGCAACGGTCTTTCCGCGTTGGGCTTGTATCAGGTGTTTGAGCGTGAAGTCTCGGTGCTGGGCAATGTCAGCCTTTCGCTGTTTCTGGCGATCGCCCTGATGTCGCTCAAGTTGTGGGATCTGGCCGCGCTCGCGTTGCCGATCTTCATCATTCTTGCGATGCAGGCCATGATCATGGCGCTGTTCGCGATTTTCGTGACATTCCGGGTGATGGGCTGCAACTATGATGCTGCCGTGCTGGCGGCGGGGCATTGCGGTTTTGGCCTAGGCGCCACGCCGACTGCCATTGCCAACATGCAGGCCGTGACGCAGCGCTACGGCCCCTCGCAGATCGCGTTTCTGGTGGTGCCGATGGTCGGAGCGTTCTTCATCGACATTATCAATGTCATCGTGATCAAGCTGTATTTGGCCTTACCGTTCTTCGCGGCAGTCTGAATTCGATCCTGTCTGGAAGTGACGCATAAAAAATGCCCGTATCTTGCGATATGGGCATTTTTTGTACTGCGAAACGACGCTTAGATGGTCAGCGTCCAGTCGTAGTCGACGATCAGCGGCGCATGCTGCGAGAACCGTGGCTGACGTGGCAGGCGCGCACTGCGCACGAAGCGTCGCAGGCCCGGGGTCAGGATCTGGTAATCGAAACGCCAGCCCAGATTGAGCATCTCGGCCTGTTCGTTATCCGGCCACCAGCTGTACTGGTCGCCTTCACGGCTGACTTCGCGCAAAGCGTCGACGTAACCCATGTTGCCGACAATCTCGTCCATCCAGGCGCGTTCTGGCGCCAGGAAGCCCGGGGATTGCTGGCTGTCGCGCCAGTTCTTGATGTCGAGCTTCTGCTGCGCCACGTACAGCGAGCCACAATAAATGTACTCGCGACGTTTGCGCCGCTGCTTGTCCAGGTACTTGCCGAAGTCGTCCATGAGCTTGAACTTCTGGTTCAAGTCTTCATCGCCGTTCATCCCCGAAGGAAGCAGCAAGGTGGCAATACTGACTTTGTCGAAATCTGCTTGCAGGTAGCGCCCGTAGCGGTCGGCCGTCTCGAAACCGAGACCGCTGATGACAGCCTTCGGTTGCAACCGCGAATACAAAGCCACGCCACCTTGGGCAGGGACTTCAGCATCGCAGGCATAAAGGAAGTAGCCATCCAGTTGGAAGGCTGGGTCATCCAGTTCAAAGGCGGAGGCACGGGTGTCCTGCAGGCAGATGACGTCGGCATTCTGTGCTTGCAGCCAACTGAGCAAACCACGCTCGACTGCAGCCTGAATACCATTGACGTTCACACTGATGATCCGCATAAATGGCCCCAAAAATCGCGTGCGTGTATGATACACGGCGTCAAGCTAATTAGCTAAATCCGTGGTATTTGGGGTTTTTTTCATGCAAGCGTATCAGCGCGATTTCATTCGTTTTGCCATCGATCGCGGCGTTTTGCGCTTCGGTGAGTTCACCCTGAAGTCCGGGCGCACCAGTCCTTACTTCTTCAACGCCGGCCTGTTCAACTCGGGTTCGGCCCTGGCGCAGTTGGGGCGTTTCTACGCGGCAGCCATTGCCGAAAGCGGCATTCCCTTCGACGTTCTGTTTGGTCCGGCCTACAAAGGCATCCCGCTGGCGGCGACCACAGCCGTCGCGCTGGCCGAGCACCACAATCGTGACCTGCCATGGTGCTTCAACCGCAAGGAGGCCAAGGCCCACGGCGAAGGCGGCAGCCTGGTTGGCGCACCGTTGACCGGCGATGTGCTGATCATCGACGACGTGATCACTGCCGGTACGGCCATCCGCGAAGTGATGCAGATCATCGCGTCGCAGGACGGCGCCAGGGCGGCCGGCGTGCTGATCGCCCTGAACCGTCAGGAGCGTGGCAACGGTGAGTTGTCGGCCATCCAGGAAGTAGAGCGCGACTTCGGCATTCCGGTGATCAGCATTGTTTCGCTGAACCAGGTGCTGGAATTCCTTGCCGATGATCCGCAGCTCAAGCAACACCTGCCAGCCGTGGAAGCCTACCGCGCGCAGTTCGGCGTTTAACCGCAGAGCACTGTGGGAGCGAGCCTGCTCGCGACGAGGCCTTCACATTCAACATTGATGTGATGCAAACACCGCGTTCGTGAACAGGCTCGCTCCCACAGGGATTGCAGGGCAAAAAAAGACCCCGCTCAGCCAGACTGAGCGGGGTCTTTTTGTTTGCGTTACTGCTTACGGACGCTTGCGGTTGCTGATCAGCGTACCCACACCGGTGTCGGTGAAGATTTCCAGCAGAATCGCATTGGGTACACGACCATCGATGATCAACGAACTGCCAACGCCGCCCTGAACCGCTTCCAGGGCGCAACGAATCTTCGGCAGCATGCCGCCATAGATCGTGCCGTCGGCGATCAGATCGTCGACCTGCTGCGTGCTCAGACCGGTCAACACGGTGCCCGATTTGTCCATCAGGCCAGCGATGTTGGTCAGCAGCATCAGTTTCTCGGCTTTCAGCGCTTCGGCGACTTTACCCGCCACCAGATCCGCGTTGATGTTGTACGACTCGCCGTTTTCACCCACACCGATCGGTGCGATCACCGGAATGAAATTGCCTTTGACCAGCAGGTTCAGCAGTTCGGTGTTGATCCCGACGACTTCGCCAACGTGACCGATGTCGATGATTTCCGGCTGGGTCATCTCCGGGGTCTGGCGAGTGACGGTGAGCTTCTTCGCACGAATCAGCCCGGCGTCTTTACCGGTCAGGCCGATAGCGCTGCCGCCATGACGGTTGATCAGGTTGACGATGCTTTTGTTGACCTGGCCGCCGAGGACCATTTCCACCACGTCCATGGTTGCCGCGTCGGTGACGCGCATGCCATCGACGAAGTGGCTTTCGATCGACAGACGCTTGAGCAGATCACCGATCTGCGGGCCGCCACCGTGCACGACCACCGGATTGATACCCACGGCTTTCATCAGCACGATGTCGCGCGCGAAGCCGGTTTTCAGCTCCTCGCTTTCCATCGCGTTGCCGCCGTATTTGATTACCAGGGTCTTGCCGACATAACGTCGGATGTAAGGCAGTGCTTCGGACAAGACCTTGGCAGTGTTGGCGGCGGCATCGCGTTCGAGGGTCATTCAGGGCTCCGGGTGGATCAGAACGGTAGTTGGAGATCAGGTGCAACGCGTTTCAATTGGGTGTGGAACACATCCTTGATACGCGCAAGTTCTGCCTCGTCATCGGCCTCGAAGCGCAGCACCAGCACCGGTGTGGTGTTGGACGCGCGTACCAGGCCCCAGCCTTTGGCGTAGTCGACTCGCACGCCGTCAATGGTGGTCAGGTCAGCGCCTGCGCCCCACTGCGCGTCGTGCAGTGCATCAATGATGCTGAATTTGCTCTCTTCGGTCACATGGATATTGATTTCCGGCGTAGAAATATCGTTCGGGAAGGTCGCAAACAGCTCTTCCGCAGTGGATTTTTCCTTGCTGAGGATCTCCAGCAGGCGTGCGGCGCTGTAGATGCCATCGTCGAAACCGAACCAACGTTCCTTGAAGAAGATGTGCCCGCTCATTTCACCGGCCAGTAACGCACCGGATTGTTTCATTTTCTTTTTGATCAACGAGTGACCGGTCTTCCACATTAGCGGCCGACCGCCGTATTCCTTGATCAGCGGCACCAGGCGGCGGGTGCATTTGACGTCGAAGATGATTTCCGCGTCCGGGTTGCGCGCCACCACGTCACGTGCGAACAGCATCAGCAGACGATCGGGGTAAACGATGCTGCCAGTATTGGTCACCACACCGACACGGTCGCCGTCGCCGTCGAACGCCAGGCCGATATCGGCGTTGGTTTCCTTGACCTTGGCAATCAGGTCGACGAGGTTCTCAGGCTTGCCCGGATCCGGGTGATGGTTCGGGAAGTTGCCGTCGACTTCGCAGAACAGCGGGATGACTTCGCAATTCAGTGCTTCGATCAAATGCGGTGCGATCACGCCGGCCGCGCCGTTGCCGCAGTCGACCACGACTTTCAGGCGACGGGCCAGTTTGATGTCCTGGACGATTTCGGTGTTGTAGCGGTCGAGAATTTCAACTTGGGTGACGCTGCCCGCGCCGCTGCTCAAGTTGTTGCTCTTGAGGCGCTCATGCAGGGCCTGGATCTGTTCGTTGGCGAGGGTGTCGCCGGCGATGACGATCTTGAAACCGTTGTAGTTCGACGGGTTGTGGCTGCCGGTGAGCATCACCCCGGACTTGCCGGCCAGCACGTTGGCGGCGTAGTACAACGCCGGCGTCGGCACCAGACCCACATCGCTGACGTGGCAGCCGCTTTCAGCAATGCCGCGGATCAGTTCTGCGACCAGCTCAGGACCGGACAAGCGGCCATCGCGGCCGACGGAAACATTCGGCTCGCCTTGGGCCAGGCTCTGCGAACCGATGGCGCGGCCAATCCAGTACGCGGTTTCGGCATTGAGGAATTCCGGCACGGTGCCGCGAATGTCATAGGCGCGGAAAATGCTGTCGGGCAGCTTCGGGGCAATCTTGGCTGGGGTGCTCATCTGCGGAAATGCTCCATCTCGAAAGTGGTGGGACAGACCGACGAATCGTTCGACGGCAGGCTCAAACTGAAGGGTATGACGGCGTTTTCCACAGAGAGTTCGTGGTATGAAAGGGCCATGATGCCTCGGCGGGCGTGGCGTTCGGCCGGCAAAACCTTGATTTACGGTGTTAAACCTGCTGCTGAAAATGCACAAATTTCCCCTGTAGGAGCTGCCGCAGGTTGCGATCTTTTGACTTTGATTTTTACAAGCAAGATCAAAGGGTCGCAGCCTGCGGCAGCTGCTACAGGGTGTTATCCGGTTATTTGGTGCCGGTGTGGCCGAAGCCGCCGGTGCCGCGTTCGGTTTCGACGAACTCTTCAACCATTTCAAAGTGCGCCTGCACCACCGGCACCAGCACCAGCTGTGCCAGACGCTCGCCGACGGTCATGGTGAAATCGGTCTGACCACGGTTCCAGCACGACACCATCAGCGGGCCCTGGTAATCCGAGTCGATCAGGCCGACGAGGTTGCCCAGCACGATACCGTACTTATGGCCCATGCCCGAGCGCGGCAGGATCAGCGCGGCGAGGTTCGGATCGCCGATATACACCGACAGACCGGTGGGGATCAGCACGGTTTCACCCGGTTTGATCACGATGTCCTGATCCAGCATGGCGCGCAGGTCGAGGCCGGCGGAACCCGGGGTGGCGTATTGCGGCAGCGGAAAATCGGTGCCGATGCGTGGGTCGAGGATCTTGGCTTGCAAAGCGTGCATGTAAATTAAACCTGGTTCAGACGTTCGGCGATAAAAGTGACCAGTTGGCGAGCGATCTTGCTCTTGCTGGTCTGGGCGAAAACCGTGGCGTGCAGCGCACGGTCAATTACGCTGCAGGCGTTTTCTTCGCTGTTGAAACCGATGCTCGGATTGGCGACGTCGTTGGCGACGATCAAGTCGAGATTCTTGTCCTTCAGCTTGCGCGCAGCGTAGTCGAGCAGATGTTCGGTTTCGGCGGCGAAGCCGACACTGAACGGACGGTCGGGACGGGTCGCGATGGTGGCCAGGATGTCCGGGTTACGCACCATTTGCAGGACGAAGCCGTCGCCGCTCGTAGGATCTTTCTTGAGTTTTTGCGGGGCAACGACTTCCGGACGGTAGTCCGCGACCGCTGCCGAGGCGATGAGCACATCGCACGGAATGGCCGACTCACAGGCCGCGAGCATGTCCCGGGCACTGACCACATCGATGCGTGTAACGCGATCCGGCGTCGGCAGATGTACCGGGCCGCTGATCAGCGTGACGCGAGCGCCGGCTTCCACGGCCGCTTCGGCAAGGGCGAAGCCCATTTTTCCGGAGCTGTGGTTGGTGATGTAGCGCACCGGGTCGATGTTTTCCTGGGTCGGGCCGGCGGTGATGACAACATGCTTGCCAGTCAGCGCCTGACGCTGGAAGCAGTCCGCCGCGCACTGTGCGAGGTCGGTGGCTTCCATCATGCGGCCCATGCCGACGTCGCCGCAGGCCTGGCTGCCCGAGGCCGGGCCGAAAGCCTTCAGGCCTCGGCTTTCCAGAAGTTGCAGGTTGGCCTGGGTCGCCGGATCGCGCCACATCGCCTGATTCATTGCCGGCGCGACAGCCACAACGGCGTCAGTAGCGAGAACCAGAGTGGTCAGCAAATCGTTGGCGATGCCTTGGGCCAGGCGGGCGATCAGGTCGGCGGTGGCTGGAGCGATCAACACCAGATCGGCCCACTTGGCCAGTTCGATGTGGCCCATCGCGGCTTCGGCAGCCGGGTCGAGCAAGTCGAGGTGGACCGGGTGGCCGGACAGCGCTTGCATGGTCAGTGGGGTGATGAACTCGGCGCCGCCATGGGTCATGACCACGCGTACTTCAGCGCCCTGGTCGATCAGGCGACGAACCAGGTCGGCGCTCTTGTAGGCCGCGATGCCGCCGCCGACGCCCAGAACGATGCGTTTCCGATACAGCCGCTGCATAGGTCTGCCTTTCATTTCGTGGGTGACATACGTGGCGAACCCCCCTCCCCAGGATGAATTCGCCCGCAAAAAAGATGGGCTACGATATCACAGCGACCGCTACGGAACAGCGGCGCCCACAGACAGGGAAGTGCTATGAGTATTCGCGATTGGCCTGCGGCGGAACGGCCGCGGGAGAAGCTACTTGAACAGGGCTCGGGAAGCCTTTCCGATGCCGAATTGCTGGCAATTTTTCTGCGCACCGGGGTCTCCGGCAAAAGCGCGGTGGATCTGGCGCGACATCTTCTGAATCAGTTCGGCAGCCTGCGTGTCCTGCTCGAAGCTGACCTTGCAGCGTTCAGTCGGGAACTGGGCCTGGGGCCGGCAAAATACGCCCAGCTGCAAGCGGTGCTGGAAATGGCGCGGCGACATTTGGCCGAGCGAATGCGCAAGAAGCCGGCGCTGGAGAATCCCCAGGTGGTGCGCGATTACCTCAAAGCCATGCTGCGCCATGAGCCACATGAAGTGTTCGGCTGTCTGTTTCTCGACTCGAAACATCAGGTGCTGAATTTCGAGGCGCTGTTTCGCGGCTCGATCGACAACACCAGCGTGCATCCGCGAGAAGTCGTGAAACGCGCTTTGGCGAACAACGCGGCGGCGGTGATCCTGTGCCACAACCACCCGTCGGGCAACACTGACCCCAGCCAGGCTGATCGGCTGCTGACCAAGCGATTGCAGAAAGCCTTGGAGCTGATTGATGTGCGCGTGCTTGACCACTTCATCATTGGTGACGGTGAACCGCTGTCGATGGCGGAGTGTGGCTGGATGTAACTCTCAAGAACAAACCCTGAACCCTTGTGGGAGCGAGCCTGCTCGCGATGGCGTCATTTCAGTCAACTTATTTGGTGGCTGGAAGATTGCTATCGCGAGCAGGCTCACTCCTACAAGTTATGTGTAAGTCAGGTTATTTCAGGTTGACCCTGGAGTAGTCCTGCCGCCCGAACGGGCTTACCGAATACCCCTGAACATCCTTGCGCGTCAGCGCGTAAGCAGTCGGATGCGCCAGCGGCAGCCACAACGCCTGCTGCTGAATCTGCGTCTGCGCCTGCTCATACAGCTTAGTGCGCACGCCTTGCTCGCTGGTGGTCTTGCCGGCGCTGATCAGCTTGTCCAGATCGGCGTTGCAGTAGCGGGCGAAGTTGGTGCCGGACTTGACCGCAGCGCAGGAAAATTGCGGTGTGAGGAAGTTGTCCGGATCGCCGTTATCGCCGGCCCAGCCCATGAACAGCAGATCATGCTCGCCCGCTTTGGCACGACGAATCAGTTCGCCCCATTCGATCACGCGGATTTCTGCCTGAATGCCGATTTCCGCCAGATCCGATTGCAACAACTGCGCACCGAGGCTTGGATTCGGGTTGAGCAGGCTGCCCGAAGGGCGCGTCCAGATGGTGGTCTGGAAGCCGTCTTTTAAGCCGGCCTTGGCCATCAACGTCTTGGCTTTGGCCACGTCGTGCGGGTAACCCGGCAGGTTTTTCGCGTAACTCCAGGTGTTCGGTGGGTAAGGGCCATTGGCCGCTTCGGCAGTGTCTTCGAACACCGCCTTGATGTAGTTGGCCTTGTCGAAGGCGAGGTTGATGGCCTGGCGCACTTCCGGCTTGTCCAGCGGCGGGTGCTGGCTGTTGATGCCGACGAAAGCAGTCATGAATGCGTCAGTCTTTTCGACTTTCAGCGTCGGTTCTTTCAGCGCGGCTTGTACGTCGAGTGGCTTCGGTGACAGGGCGATCTGACATTCGTTACGCCGCAGCTTTTGCAGGCGCACGTTGGCGTCCGGCGTAATGGCGAAGATCAACGGATCCACCGAAGGCTTGCCGCCGAAATAATCCGGGTTGGCCTTGTAGCGTATCGCCGCGTCTTTCTGGAAACGGTTGAACACGAACGGGCCGGTGCCGATCGGCTGGCTGTTGAGCTTGTCCGTGGCATTGGCTTTCATCAGTTTGTCGGCGTATTCGGCAGAGTAGATCGAGGCGAAGCCCATACTCAGGGTTGCCAGGAACGTCGAATCCGGGTGATCAAGGGTGAACCGCACGGTCAGCGGATCAAGCGCATCGATCTTCTTGATCAGCGCTGGCAACTGCATTGATTGCGCGTGCGGGAAGCCGCTCTGGGCGACCTTGTGCCACGGGTTGGCCGGGTCGAGCATGCGGTCGAAGCTGAATTTGACGTCTTCGGCGCTCAGCTCACGGCTCGGCTTGAAGTAATCAGTCGTATGAAACTTCACCTGCGGGTGTAGCTTGAAAACATACGTCAGGCCATCGGTGCTGACTTCCCAGCTGTCGGCCAGGCTTGGCACGACTTTGCCGCTGGCGGTGTCGAAATCCACCAGACGGTTCATCAGCACGTCGGCCGAGGCGTTGGTGGTGGTCAGCGAGTTGTACTGCACCACGTCGAACCCTTCAGGGCTGGCCTCGGTGCAGACGCTCAGCGCGGCGGCCTGGGCCAGGGGACTCAGCAGGAGCGGGGCGAGCAACAGGGGTAGGGCAGCGAGGCGCATGGTCGGTTTCCTTTTACAGATCGAAGGCCCATCTGCAAGTGCAGTCTGGAAAAGGCCTACCCTAGAGGTCTGGATTACAAATGACTATCCCCTTTTTGCATTTTCCGGGCACAGTGATGACGGTTTTTTACAGTGCGAGGCTCCGCGAAAAGTCTGAATCGCCTGCGAGGGTGATTTTCTGCGACGAGTGGTAAAAATCGATGCCGGCCTTTATCCAAAGCGTTCGCGGGGCAAAAAAGCGCCTTTTTGCCGATTGATTGCACACCGATTGTTGTTGCTCGGAAGTCTTTCTGGTATAAAGCAGCGCTCTTTTCTAGGGGCCCGGTTCCTTCACTGTAGGTGTAGCCGGTAAGACCTCTAAAGAAACGCGGCGCCTGGCGCCAAATGACTGAGAGATTAAGCGGCCAACCCATGCCGGGTTGGGCATGTGGTTTTAGAGGGCTGAGGCATGTCGAGAGTATGTCAAGTTACCGGTAAGGGTCCGGTGACTGGGAATAACATTTCCCACGCAAACAACAAAACCCGTCGTCGTTTCCTGCCGAACCTGCAGCATCACCGCTTCTGGGTTGAAGAAGAGAAACGTTTTGTGCGTCTGCGCGTATCTGCCAAAGGCATGCGTATCATCGACAAGCGTGGCATCACTGTCGTGCTCGCCGAACTTCGCCGCGATGGCAAGATTTAAGGGAGCTAATCATGCGTGAATTGATTCGTTTGATCTCGAGCGCCGGTACTGGTCACTTCTACACTACCGACAAGAACAAGCGTACTACCCCGGACAAAATCGAGATCAAGAAATATGATCCGGTTGTTCGCAAGCACGTGATCTACAAGGAAGGCAAAATCAAGTAATTGATTTTTCCGGACTTACGAAAAAGGCCCGTATCTCACGATACGGGCCTTTTTTGTTGCCTTGAAGCCTGTTCGATCAACCACAGATCAGTTCAATGATCTCGTTTTTTTCGTTGACCAGGACTCTGATGCGGTCCGCATCAGTGCGCAGGTTGTACATGCCGTCCGGCACCTCAAGGCGGTGCTTTGTGACCCCGGCTGCGTTGCGCACAGCGAGCAGGTTGTCAGTAGTAGCAACATCGTTGAGGAAGAATTTAGCGTTGTTGAGATTGCATTGGCTGGACATTGTGCCTCCTTGCGTTGGTTTGAGTTGAGGCACCTATTCATCGAATCAGACTAACCTCCTGGTTTGACTGATCTTTTCTCGATTCCTAAGCGCCCAGCCGAAGTTTCACTCAAACCTGCTGGATATGTCTTACCCAGCTTCGTCACCGTGTGTGTCGGATCAGCTTTTCTGTTCGAAGATCACATAGATCTTGCGGCAAGCCTCCAGCACTTCCCAGGTGCCGCGAAACCCCGCCGGAATCACAAAGCGGTCGCCAACGCGTAACGTCTTGGCATTGCCATCGCTGTCACGCAGCACCGAAACCCCCTGCAGAATTTCGCAGTATTCATGCTCGGTGTAATTCACCGTCCACTGACCCACCGCACCTTCCCACACGCCGACGCCCATCTGCCCACAAGGGCTGTCGTATTGATGAAACACCGCTTGTTCAGGATCACCCTTGAGCACTTTGGCCGCGTCCGGGCGATAGCGTTCGGCTTCGCTACTGGTCAGGCTGATGTCGACGACGTTCTGGATGTTCATTGTTGTTTTCTCCCGTGATGACGGCGCGTTGACTGGAATGGGCCGAAGTCTATGTTTATTAAAATGAACACCGCAAGGCCGTATAACCGGCTTATGTCAAATATATTGAAACAACCCCGGTGGCTGGTTTAGGGTGGCGGGTGCCATGGGCCGAAATGCAGGCTGGCCGGGCAGAATTTTTGAGGACGCTGGCGACGATCGCGCGGCGCTCGTATTGAACAAGAGGAGGACACTCAAATGACCACCCTGACTCGTGCCGACTGGGAACAACGCGCCCGCGACCTGAAAATCGAAGGCCGCGCCTACCTCAATGGCGAATACACCGACGCCGTCTCCGGCGAGACCTTCGAGTGCATCAGCCCGGTCGATGGCCGTCTGCTCGGCAAGATTGCCAGCTGTGACGCCGCCGACGCCCAGCGCGCCGTGGAAAACGCCCGCGCTACGTTCAATTCCGGCGTCTGGTCGCGCCTGGCGCCGACCAAACGCAAAGCCACCATGATCCGTTTTGCCGGCCTGCTCAAGCAGCACGCCGAAGAACTGGCCCTGCTCGAAACCCTCGACATGGGCAAGCCGATCAGCGATTCGCTGTACATCGACGTTCCGGGCGCGGCGCAGGCGCTGAGCTGGAGCGGTGAAGCGATCGACAAGATCTACGACGAAGTGGCGGCCACACCGCACGACCAACTGGGTCTGGTGACCCGCGAGCCAGTGGGCGTGGTCGGTGCCATCGTGCCGTGGAACTTCCCTTTGATGATGGCGTGCTGGAAACTCGGCCCGGCGCTGTCGACCGGTAACTCGGTGATCCTCAAACCGTCGGAAAAATCCCCGCTGACCGCCATCCGCATCGCTGCCCTGGCCGTTGAGGCCGGTATTCCGAAAGGCGTGCTCAACGTGCTGCCGGGCTACGGTCACACCGTCGGCAAGGCGCTGGCGCTGCACAACGATGTCGACACACTGGTGTTCACCGGTTCGACCAAGATCGCCAAGCAATTGATGATCTACTCCGGCGAATCGAACATGAAGCGTGTCTGGCTGGAAGCTGGCGGCAAGAGCCCGAACATCGTCTTTGCCGATGCTCCTGACCTGCAAGCCGCCGCCGAGTCCGCCGCGAGCGCCATCGCCTTCAACCAGGGCGAAGTCTGCACCGCCGGTTCGCGTCTGCTGGTCGAGCGTTCGATCAAGGATAAATTCCTGCCGATGGTGATCGAGGCGCTGAAAACCTGGAAGCCGGGCAATCCGCTGGATCCGGCGACCAACGTCGGCGCGTTGGTGGATACCCAGCAGATGAACACGGTGCTGTCGTACATCGAATCCGGTCACACCGATGGCGCCAAACTGGTGGCTGGCGGTAAACGCATTCTGCAGGAAACCGGTGGCACTTACGTTGAACCGACGATTTTCGACGGCGTGAGCAACGCGATGAAGATCGCTCAGGAAGAGATCTTCGGCCCGGTACTGTCGGTCATTGCTTTCGATACGGCTGAAGAAGCCATTCAGATCGCCAACGACACGCCGTACGGCCTGGCCGCCGCCGTGTGGACCCAGGACATCTCCAAAGCGCACCTGACCGCCAAGGCACTGCGTGCCGGCAGCGTGTGGGTCAACCAGTACGATGGTGGTGACATGACTGCGCCGTTCGGCGGCTTCAAGCAGTCGGGTAATGGCCGCGATAAATCGCTGCATGCGTTCGACAAGTACACCGAGCTGAAAGCGACGTGGATCAAGCTGTAAGCCGCTGAGGGGAACCTGATTCAATCAGGCTCCCAAACCAGACAGAGATCCCCTGTGGGAGCGAGCTTGCTCGCGAAGGCGGTGTATCAGTCAGCCCATGTGCTGAATGTGAAACCGCTTTCGCGAGCAAGCTCGCTCCCACAGTGGTTTTGTGGTGCACATAATAATTATCCACAGGAGCGTGGAACATGCGGTGGGCGACGTATTTCGCCGTGTTGGCGTCTGTCCTGAGTGTCGGCCTGGCCCTGGGGGTCAGCATGCCGTTGGTGTCGTTGCGCCTGGAGAGTTGGGGCTATGGCTCCTTCGCCATTGGTGTGATGGCGGCGATGCCGGCGATTGGCGTGTTGTTGGGCGCGAAGATTTCCAGCCATCTGGCGGCGCGCTTCGGTACGGCAAATCTGATGCGCCTGTGCCTGTGGGCGGGGGCGTTATCGATCGGTCTGTTGGCGCTGCTGCCGAGCTACCCGATATGGCTGGTGTTACGGCTGATGATCGGGGTGATCCTGACCATCGTGTTCATTCTCGGCGAGAGCTGGATCAATCAACTGGTGGTCGAGAACTGGCGCGGGCGATTGGTGGCGCTGTATGGCAGCAGCTATGCGTTGAGCCAACTGTCGGGTCCGTTGCTGTTGGGCGCGCTGGGCACCGAGCAGGATTACGGCTTCTGGGTCGGCGTTGCGTTGCTGTTGCTGGCGCCATTGCTGTTGCTGGGCCGCAGCGGTGCGCCGAGCAGTGAGGCCAACAGCGTAACGTTCCGCGAATTGTGGGGCTTTGCCCGTGAGTTGCCGGCGATTGCCTGGGCGGTGTCGTTGTTCGCCGCATTCGAGGCGATGATCCTGACGCTGTTGCCGGTGTATTGCCTGCAACAGGGCTTCACTGCCGAGATCGCGCTGGCGATGGTCAGTACCGTGGTGGTGGGCGATGCGCTGCTGCAATTGCCGATTGGCGCGTTGGCGGATTACCTGTCGCGACGCACACTGTTCACCGGGTGCGCAGTGATCCTGATGCTGTCGAGCCTGGCGATTCCAATGTTGATCGACACGCTGTTGATCTGGCCGCTGTGGGTGCTGTTCGGTGCCAGCGCCGGCGGGCTGTTTACCCTGTCACTGATCCTGATCGGCGAGCGTTATCGCGACGATGCGCTGGTGCGCGCCAATGCCCATATTGCGCAGCTGTGGGGGGTTGGCTGTCTGATCGGGCCTTTGATGGCGGGGGCGGGCAGCCAGTGGATCAGCGGGCATGCGTTGCCGCTGTTGATGGCGGTTGGAGCGTTCGGGTTGGTGCTGCTGCTTCTGCGCCAGGGTGCGTTTGGCGCAGTTACTGAGCCTGCCTGAGATCTTTTGCTTTTCAAAGCATCCGCTCAAGGCCGACCGTGGTGCTGAACCACGCATTGAAGCGCCGCCACCAACTTCCCGGTTCTTTGTTCAGCGTATGCATCTGGCCATTGTCCTCGGTGACCCAGACGATCTGGCCATCTTGCAGTTTCGCCTGATAACTCAACGCCGGCGCCATACCTTGCAAGGCCAGTTCGCGCACATGCTCAGCCAGTTCGGGGCTGTCGACCAAGACCCCGACTTCGGTGTTCCACAGTACCGAGCGCGGGTCGAAGTTGAATGAGCCGATAAACGATTTCTGCCGATCAAAGATCATCGCTTTGCTGTGCAGGCTTGAATCGGAGCCGCGAAACGACTTGCTATAGAAAACATGCGGGCCGCTACCGCCACCGTCTCCAGGCTGGCGTCGCAGTTCATAGAGTTTTACCCCATGCTCCAGCAGCGCCTTGCGATACGGCGCATAGCCTCCGTGCACCGCTGGCACGTCCGTCGCTTCCAGTGAGTTGGTCAGCAGACTGACAGACACCCCCGCATCGGCGCGCCCGGTCAGATACACCAGCCCTGGCTGCCCCGGTACAAAGTATGCGGAGATCATGATCAGTTCTTTGTTGACGCCAGTGAGTTCGGGCGCCAACTGCGTGGTCAGCAGCAATTGCGGATCCGGCTCACCCTTGGCCAGCACCTTGCTCGGCGCATCCCACAACGCCTGATTCCACGCCCAGATCAGCTCCTTGCGCCAGATGTCCATGCGCGGCGCGGTCTTGAACGTCATCAACTGCTGGTACAGCGCGTGATTCTGCTTGCGGGTTTCCTCCAGCGATTCTTCAAGACGCGTGCGGGTGTTCTCCAGGTCCTTGGCGGTCGGTTGGCTGGAGAGGAATTCGTCGATCGGTTTGCTCAGCGCGCTGTTCCAGTATTGGTCAAAACTGTGCCCGAGCTGTTCGGCCACCGGCCCGACGCTGAGCATGTCGATGTCGGTGAAATTCAGGTTCGGCTCGGCGTCGAAATATTCATCTCCCAAATTGCGCCCGCCAACGATGGCCACGCTGTTGTCCGCCAGCCACAGCTTGTTGTGCATGCGCCGGTGTTGCAGCGACAGGTTGAACAAGCGGCCCGCCGCGCGGGTGACGCCGGTGCTGCGGCCCAGGTGCAGCGGGTTGAACAGGCGGATCTGGATCTGCGGATGAGCTGCCAGTGTGGCGATGATCTGGTCCAGACCATCACTGGTGGTGTCATCGAGCAGAATGCGCACGCGCACACCACGGTCGGCCGCCTTGAGCAGTTCCTCTACCAGCATTCGCGTACTGATGCCGTCGTGAACGATGTAGTACTGCAGATCAAGACTGGTCTGGGCGTTGCGGATCAGCTCGGCGCGAGCGGTGAATGCTTCGCTGCTGTTGGACAGCAGGCGAAAACCCGAGCGGCCCTGGTAGGGCGCCGCTTGCGCCTGAATCGAGCGACCGAAGCTGGAGTCGGACGCTGGCAACGCCTGACTGGGCTCACGCGGAATATCGAGACTGGAACAGCCGCTCAGAAACGAGGCGAGTAACAGCAAAGCGAGTAGGGGCTGTCTGAAGCTCACGTAGGATCATTCCGGTTGGCGGCAAGGGTCGGCATATGGACGCGGTTCTCTGGAAAAAAGTCAGTCGGCTTCGGCCAATAATCTGATAGCCGTCGCGCCGACCTTGCGCACGGCCTCTTCGATCTGCGCTGTCGGTTTGGCAGCGTAGTTCATCCGCAGGCAATTGCGGTATTTGCCCGAGGCGGAAAAGATGCTGCCGACGGCGATCTGTACGCCCTGGTCGTGCAACTCACGATTCAGTTTCAGGGTGTCGAAACCTTCCGGTAATTCGACCCACAACATGAAGCTGCCTTGCGGTCGGCTGGCGCGGGTGCCCGCCGGGAAATAGCGGGTCACCCAGTCGATCATCAGGTCGCGACTGCGCTGGTACTGCGTGCGCATACGGCGCAAATGCGGTTCGAAATGGCCGGCCTTGAGAAATTCGGCGATGGCGATCTGTGGCTGCGGCGCGGTCGAGCCGGTGCTGATGTATTTCATGTGCAGCACCCGCTCGAGGTACCTGCCCGGGGCGACCCAGCCAATGCGCAGCCCCGGCGCCAGGGTCTTGGAAAACGAACTGCACAGCAGCACGCGGCCGTCCTCATCGAAGGATTTGATCGTGCGCGGGCGCGGGTAGGTATAGGACAGTTCGCCGTACACATCGTCCTCGATGATCGCCACGTCGAAACGCTGCGCGAGGTTGAGCAGGGCGCGTTTGCGTGACTCCGGCATGATGTAGCCGAGCGGGTTGTTGCAGTTGGGCGTGAGCTGGATGACCTTGATCGGCCATTGTTCCAGCGCCAGTTCCAGCGCTTCGAGGCTGATCCCTGTGAGTGGGTCAGTGGGTATTTCCAGGGCTTTCATGCCCAGGCCTTTGAGGGTCTGCATGGCGCCGTGAAAGCTCGGTGAATCCACCGCGACGATGTCGCCCGGCTCGCAGATCGCGTGGATGCTGGTGGACAGCGCTTCATGGCAACCGGTGGTGATCACCAGATCGCTGGCGCTCAACTGGCAGCCGGAGTCGAGCATCAGTCGGGCGATCTGTTCGCGCAGTTCGAGGGTGCCGTGGATGTTGTCGTAATACAGGCCGGGCATGTCCTGACGGCGGCTGATCCGCGCCAAACCGCGCAACAGTGGTTTCATCGTCGGCGAGCTGATGTCGGGCATGCCGCGACCCAGTTGCACGACATCCTTGCGCGGCACCGCGCGAATCAACTCCAGCACCTGATCCCACTGCGAAATCTCCACCGGCCGTTGGGCCGGACGGCCGACGGCGGGCAGCTCCGGCAGTTCGCGGCCGACCGGCACAAAGTAGCCGGACTTGGGTTTCGGCGTGGCCAGGCCACTGTCCTCGAGCATGCGATAGGCCTGCTGCACGGTGCTCAGGCTGACCCCGTGTTCGACGCTCAAGGCGCGCACCGAGGGCAGCCGGTCACCCGGGCGATAGAAGCCGTTTTCGATGCGCGTGCCGAGCAATTCGGCGAGATTTACATAAAGGGTCATGGCGCTGCCTCGGTGCGGTGATTCGATAAACCAGTACAGATGCGGCAGAAATCGACAATTCAGTCTTCAGGGCGGCAAATCTGTATGGAGTTAATACAGTTGCTTTGAATCTGTAACGGTTTTGCTCGCCCGCGCATCATGGAATCTCTGGCTACCCAAGTAAACAGGAGCAACGAAAATGAACGGCTTGAGCGATGTGCGGCTGACGTTACACAGTCAGGAACTGGCGGCAGGGCGGAGGGACAGTGCACGCAATGAGATGTTGCGTAATGCACCGTCCGGCCTGAGTCGCTGGGGTCTGTTCTGGCATCGTCTGCACACGCGCAAGGCGTTGCTGGTACTGACGGCGGATCAGCTCAAGGACATCGGGCTGACCCGTGAGCAGGCGCAGGAGGAGGGGTTGAAACCGTTCTGGCGGATCTGAGATCTGTATTGTTCTTGCCGGCCCTTTCGCGAGCAAGCTCGCTCCCACAGGGGATCTATGGTGGATGGGAAACTTGTATCCACTGAAGATTAATGTGGGAGCGAGCTTGCTCGCGAAGGCGTTCTTAGGGTCGCTGAAAAGCTGTCAGACCAACTCTTTCATCCGGTGCCACAACATCCCCAACGCCAACAACGGCGAGCGCAAATGCTTGCCGCCCGGGAAGGTGATGTGTGGCACCTTGGCAAACAGATCAAAGCCTCCGCTGTGCTGCCCGCTGATCGCCTCGGCCAGCAACTTGCCCGCCAGGTGCGTGGCATTCACGCCGTGGCCTGAGTAGGCCTGGGCGTAATACACGTTCGGCTGATCATTGAGCCGGCCAATCTGCGGCAAGCGGTTGGCGCCGATACCGATCATGCCACCCCACTGATAATCGATCTTCACCCCGGCCAGTTGCGGAAACACCTCGAGCATCTTCGGTTGCATGTACGCGGCGATGTCTTTCGGATCACGCCCCGAATAATGGCAGGCACCGCCAAACAACAAGCGCCGATCCGCCGAGAGTCGGTAGTAATCCAGCGCCACACGCTGGTCGCAGACCGCCATGTTTTGCGGCAGCAGGTTATGCGCCTGTTCTTCGCTCAACGGTTCAGTGGCGATGATGTAGCTGCCGGCGGGCAGGACTTTGCCGCTGAGTTGCGGGTTCAGGTCGTTGAGATAGGCGTTGCAGCCGAGCACCAGCGTTTTTGCCCGTACCGAGCCTTGCTCCGTGTGTACCTTCACTTCCGGGCCGTAGTCGATACGGGTAACTGCCGAATGTTCGAACAGCTTCACACCCGATTGTTGTGCCGCTGCGGCCTCACCCAAGGCCAGGTTCAGCGGATGCAGATGACCGGAGCCCATGTCGATCAAGCCGCCAACGTAGCGTGTGGAGCCGACCACCGTGTGCATCTCGTCGGCTTGCAGCAAGCGGGTTTCGTAGCGATAACCGAGGCCACGCAATTCTTCGGCGTCTTCGGCAAAGCCTTCGAGGTCGGACGGTTTGTTGGCGAGGTCGCAGTAGCCCCAGGTCAAATCACAGGCGATCTGAAAACGCTCGACGCGCTGGCGAACGATTTCCACCGCTTCCAGGCCCATCCGTTTCATCTCGCGCACGCCGTCGGCGCCGATGACGTTGGCGAACTGATCAAGACCGTGTCCGACCCCGCGAATCAATTGCCCGCCGTTGCGGCCGCTGGCGCCCCAGCCGATCTTGTGTGCTTCCAGCAACACCACGCTGAGGCCGCGTTCAGCCAGTTCCAGCGCCGTGTTCAACCCGGAAAAGCCGCCGCCGACCACGCAGACATCGGCCAGCACTTCGCCTTGCAGCAGCGGGTGATCGGGCTGCGGCAGGCTGCTGGCGGCGTAGTAAGAGGCAACGTGGGGTTGGCTCGCGGAGGTATAGGCGCGGGCAGTCATGGGCGTCATCCAACGGCTAAGTGTCGAGAAAATTTGACGGAGCATAAGCCGCACGCCCGAACGTGGGCAACATTGGTCGGTCTGTGGTGCCTGGATCGCGGCTTTTGCGGCACAATTGCCGCCTCTTCCTCCTCGGTCACCGCTGCAATGAGCTGCAACAGCCAGAAAATCCGTACCTTGCGTCAGCAGATTCCCTCGTTCGAGTGTGTGCCCGGCTGTCACGATTGCTGCGGCCCGGTCACCACCTCGCCCGAGGAAATGGCGCGTTTGCCGCGCAAGACCCGCGCCGAGCAGGATGCAGCGATGCAAGAGCTCAACTGTGTGCATCTGGGGCCGAATGGCTGCACGGTGTATGAAGAGCGGCCGTTGATTTGCCGGTTGTTCGGCACGACCAAGACCTTGCCTTGCCCGAATGAGCGGCGGCCGGTCGAGCTGATTCATCCGCGGGTCGAGAAGCAGATATTCGATTACATGGCGGCGAATCGGCAGGTGTTGGTGTAACGCGTTCACTCGGTACCGAGTTGACGCCATCGCGAGCAGGCTCACTCCTACAGGGGAACGCATTCCAACTGTAGGAGTGAGCCTGCTCGCGATAGGGCCGGATCAGGCCCGGCAATCTTCAGTCTGGAATCGGCAGGCTCAAGCTCTCCTTCACTTCTTCCATCACGATATAACTCTTCGACTCCCGCACATGCGGCAGCTTCAACAGAATGTCGCCCAGTAGCTTGCGGTACGACGCCATCTCGGAAATCCGCGCCTTCACCAGATAGTCGAAATCCCCCGACACCAAATGACATTCCAGCACATGCGGCAACTTCAGCACCGCGCGGCGGAATTCCTCGAACGTGTCGCCGGACTTGTAGTCGAGGCTGATCTCGACGAACACCAGCAAGCTACCCTTCAAGTGCTGCGGATTCAGCCGGGCGTTGTAGCCCATGATGATCCCCTCACGCTCCAGACGCCGCACCCGCTCGGTGCAGGGCGTGGTGGACAGACCGACCTTTTCCCCGAGTTCGGTAAAGGAAATCCGCCCGTCCGCCTGCAGGATGCGCAAGATGTTGCGGTCGATCTTGTCCAGCTCACGTTTGGTCTGAGTGTTGGTACGCATAGGGGATGCGCCTCCGTGAAAAGGGTTTTTGCCGAGAATTGTCGCCAAATATAGGCGCTTATATAGTGAAAAGCACTGGCATTTCTTTTTTACACTGCGCGCATCATTGCTCTAACAACAGACGTACGCGGCCCTGCCGCGATGAGGGATACAAAATGCGCGTAATGGTCTTGGGTAGCGGCGTCATCGGTACCACCAGTGCTTACTATCTGGCCCGTGCCGGGTTTGAAGTGGTGGTGGTCGACCGGCAGCCTGCTGCGGCCATGGAGACCAGTTTCGCCAACGCCGGCCAGGTCTCGCCAGGCTACGCCTCGCCATGGGCCGCGCCGGGCGTACCGCTCAAGGCAATCAAGTGGCTGCTGCAACGCCACGCCCCTCTCGCGATCAAGGCCACCGCCGACATCGACCAGTACTTGTGGATGGCGCAGATGCTGCGCAACTGCACCGCCAGCCGCTACGCGGTGAACAAGGAGCGCATGGTGCGTCTGTCCGAGTACAGCCGCGACTGCCTCGACGAACTGCGCGCTGAAACCGGCATCGCCTACGAAGGCCGCAGCCTCGGCACGACTCAGTTGTTCCGCACCCAGGCGCAGCTGGATAACGCCGCCAAAGACATCGCCGTGCTGAAAGAATCCGGCGTGCCGTTTGAAGTCCTCGACCGCGCCGGCATTGCCCGCGTTGAACCGGCGTTGGCGGGTGTCACTGACATCCTCGCCGGTGCCCTGCGCCTGCCGAATGATCAGACTGGCGACTGCCAGATCTTCACCACGCGTCTCGCCGAAATGGCGGTGAAGCTCGGTGTCGAATTCCGTTTCGGCCAGGACATTCAGAAACTCGATTACGCCGGTGATCGCATCAACGGTGTGTGGATCGACGGCAAGCTGGAAACCGCTGACCGCTACGTGCTGGCGCTCGGCAGCTACTCGCCGCAACTGCTCAAGCCGCTGGGCATCAAGGCCCCGGTTTATCCGTTGAAGGGTTACTCGTTGACCGTGCCGATCACCAACCCGGCAATGGCCCCGACCTCGACCATTCTCGACGAGACCTACAAGGTCGCGATCACCCGTTTCGATAACCGCATCCGCGTTGGCGGCATGGCCGAGATCGCCGGTTTTGACCTGTCGCTGAACCCGCGTCGCCGCGAAACCCTGGAGATGATCGTCAACGACCTTTATCCTCAGGGCGGCAATCTGTCCGAGGCGAGTTTCTGGACCGGCCTGCGCCCGACCACGCCGGACGGCACGCCGATCGTTGGCGCCACGCCGTTCAAGAACCTGTTCCTCAACACCGGTCACGGCACGCTCGGCTGGACCATGGCGTGCGGTTCCGGTCGTTTGCTCGCTGATCTGATGGCAAAGAAAAAACCGCAGATCAGCGCCGAAGGCCTCGATATTTCCCGTTACGGCAACAAAACCCAGGAGTCCGCAAAACATGTCAATCCAGCGCCAGCTCACCAATGAGCGCATGAGTCAGATCGTCAGCCACAACGGCACCGTGTATCTGGCCGGGCAGGTCGGCGACGACTTCGATGCGGGGATTGAACAGCAGACCCGCGACGTGCTGGCCAATATCGAGCGCCTGCTCGATCTGGCCGGGACTGACAAACAACACCTGTTGTCGGCGACGATCTATTTGAACGACATCGAAGCGCATTTCGCCGGGATGAATTCGGTGTGGGATCAGTGGCTGCCAAAAGGCGCTGCCCCGGCCCGCGCCACCGTCGAAGCGAAAATGGCCAAGCCGAGCATACTGGTAGAAATCTCTATCGTCGCCGCGCTGCCGTAAGCCGTTGTAAAGATCCCTCTCCCGGCGCTGTTGGCGGTTCACCGTCAGTCGGCGCCGGTTTTTATTTCCCATGACCGCCTAGAAGTCTGCCGCCATGCGTCCTGCCCGTGCCCTGATCGACCTAGAAGCCCTGCGCCACAACTACCGAATTGCTCGCGAAGTCACCGGCGCCAAGGCGCTTGCCGTGATCAAGGCCGATGCCTATGGCCATGGCGCGGTGCGTTGCGCCCAGGCGCTGGAAGCCGAGGCCGACGGTTTTGCCGTCGCCTGCATTGAGGAAGCGCTCGAGCTGCGCGCCGCTGGTATTCGTGGGCCAGTGTTGTTGCTGGAAGGGATTTTCGAGGCCGATGAGCTGGCACTGATCGTCGAGCATGATTTCTGGACCGTAGTGCATTCGCTGTGGCAGCTCGAAGCGATCGAACAGGCAACCCTGAGCAAGCCGATCACCGTGTGGCTCAAGCTTGATTCGGGCATGCATCGCGTTGGCCTGCATCCGAAGGATTATCCGGGGGCCTACCAGCGTCTGCTGGCCAGCGGCAAAGTGGCGAAGATCGTGTTAATGAGCCATTTCGCCCGTGCCGATGAATTGCACGAGCAGAGCAGCGCCGAGCAGGTCGCGGTGTTCGAAGCAGCGCGTCAGGGCCTTGCCGCCGAAGTCAGCCTGCGTAACTCGCCGGCCGTGCTCGGTTGGCCGCAGATTCACAGCGACTGGGTGCGCCCGGGCATCATGCTCTATGGCGCGACCCCGTTCGAAGAGGCCAACGCCGTGGCTGATCGCCTGCAACCGGTGATGACTCTGGAGTCGAAAGTCATTTGCGTCCGTGAACTGCCCGCCGGCGAGCCGATCGGCTACGGCGCCAAATTCATTACTGACAAGCCGATGCGTATCGGCGTGGTTGCCATGGGATACGCCGATGGCTATCCGCGTCAGGCCCCAACCGGCACGCCGGTGCTGGTGGCTGGTAAACGCAGCCGCATTCTCGGTCGCGTGTCGATGGACATGCTCTGCATCGACCTCACTGATGTGCCGGAAGCCGGCCTCGGTTCGAGCGTCGAGTTGTGGGGTAAAAACATCCTCGCCAGCGAAGTGGCGCAGTGGGCGGACACCATTCCGTACCAGATCTTCTGCAACCTGCGTCGGGTGCCAAGGCTCTATTCCGGGGCTTGACGCCGCTACGGGGGCCAAGTGTTGTAAATACTGAACGCTGTCGCCATGATAACGCTCAATATTCTTACAACATCAGGAGGCTCCCGCCTTGGACGTCGGTGAACGACTGCAATCGATCCGCAAGCTCAAAGGGCTTTCCCAGCGTGAACTCGCCAAACGTGCGGGCGTCACCAACAGCACCATTTCGATGATCGAAAAGAACAGCGTCAGCCCTTCGATCAGTTCCCTGAGGAAGGTGCTGGGCGGGATTCCCATGTCCATGGTCGAGTTCTTTTCCGAAGAAATCCTGCAGGAAGTCCCGACCCAGATCGTCTACAAGGCCAACGAGCTGATCGACATTTCCGACGGCGCCGTGACCATGAAACTGGTCGGCCGCGCGCACCCCAGCCGCGCCATCGCCTTCCTCAACGAAATTTACCCGCCGGGCGCCGATACCGGCGAAGAAATGCTCACCCATGAAGGCGAGGAAACCGGAATTCTGGTGGAAGGTCGCCTGGAACTGGTGGTGGGTCTGGAAACTTTTATTCTCGAAGCCGGCGACAGCTACTATTTTGAAAGTACCAAGCCGCATCGTTTCCGTAATCCGTTCGACGCGCCTGCGCGACTAATCAGCGCAGCCACGCCGGCGAATTTTTAACAAAGAGGTGCCAAGTCATGATGGCAAAGGCATCCGGACCGTTTTCCTACCGCGCGGTATAACCCCTTCGACTATGGGGTTGTTTCAGTGTGGCGGGCTACCCGCTATACTTCCGCCCGCCTGCGAACCGTGGCCGCAGGCGTGAATAGCCACCATTGAGGGTGAACGCGTGAACCTAATTATGAAAATGCTGGCCGCACCAGCAACCGTACTGGCCCTCTGGGCTGTCAGCGCTCAAGCTGCGACGAATGACGACATTGCCAAACGCCTCGAGCCGGTCGGCCAGGTGTGTGTTCAAGGGCAGGAATGCAAGGGGATGGAAGTTGCCGCTTCCGCAGGCGGCGGTGGCGGGGCGAAGTCCCCTGATGACGTGATTGCCAAGCACTGCAACGCTTGCCACGGCACAGGCCTGTTGGGCGCACCAAAAATCGGTGACACGGCAGCCTGGAAAGAACGCGCTGACCATCAAGGTGGCCTCGACGGCATCCTCGCCAAGGCCATTACCGGTATCAATTCGATGCCACCAAAAGGCACCTGCGCCGATTGCTCGGATGAAGAGTTGAAAGGTGCAATCCAGAAGATGTCTGGTCTGAAATAAGGCGCTTCTAACGAAAAAAAACCGTCTTTGGACGGTTTTTTTGTGCCTGCAATATCACTGGAGGTTTTTCGCGATATAGGCGCCGGCAGAGTTCAGCACGGCCTTGTACACGGCATAGGCATCAGTATCTTCGGGTGCTATTTGCTCGCAGCGCCCTCTAGTTATTTGTCTCAGATCACATCCCGGGATCGACATAATGAGAGGAGAGTGAGTCGCGATGATGAATTGCGCGCCGCCGCGCGACAGCTCTATTATCCGGTTGATAAACACCAATTGTCTCAACGGGGATAACGATGCTTCCGGCTCGTCGAGCACATACAGTCCCTGGGCTTTGAATCGGTGGTGGAACAGCGCCTCCATTGCTTCACCGTGCGACATGCAATGCAAATCCACACCGCCGTAATAGGTCTTTATTTCGGGATCAAAGCTCCCCTCTGCATCAAGCTTGCGGATCGCAGTGTTCAAGTTATAGAAGGTTTCTGCTCTGTAGAAAAAAACGTCCTTCTCCCTTCGGTAGCCTTTTGAGAGCGTCAGGGTGTCATGCAGATTCGAATGGGTGTTCTCAGTCGAGAAATTGAAATTCTTGCCACCGCCTTCTGGATTGCATCCCAACTTGATGGCAAGAGCTTCAAGTAGGGTGGATTTTCCAGAACCGTTTTCTCCGATAAATACGGTAATTTTGTTATTGAATTGAAGAGGAAAGAGGCCACGTAAAAAATGAGCCTCCGTCTTGTCTGGCTTCAGGCGTATCTGCTGGATGAATAAATCATTCATATTGGTGCCCCCTGAATACTCTACCGACGGATACCTTTACTCCAATCATCGTTATACCAAGTCTTATCGAACTCGTGCTGGCCATGGTAAAAATTCCGACGTAGCCAAGATACGCAATAAGACGCTCGCCGAATAACTCCGGCGTTGCAGTGGCGCTAAAAATGATGACTGATACTGTTCCGGCCGAGATAGCCATTTCCGGCCAGAAGCACTGAATGGCGTTGGCTTTTTGATATTTGTAGCGTGCCTGTACTGTGTTGCTCAAACATTCATTACTATTGTTGATAAGTGATTGAAAGCTCCGCTCATCAATCGTGGGTGAGCTGAAAGTGCTGATTAACGATTCCTTGTACAGCTCTTCATTGATCATTTCGGCTTTATACAGACTCTGGATTTTTGGTTTTGCAAATCTCAACTGCACACAAGTCAATGTAATGATAAATATCAAGGGGATGAAAAAATAAGCGTTTTCACGGAGTAAGATATAGGCTGTGGCAAATGTCAAAATACAAGATCCTGCCAGATGAATTGAGTCATGAAGGACTGAAGCAATTTTTTCCGCATCTTCTTTGATCATCGTCACGCGAGAGCTTAAAGGACAAGGTCTTTCATCATGCACGATGAAATTGATGATTGAAAATCGAGCTTTCGCTTCCATGAGTGCCGCCATGGAGCTGCCCAGCGTTTGCGTCGCGAGCTTGGATAAAAAAACAGCGGTGAGAATGAAATACAGCGTAGTGCTGACAGCGCCACTACTAAGAGCTGTAAGTCCCTCTGCCACGATCGAAGGTATTAGCAACTGGCATGTGGCTGCTAAAGTTAGGCATATTGTCGAAAACAAAAACAATGGCACGTTTTTTCGCAAGCACATAAGCATATTTCAACGCCCCCCGTACTGTAGGTTATAGCTCAGAATTCGTTTGCGACGATAAGAGGCTTCTCTGCTGGAGTAGTAAATGGATATAAGCGACATCGTTGGGCTGAGCACGCGCTCTAGGTAGATGGCCGAGGCAAAGATATCGCCTGTTGTCATAGCGCTTTCACTTATTAAGTTAGCGGAAATCACGAACAAAACAACTATTGCTACCAAATAACATGTTCCTGAAATTGATTCGAAAAAAGATGCTTTCAGGTTTGAACGAAAAGCGAGGCGCTCAATGTTTTTGATGTCCATCTTGACTCTTTCGTTGTACGGTTTGGCATCGAATACATGTGCACAGATTGCTCCGATTGTAATGGTGTTTACTTGTACAAATTCTTCAAAAAGGGTATCGCTATGTCTCTGGGTTATAAAATATGCAGCTAAGGCATATAGCAGGCCGCTAAGGGGGGCGAGCGCCAGAAGAGGATGATACTGAGCCGTTATTACCAGCGCGAAGATTATGATGCTGACGTTGAGTGACGTGTCAAAGAATACCGAATGGTGTAGATACATCGAGCCGTCAACATCACCGTCGATAAGTTCGATCTGCTCACCTGGATTTCCCCTATATGTGGATGCATTGCTTCGCAGGTGCGTCAGAATTGTCCTTTTCTGGATATATCTTGTCCTGGCAGCAGTCCTTTGCAGATAAATGTTGGCTGCTAGCTTCAAGGGAGGCGTCGCGATGATAAGAAGCGAAGCGCCCGCGAGTGCATATAAATATAAGCGGTCTTGGGATACATACAAATTAATTGAATTGCCGATTAGGTAGGGCGACGCGCTTGTTAGAACTGAGATGCCCAGGCCAAAGCAGCAAAGTATCAGGTTGCTTTTCATGGTTTGATAAATTCCATTTGGTGCGGAAGAAATGGAAACTCATAGTTACGGTCAATCAAACCAATGGAACCGAGCAGTGAGCCCACGCGTCCTATCCATAATCCTAATGGATCTGCGGTTTTTGTTCTCAAGACTCTTGAGTCTTTTTCGCTTAAATTGATGATATTCGACCACAGAAAAACTTGTGGATCGAGCAGTGTTTCCGGTGATATTTTTTTGATGATATTCAGAATCCCATAAGCACCATGGCATAAAGAGTCATTGATGGGTCTCTTTCTCTTTTCGAGATTCGAATAAGAGAATGCGGCTTTTGGTGGGTGCTTTTCCAAGAAATCTAGCGCAGGCTGTACTCCATTGTTTGCGAAATAACTGATCGCCAAATAATTACCGGGTAAACCGTGGCTCCAAGCAAACTCACCGGCGCTTGATTCCGAGCGTTTTCTGTAGTCGCGCCAATTTTCAATTGACTCATCATATTCGTTAATCTCCCAAGACAAAAAGCCTAGGAATAATTCGTGGATTGAATCTTTTTTTGCGATAAGTTTATTGAAATAAAATAATGAGTATGCGCACCCCATTATTCCGTGAGACAGGCCACTCAATAAAGCGTCGCTTCTCGTTGTAATTGCATTGTCGAATGTGGGTAGTTTGCTTCCAGATATAAAGGTGAGTTCGGTCTCTATTTTTTTATATAAGGAGTTAGCTAAATCGGAAAACGATAAATCTTCAGTAAGATCGAATAGCAGTGTGAGTACATTCAGAGTGCCGAACATTCCAGAAAGAAAATCAGAGCCCCAAAAATATTTTTGCCACCATGGTTCTCCCAGTACGTCTTCAACATATTTTTTATACAGCTGTAGTAGTTGGCTTTGCCTTTCATCGTTAAAATAATTTAAGCCTATCAGGAGCGGCACGATGGCGGACGATAGACCGAAGTGAAAGCCCCCTAAGTGCGTACCCTTATTTGTCAGTTTTTTAACTATTCTATTGTGGCAATGATTTAGTAATTCAGTTACCAGAGCTTTATCTATGACGCTGCTTTGACTGGCCGCCACTACGCAGCCATAAAGAATACCAGACAGCCCGTAGTAGAAGTCATCTCCTAATTCCGAGAACTCCATATAGCCACCTGGTGATGAGTGAAATCCTAGCCAGAGCCCATTACTTGAAATTTCGGTACGTAACAGATCATTGATCAAGCATGCGTTGATTTCCGATGATTTCCTGATTTTGTTAATGATCTCGTCAATATTTGAATAGTGGGAGCCCTTCACATCGTCGTGTTGTTTGAAGGCGTGGTCTGTGAGTTTATTTCCGTGTTCATACATGTTTTTCATTGCTAAGAGGGTGTTTGAAGTTAGTTTCTCTTCAAATGCAGTTCTGTTTTTGTCCAATGTTTTGATGTATTGGATGCTGTTGTCTATTCCGTTTATATAGTCTTTGCTCTCGAGGTGCCCTGAACCGCTGTAACCGGGTTCGTAGAACTCAAGAGAACCGGCCTGTCCTCGAGCAAAAGGTATGTCCAGATCCAAGCATGCTGAGACCTCCGCATTGAGAAAGCCTATCGCGGGGGCTGTGTCGTTATTAAGGATGTTTTCCAGAAAGGCCGTTCGTTTGTCAGTGCAACGCATTAAGGTTGCATGCAGGGAACATTGAATGGCGTAGTGATATGTCGCGGTCGGTCTGGGGATATACCGGTTTTGTCGGCCTCTAAAAGATTTAATTGTTTCGATAATTGAGGGTTGCGCATTGTTCAATATAGAAAATAGGGTGGTCAGGCCATCGATGATTTCTTTCTCGTAGTCCCACGGCTGCGCCGGTTTCCCGTTAAAATATAAAACATTCTGATTTGGAAAGATTTTGACTCCGTCCATGCCAAACTGGCTGTGACCTGTTTCGTCTTCTAAGTGTTGGTACAGGTTTAAACTGACATATTGCTCTGATAGCCCACCCAGCGCACTCAAGTCTACACCGATACCATCGGTGCCTTTCCAGGTCCAATTCGGAAGAATACTTGTTTGGGTAACGTTCCACCGAACTTCTCTCGGGATTGTCTCAATGTTTAAGGTGCTGTAAAAAATTGTCTCCAGATCAATGGGTATAGGGCTTGCTCCATGCGCAATCAGATTGTCAGAGGTAATGTCAGCCGCCATAAACGCAGTGCAATAGCCTAATAAAAATCCTGCTCTTTTAAAGTATTGATGTACCTCTTCTTCAGTTTCTGCCTGCTGTTGAGGTGTATGCTCTGACCATCCATGTTCTTTTTTCACCAAATAAATTGGTATTTTCCATTCGCAAAAGTCAGTGCCTGCGGCACTGATCAAGGACAATAGAAAATCGGATGCTTCCGCTTCAAGTTTAAGATTTCTTGGTTTGTAAACTATTTTTATGGAGTTAAAGGAAAGCGTGCAAACGGTCCTCGATCCATAATGCGTTTCGCTAGCCGAGACATCAATTGCGGAGAGGTTGACGTCAGACCCAATATTGAATACTTCGTTAATCTCCTGTCTGTCTTCTATCAAATCAGTAAAAAACTGTAATGTAAATTCGACAAAATTGTGTGATATTTTGGTGAGGACTCGATCTAGCTCCGGATAAGCTTTAATAATTTCGATAAGATAGCTTTTGTTTTCGCTGACTAACTTGTAGTAAGAAGAGGTTTCCATCTCTCTGCCGATGATGGATTTTTCAAATATTTGTTTTTCAGTGATTAAAACGTTATTAGCCGCGTTGGTAATTCTCGCTGCCAGGTTTGTTGCGAAACCGCTGATAATAACTGACTGAGTTTTCAGTGCACTTCCGGATGCTTCTGGAAGTTTTTTTTCGATATGATAAATATAGTAAGACAAATATGGCCATACCGGGCAGTCTGTGGTCAGGCATCGGTGGGAGTTCAATGGTTCAGTTAAAAACTCAATCGGCGTTTTCAATATAAAATCCTAAAGTAAGTGAGAGGGGCGGCACGTATCGACCGCCCCTGGCTAATAACTACATGTAAGTCGCGTAGCAGCATCCTTGCCAACATTGTGAGCAACAACTAGTGCATGGGCGCGAACCACTGCTGGCTGCGCTCAAGTTGCTGAATGCTTGAATTGCCAGCGTTGAAATAGGAGCGCTTGAATTTAGAATGCGTGCCCGCGCACTACGGATTGCTAAGAAGTCGATTTCCATAATCTGTCCTTATAAATTTATGTTTAGCCTAAAGGCGTTGATTGCTAATGAAGTGTTACGTTTATAATGCTAGCTGTGACTCAAATAACTTCAATTAAGAAGTGTCCTGAAGTTATGCGTGATTAAATTCGAATAAATGTAGGAAAGAAGCTCTAGGCTTGTGCGATGATTCTCTTGTTGCTGTTAATTCGTTGTTATTGTTGAAAGTTTTCTGGATGTGTTTGCACCAAGCAACGCACTCGCCCATTTCACTTTTTTCTCACTAATCGCCTTCCCTCTGAAGTAAATCCCCGGCAATCTCGGTCTACCCCTATTCACGGAACGGGCAGGAGGCTTCAGATGGTGCAGTTGTGTTCGATCGAACAAGCAGTGGACGACGTGTTGGCACGCCTGCCAGCGCACATCCACATGGGCATGCCGCTGGGCCTGGGCAAACCCAATCACTTCGTCAACGCGCTGTACCGGCGGATCAAAGGCCTGCCCGAGAGGCAACTGACGATCTACACTGCCCTGTGCCTTGGCCGTCCGAATCTGGGCGATGGTTTGCAGAAGCGCTTTATCGAACCCTTCGTCGAGCGCGTCTTCGGTGATTACCCGGAATTCGATTTTCTCGCCGATCTGCAACGTGACAGCCTGCCCGCCAACATCCGTATCGAACAGTTTTTCATGCAGCCCGGCAGCCTGCTCAACAGCGCGCCGGCGCAGCAGGATTACGTCAGCAGCAACTACAGCCACGCCGCTCGCGACATCAACGCCGCCGGCCTGAATCTGGTGGCGCAGTTATTGGCCAGCAGCAGCGAGCATCCCGATCGACTGAGCCTGAGTTGCAACCCGGACATCACCCTCGACCTGTTGCCGATGATCGCCAAACGCCGCGACGCCGGGGAAACCATTTTGCTGGTCGGCCAGGTGCACACCGATCTGCCGTACATGCCCGGTGACGCCGAAGTCGACATCGACACCTTCGACCTGCTGATCGACGCGAAGGACAGCAGCACGCTGTTTTCCACGCCCAACATGCCGGTGGGGTTTCAGGACCATTTCATTGGCTTGCACGCCAGTACGCTGGTGCGAGACGGCGGCACATTGCAGATCGGCATCGGCTCGATGGGCGATGCGCTGACCGCCGCACTGCTCGCACGTCAGGCAGATAACGCCGGATACACAGCGTTGCTCGATGACATCAACCTCAGTCAGTGGGCGCAGTTGATCGAACGGGAGGGTGGCACCGCGCCGTTTGCCAAAGGCCTGTACGGCTGCAGCGAAATGTTCGTCAACGGCCTGTTGGTGTTGGCGGATGCCGGGATCATCCGGCGCAAGGTCTATCCCGACGTGCAGACGCAGGAACAGGCGAACGCCGGCACCCTCGACGAGGCCGCGCAAACTGACGGCATCTCGGTGCATGGCGGTTTCTTCCTTGGCCCGCGCAGTTTCTATGAACGGCTGCGTGAGCTGCCGCAAAGCAAACTGCTTGAGTTCAACATGACCCGCATCAGCTACATCAACGAACTCTACGGGCAGGAAGAACTAAAGCGTTTGCAACGCCTTGATGCGCGCTTCATCAACACCGTGTTCACCATGACATTGTTGGGTGCGGGCGTGGCGGATCAACTCGAAGACGGCCGGGTACTCAGCGGGGTCGGCGGGCAGTACAACTTCGTGGCGCAGGGGCATGCGTTGCATGATGCCCGCTCGATCCTGATTCTGAGAAGTTGGCGTGAGTCCGGTGGCGATGTCAGTTCCAACATCGTCTGGGAATACGGCCACTGCACGATCCCGCGGCACCTGCGCGACATCGTGGTCACTGAATACGGCATCGCCGATCTGCGCGGTAAATCCGACGCTGTGGTGATCGAGTCGCTGCTGAACATCAGCGATTCCCGCTTCCAGCAGGGCCTTATCGAGCAAGCGCAAAAGGTCGGCAAACTGCCGAAGGATTTCCGCCTCGACCCACGCTTTGCCGATAACACACCGCAGCGTTTGCAAGCGATTGCCGCGCGGCATCCGAACCTGTTTCCGGAGTATCCGCTGGGCTGCGATTTCACCGCGATCGAAAGGGATTTGCTGCGGGCGCTGAACTGGCTCAAGAGCAAATTCAAGCTCACCGAAATCATCGAGCTCGGCAAAGCCGCCCTCGACGCCCCTGAGGCGTCGCTATACCCCGAGCACCTGGAACGCATGCAACTGACTGACCCGGAAGGCCTGAAAGAAGACCTCTTCCAGCGCCTGCTCCTCACCGGCCTCAAAGCCACCACCCAATAACTGCCGGACCCAAAACAACTGTAGGAGTGAGCCTGCTCGCGATGGCGGTGTATCAGTCAAACAAGATGTCGACTGACACTACGCTATCGCGAGCAGGCTCACTCCTACAGGGGGGCTGCGGTGTGGCTTTATTCGATGAAGGTAACGACGCCGTCCTTCAACGATTTCACGCGAGCCAGCGACTCAACGCGGTAGCCCTGCGAGTCCAGTTCGGCGCGGCCGCCCTGGAACGACTTCTCGATCACGATGCCGAGACCGGCAACGGTCGCGCCGGCCTGTTTGATGATCGAGATCAGCGCTTGCGAGGCCTTACCGTTGGCCAAAAAGTCGTCGATGATCAGCACGCGGTCGCTGCTGGTCAGGTGGCGCGGGGAAATGGCCACGGTGCTCTCGGTCTTTTTGGTGAACGAGTAAACGGTCGCCGACAGCAGGTTTTCCGTCAGGGTCAGGGACTGTTGCTTGCGGGCGAAGATCACCGGCACGCCGAGGTTCAGACCGGTCATGATCGCCGGGGCGATCCCTGAGGCTTCGATGGTGACGATCTTGGTGATGCCCGAGTCCTTGAACAGCGTGGCGAATTCGTCGCCGATCAGCTTCATCAGGGCCGGGTCGATCTGGTGGTTCAGGAAGGCGTCGACCTTCAGGACCTGGTCGGAAAGCACAATGCCTTGTTCGCGGATTTTCTGCTGCAATGCTTCCATGAAGCTGTCCTCATTTGGCGCTTGGTGCGCCGAAGGTCTAGTAAAAAAGTGGTCAATTCTAGCGCTTTAACATCGCGCGTATATCGGCCAATGCGTTGTTGCCGCGCACGGCTTTGACTTCGGTCGGTGTGTCGTCGTTGCCTTCCCAGGCCAGATCGTCCGGCGGCAGCTCATCGAGGAAGCGGCTCGGCGCGCAGTCGATGATCTCGCCGTACTGCTTGCGCTTGGCGGCGAAGGTGAAGGCCAGGGTCTGGCGCGCGCGGGTAATGCCCACGTAAGCCAGGCGACGTTCTTCCTCGATGGTGTCGGCTTCGATGCTGGAACGATGCGGGAGGATTTCCTCTTCCATGCCCATGATGAACACGTAAGGGAATTCCAGACCCTTGGACGCGTGCAAGGTCATCATCTGCACGCCTTCGGCGCCGTCTTCCTCTTCCTGCTGACGCTCGAGCATGTCGCGCAGGACCAGTTTGCCGATGGCGTCCTCGACGGTCATTTCGCCTTCCTCGTCCTTCTCGAGGGTGTTTTTCAACGCCTCGATGAGAAACCAGACGTTGCCCATCCGGTAATCGGCGGCCTTGTCGCTGGAGCTGTTGGTACGCAGCCAGTTCTCGTAATCAATGTCCATGACCATGCTGCGCAGCGCCGAGATCGGATCCTCACCGGCGCACTGCTCGCGGACCTTGTCCATGAAGCGCTTGAAGCGCGACAGGCGATCGGTGAAGCGGCTGTCCAGATGTTCGCCCAGACCGATTTCGTCGGTGGCGGCATACATCGAGATTTTGCGTTCGGTGGCGTAGTTGCCGAGTTTTTCCAGGGTGGTCGAGCCGATTTCCCGGCGCGGCACGTTGATCACCCGCAGGAAGGCGTTGTCGTCGTCCGGGTTGACGATCAGGCGGAAGTAGGCCATCAGGTCCTTCACTTCCTGACGGCCGAAGAAGCTGTTGCCGCCGCTCAGGCGGTACGGCACCTGGTGGTGCTGCAGTTTCAACTCGATCAACTTGGCCTGATAGTTACCGCGATAAAGGATGGCAAAGTCGCTGTACGGGCGGTCGGTGCGCAGGTGCAGGCTGAGGATTTCCATGGCCACGCGCTCGGCTTCGGCGTCCTCGTTACGGCAACGAATCACGCGGATCTCGTCGCCGTGGCCCATTTCACTCCACAGCTGCTTTTCGAATTCATGCGGGTTGTTCGAAATCAGCACGTTGGCGCAACGCAGGATGCGGCTTGTCGAGCGGTAGTTCTGCTCGAGCATCACCACTTTCAGCGATGGATAGTCGTCCTTGAGCAACATCAGGTTTTCCGGCCGCGCGCCGCGCCAGGCGTAGATCGACTGGTCGTCGTCGCCCACCACGGTGAACTGGTTGCGCTTGCCGATCAGCATTTTTACCAGCAGGTACTGGCTGGCGTTGGTGTCCTGATATTCGTCGACCAGCAGGTAGCGCACCTTGTTCTGCCATTTTTCGAGGATGTCGGCGTGCTCTTCAAAGAGCTTTACCGGCAGCAGGATCAGGTCGTCGAAGTCCACCGCGTTGAACGCCTTGAGCGTGCGCTGATAGTGGGTGTAGACGATGGCAGCGGTCTGTTCTTTGGGGTTGCGCGCGTTTTCCAGGGCCTGGGCCGGCAGGATCAGGTCGTTTTTCCAGGCGCCGATCATGTTCTTGATCTCATCGACGCCGTCGTCGCCCGCGTATTCCTTCTGCATGATGTCGGTCATCAGGGCTTTGACGTCGGTCTCGTCGAAGATCGAAAAACCGGGTTTGTAGCCCAGCCGCGCATGTTCCTTGCGGATGATGTTCAGACCGAGGTTGTGGAAGGTGCAGACGGTCAGGCCGCGACCTTCGCCGGCGCGCAGCAGGGTGCCGACCCGCTCTTTCATCTCGCGCGCGGCCTTGTTGGTAAAGGTCATGGCGACGATGTACTGGGCGCGGATGCCGCAGTTCTGGATCAGGTGCGCGATCTTGCGCGTGATCACGCTGGTCTTGCCGGAGCCAGCACCGGCGAGCACCAATAGAGGGCCGCCGACGTAGTTCACGGCTTCTTGCTGCCGGGGATTGAGTCGGGACATACGAAAATTCGGGAGTCGTTGACGAAATGGGCCGGCATTTTAACAGGCTCAGAGAATTGTGCTGCTCTGTCCGACTTGTGACGTACCACGCGATTCAAATTTGCCGGTTTTGTTACTTTCGCGGAGGATGCGCGGTGATTTTGCGGCTAATGTACTCATTCGTGACACAAAATAACGGTTTGATAACCGTTGTCATTTGGTCATTGAACGGCGCAACGGCATAATGCCCGGCCCACATCATTGCAGAGTCTAGGGAGCTAGCTTGTCTACGCCTGTCGAACCCTTGCGTTTGCTGCTACTGGCCGAAGAGCCAGCGTGGACAGCGTTATTGCGTGAGTGTCTGGCTCCGATGGGGAGCACGGTGGTGCTGATCAGCGCGCCGAGCTGGGAGTCAGTCAGCAGTTTGTTCGAAGACAACCGCCACGCGGTGTTGTTGACCATTGCGGCGTTGCAACCGGCACCGGGCCGTTGCAGCCTGCCGACGGTGTTGCTGCTGGACCATGAACCGGACACCGCGCCTGTTGGCGTCAGCGACTGGCTGGTGTTCGACGCCCTCGACGCCGGCATGTTGCGCCGTTGCCTGCGCCATGTGCGCGAACGTGGCGTTCTCGAAAACACCCTGCAACGCCTCGCCGAACAGGATCCGCTGACCGGCATCGCCAACCGCCAGGGTTTCCAGACCTTGCTCGCCGCACGTCTCGCGGAAAACGACGGTCGCGGCCTGGCCCTCGGGCATCTCGATCTCGACAACTTCCGCCACGCCAACGATGCGCTTGGCCATCAGGCGGGCGATCGCTTGATCCTGCAAGTCGTCGCGCGGCTGAAAAGTCAGCTCGAAGCGGGCGATCAACTGGCCCGGCTGGGCAGCGACGAATTTGCCCTGCTGATCGACACCCGCCGCGCACCGCAGCGCGCCGAGTGGATGGCCGAACGTATCACCGAAGCTCTCGCCGAACCCTATTGGGTCGATGGCGAAAGCTTGCTGATCGGCTCCAGTCTGGGCATCGCTCATGCCCGTGCGCAGGGCGGCGCCGATCCGTTGATGTGGCACGCCCACATCGCCATGCAGCAAGCCAAGAGCACCCAAGGCTGCACCTTTCATATCTTCAACGAACGCATCAACCGCAATGCGCGGAGCATGGCTGATCTGGAAAGCGAGCTGCGCCGGGCGTTGCGTCGCGATGAGCTGGAGCTGCATTACCAGCCGCGCCTGAATCTCGAGGACGGCCAGATCGTCGGCCTCGAAGCCTTGGTACGCTGGCGTCATGGCGAGCGCGGTCTGCTGCCACCGAGTGAATTTGTCCCGTTGGCCGAGCAGAGTGGTTTGATCGTGCCGCTGGGTTACTGGGTGATTTCCCGTGCCCTGCGGGACATGCAGGCGTTGCGCGAGCGCGGGTTGCCGGCGCTGCACATGGCGATCAACCTGTCGTTCCGCCAGTTTCAGGACAGTCAGTTGTTGCCGACGCTCAGCCGCTTGATCGCCGAGCGTGGCGTCGAGGCGCAATGGCTGGAGTTCGAACTGACCGAAACCGCGGTGATGCGCCGCAGCGATCTGGTCAAGCAGACCATGGACGCCCTCGGCCGTCTCGGCGTGCGCTTCTCGCTGGATGATTTTGGCACCGGGTTCTCGTCGTTCGTGCACCTCAACAGCCTGCCGATCACCTTGCTGAAGATCGACAAGAGTTTTGTCGGCGGCATGGAACAGCGCGAAGAGAACCGCAAACTGGTGCACGCGATGATCAATCTCGCGCACAACCTGCATCTGGAAGTGGTGGCGGAAGGGGTCGAGACGCCGGAGCAACTGGAACTGCTGCGCGGGTTTGGCTGCGATCAGGTGCAGGGGTATCTGATCAGCCGACCGCTGCCGTTGGATGAGCTGGTGGAATATCTAACCTTCGGCTCAAGCCAACAGCCAGCCCTCGAAATCGTCAGCTGACCGCAACTTCGGGTTATGCATAAAACCCTGTGGGAGCGGGCTTGCTCGCGAAGGCGTCGTGTCAGTCAATGCATATGTCGACTGACCCACCGCTTTCGCGAGCAAGCCCGCTCCCACGGGATCTCACTCCGGTTGTGCGACGGCGTATTGCCGTGATGAAGCAGGCTCCAGCCGAATCATCCGCTTCATCTTCCACTCGAATGCCAGCGTCAGACTCACCGCCGCGCACGCCAGGCCCAGCGCCAATCCCCACCAGACGCCCGTCGGCCCCCAGTTCAAGTGGAACGCCATCCACCACGCCGCCGGTGCGCCGATCAGCCAATAGCAGGCGAGCCCGACCAGGAACGTGGTTTTCGCATCCTTGAGCCCACGAATGCAGCCCATGGCAATCGTCTGCGTGCCGTCGAACAGCTCGAACCACGCCGCCACTGCCAACAGGCTCACCGCGAGCCGAATCACCTCGGCAAACGCCGGATCGTTGTGATCAAGGAACAACCCGACCAACTGGTTCGGCAACAACCAGAACACCATGGCGAAACCCAGCATCACCACCGCGCCAAAGACGATCCCGACCCGCCCGGACATCCGCGCATCGCTCAACTGCCCGGCGCCGTAATGCTGACCGACGCGCATGGTGATCGCATACGACATCCCCGCTGGCACCATGAACGCCACAGAGACAATCTGCAGGGCGATCTGGTGCGCGCCCAACTGCGTGCTGCCCATGGTGCCCATGCACAGCGCCGCGAAAGCGAACAAGCCGACTTCTACCGCGTAGGTGCCGCCGATTGGCAGGCCGAGGCGCCACAACTCTTTCAAATACTGCCGGTTCGGCCGCGACAAGCCTGCGCGCAATGGATAAGCGTCATAAGCCGGATGCCGACGGATGTGCCAGGCCAGCGCCAACGCCATGCAGGTGGCGACAATCGCCGTGACCAGGCCAATCCCCGTCAGGCCCATTTTCGGCAGACCGAACATACCGGTGATCAACGCATAATTGAGCAGGAAATTCGCCACGGTGCCGGCCAGGCTGATGACCATCACCGGCGTCGCCCGGCCAATCGCACTGGTGAAGCCGCGCAGGGCCATGAAGCTCAGGTAGCCGGGCAGGGCGAAGGGCAGCGCGATCAGGAATTGCCCGGCGGCGTTGACGTTGGTTTCGGTCTGGCCGAACAGCAGCAATACCGGTTTCAGGTTCCACAGCAACAACCCGGCACCCAATGCCATCAACCACGCCAGCCACAAACCGGCCTGAGTCAGTCGGGCCGCGCCAATAATGTCGCCGGCGCCCTTGCGAATCGCCACCAAAGTGCCGACCGCCGCGATCACGCCGATGCAGAAAATCGACACGAACGAATAGCTCGCCGCGCCGAGACCGCCGCCGGCCAGTGCTTGGGGGCTGATGCGCGCCATCATCAGGGTGTCGGTCAGCACCATCAACATGTGCGCCAACTGTGAAGCGATCAGCGGCCCCGACAGCCGCAGAATGGCCCAGAGTTCGGTACGCACAGGATGCTGCATGGTCATCACCACTCAATTTCAGAGGGAACAGGAGAGCGTCGATTCTCGGCGCTTGGCAGGCGTTGCACAAAGGGATAAAAAGGATGGGTGGCATGATTAAAACTCATCATGAGCGAATTCCGTCGGGATGGCCGCGTCTCGCTATAGGAGCTTTCTGTATGTCCCGTCGTCTTCCTCCCTTGTATGCCTTGCGCGCATTTGAAGTCGCGGCGCGGCACAGCTCGTTCACCCGGGCTGCCGAAGAGTTATCGATTACGCAGAGCGCGGTGAGTCGGCATATCCGGACCCTGGAGGATCACTTCGCCTGTCGGCTGTTTCATCGCAGCGGGCGCAATCTGCAACTGACTGAAGCTGCGCGGTTGCTGCTGCCCGGCATCCGCGAAGGCTTCAGTGCGCTGGAGCGGGCCTGTAATACCTTGCGTGCCGAGGACGACATTTTGCGCATGAAGGCCCCATCGACCCTGACCATGCGCTGGCTGTTGGCGCGGCTCAGCCGCTTCCGTCACTTGCAACCGGGCAACGAAGTACAACTGACCAGCGCCTGGATGGACGTCGATTCAGTGGACTTCAACGATGAACCGTTCGACTGCGCGGTACTGTTGAGCGACGGGCATTTCCCGCCAGACTGGGAAGCCAGCCTGCTGTTTCCTGAAGAACTGATTCCGGTGGGTGCGCCGAACCTGCTGAATGATCAGCCGTGGGATCTGGCTCGACTGGCCTGCACCGAGTTACTCCACCCGACGCCCGATCGTCGCGATTGGCGCAGTTGGCTGGAACACATGGGGCTGTCCGAGCAGGTGTCACTCAAGGGCGGCCAAGTGTTCGATACGTTGGAGTTAGGCATGATCGCAGCGGCTCGCGGTTACGGTGTATCGATGGGTGACCTGTTGATGGTCGCTGAAGATGTCGCCCAGGGACGCCTAAGCCTGCCGTGGCCAACCGCAGTCGCCAGTGGACTGAATTACTACCTGGTGTGGCCAAAGACCCGTCCGGGAGGTGAACGTTTGCGCCGTCTCAGCGACTTTCTGCAGGGCGAAGTCCGCGCCATGGAGCTGCCGGCAGTGGCGCGCTTGAGCTGAAACGTTCGAGCCGCCACAATGCCGGCCTTACGCCATACCCTCGTTGCGCGCTCAAGTATTCGGTTTTACCGCCGACTATGAGCAAGTGGAACCGTCGTGCCGGTTTCCACGATTCACCCCCATTATTAAAAATTTCCGAGCATTGACTGCGATCAAGGAGGATCCGGCAGCTCGGCCAGGAGCTGTCCATGTCTCAACCTCGCGCTCGGATCGCCTCGCAGCTGGGCCTCGCGCTCGCTGTAATACTGGCGATTGTCATCAGTGGCAGTACGGTGTTCGCCCTGCGTTCGCTGGATAACGCCAACCTCGCCACCCGTGAAGAGCATCTGGCCAGTGAGGCGCGGCTGCTGGCCGACCAATTGAGCACCTTCCACGGCACGCTGCGTGAAAGCACGCTGCGCCTGAGCGGATTGTTTGAAAAGCGCTTCGCCAGCGGCTTGAGCGTGCATCCGGACGAGCCGGTGACGGTGGCTGGCGTCCAGACTCCGGGGTTGCGCCTGGGCAATGAGGTGCTGAACAACAACTTCAAGGAAGTCGACGAGTTCAAGCAAATGACGGCCGGTGTTGCCACGGTGTTCGTGCGCAGCGGCGAGGACTTCATCCGCGTCAGTACCAACGTCAGCAAACAGGACGGTACGCGCGCCATCGGCACGGTGCTCGATCATGCCAACCCGGCGTATGCGCGTTTGATGGCGGGGCAGAGTTATGTCGGGCGCTCGTTGCTGTTCGAGCGCTACTACATGTCGCAATACACCCCCGTGCGCGACGGCAGCGGCAAGATCATTGCCGTTTTGTATGTAGGCTTCGATTACACCGACGCGCAGAACGCGCAGTTTGCCAACCTCAAGCGTTTCCGCATCGGTCAGACCGGTTCGCTGGCGCTGCTCGACGAGCAGAACAAATGGCTGGTGCCGATTGCGGGTGTCGAGACGCTGGACAAGGCTGCCCCGATCATCAACGGCCTGGCGAAAACTCCGGGCAAGGGCGAATTCTGGAGTGACAAGGGCGAAGACTTCTACAGCGTTGCCGTGCCGTTCGAGGGCGGGCCATGGTCGGTGGTGGCGAGCATGCCGAAACCCGAGATTCGCGCGGTGACCTGGAGCGTCGGCACGCAACTGGCGATCGGCAGTCTGTTGGCGATGCTGCTGGCTGTTGGCTCTGTGGTCTGGCTGCTGCGCAGCAAACTGGCGCCACTGGGGGATCTGGTGCGTCAAGCCGAAGCCTTGGGCGCCGGCGATCTGAGCGTGCGCCTGAACGTATCGAGCAACGACGAAATCGGTCAGCTGTCCCGTGCGTTCAACCAGATGAGCCAGGCGCTGTCGACCATGGTCGAGCACATCCGCCGCTCTTCGGAAGAGGTCAACAGCCGTGCCCAGGCGCTGTCCGGTCTGTCCGGCGGTGCCTACGAAGGCATGGAGCAGCAGTCCGGCGAGATCACCAGCATGGCCGGCGCGGTGGAAGAGTTCAGCGCGACCTCGCTGAACATCGCCGACAACATGGGCGCGACCCAGCGTCTGGCACAGGAAAATGCCCAGCAGACGCAGATTGGTCGCAGCTCGATGGAAGAAGCTTCGTCCTCGCTTGAGCAAATTGCCGGCGCGCTGAACACCACCGCCACCGTGATCAACACCCTGGGTCAGCGCTCTCAGGAGATCGGCGGCATTGTCAGCGTCATCACTTCGATTGCCGAGCAGACCAATTTGCTGGCACTGAACGCAGCCATTGAAGCTGCCCGTGCCGGTGAACAGGGGCGTGGTTTTGCCGTGGTAGCGGATGAAGTGCGCAGCCTGGCCTCGCGCACCCGCCAGGCCACCGATGAAATTTCCAGCATGATCCACAGCATCCAGCAGGAGACCGGCAACGCGATCAGTACCATGGAGCAGGGCAATGTGTTGATGCAGGAAGGTTTGTCGCGCAACGCCAACGTGGCGTCGGCGCTGGCGCGCATTGATGAGCAGAGCCGTTCGGCGGGGCAGCAGTTTGCGGCGATTACCACGGCGACTCAGGAGCAGAGCAGCACCGCGACGTTGTTGAGCAGCAATTTGCAGAGCATTGCGTTGGCCAATAGTGAACAGCGTGAGGTTGTGTCGAACCTGGCTGTTACCGCGAAAGAGCTGGAGAAACTGGCAGCGGATTTGCGTTCGGAGGTTGATCGCTTCCGTTGATGCGCGCCTGAAATAGCTTTCGCGAGCAAGCTCGCTCCCACAGTTTCCGGAGTAGTTCACAAATCGTGTGAACACCCGAAAAACCTGTGGGAGCGAGCTTGCTCGCGAAGGCAACGCCGCCGATCCATAGCAAATCACCCTATATGCCTCTCATCTCTACTTGCTGAAACGTTTCCGCAGCGCTATAAAAATGGCACAACTCCAATAAAGGCTGCTGCCATGACCCCGCTCAAACTCGCCGTCGCCCTCGGCGCATTCTCTGCTGCTTCCCACGCCATGGCTTGGGACTACGTCCTTCTCGATACCAACAAACCCGCGCAAAACTGGACCCTCACCAGTGCGCAGCTCGGCGTGAATACCGACAAACCCTTCTCCGTAAGCCTGCGTACCTTGCACGGTGGGCGGCAGGAAGGTGTCAGCATCGTCGATATCGATAACGGCACAATGAAACTTTCGGTGGTGCCGACCCGAGGCATGAACGTCTTGCAGGCTTCTGTTGGCAACGTGCGCATGGGTTGGGATTCGCCGGTCAAGGAGGTGGTCAACCCGGCCTTCATCGAACTTAACGGTCGCGGTGGCCTGGGCTGGCTGGAAGGCTTCAATGAGCTGGTGACCCGCTGCGGGTACGAATGGGTCGGCCATCCCGGCATGGACAATGGTGAGCTGCTGACCTTGCATGGTCGCGCCGCCAACATCCCGGCCAGTACCGTCACGCTGCACATCGACGAAAAACCGCCCTACGCCATCAGCCTGCGCGGCGAGCTGAAGGAGCAAGCCTTCAAGAAGGTCGACTTCTCGGTTGTCACTGAACTGGTCACCGAGCCCGGCAGCGCACGCTTCGCACTCAGCGATACGCTGACCAACAACGGCGATTATCCGAAGGAATACCAGGCGCTGTATCACAGCAACTTCAGCACGCCGTTCCTCGAGCAGGGCGCACGATTTGCCGCGCCGGTGAAACAGGTGTCGCCTTTCAATGACAAGGCCAAAGGTGATCTGGCCGACTGGCAGACCTATCGCGCCCCGACCAAGGACTACGACGAAACCGTCTACAACGTCGTGCCCTACGCCGACGCCAAAGGCGAAACCCTGACTGTTCTGCACAACAAGGCGGGCAGCCTCGGTGTCTCCGTGGGCTTCAATACCCAGCAGTTGCCGGTGTTCTCCCTGTGGAAAAACACCGATACCCAAGGGCAGGGTTATGTCACCGGGCTGGAGCCGGGCACCAGTTTTTCCTACAACCGCCACTATCAGCGTCCGCTGAATCTGGTACCGACCATTGCACCCAAGGAACACAAACAGTTCCAGATCAGCTACAGCCTGCTCGCAGACAAGGGTGCTGTGGATAACGCCTTGAAGCGCGTGACCGAGATTCAGGCCGGGCGCGAAACCGAAGTGCGGCAGACGCCGCTGGTTGATCTGACCGAACATTAAGGTGTCGCCGGCCGGTATTGCAGTGCCTCAGCCAAGTGTTCGCGTCTGATGGCATCGGCTTGCTCAAGATCGGCCAGTGTCCGGGCGACTTTGAGCAGTCGATGCGCCGAGCGCAGCGATAAAGTCAGCCGTTCACAGGCTGACTCCAGCCATGTCTCATCGGCTGTGGATAACTTGCAGTGCCGCTTCAACCCTGGCAGATCAAGAAACGCATTGGCACAGCCCTGACGCTTCTGCTGCCGTTCGCGAGCTTCGGCCACCAACGCCGCAGCGCTGGCGCTGTCTTCCCCTGGCTTAACCTGCGGACTCAACGCGGTCGCTTCCCGCGCCACCGTCAGGTGCAGATCAATCCGGTCCAGCAACGGCCCCGAAAGCTTATTGCGATAGCGCTGCACCATGTCCGGTGTGCACGAACACTTGCCGCTCGGTTCGCCAAGATATCCACAGGGGCAGGGGTTCATTGCGGCGACCAACTGGAACCGTGCGGGGAAACGTACGCGATCCTTGGCCCGTGCGATGACTATATGTCCCGACTCCAAAGGCTCGCGTAAAACTTCCAACACCTTGCGATCAAATTCCGGCAGTTCATCGAGAAACAGCACGCCATGATGGGCGAGGGTGATTTCGCCGGGTTGCGGTTTCGAGCTGCCGCCGACCAGTGCCGGCCCGGATGCGGAGTGGTGCGGTTGACGGAAGGGGCGCTGCGGCCAATGGGTCAGCGGTGCGCCACTGGCGACGGACTGAATCGCCGCGACCTCCAGCGCTTCGCTTTCGGCCAGCGGCGGAAGCAGCCCCGGTAATCGGCTGGCCAGCAATGTCTTACCCGTCCCCGGTGGCCCGCTGAACAGCAGGTTGTGCGCACCCGCAGCAGCAATCAGCAACGCCCGTTTCGCCGCCACTTGCCCCTGCACTTCATTCAAGTCGGGATAAGGCTTGCTGGCATGCATCAGTCCGTCGGAGACATAGGGCTCAACCGGCGTATGCCCATTGAAATGCGCCACCGCCTCCAGCAAATGATCCACCGCAAACACCTTCAGCCCCGAAGCCAGACACGCCTCCTCGGCATTCGCCCGCGGCACCACCAGTGCCCGCCCGGCCTTGCGCGCCGCCAGTGCTGCCGGCAATACCCCGCGCACCGCCCTTACTGCGCCGGACAACGCCAACTCACCCAGACATTCCACCTCATCCAGCGTCAGACAGGGCACCTGCACACTCGCCGACAGAATCCCCAAGGCAATCGCCAGATCAAACCGCCCGCCGTCCTTGGGCAGATCCGCCGGCGCCAGATTCAGGGTGATTCGCCGCGCTGGAAACTGCAGCCCGGAATTGATGATCGCGCTGCGCACCCGATCCTTGCTCTCCTTCACCGCCGCCTCGGGCAGCCCGACCATGGTCAGCGACGGCAGACCGTTGGCCAGATGGACTTCGACGGTGACAGCGGGGGCTTCCACGCCAATCTGGGCGCGACTGTGGACGATGGAGAGGGACATGGTCGTTCCTTGAGCTGAATCGGGGAGCCGCTTCCTGCGGGTTTTTGAAGGGTAGTTGGGAGAGCGAATCCAGGCGACACGGATGCGAGGGCAAACCTTCACTGGATGTTGCCAAGGTGCCCTTCCACGTTCAGTAGAGGCGCCACATTAGTTTTCTTCTTCGAGATTTCTTACTTGGCTTCCTCCCCCGGCCAGCCAACCATTCGGTTCGAGTTCTTTACCGTACTTGGCCGCTACCTCAATAAAATGACGCTGATTGGCTGAAATACCTCCGGCTAACCGAAGTGCTTCAGCGTGATATCCAACAATCTCTTCGAGCTTTGCCCGTCTCTTTTTGTCTTTCATTGAGGCCTCGTTTTTTGGGTGACAGATGCTTTGTTGGCCACCGTAGTACAAGGAGGAAAAGTCGCGTAATCAGGCGCAGACGCTGATGTTTGTAGGGCCATGCCCTAATAGGTGTAGGACGCCGGCGAAAGGGGTATGAAGGTCTTGTATCCGGGAGTCGGATGTTCCAGTTTGGCCACTCAATGCAGCCTCTGGAGGCGAAAAATGCACCGCAATGGTATGCGCCCGATTCATCCGGGCGAGGTTCTGAATAAGGAATTCATGGAGCCGCTGGGCATGACTGTCATAGGTCTGGCCTGCCCACGAACTGGCCCGCGTGAGATCGAAAAGCTTGTGAAATGCCAGCTCAGGATCTGCGCCGATCTGGCAATCAGCCTTGCCACTCATCTCGACACTACGCCTGAGTTCTGGATGAATCTCCAATCGACTTACGATTTGCGCAGGGCCCAGCTCCGGCATGCGGGTTTATAGCGATTGCAGCATCCGCGAAGCTCTTTTCCACCATGGCCCCGTCATTGGGCGTTTGGTCTGTTCCCGTTCCACCACCATCAACGGCACATCCTGCAACCGTATCCACGGCTGATTATTCCAGTGCAACAAACTCAACGTCATGTCCGGCCAGTTGAGCAAGCTGAGGTGTGGGCGTTCGCTTGTGCTGGGATGTTGGGCGTCGCGCAGGGTAGGGATGACCTGGTGGGTGAGCCATTCGCGTAGCGCTCGGTATTCGGGGCAGTAGTGGTAGACGAGGAGGGCGTAGATGCCGGATTCGCTGATCAGCAGGGTGTTTTCGATTTGATTGTGGATCAGGGTTTTGCGGGTCTGGTATTGGTCGGGGTCGAGTTTTCGCAGCATGCGTTCGTTGAGGTAGATGTGCAGCAGGCGGCTCAGGTCTCGGGCGCAGAACCAGGGTTGGTTCTGGATGAGGAGGGCGTGGAGGGGGAGTTTGTGGCGGGTGAAGATGTGCGGGGTCAGATAAGACTCTTCTTGATTCATTGAGCAGTTCCTCTTGCTTAAGGGGCTGCCCTCAATAGTCGCCAAACGATTGGGTGGCAGTTGTACGCGGGTTGGCGAACCGGAGCAAAAGGAACCCGGCAGACCCGAAGGTCTCCCACGCACAACCGCCATGAAGCGATGTGGCGGTAAATGTAGCCGCCATCATGGTTGTCGTGCGCCTTAAGCTGTTCGGGTCGCCAAACCCGGTGCTGAACATTCAGCATCAGGTGAGCTTAGAAACCGGGGCTTTTCGGCGCAATCGGACGGCGGTGGTGCAGTGTGTAGGACGTTGCCGGGATGGTTGAAGGGCTGGAGATCAAAAGATCGCAGCCTTCGGCAGCTCCTACAGGGGATTGCGGGGTTACTCGGCTGGGGGATTCAGCTTCGCTTCCATCTCGGCAACCTTGGCTTCGAGGCTTTCGAGGCGAGCGCGAGTACGTGCCAACACAACCATCTGACTATCAAACTCTTCACGGCTCACCAGGTCGAGTTTGCTGAAGGCACTCTGCAGCAGCATCTTGAACTGGCTTTCGATTTCGGCTTTCGGCAGCGGGGTGTCGCCGCTGAAAAGGCGGGAGGCGGTGCCGCTCAGGGCGTCGAGAAAGTCTTTGGGCGCGAGCATGATGGATGTCCTGTAAACAATGGCCGGCAGTGTATCACGCAGTGTCTATAGTCAATCTCGTGGTCAGGGATGCACGCTTTTCGCGCAGGCGGACGGACGGCAACGCACCGTTGTTGTGCGTATCTGGATGAGCGTTCACACGAGGGTGCCTGCAGCAGTGGCCAAGCGATTGAATTCAGTAAGTTTTGGCGAGATGGCAAGGTTTCTGCTTAGTCACCTTCGACCCATGCACTGATGCAGTCGCTGTGACGAATGCAGTGCGGCAGACGGAGCGGGGAGTTTCGTCGGCAGCGGTTAGCTGGCGTCAGTCGGGCAGGTACGGCCGACGATGCGTTACAAAGCCAGGCACTGCGCTTAGACTTGAGTCGGGTTTGTTTTCCTGGGGCAAGTCCACCAATTCGGGAGAGAGTTTTCATGAAGCTAGTCACTGCCATCATCAAGCCGTTCAAGTTGGACGACGTGCGCGAGTCGCTGTCCGAAATCGGCGTGCAGGGCATTACCGTTACTGAAGTCAAAGGCTTCGGCCGGCAGAAGGGTCACACCGAGCTGTATCGCGGCGCGGAATATGTGGTCGATTTTCTGCCCAAGGTGAAAATCGACGTGGCCATCGACGACAAGGATCTGGATCGGGTGATCGAGGCGATCACCAAGGCGGCCAACACCGGCAAGATCGGTGACGGCAAGATCTTCGTGGTCAATCTGGAACAGGCGATCCGCATCCGTACCGGCGAAACCGATACCGACGCGATTTAAGCCGCCACAAACCCCAACGCCCCAGGAGAAAACAATATGACTCTGCGTAAATTCGCAGGGCTAGGAGCCCTGTTGTCTATCGTAATGCCAAGCCTTGCAATGGCGGCAGACGAAGTGGCGGCCCCGGTCCTCAATTCCGGCGACACTGCCTGGATGCTCACCTCGACAGCCCTCGTGCTGTTCATGACCATCCCGGGCCTGGCGCTGTTCTACGGCGGTATGGTTCGCTCGAAAAACATTCTTTCCGTGATGATGCAGTGCTTCGCCATTACCGGTCTGATCAGCATCCTGTGGGTCATTTATGGCTACAGCATTGCGTTCGACACCACCGGCATGGAGCAGGGCGTCGTCAACTTCAACTCGTTCTTCGGCGGCATGGGCAAGGCGTTCCTCGCTGGTGTCACGCCTTCGAGCCTGACCGGCCCTGCGGCGCTGTTCCCTGAGGCGGTGTTCATCACCTTCCAGATGACCTTCGCGATCATCACCCCGGCGCTGATCGTCGGTGCGTTCGCCGAGCGGATGAAGTTCTCCGCGATGCTGATCTTCATGGGCATCTGGTTCACCCTGGTTTACGCGCCGATCGCGCACATGGTCTGGTCCGGCAACGGCGGCCTGATGTGGGACTGGGGCGTACTCGACTTCGCCGGCGGCACCGTGGTGCACATCAACGCCGGTGTCGCCGGTCTGATTGCCTGCCTGGTGCTGGGCAAGCGCAAAGGCTTCCCGACCACCCCGATGGCCCCGCACAACCTCGGTTACACCCTGATGGGCGCGGCGATGCTTTGGGTCGGCTGGTTCGGCTTCAACGCCGGCTCCGCTGCTGCGGCCAACGGGACCGCCGGCATGGCGATGCTGGTCACTCAGATCGCCACCGCTGCTGCCGCGCTGGGCTGGATGTTTGCCGAGTGGATTACCCACGGCAAACCTAGTGCACTGGGCATCGCTTCGGGTGTGGTTGCTGGCCTCGTTGCAATTACTCCGGCTGCTGGCACCGTGGGGCCGATGGGGGCACTGGTGATCGGTCTGGCGGCGGGCGTGGTGTGCTTCTTCTGCGCCACCACCCTGAAACGCAAACTCGGTTATGACGATTCCCTGGATGCGTTCGGCGTACACGGTATCGGCGGTATCCTCGGCGCGATTCTGACCGGTGTGTTCGCAGCTCCCGCTCTGGGTGGCTTCGGCACCGTTACCGATATCGGTGCCCAAGTGTGGATTCAGGTCAAAGGCGTGGGCTTCACGGTGATCTACACCGCGATCGTTACCTTCATCATCCTCAAGGTCCTGGACGCTGTGATGGGGCTGCGCGTGACCGAGGAAGAAGAATCGGTCGGCCTCGATCTGGCACAACACAACGAACGCGGCTACAACCTGTAAGTACGCGCAGCAAAAAACTTGCCCGGTTCGCCGGGCATTTTTTTGTCTGGAATTTGTCGCAAAGAGAGCAGCTGAAAGGATTTTTCGTACGGCTTTGGTCGTGTTTACGACGGGCGTTTTTCTGCGGCCAATGGCTTACGCAATTGCAGGAATATTAGGGCCTTTGTTTTTTCCCAGAGCGCGCTAGAATGCGCCCCGAACGTGCGGAGAACTGTATGTGGCAACAGACTCTGATTACCCTGCGGGCACGGCCCCGGGGCTTTCATCTGGTAACGGACGAGTTACTCGCCGGACTGCCTGAACTCAGGCAGTGTCGGGTCGGTCTGTTGCATTTGTGGCTGCAGCATACCTCGGCGTCGTTGACCATCAACGAGAACGCCGATCCGGCGGTACGTCGCGACTTCGAACGATTCTTCAATCGTCTGATCCCACAAGGAACAGACGGCTATGAGCATAACGACGAAGGCCTGGACGACCTCCCGGCGCACTTCAAGGCCAGCGTGCTTGGCTGCCAGATCAGTCTGCCGGTTTCGGCAGGTCGCCTGGCATTGGGAACCTGGCAAGGCGTTTATCTGGGCGAGCACCGTGATCATGGCGGTGCCCGTAAAGTCCTCGCCACCTTGCACGGTGAAGGGGCGTAAACCGTTGGTCACCAATGGTTACCGATTTTTTTCCGGCGACTTTCGACAGTCGCCAAAGCTGGTCTATAACTAATCTGCTTTTCGCAAGTCATGAGGTAGAACATGAGCGACGATGATCTGGAAAACGACGACCTCGAAGTAGGCGACGAAGACGAGGCCGAGGAAGGCCTGGAAGCAGCAGCGGAAGACGTTGCTGACGACGATGGCGGTGACGATACCCCGGCCCCGGCTGCCAAAGGCAAAGCCAAGGCTGCGGTATCGGTAGACGAATTGCCGAGCATCGAAGCCAAGAACAAGGAGCGCGACGCCCTGGCCAAAGCCATGGAAGAGTTCCTTGCGCGCGGTGGCAAGGTGCAGGAAGTGGAGGCCAACGTGGTCGCCGATCCGCCCAAGAAGCCGGACAACAAGTACGGCAGCCGCCCTATCTGAGGCGTGCTGCTGGCCTGCTGAAAAAGCCCGCCGTCGCTGCGGGCTTTTTCATGCCTGGAATATAGCCATGAATGCACACAACCCCTGTGGGAGCGGGCTTGCTCGCGAAGGCGGTGTGTCATTCAAATCATATGTCGACTGACAGGGCCTCTTCGCGAGCAAGCCCGCCCCCACAGGGGGTAGTGGATCAGTTCGAGGGGGTATTCCAGCGTGCGAGCACCGCTGGCAAATCAGTCAGGCTGCGAATTTCGGCATCCGGCAGGCGATCCGCTTCCCAGACTTTGCCCGCCGGGTTAAACCAGATCGCCCGCAACCCGGCCTGCTGTGCCCCGGCAATGTCATCGCCCGGATGATCACCAACGTGCACCGCCGCTTCCGCGCTCACGCCGCCACCGCGTTGCAGAGCCTCATGAAAAAGCCGCGTATCCGGTTTGGCGATACCGATATCTTCCGCGCACAGCGCAAACTTGAAATAGTCCGCCAGGCCCAAACGGTGCACGTCGGCATTGCCATTGGTGACTACGCCAAGGGCGTAATGATTGGCGAGGATCTCCAGCACCGGCTCGACTTCAGGAAACACTTCGATCTGATGCCGCGCATGCAGAAATACTTCAAAACCCTTGTCCGCCAGGTCGGTTGCTTCGCCATGGGCATAGCCGGCGTCCTCCATCGCATGAAACAACACCCGCCGACGCAGCGCGCTGATCCTGTGCTTGAGCCCCGGCTCATTAGCCAATACACGCTCACGAATCGCCCACAAATGCTCCACCGGCACTGCGCCCAGATTTGGCGCATGTTCGCTCAGCCATTCGCGCAATATCGCTTCGGCACTGGCGATCACCGGAGCGGTGTCCCACAAGGTGTCGTCGAGGTCGAAGGTGATCAACTGGATGCTCATGAATCATCGCCTTTCATGCGTTTGGCCCGTGGATGGGCGCTGTCGTAGACCGCCGCCAGGTGCTGGAAGTCCAGGTGGGTATAGATTTGCGTGGTCTTAATGTCGGAGTGACCAAGCAATTCCTGCACCGCGCGCAGGTCCTGCGAGGATTCCAGCAAGTGGCTGGCGAAGGAGTGGCGCAGCATGTGCGGATGCAGGTTCTGCCCCAGCTCGCGTTCGCCGGCGAGTTTGACCCGCACCTGAATCGCCCGTGGACCGAGGCGTCGGCCTTGCTGGCTGACGAATACGGCGTCGTCCGCCGGGTTGGTCATGGCCCGCAATGGCAGCCATTGCTCCAATGCTTCGCGGGCCTTTTTGCCCACCGGCAGCAGTCGGGTCTTGCTGCCCTTGCCGAGCACTTGAACCATGCCGTCAGCAAGGTCGAGCTGATCAAGATTGAGCCCGGTCAGCTCGGACAGGCGCAGGCCCGACGAATAAAACAACTCGAGAATCGCCTGATCGCGCCGAGCGAGAAAATCATCCTCGACCGCACCCTCCAGCAGTTGCAGGGCGCGATCAGTGTCGAGGGTTTTCGGCAGGCGCCGTTCGCCTTTCGGCGGTGCGAGACCGGTTGCCGGATCGTGGTCGCAAAGGCCTTCGCGATTCAGATAGTGATAGAGGCCGCGCACTGCCGAAAGCAGGCGAGCGAGGCTACGCGAAGACTGGCCCTGCGCATGCAAACGGGCGATCAGGCTGCGCAGGCGCTGAATATCCAGCGCCGCCCAACTGCTGATGTTTTGCTTCACGCACCAGCCAAGGACTTTATCGAGGTCGCGGCGGTAGGCTGACAGCGTGTGCGGCGACACCTGTCGCTCACTGCGCAGGTGTTCGCAGTAAGCGTCCAGTTGCCGTTCCATGTTCAGCGTACCGAGCGCAGGGAGCTGTTGACCCGTGGCAGCACGCGGCCCATGACTTCGGCGATGTAGCTGAGGAACAGCGTACCCACCGAACTCTTGTAGTGCTGCGGATCACGACTGGCGATCGCCAGAATGCCGTGGATGCCTTGATGGCTGACCGCGACCACGGCAGTGGAGCCGATCTGTTTGCGCTGCTCTTCGCCAAACAGGAAATCCAGCTCATGCTCGCGCAAGCTGCCGCTGACGCTTTTGCCTTCGGTGAGCAACCCGCCGATGGCGACTTGCGCGTCAGCGTGGGTGACCCAGCGACCGACCGGTGCCGGGTTGTCACCGAGCAGGATCAGGCTGACAAAGGGCACCTGAAAATCCTGGCGCAGACTGTCTTCGACGCTGATCACCACGTCTTCGAGGCTGGCGGCGTCCATCAGGGCAAGTATCAGGCGACGGGTCTTGTCGAACAGGCGATCGTTGTCGCGGGCGACGTCCATCAATTGCGAGAGGCGATGGCGCATCTCGATGTTGCGGTCGCGCAGGATGGTCATCTGCCGCTCGACCAGGGACACCGTGTCACCGCGTCGATGGGGAATGCGCATGGCGGGCAGCAGTTCTTCGTGCTCGACGAAGAAGTCCGGATGCGCCTCCAGGTATGCGGCAACCGCTGCCGCCTCCAGGCTCTCGGACGCGGATTCGTCGGACTGTCGGGCGGGTACCTGAGGCTTGTCGGTCATGGTTTCTGCTCACTCAAAGACGTACTTGTCCTTCGTATACACGCACTGCCGGGCCGGTCATCAGCACCGGTTGGCCAGGGCCAGCCCATTCAATGGACAGGCGCCCGCCGGGCAGGTCGATCAATAGCGGCGAATCCATCCACCCCTGGCTGATCGCAGCGACAGCCGCTGCACACGCGCCTGTGCCGCAGGCCTGGGTCTCCCCGGCGCCACGTTCCCACACGCGCAGCTGCGCGCGGTGGCGGTCGATGACCTGGAGAAAGCCGACATTGACCCGCGCCGGGAAGCGCGGATGGTGTTCGATTTTCGGCCCCAGCTCATGCACCGGTGCACTGTTGATGTCCTGCACACGCAATACGGCGTGCGGGTTGCCCATCGACACGGCGGCCAGTTCGACCGTGGTGCCATCGACTTCCAGCTGATAGCTGGTCGCTTGCGCCGGCGCTTCAAACGGGATGTCCGCCGGCACCAGACGCGGGGCGCCCATGTTCACGCCGATCTGGCCATCGTTACGCACGTCCAGCTCAATGATGCCGCCCTTGGTCTCGACGCGGATCTGCCGTTTGGCGGTCAGGCGCTTGTCGAGCACGAAGCGCGCGAAGCAGCGCGCGCCGTTGCCGCACTGCTCGACTTCCGAGCCATCGGAATTGAAGATCCGGTAGCGGAAATCCACGTCCGGGTTGCTTGGCGCCTCAACGATCAGCAACTGGTCGAAACCGATGCCGGTGTGGCGGTCGCCCCATTGCTTGGCGTGCTTGGGCTGAATATGCGCGTGCTGGCTGACCAGGTCGAGAACCATGAAGTCATTGCCCAAGCCGTGCATTTTGGTAAAACGCAGCAGCATGGGTTACTCCGGCAGCAGGCTTTCGCCGGCAAACAGCTCGGCCACGGTTTCGCGGCGGCGCACTTCAAAAACCTGATCACCGTCTACCAACACTTCGGCGGCACGGCCGCGGGTGTTGTAGTTGGAACTCATCACGAAACCGTAGGCGCCGGCCGAATGCACGGCCAGCAAGTCGCCTTCTTCCAGCGCCAGTTCACGGTCCTTGGCGAGGAAGTCACCGGTTTCGCAGATCGGGCCGACGATGTCGTATTTGCGTGCGGCGGTGTCACGCGGTTTGACCGCCGTGACATCCATCCACGCTTGATACAGCGCCGGGCGGATCAGGTCGTTCATTGCCGCGTCGACAATGGCGAAATCTTTGTGCTCGGTGTGCTTGAGGTATTCGACTTGGGTCAGCAGCACGCCGCCGTTGGCGACGATGAAACGCCCTGGCTCGAACACCAGCGCCAGATCACGCCCGTTCAGACGTTCGCGTACGGCTTTGATGTAGTCGGCAGCCAGCGGCGGCTCTTCATCGCGATAGCGCACGCCCAGACCACCACCGAGATCGATGTGGCGCAGATGAATGCCGCAATCGCCGAGACGGTCGACCAGGTCGAGCAGGCGATCCAGTGCGTCAATAAACGGCGGCAGCGTGGTCAGTTGCGAACCGATGTGGCAGTCAACGCCGACCACTTCCAGGTTCGGCAGATGCGCGGCGCGCACGTACACGTCTTCGGCATCGGCAATGGCGATGCCGAACTTGTTCTCTTTGAGACCGGTGGAAATGTACGGGTGGGTGCCGGCATCGACGTCCGGGTTCACACGCAGCGAAACCGGTGCGCGAACGCCCAGCTCGGCGGCGACCACTTGCAAGCGTTCGAGCTCATCGGTGGATTCGACGTTGAAGCAATGCACGCCGACTTCGAGGGCGCGACGCATGTCGTCACGGGTCTTGCCGACACCGGAGAAGACGATCTTGTCAGCGCTGCCGCCAGCAGCCAGCACGCGCTCCAGTTCGCCACGGGAGACGATGTCGAAACCGGCGCCGAGGCGGGCCAGGACATTCAGTACGCCGAGGTTGGAGTTGGCTTTGACGGCAAAGCAGACCAGGTGCGGCATGCCGGCGAGCGCATCGGCGTAAGCCAGATACTGGGCTTCGATGTGCGCGCGCGAGTAGACATAAGTGGGCGTGCCGAAGCGGTCGGCGATGGCGGACAGCGCCACACCTTCCGCGAACAGCTCCCCGCCACGGTAGTTAAAAGCGTCCATGGCGATCCCTTATTGGTAAACGTCGTGCTTGTGTGCTTTGGACGGCTGCTTCTGCGAAGACTGGGCTTGCTCGGCCGGGTCCTGATCGTCATCCGGCAGGTACAGCGGGCCTTTTTGACCACAGGCCGAAACGAGGCAGGCAACCGCGACGAGCGCAGCAAGGGAAGAGATCAGGCGCTTCATGGCGAAATCCTTGAAAATGCGTTAATTGCGCCGGAGTATACCGGCCACCCGGCGGCTTGCCTATGTGATGGCCCTCCCGTCCGGCGGGGCTTGCCCAAAGCTGCCCGAACCGCCGCAACCTCTTGTAGGAGTGAGCCTGCTCGCGATAGCGGTTTGTCAGATACATATATGTTGACTGACACGCCGCCATCGCGAGCAGGCTCACTCCTAGGGTTTGGTGTCAGGAGTGGGGCAGGGTGCTTGGTCGTTAATCTTTGCAATCGGCCAAAAGCGTCCGTATCTTTCGGCGCTTGAGCCTGATCAGAACATTTTTTGAGGTTGCCGCAATGAGTTTGTCCGAAGCCCGTTTCCACGATCTGGTCGATGAAACCCAGGAAAAACTGGAAGACATCTTTGATGAAAGCGACCTGGATATCGACCTGGAGAGCTCGGCCGGTGTGCTTACCGTCAAGTTCGAGAACGGCTCGCAGCTGATCTTCAGCCGTCAGGAGCCGCTGCGTCAGCTGTGGCTGGCGGCAGTGTCCGGTGGTTTCCACTTCGACTACGACGAAGAAAGCGAGCGCTGGATGTGCGACAAGAGCGAAGAGCAACTGGGCGAAATGCTCGAGCGCATCGTCAGGCAACAGGCCGGCGCTGAATTCGACTTCGAAGGTCTGTGATTCCGTGACTGACACCGCTCCAGTTCGTCCACCGAAGCCGCTTTACAGCAACATCAGCCCGGCCGTGCCTTCGCCGTGCAGCGGCGTGTGCCGGCTTGATGAGCAAAAGGTCTGTCTCGGCTGCTTCCGTCATGTCGAGGATATTCGCGAATGGCGCTCCGCCGATGATGAGCGGCGGCGGGTAATTTGCGCCCAGGCATCACAGCGCAAGCAGGGCAGCGGGGCGTGACTTGTATATTTTTTGAGCTGTGATAGTGTCCGAACACGCCTCAACCCATCGAGGCCTGGTGAAAACCCCGTCTTTTTTGGCGGGGTTTTGCTTTTTTTGTGTGCAGAAGAAAGGAGTCTGCCCGGATCATGACCGCACCTTCCATCACCCTTACCCGTCTGGACGTGCAACGTCTGGAGCGCCTGATCGACAACCTGAACGAGAAAGACCAGGCTGCGCCGGGCGTGATTGCGCTGCAAACCGAGCTGGATCGCGCTGATACCGTGGTCGGCCACGATGAAGTGCCCGCCGATGTCGTGACCATGAATTCCCGCGTGCATTGCCGTGAAGAAGGCAGTGGCAAGGATTACCACCTGACGCTGGTCTACCCCAAGGATGCCAATGCCGACGAAGGCAAGATTTCCATTCTGGCGCCAGTCGGCAGTGCACTGCTGGGCCTGAAAGTCGGTCAGCACATCGACTGGCCGGCCCCGGGTGGCAAGACCCTCAAACTGACTTTGCTGGAAGTCGAATCGCAGCCGGCCAACGGTGGCGATTTCCGCGAGTAACCCGCCTCAGACCTGTTCGAGCGCTTCGTTCAGGGCGCGTTCCAGGTCAGCCTTGTAGCGTAGATACAGATTGCTTGAACTCTGCCCGTCACCGAGCAGGCCAGAAAGGTCGAGGTCGGTGATGTAGCAGCGATAGCGTTCGCTGTCGCGGCGCTGCTCGACGATTTCCCGGGCGACCACGCTGAACAGCTGGTCGCCATGTTCCAGCTCGCTGAACTCTCGTTGATTGCAATACAGGGTGACCTGCACTTCGCCCGGTGCGGCTTTGCCGACGATCGCTTGTACGTCGTAGAACGGCTTGTTTACCGGCGTCTGCGGTGCTGGTCGCGCTTCGACTCGTCGTGCGCGCCCCGGACCGGAAGGCAATAACTGGTAATACAAAGTTTCGAGGCGGGCATCGGGACCGGCGTCCATCGGCAGCACGGCTTCGCGGCGGAACAGGATCGATTGCAGGAAACGCTGCAACGGTACCAACAGACTTTGCTCGTCGTGATAGGGCAAATGTTGCTGCCACAGCGCGTTGAACTCATCCAATACGTATAACTCGGCCTGCTGCTCGATGATCCGGTAGAACACTTGAATGCACTCCGGCTGACCCATCGGCAGGATCAATGCGAGGTCGTGATCTTCCAGCGCCATCGGATCCAGATGCAGCGGGCTGTAACGCGGCTGTTCTTCGCCGAGGTAATCGAGCAGGGCCGGCAGGGTGGCCAGCGCGACATGGTTGACCTGGCCTGGCACCAACTCCAACACGTGATAGTGCTGCTGCACCTGTATCAGGTAACGATGGTTCAACTCGCTGAGCAGCAGGTTCTGCGCGGTGTCGATGATTTCCTCGACGCGGCGGGCAATGAACTGCGCGCGGTTGTGGCAGAAGCAGCGCACCTTCAACGATGGCTGCAACGGCCCGCGCGGCAGGTTGTTGAGGTAATCGCGCAGGCAATCGAGCAGCGCGTGCGGGCCGTCGAAGCGGTTGACCAGCACTTCGTTCCAGCTGTTCAGCGTGACCTGATCCAGGGTCAGCACAAGGTTTTCGCGCACGCCGGCGTAACTCAGCGAGTCGGTGCGCTCGGTGGTCATCAGGATGTTCAGGTCGCGGTGATGTTTCAGCGGGTCGACGCCGACGTTGATCAGTATCAACACTTCGCTCGGCACTGCGGCGCGCAGCAGCGGCTCTTCGGCCACCGTGGGCAAGGGCAAGGCGATGCACTGTTGCAGGCTGCCGAGCAGGTTGAACAGCTCGAATTCGCTGAGGTCGCTGGTGCCGGGATGCAGGGCCAGACGTGTGCTGCTGTCGATCACACCGTTGCGGTGGCACCAGGTCAGCAATTCAAGCAATTCGCGGCTGCGCTTGATCGGCGCGAAATGTTCCCACTCCAGCGCGGTAAGGCTGCCGTTATACAGGCCCCACTGGGTTTGCCCCGGTTCCTTTTTGTTGCGCGACTGCACCAGGGTCAGGGTGTCTTCAGCCAGATCCGGAGCGATGCCGGGGTTGATGAACTCGACCTTGTCGGCCTTGCGTTCAAAGGCTGCATAGAGTCGGCGGCCGAGTACATTGAGATCCCGCTTGTTGATCAGGCTGACCGTCTGTTCGGTGCGGGCAAACTGGGTCAGGAAGCGATAGCTGTAGTTCAGCTCATTGACCAGCGCGCGGCGTTCGGCGCTGACCTGGCGCACTTTCCACTGACTGCGACTGTCGAGCAGCGTCAGTTGCCGCTGATCCCAATGCCATTCGCTGGCCAGCCGTTCCAGCAACGAGCGTTGCCAGCTCTGGGTGCGACTATTGCCGGTGAGCTTGCGGTTGACCTTCAGGTACAGCGCGCGGCGGACCAGTTCCAGCCGCTCCGGCTCATTGCGTGCTGTGAGGTATTCCTCGATGCGCCGGTACACGACCATGTACGGATCCAGTTCATCCAGATCCAGCTGATTGGCGAACACCGCTTTCTTGAAACGCAGGCTCAGACACTGGACATGCGGGTGTTCGCTGGCATAGACCTCGGTCAGCAGCAGCTTGAGCACCGACTTGTACGGTGACTCGATACCCTTGAACAACTGCCACAATCCGGCGCCGATGAACTCGCCCGGCGGAATGGTCGCCAAGTGCCCGAGGTCGAGGGTTTCGTCGGCCCGGATAAAGCGCTTGGACAGTAGGGTATGGGTGTAAAGGTCGTAGGCGGTTTCTTCGTAAACCGGCACCAGCCACCAGATTGGCGTGCGCCCGGCCAGCCAGATGGCGGTGCGATAAAACTCGTCGAGCAGCAGATAGTGCTGGGTGGTGCCGCAGTTTTCCGAGCTGAGCTGGGCGTCGCGCTCGCCTTTGACGAAGCGCTCCGGGTCAATCAGGAAGAAGTGTGCTTCAGCGCCCTGGCTCGCCGCCCAGGCTTCCAGTAACTGGCATTTCTTGCCCAGTTCAGCGAGTTCGCTTTCGCTCAGATCCGGTGCGTGGCAGACCCACACGTCCATGTCGCTCTGATCGGCCTGCGCCAGGGTGCCGAGGCTGCCCATCAGGAACAGGCCGTGAATCGGTCGCGGCGGATTGCTGCCGTGGCGCGGTTTGTAGGCGAACGAACGGGTCAGGCGCTGCGCTTCGGCGAGGGTGTTGGCGTCCGGCTCGTAATTCGACAGGCCGGCCGGTGTACTGCCCGAGACATAGCCCGGCAGCAGCGGATGGTTGACGTGGAAGAACAGCGGCAACAACGTCAACACGCTCTGCTGGCGGGTCGACAAGCCTTCGAGGGCGCGGCCGAGCCGGCCTTCATTGAGTTTGAGAAAACGCGCGCGCAGTTGGCTGAGTACCTTGCGGTCGATGCCTTCGTCCAGGTCGGGGCGGATTTCGTGGGTGCGCGTCATGTCAGCTCAAACCGGCTCGCAGGCTCGGACGTAGAGGGTCTCGGAATGGGAGGCAGTTTAGCCTTAGCGCAGCCGGACTTTTAGCTGAATTTGTTGTTTGACGTAAGATTGCTATCGCGGGCGGCAGGGTAAGCCCGCGGAAATCCCGTGGCAGGAGTTCCCGTGGGCAAAGTCAGGGGGATCAGGCGGTTTCCTGCTCTCTCAGAATGGTCAGCACGGTTTGCACATTTTGTGCAGCATCGCGACCGAGGCTGGTCAGATAGCCGCCATCGGGCTGGTCGGTCAGTTCTTTTTCAAAGAGGCGTTGGGCGGCGGCAATGTGTTTCGGGGCAGCGGTCTGATGAATTTTCAAACCTTCCTGGGAACTGTCCAGGTTGAAGAGTGCGAGGACTTCCAGTTCGGCAACCAACTCAGGGGTAAGCGACATAAGGACTCCAGACTTTCTAGGAATTGGACGACAGCGCCCCTAAGGTGAACCCGCTTTTGCGGCATGTCCAGTGCTCAGATCAGGGATTTTGTCTTGAGGCGGATTCCAGTGTAGTCGGGGCCCGGGAGTTGGCCGGATGGATACGTTACAAACATTGTAGGAGTGAGCCTGCTCGCGATAGCGCAGTGCCTGTCAGCATATTCTTCACTGACAGAACGCTATCGCGAGCAGGCTCACTCCTACAGGATCGGGGTTACTGCTTTTCCGGTGGTAGTTCTGGCAATGCACGCAACGCCGCTTCGTACCATTCGGTATTGAACGCGCGGTCTTCATCGAGCATCGCGTCAATCTCGTAAGCCAGCACGTGTGCCATCAGATTGAGGATCTCTTCGCGCTCGACGCCCACAAGGGTCAACTTGTTGAAAGTCGCTTTGGCCGCTGGCGGGTTGTCGCTTTCGATCTGGTTCTCGATGGCTTCGATCAAAGTAGCCTCGGTGAACTCTTCTTCGTCGTTGTCGATGTCTGTCGGCTCGCTCATGGCAGGCTCCTCATGGAAAGGCGCCAGTTTACCCGCATTCAGCGGCGTGATGCTGCTGGCGGGAAACGCCTGAGCGATCTATAAACAGGCACTGCCCACCCCGCACGGCCTGGAGGCTATGTGATGCTCAAGCTTTACGGATTCTCAGTCAGCAACTACTACAACATGGTCAAACTGGCGCTGCTGGAAAAAGGCCTGCCGTTCGAAGAGGTGACGTTCTATCCGGCGCAAACCCCGGAATCTCTGGCCATCAGCCCGCGCGGCAAAGTGCCGGTGCTGGGGGTGGATAGCGGTTTTATCAACGAAACCGCAATCATCCTTGAATACCTCGAACAGACCCAGAAAGGCACGCCGCTGCTGCCGAGCGATCCGTTCGAGCGCGCGCAAGTGCTGGCGATTGCCAAGGAAATCGAGTTGTACATCGAGCTACCGGGCCGCGCCTGTTATGGCGAAGCGTTTTTCGGCATGACCCTGCCGGAGGCGATCAAGGAAAAGACCAGGACCGAATTGCTGCTGGGTTTTGCCGCGCTGGGGCGGCACGGCAAATTCGCCCCGTATGTGGCGGGCGAGCGCCTGAGCATCGCGGATTTGTACTTTCTCTACAGTGTGCCGCTGGCCTGTGCGGTCGGGCAGAAGTTGTTCGGGATAGATTTGCTGGCGCAGATGCCACAGGCGAAGGCGCTGCTGGAGCGACTTGAGCAGAATCCGCATGTGCAGAAGATTGGAGTGGACAAGGAAGCGGCAATGCCGGCGTTTTTGGCGATGATCGCGGCCAAGAAATAAATTTTTTGCTGTTCTGAAGATCGTATTCGCGAGCAAGCCCGCTCCCACAGGGGATTTATGTCGGTCACAGATTCTGTGTACGGCATAAATCCAAATGTGGGAGCGGGCTTGCTCGCGAAGCTTTTGGCTTTTAGCGGTTGGCGATCAGTGCCTGACCGCGCGCCACAGCAGCCTTGACCTGCGCCGGCGCAGTGCCGCCGATATGATCACGGGCATTCACCGAACCTTCCAGGGTCAGCACGGCAAACACATCCTGCTCGATCTGGTCGCTGAACTGACGCAATTCTTCCAGGCTCATCTCGGCCAGATCCTTGCCGGTGTCGACGCCGTACTTCACCGCGTGGCCGACGATTTCGTGGCAATCACGGAACGGCAGGCCACGGCGTACGAGGTAGTCCGCCAGGTCGGTCGCGGTGGAGAACCCTCGCAGCGCCGCTTCACGCATGATCGCGTGCTTCGGTTTGATCGCCGGGATCATGTCGGCAAATGCGCGCAGCGAATCGCGCAGGGTGTCGGCGGCGTCGAACAGCGGCTCCTTGTCTTCCTGGTTGTCCTTGTTGTAGGCCAGCGGCTGGCCCTTCATCAGGGTCAGCAGGCCCATCAGGGCGCCGAAGACACGACCGGTCTTGCCGCGCACCAGCTCCGGCACGTCAGGGTTTTTCTTTTGCGGCATGATCGAGCTGCCGGTGCAGAAACGGTCCGGCAGATCGATGAACTGGAACTGCGCGCTGGTCCACAGCACCAGCTCTTCGGAGAAGCGCGACAGGTGCATCATCGCGATGCTCGCGGCCGAGCAGAATTCAATGGCGAAGTCACGATCGGAGACGTTGTCCAGCGAGTTGCCGCCCACGGCGTCGAAGCCCAGCAGTTGCGCGGTGTATTCGCGGTCGATCGGGTAGGTGGTGCCGGCCAGCGCGGCGCTGCCCAGTGGCATGCGGTTGGTGCGCTTGCGGCAGTCGACCAGACGCTCGTAGTCGCGGCTGAGCATTTCGAACCAGGCCAGCATGTGGTGGCCGAAGGTCACTGGCTGCGCGGTCTGCAGGTGGGTGAAGCCAGGCATGATGCTCGCCGCTTCGCGCTCGGCTTGCTCCAGCAAACCTTTTTGCAGACGAGTGATCTCGGCGAGGATCAGGTCGATTTCGTCACGCAGCCACAGGCGGATGTCGGTGGCGACCTGGTCGTTACGGCTACGGCCGGTGTGCAGCTTTTTCCCGGTGACGCCGATGCGATCGGTCAGGCGTGCTTCGATGTTCATGTGCACGTCTTCGAGGTCGACGCGCCAGTCGAACTGGCCGGCCTCGATTTCACCCTGAATGGTCTTCAGGCCATCGATGATGCTGTCGCGCTCGGCATCGGTCAGCACGCCGACCTTGGCCAGCATGGTGGCGTGGGCGATCGAGCCCATGATGTCGTGGCGATACAGGCGCTGGTCGAAAGTGACGGAGGCGGTGAAGCGGGCGACGAAGGCGTCGACGGGTTCACTGAAGCGGCCGCCCCAGGACTGATTGGTCTTGTCAGTGCTCATGAATTCGCTCGTATCGGCTTGAAGAAAAAAGGCGTGAAACGCTGGCGCGGATAATAACAGGGTTGCCAATCCTGTCGCTGACACTGGTCGATACGTTTTTTTCTCATTGTGTGCGCCATAGTCAGCACTGGCCACGGGCGTTTTGCGCAACGATATTTTTCGATTGAGCAATATGAGCCCGACGAGCGTCTACAGTTGGACATAAGGGTCGACGCGGCTGCGGATCGCGCAAAGGTCTGGCCGCCGACTATAAGAAGAGGGGTGGGTGTAATTGTCCTTCGGCATTCCCCGTGAAAAACGCAGGAAACAGCGGGCTTTGAGCAGTACGACCCGGACACTGGCAAATATTGCTGGCCGACGTACGGCACTTTTTGGCGCTCGGGCTAGTCTTAGCGTGGATCGCGGTGACGGACGTCACTTCACCTGTCTACGCTATCCTTGTGCGAGACTCACGCAGGAATCCAGCGCAATATGAATGTCCTGATCGTTGATGACGAACCACTGGCTCGCGAGCGCCTCAGCCGAATGGTGAGCGAGCTCGAGGGTTATACAGTTCTGGAGCCCGGCGCCACGAATGGCGATGAGGCGTTGGCACTGATCGACAGCCACAAGCCGGATATCGTGTTGCTCGATATCCGCATGCCGGGCCTCGATGGCCTGCAGGTGGCTGCCCGTCTGTGCGAACGCGAAACGCCGCCGGCCGTGGTGTTTTGCACCAGCCCCGATGAATTTGCCGTGGAAGCCCTGCAGGCCAGCGCCGTGGGCTATGTGGTGAAACCCGTGCGAACCGAACATCTGCATGACGCCCTGAAACGGGCTGAACGTCCCAATCGGGCGCAACTCTCGGCCCTGACCCGTCCCGCTGCTGAAAGTGGCAACGGCCCACGTAGCCATATCAGTGCCCGCACCCGCAAAGGCATCGAACTGATCCCGCTGGATCAGGTGGTCTATTTTATCGCCGACCACAAATACGTGACCCTGCGCCACGAGGCCGGTGAAGTGCTGCTGGACGAGCCGCTCAAAGCCCTCGAAGACGAATTCGGCGAGCGCTTCGTGCGTATCCATCGCAACGCGCTGGTCGCTCGTGACCGCATCGAGCGTTTGCAACGCACGCCGCTGGGACATTTTCAGCTGTTCCTCAAAGGGCTCAATGGTGATGCGCTGATCGTCAGCCGTCGGCACGTGGCCGGTGTGCGCAAGATGATGCAGGGCTTGTAACCTGGTCACTCCGGGCGACCCCAGTTCCTTTTTACCGGGCATTGCAGGCCAGGGAGGCCGCGCCGACTCTGATTCAAGTCAAAGTGGATTTGGCTGAGCTGTTATTATCCGCCGTATCTATTCAGTACGGATTGATCCATGTCCCCTCGCGAAATCCGCATCGCCACCCGTAAAAGTGCGCTGGCCCTCTGGCAGGCCGAATACGTCAAAGCCCGTCTGGAAGCGGCCCATCCGGGCCTGCTGGTGACGTTGGTGCCCATGGTCAGTCGCGGCGACAAGCTGCTTGATTCGCCACTGTCGAAGATTGGCGGCAAAGGTCTGTTCGTCAAGGAACTGGAAACCGCACTGCTCGAGAACGAGGCCGACATCGCCGTGCACTCGATGAAAGACGTGCCGATGGACTTCCCTGAGGGCCTTGGCCTGTTCTGCATCTGTGAGCGTGAAGACCCGCGTGATGCCTTCGTTTCCAATACCTATGCAAGCCTGGAGGCGTTGCCCGCGGGCAGCATTGTCGGCACATCAAGTCTGCGCCGCCAGGCGCAATTGCTGACCCGTCGTCCGGACCTGCAGATCCGTTTCCTGCGCGGCAACGTCAACACCCGTCTGGCCAAACTCGATGCCGGTGAGTACGACGCGATCATCCTCGCGGCGGCCGGTCTGATCCGCCTCGGCTTCGAAGATCGCATCACCTCGGCGATCAGTGTTGACGACAGCCTGCCGGCCGGTGGCCAAGGTGCAGTCGGCATCGAATGCCGCAGCGCCGACAGCGAAATCCACGCCTTGCTCGCACCGCTGCATCACGCCGACACCTCGTCGCGCGTCACCGCTGAACGTGCTCTCAACAAACATTTGAATGGCGGCTGCCAGGTGCCGATCGCCTGCTATGCCGTACTCGAAGGCGAGCAGTTGTGGCTGCGTGGTCTGGTCGGTGATCCGAGTGGCGGCAAGCTGCTCAGCGCCGAGGCGCGTGCGCCACGTGCGGATGCCGAAACACTGGGCGTGAAGGTCGCCGAAGACCTGCTTGGGCAAGGTGCCGACGACATTCTCAAAGCGGTTTACGGCGAGGCTGGTCACGAGTGACCGGCTGGCGCCTGCTGCTGACGCGCCCTGCGCAAGACTGTGCGGCGCTGGCCGAAACGTTGGCCGCGCAGGGGATTTTCAGCAGTTGTCTGCCGCTTTTGGAAATCGCTCCGCTGCCGGTCTCTGACAAAATACGTCAGGCGATGGCGCGGCTTTCAGCCTGCAGCGCAGTGATAGTGGTCAGCAAGCCGGCAGCGCGAATTGCTGTGGATCTGCTCGGCGACTCGTCTGCGCTGACGATGCCCTGGTTCAGTGTCGGCGCGGCGACTGCGCAGATTTTGCGCGATCACGGACTGGACGCGAGTTTTCCGGAGGCTGGCGATGACAGCGAAGCATTGCTGCGATTACCGCGTCTGCGTGAGGCGGTCAGCCATCCCGGTGCGCAGGTGTTGATCCTGCGCGGGGAGGGCGGACGTGAACTGCTCGCCGAGCGTTTGCGTGAGCTAGGTGCTAGTGTCGAGTATCTGGAATTGTATCGACGCGACCTGCCAGCCTATGCCCCGGATGCGCTGCTGCGGCGGATCGCAGCGGAACGCTTGAACGGGCTGGTGGTCAGCAGTGGACAGGGTTTCGAGCACCTGCGCCAGATGGCCGGCGCTGCCTGGCCGCGCATCGCGCCGTTGCCGTTGTTTGTACCAAGCCCAAGGGTCGCCGAGCTGGCACGTGCCGCCGGGGCTCAAACAGTTGTGGATTGCCGCGGCGCGAGTGCCGCGGCTTTGCTGACGGCGTTGCGGGAGCATCCCGAACCCGTTTTCTAATGCAAAGGATGGATACGTGAGCGAAACAGCCTTGCCAAAAGATGATGCCCAGCCTGTGATTGAACCCCAGGTTGAAACTCCACCGCCGGCCGCAGAGCCGCGTCGAGGCAATGGATTGGCCATCGTCGCCTTGTTGCTCGGCGCCGCCGGTGTCGCGATCGGTGGCTGGGGTGTCTGGCAGGTCCGTCACCTGCAGACCAATACGCAACAACAGTCGGGCCAGGTGCAGGCATTGAACGATCAGGCGCAGAGCCTGAAGCTCAACGAGCAGCGTCTGACCGAGCGCCTCGCGCAGCTGCCGGGTGCCGACGAACTTGCCGAACGCCAGCGTCTGGTGACGCAACTTCAGGGCGATCAACAGCGGCTCAATCAACGCCTGGAAACGGTCCTCGGTGCCAGCCGCAAGGACTGGCGTCTGGCTGAGGCCGAGCATCTGCTGCGGCTGGCCAGCCTGCGCCTGTCGGCGCTGCAGGACATCAGCAGCGCTCAGGCGCTGGTGCAGGGCGCGGACGAAATCCTCCGCGAGCAAAACGATCCCGGCTCCTTCGCCGCCCGCGAGCAAGTGGCGAAAACCCTCGTCGCGCTGCGCAGTACGGCGCAACCGGATCGTACCGGTCTGTTCCTGCGTCTCGGTGCATTGCGTGATCAGGTCATCGACCTCACTGAACTGGCGCCGGAGTACAAGGATCGCGGCGAATCGCTGCTGGGCCTGACCGCCGACGGTGATGGCGCCAATCGTTGGGCGCAGTGGTGGGATCAGGTCTCGCGCTACATCCGTATCGATTTCAATGCCGACAAGAATGTGCGGCCGCTGCTGGCCGGGCAGAGCCTGAGTCAGGTGCGTCTGGCCCTGAGCCTTGCGCTTGAGCAGGCGCAGTGGGCAGCGCTCAACGGTCAGGCGCCGGTCTACACCCAGGCGCTGGCTGAGGCGCGCGATGTGCTCAAGGGCAATTTCAACCCGGACAATCCGCAAAGCAAAGTGATGCTCGAACAGGTCGGTGAGTTGAGCAAGGAACCGGTCACGGTCACCACGCCTGATCTGGCCGGCACGCTGAGTGCGGTGCAAGCCTATCTTGAGCGGCGCAACGTCAATGCCGAAGAGTCGGTGAAACCTTTCGCCAAACCTGCCGCCAACACTGCGCAGGAGAGCACGCCATGAAACGCCTGTATGTGATCGTGTTTCTGGTGATCGCTGCGACGGCGGCGCTGGGGCTGGCGGTTGCCGAGCATTCCGGTTACGTGCTGGTGGCCTACAAAAGCTTCCGCTACGAGTCGAGCCTGTGGGCGACGCTGGCGGTGATCGCAGTATTGTGGCTGCTGATCTGGGGCATCAAGGCGTTGGTCGAGCTGGTCATGACCTCGAGTGGCGTCGTCAACCCATGGTCGCGGCGCAATCGCAGTCGGCGCGTGCAGGTGGCGATCGAGCACGGTCAACTGGATCTGGCCGAAGGTCGCTGGGCCAGCGCTCAGCGTCACTTGTCTCGAGCGGCTGAAGCCGAGCGCCAGCCTTTGCTGTACTACCTCGGTGCTGCCCGTGCGGCCAACGAGCAAGGTCATTACGAAGAGTGCGATCGGTTGCTGGAGCGTGCACTTGAGCGTCAGCCCCAGGCGGAGCTGGCCATCGCACTGAGCCATGCGCAGTTGCAGACTGACCGCGGCGACACCGACGGTGCCTTGGTGACCCTGCAAGCGATGCATGATCGCCACCCTCACAATGCGCAGACACTGCGCCAGTTGCAGCGCTTGTATCAGCAGCGCGGCGAATGGTCGGCGGTGATTCGTCTGCTGCCGGAATTGCGCAAGGACAAAGTTCTGCCGCGCGCGGAACTGGCCGAACTTGAGCGTCGCGCCTGGGGTGAAAACCTGTCGTTGGCGGCGCAGCGTGAAGAGGATGGAAGCGTGGGTTTGCAGTCGCTCACGCGCGCCTGGGAGCAACTGACCTCGGCGCAACGCCAGGAGCCGCCGCTGGTGCTGGCCTATGCCGAACAGCTGCGGCAGTTGGGCGCTCAGGTCGAGGCCGAAGAAGTGCTGCGCACCGCTCTCAAGCGTCAGTACGACAGCCATCTGGCCCGTCTCTACGGTCTGGTACGCGGCAGCGATCCGGCCCGTCAGTTGCAAACCGCTGAAGGCTGGCTGAAGGATCATCCGAACGATCCGAGCTTGTTGTTGACCCTCGGCCGACTGTGTCTGCAAACCAGTCTGTGGGGCAAGGCGCGGGATTATCTGGAAAGCAGCCTGCGAGTGCAGCGCAATCCCGAGGCCTGTGCGGAACTGGCGCGCCTGCTCGCTCAGTTGGGCGATACCGAGCGCAGCAATCAGTTGTTCCAGGAAGGCCTGGGCCTGCTGGACGAACGCCTGCTGGCCGCGCCGCTGCCGGTTCCGGCTCACGCTTGAACAGGCGAGGGAGTTCGCTCCCTTGCTTGACTTTTGTGGCTGAAATTTCAACTTCAGTGAGCGTCTGAGGCAAAGTCCTACAGAGGACTACACTAATTCCTCTCGAACCTGTCGGGTTTTCCCTACACCTCTGGTGAACTGTCGGCAGGACCTTGCCTTGAAAGGCTGACACGCTTTCCTCTACCGTAACCGTCTGTCTCTACTGTTACGGAAAAGCCATGTCGTTGGCCTGCTCACGCTCCTTGTTCTTCATGGCTTTCACTGCGGGGGCCTTTGCTCTGGGAGCTTCCTATTATCTTGAATATGCCGTCGGGCTGACGCCTTGCAGCCTGTGCCTGGTGCAGCGCCTGTTCCTGACCCTGCTGTGTGTCTGCAGCGGTCTGGCGGCGGTGCATGGCCCCAAGCGTGTCGGGTTGTGGTTCTACTGGCTGTTGACCCTGGGTGCGAGCCTGGGTGGCACCACGGCGGCCTGGCGGCAGGTACTGATACAGAGCGATCCGGTGTTGCAGTTGCTCAATTGCACGCCGGCTCCCGAAACATTGCTCGGTGGTCTGCCGTGGATCTGTGCACTGCAAAGGATGTTTAGTGGCGGCGCCGATTGTGCGGAAATTTCCTGGACGTTGTTCGACCTGAGCATTCCGGAGTGGAGCCTGCTGTTCTTTGTCGCGGTATCGATTCTGGCGGTGTATCAATTGTTGCGGCTGGTCTGGAGTGCTCTGCAACGACCGCTGAGCGGCGAAGCGTCGCACCCGGTGCTGCTGCGGGATTAAACACTTGTATGAACTTTATCTCCTGCGTACCTTGAAGCCATAGGCGTGCGGGCATAATCTGGCCCGCACGTGTCATTGGAATTATGTTGCTCGATGACGCTCTGCCCGGCCGTCCCCCAAGCCAAAACCAAAAGAGGGGCGCGGGTGTAGAGCAGCATGACCCACAAGGGAAGAGAGATCGCCATGCTCGAAAGTTGTCAGAATGCTCAGGAACGTTGGGGTGGGGTTCATCTGCTGATCGACCGCTGGTTGCAAGAGCGTGAAGAGCTGATCGGCGCCTACGACAAACTCGGTGCACAGCCTGAGTCGTTGTCCGAGAGTCGCAAGCCCTTGCAGGAATTCTGCGGCGTGCTGGTCGATTACGTGTCGGCCGGACACTTTGAGATCTACGAACAGCTGACCGGTGAAGCCAAGGCGTTCAACGACAAACGCGGACTTGAACTCGCCGAGACGATCTATCCACGCATTGACGTCATCACCGAGAAGCTGCTGGCCTTCAACGATCTGTGCGATGAAGGCAAATGCGTTGCCGAGAAGTTCAAGGAACTCGGTGGCCTGCTGCACGAGCGCTTCGAGCTTGAAGACTGTCTGATTGAAGTGCTGCACACAGCACACAAGGCGGAAGATCCGGTGCAGGCCTGATTCCAGACTCTGGTCGAAAAAACGGTGCGCCCTAAAGCGCACCGTTTTTTATTGCCTGCTCAACTCGTCGCGCCACGCAATTCCACTTCAAACACCAGCGGTGTGAACGGCGCAATCAGGTCACCCGCACCGTCGGCGCCATAGGCCTGATCCGATGGAATCACCAGGCGCCATTTCGCGCCCACTGGCATGTTCTGCAAGGCGGTGCGCCAACCGGCAATCACGCTGTCGAGGTTGAACCATTGCGGCTGACTGTTCTGATCGAACACGGTACCGTCCGGCAGCCGTCCGACATACAGCACCTGCACTTTTCCATCGGGGCCGGCTTTGGCGCCAGTGCCCGGTGTCAGCTCGGTGAGCAGGATGCCGTCAGCCAGTTCCTTCACGCCCGGTCTGGCTTTTTCAGCGCTGAGAAAACGCTGCTCGTTTTCCATTGCCGCATCGCTCGAAGGCTGTGCTGAGTGCTCGGCATTTTGCGCTTCATGATCGGCCAGAATCTGTTCGATGCGGGCTTCGCTCAGTGCCAGCGGTTTACCTTGATAGGCTTGCTGCAAGCCATCGACCAGCGCCTGAATTTGCAGCTGCGGGACTTCCTGACGCAGTCGTTCACCGAGGCTGGCGCCGAGGCTGTAGGCCAGATCGTGAGCATCGTTCGCGGTGGTTTTTTCGTCGGCGTGAGCGAGCGGAAAAATCATGCAGAGGGTTAAAAAAAAGTAGCGCGACATGGGCACTCTCCATCCTGAGATGCGGTGGATTATGCCAGCGCGAACGTCTGCAACGGTGGACTGCTTTTGACTTCGCGCAGAACATTTTCGAATCGGTGCAACGCAACGCAATCGATACTGTCAAGATGCCCTAGCGGCGGTAACTGCAGAGGTCTAGTATGAGCCGCACTCACGTCAGCCAGGAGGTAAACCATGTCGGCCACCAAGAAGCCTGTAAATACTCCGTTGCACTTACTCCAACAACTCTCGGGCAGCCTGCTCGAGCATTTGGAAAACGCTTGCTCGCAAGCCTTGGCTGATGCTGAAAAACTGCTCGCCAAACTGGAAAAGCAACGCGGCAAGGCGCAAGAAAAACTGCATAAATCCCGCACCAAATTGCAGGACGCAGCCACTGCCGGTAAAGCCAAGGCGCAGAACAAAGCCAAGGCTGCAGTGAAAGAACTGGAAGACCTGCTCGATGCCTTGAAAGAGCGTCAGTCGGATACCCGCAGCTACATTCTGCAACTCAAGCGCGATGCTCAGGAAAGCCTGAAACTGGCCCAGGGTGTGGGTCGTGTTCAAGAAGCCGTGGGCAAAGTGTTGTCCACCCGCGCCGCAAAACCGGTAGCGGCACCGGCGAAGAAAGCCGCTGCAAAACCGGCTGCCGTCAAGCCAGCGGCGAAAACTGCAGCGGCTAAACCAGCTGCAAAAACAGCGGCCAAACCGGCTGCCAAGGCACCGGTAAAAGCAGCGGCCAAACCAGCGGCCAAAACTGCTGCAAAACCTGCGGTGAAAAAACCGGCTGCGGCGAGCGCTGCCAAACCGGCGGCGAAAACCACCGCCGCAAAACCAGCGGCCGCCAAGCCAGCCGCTAGAACTGCCGCCGCCAAACCAGCAGCAAAATCCGCCGCGAGCAAAGCGGCCCCAGCGAAAACTGCAGCCGCTAAACCTGCGGCGAAAGCTGTGGCGAAACCCGCCGCAAAACCTGCTGCCAAAACTGCTGCTGCCAAGCCAGCCGCAAAACCGGCTGCGGCTAAACCCGCTGTAAAAACTGCGGCAAAACCTGCCGCCAAGCCTGCGGCAAAAACCGCAGTGAAAGCCGCCGCCAAACCGGCCGCCAAGCCAGCCGTGAAACCTGCCGCCGCCGCGGCTAAACCAGCGACCACAGCTGCCAAGCCTGCGGCTGCCAAACCGGCCGCCAAGCCAGCTGCAAAACCCGCCGTGAAAAAGCCTGCCGCTGCCAAACCAGCTGCCGCGAAACCGGCCACCGCTCCAGCTGCCAAGCCTGCTGCGCCAGCCACGACCACACCAACCGCCGCTGCGCCAGCCACTACCTCGACCCCTTCGACTGCGCCATCGCCAGCCGCTGCGTCGAGCGTCAGCACCAACCCGACCAGCGCTTCCTAAGTGCCGGTCGCCGCGACGCGCAGCACTTGCAGCGCGTCGCGGTTCGGGCTGGCCGCCGCGCCGGCCAATCCTTCAAGCCAGGTGTTTGCGCCTGTATCGTTCCGCGTCCACGCCTGCGCCACTCCTTCAAGCCGTGACAGCAATGCTCGTTCTGCCTCAAGCTCAAGTGACTTGATCTGCTCGCGCATGCTTTTCAACACCGCATCATCGATCGCTCGCGCTTTCCAGTGCATGCGCAGTGTGCGCAGCGGCTGCACCACTTCGGTATCCCAAGGCTCGGTCAGCTTCTGAAGCAGGCTCAAGCGGTGTTCATCACACGTGACGCCGCGTTGTTCCAGCCATAAACCGCACAGCAGCAGGCACACATTGGCCCCCGCCGTTTGCAGTTGCAGGCAGGCATCTTCCACGCCCGGTCGGGCGTAGGTGGCAAGGGAAAAGCTCCACAGGTCAGAGGACATCGTGCTACTCGCGCCAGTTGTGAGCGAAGCTGGTAGACTCCGCCGCCATTATGATCCGACTTCAGAACCTGACTTTACAGCGTGGCCCGCAACGTCTGCTAGAAGACGCCGAGCTGACCCTGCACGCCGGCCACAAAGCCGGCCTCATCGGTGCCAACGGTGCCGGCAAATCCAGCCTGTTTGCCTTGCTGCGTGGCGAATTGCACCCGGATTCGGGCGACTGCCTGCTGCCGGCTGACTGGCGCATCGCGCACATGCGCCAGGAGGTCGACACCCTCGAACGCCTGGCGGTCGACTATGTGCTCGACGGCGACCTGCGTCTGCGCGAGGTGCAACGTGATCTCGCTGTGGCCGAAGCGGCGCACGACGGCGTCGCGCTGGCCCGTCTGCACGCCGAACTCGACAGTGCCGACGGTTACACCGCCGATGCGCGGGCGCGCAAGCTGCTGGCCGGTCTCGGTTTCACCAATGAACAGATGGATCGCCAGGTAGGAGATTTCTCCGGTGGCTGGCGGATGCGTCTGAATCTGGCGCAGGCATTGATGTGCCCGTCGGACCTGTTGTTGCTCGACGAACCGACCAACCACTTGGACCTCGACGCGATCATCTGGCTCGAAGAGTGGTTGAAAAGCTACCCGGGCACCTTGCTGCTGATTTCCCACGACCGCGACTTCCTCGATGAGGTCGTCGATCACGTGGCCCACGTCGATCAGCGCAAAATCACCCTGTACCGCGGCGGCTACACGGCGTTCGAACGCGCCCGTGCCGAACGTCTGGCCCAGCAGCAACAGGCCTACGAGAAGCAGCAGGCGCAACGTGCGCACATGGAAAGTTACATCGCCCGCTTCAAGGCTCAGGCGACCAAGGCCCGTCAGGCGCAGAGCCGGATCAAGGCACTGGAGCGGATGGAAGAGCTGTCGGCGGCCCATGTCGATTCGCCGTTCGACTTCGTTTTTCGCGAGTCGACCAAGATCTCCAGTCCGCTCATCGATCTGTCCGATGCGCGCCTGGGTTATGGCGACAAAACCATCCTGGAGAAGGTCAAGCTGCAACTGACCCCGGGCGCGCGCATCGGTCTGCTCGGGCCGAACGGCGCGGGTAAATCGACGCTGATCAAGAACCTTGCCGGTGAACTCGAACCGCTGGCCGGGCGCCTGACCCGTGGCGAGAACACCGTGGTCGGCTACTTCGCCCAGCATCAACTCGATTCGCTGGATGCCAAGGCCAGTCCGTTGCTGCACTTGCAGCGTCTGGCGCCGGCCGAGCGCGAGCAGACCCTGCGCGACTTCCTCGGCGGTTTCGACTTCCGTGGTGCGCGCATTGATGAGCCAGTGCTGAATTTCTCCGGTGGCGAAAAGGCGCGTCTGGCCCTGGCGTTGATCGCCTGGGAGCGGCCGAACCTGCTGCTGCTCGACGAACCGACCAACCACCTCGACCTGGAAATGCGCCTGGCGCTGACCATGGCGTTGCAGGAATTCAGCGGCGCGGTGCTGGTGGTGTCTCACGATCGGCACTTGCTCAAGAGCACCACCGATAACTTCTACCTGGTCGCTGACGGCAAGGTCGAAGAGTTCGATGGCGACCTCGAAGACTATGCGCGTTGGCTGGTGGAATACCGTCAACGCAACGCGCCGGTCAGCAACACCCCGGTCAACCCGGACAAGACCGACAAGAAGGCCCAGCGTCAGGCGGCCGCTGCGTTGCGTCAGCAACTGGCCCCGCACAAGCGCGAAGCCGACAAGCTCGAAGCCGAACTGGGCAAACTCCACGAAAAACTGGCCAAGGTCGATGCCAGCCTCGCCGACAGCGAGATCTACGAGCCGGCGCGCAAGAATGAATTGCGTGATCTGCTCGCCGAGCAAGCCAGGCTGAAGGTTCGCGAAGCCGAGCTGGAAGAAGCGTGGATGGAAGCCCTCGAGACGCTCGAAAGCATGCAGGCGGAGCTGGAGGCGCTGTCCTGATGGAAGCGTTCAAGCTGCCGCTGCCAGCGGTGTGGGTCGAGCCGATCTGGTTTACGGTGCAGATTCTGCTGATTCTGCTCGCCGGTTATCTCACCCAGCGCTTCGTCGCCAAAGGCCTGACCCGGTTGGGTGAGCGCTATCCGTTCCCGCCGCAGTTGCTGATGCCGCTGCGTGGCGTGTTGCGCTGGCTGATCATGGGCAGTGCGCTGATCTTTGTACTGGAGCGTCTCGGCGTTTCGGCAACGGTGTTGTGGACGGCGCTGTCGGGCTTCGTTGCGGTAGCGGCGGTGGCGTTCTTCGCGATGTGGAGTGTGCTGTCGAATCTGCTCTGCGCGATTCTGATCTTCACGGTTGGACCATTTCGTCTGGGCGATGTGGTCGAGCTGGTCGACACCACCGACAAGCCGGGCGTCAAAGGTCGGGTGGTGGCGATCAATCTGCTCTACACCACGTTGATCGAAGCTGAAGAACTCGGGACGGGCAGCGCCATGGTGCAGGTGCCGAACAGTCTGTTCTTCCAGCGTTCGGTGCGGCGCTGGCGCGGGACCGATGTATTCCCTTCGAGCGGCTTCGAGAAGTAATTCTGCGATATCTGTTCTGTCGCCTTCGCGAGCAGGCTCGCTCCCACATTTGATTGCGCTCTACTGTGGAAGCGAGCTTGCTCGCGAAGGGGCCCTCAGCAGCACCTGCAACATTCAGCAAAAAATCGGTAGTCATCCATTCAAACCCGCATTAGCTTAGGCATTTGTCACGAGCATGAGTCGAGGTGTGCGATGGAGCTTCAAACATGGCTGGCGTTTTTTGCCGCCTGCTGGGTGATCAGTCTGTCCCCGGGTGCTGGCGCCATTGCGTCGATGTCCAGCGGCCTGCAATACGGTTTCTGGCGCGGTTACTGGAACGCCCTCGGTCTGCAGATCGGCCTGGCGGTGCAGATCGCGATTGTCGGCGCCGGTGTTGGCGCGATCCTGACCGCCTCGGCGACGGCTTTCCACGCGATCAAATGGTTCGGCGTGGCTTACCTCGTCTATCTGGCCATCAAGCAATGGCGTGCGCTGCCCATGGACATGAGCGATGACGCGGCGGTACGGCCGATCGGCAGGCCGCTGGCGCTAGTGTTCCGCGGCTTTCTGGTGAACATCAGCAACCCCAAGGCCTTGGTGTTCATGCTCGCCGTGCTGCCGCAGTTCATCAACCCGCATGCGCCGTTGCTGATTCAGTATGTGGTGATTGGCGCTACGATGGTGTTTGTCGACCTGATTGTGATGGCGGGTTACACGGGGCTGGCGTCGAAAGTGCTGCGTCTGCTGCGCACGCCCAAGCAGCAGCGACGCATGAACCGCACGTTTGCCGGGCTGTTCATCGGTGCGGCGGCGTTTATGGCGACGTTGCGTAAAGCGGCGGTGTAAACCTTGCAGGCAGAAAAAAGGCGACCTTTGCGGGTCGCCTTTTTTGTGCCTGAGGCGCAGAGCGTCCCGGCATGCATTCCCACGCAGACCGTCGGAACGATCATGCTTAGCGCAGAATCACCGGCGCAGTGTCACGCGGCAGGTTATTGCGCTGCGGTGCTTCACGCGGCTGCTCGTAACCGCCGCCACCGAGCTGCATGCTCAGTTGCCCGGCCACGTCTTCGCCCAAGGCCTTGGACACGTCACGTACCACCCGTGGGCGATTCAGCGAGATCTTGATGTCGCGATGGTTCACCAGTTTGGTGTCCTGCGCTTCACCCATCGCCGTGAAGGCCGAGGTGATCTCGTAGGTCTTGGTGTTGATCAGGCTGAAGTCCGCCACCAACGTCAGGCCCAGCACTGCCGAATAGCTGTCGGTGTGCGCCAGCTCGTTCATGTCCTGGGTGAAGTCGATGTCCGACACGGTGCCGAACAGCACGTAGTCGGCGCCCTTGAAGTTGCCGGCCTTGATGCGCTTGATCACATCGTAGACGTCACCCTTGGACGACGCGGTGTACGGCGTGCCCTGCACCAGCTGGAACATGCCGGTGCGCAAAATTTCACCCTTGATGTCGCCGGTGAATTTGCGCAACTCGCCTTGCTCGATGTAGCTGGTGCTCGCTTCGATCTCGTTGTAGCTCGAAGAGCCACTGGAGCTGTAGTAACCCTCGCGGTGATTGCTCTGGGCCGAAACGATGTGGATGTATTGCTCCACACGTTCCTGATACGCCAGATCCGTCACCGCGACTTTCGGCGCCGCCTGCACGCTGAACGCGCAAGCCAGGGCCATCATGCCAATCCATGTGCGCATCAATTAACGCTCCGTGGTTTTGCGGATCTCTTTTTCGTCCATCCACTCGGCCAGACCGCTTTCGACGTCGATCAGTTGCAGGCTGAATTTGTAGAAGACGTCCTTGTAATCGCTGCTGCGCTTGACGATCGAGCTGATCGAGCCTTCGATGCGGTACTTGGCGGCAACCATGTTGCCAGTCTTGGCCACGGTGCTCTTCTTGTACAGGCCGCTCTGGTTTTGCAGCTTGAGCTGGTCAACCTGGCTCTGCATGGCGTTGTTGTCGCTGGCGAAACGGGCCACGCCGGTTTTCATCAGCTGCGTCTTGATGCTGGTGGTGATCTCGCGGGTATCGATGTACTCGCTGGTCTTGTTCTTCACGTCGTAGACCTGAACCACCGGACGGCCCTGCAAAATGCCGGACTGTGCCAGCGAGCGGGTCATCGACTCTGCGATCATTTGCAGGTCGGTCGAACCGAATTCGTTGGTCACGGTTTCAACCGCTTTGGTGTCGCCGTAGCTGATGTTCTTGCTGCCCAGGGTCGGCGAAGTGTTGGCGCAACCGGAGGCCAGCAGGGCGATAACGGCGATGCAGGAAAAGCGTGCAAACATGGGAATGCTCTCTAAAACAGGAATAGGGTGGCAGGCTTACGGCGTCTTGATTTCCAGACGGAAGTCCACGGCTTTCGGGGTCGGGGCGATGCCTTGAATGAAGCTGGTCTGGGCGCCGTACATCATTTGGCTTTTCCACACTTCTTCTTCGGCAATCGGGAAGCCTTCCGCGCCGAGCCAGGCGAAGCGGTAGTAGAAAATCTTGTTGCTGTTGAGGGTGTTGCTCAACTGCACGTTGACCGTCATGAAGCCGTTTTCGCGGGCGACGCGCATGGCGCCGACGACGATGTGTTTCTGCGGGCCCATGGCCACGACTTTGCTCGCGGCGCTGCCCGGCTCTGGCGGTGGCGGGGTGGCGCAGCCGCTCGCCAGCAAGGCGAGGGCGGCGACGGCGATGAGTTTGAAGCGCATGCAAAGACTCCGTTCTTAAGGTTGTTTGAGGCTGGCGACGTTGGTCGCGCTGGCGCTCGGGATGACGTGTGCGGCGAGGCCACCGGCGAACACCTGGTTGCCGACGGCGCGCAGGCTGATCACTTGATAACGCTGATCGACCGTGACCTTGACCACCGAACCACCGACGGCGCTCGGCAGACTGACTTGATGCTCGCCCTTTTTCAAACGCAGACGCACTACTTGGGTGTTGTCCGGCAGGGTTCGCCACGTACGGGTATCGGCACCTTCGAGCACAGCTGAAGAGATACCGACGGCCAGACCGGCCAGTGGGTTGGTTTCGTTGATCTTCTTCTGCGCCACGCCTTTGGTGATCGCTCGTACGGTGGTGCGCAGGATAATCCCCGGCATGTCGTCACGCAGGGCGCGGCGGGACATGGCGGTGGTGCTGTTGAGTGCGGTCAGATCGACTTGCTGACCGTCGACACCAATCTGCGCGAATGGCGCGGTGGAGGTGTCGGGTTTGATGATCGGGAACGACAGCGGCGTGATCACCACGTTGTTGGAAATCGGCAATGGCAACGGCACGCGGATCGAATCGCGGGCTGGCGCCAGACCGCTTTGCACCACGATCAGGATGTCGCTGTCGTCGGACTTGCCCGGCTTGTCGAGGTTGACCAGCGCCTGCTCCAGCAGTGGCGTGTTCGGGCGCAGCTCGGCGGCCTTGCGGTAGCCCGGTGCAGCCAGGCCTTTCTCGCCCAGGGCTTCATAGACGAACCCGGACAGATAATGGCTGAACGCACTCTGATAGCTGTTTTTCAGGCCCACCACTTCCGGTGCGTCGAGGCTGGCGACCGGATAGCCTTGCAGGTCCTTGTATTGCGTCTTGATGCCTTCTTTCTCGGCCTCTTCCTCACTTTTGAGGTATTCCTTGTCACGCAGCTCGGCGATCACCGCTTCACGCTCGTGAGTTTTCTTGATCGCGGTCCGTGCGCCGTCGAAGTCGTTGACCGCCAACAGGTTGAGGGCCATCTGCGTGGTCAGCATGACTTTTTCGTAGTCGTAGCCTTCGTAGCGACGCACCTTGTCGTTGACCAGGAAACTGCCGAACTGGGCCAGGTACTTGTCGGTGTCGAGCTTGACCGAATCTTCCCACTTGCCCACCACCTGATCGGCACTGGTCCAGGCATTCTGGCTGCCGGACAGGTCGCCCTTGGCACGCAGCAATTCACCCTTCTCGAAGTAATAGAGCAGGTCTTTGTCGGCGCCGGTGTTGTTCTTTTCCAGCAGGGTCAGCGCGGCGTCAACATTGCCGGTGGCCAGTTGCTGGTTGGTCTGTGCGAGTTCCGAGTCGTAGTTGCGAAACGCCGAACAGCCGGACAGCAGAGTGACAGCGCTGAGCGCAATCAGAGTGGGAGCGCGGAATGCCATGGGGTACTTCTTCCCTGGAGTAATACAGCCGCGAATGCTGGTCGGGCTGATGTGACCCATCGACAGCGGCGTTGGCCTCCTGCCAATTCCTCATAACCAGAGGAGCTTTAATGCCGCTTCGCGATAGCGAGGGCGCGGCATTATAAACGGCGGATGATGGCTATGTAATAGCTTTTTAGTTGCACTTGTTAATTTGGTGCCATTACTTATTTCAGGCTGGATACCACGCTCTTTGCTGGCGCTCCGTTTGACTGGAATGCGCTGCCATTGGCAAACACCCGATCACCCAAGGCACGCAGGCCGATGACCTGGCGGTTCTGGTCGATGCGGATCTTCAGTGGCGCAACCCCGGGCGCGTTGGGCAGGCTGATCAGGCGGTCACCTTTTTTCAAACGCAGGCGCACAACCTGAGTGAGGTTAGGCAGGGTGCGCCAGGTGCGGGTGTCGGCCTGCTCGAAACCGTCCCAGTGAGTGACGTAGGAGGCTTTGCTCGGATCGCGTCGATTGTCCGTGGCCTGAACATCGGCCGCCAGAAATGCCCGATAGGTTGTGCGCTGGATAATGCCCGGCATGTCGTCACGCAGGGTGCGCAGGGACATGTCGGTAATGCTGTTGACCGCGATCAGCTTTTTCTGACGGCCATCGATGGTCATTTGATTGAATGCCGGAGTCGAGCTGTCGGGAACCATCACGGGAAACGAAACATTGGCGACGATGACTTGCCCGTCCGCGAGCTTCACCGGGTAGGGCACGCGCACCGAACTGCGGGCCGGCGCCAGGCCGCTCTGCACGATGATCAGCACATCACTTTCGTCGGCTTTCAGGCCAGGGCTGTCGAGGTCGCGCAAGGCTTGCTGGAAAAACGCCATGTCCGGGCGCAGTTCGATCGCCTGACGATAGCCGGGCGCCGCCAGATCTTTCTCGCCCAGTGCTTCGTAAGTGAAACCGGCGAGGTAGTGACTGAATGCGCTTTGGTAGCCGTTCTTCAACGCCATGACGGCGGGTGATTCCAGCATCACCACCGGGTAGCCTTGCAGATCCTTGTAATGGACGCGGGCGCCGCTGGCCTTGGCCGCTTCTTCGACACGCTCGTATTCCAGCTCCCGTTGCCGGGCGATCAGCGCCTCGCGCTCGTGGGTTTTCTTGATGTCGGCCCGGGCGCCGTCAAAGTCATTCATGGCCAGTTGGTTGAGGGCCATTTGTGTGGTCAGCATGACTTTTTCGTAGTCGTAACCATCGTAGCGGCGCAGCTTGTCATTGATGATGCTGCCCCAATGATTGCCCATGGCCGCGAGCAGCTTGTCGCCGGTGGTTTCGAGGGTGTCCTGGCGTTGTATGACCATCTGCTCAGCGCTGCGCCAGGCGATCTGGCTCTGTGGCAAATCACCGCCCGCGCTCAGCACCGCACCCTTCTCGAAGTAGTAGAGCAAATCTTTCTCTTCATCCGGGTTATGCGCCTCTATCAAGGCCAGTGAGCCGTCGATATTGCCGGCCTTGAGCTGTTGCGTGGTTTGCTGCAGTTCCAGGTCGTAATCGCGGTAAGCGGCGCAACCACTGAGCTGCACAAGTGCAGCGATCAGCAGGAACGGCAGCAGACAGTGGCGCATAACGGGTTCTTCCTTGACCGGAGCAGGCGAAATGATGGCGCATTATAGGGGCGCTTTGTAACTGCCGGAACGCTATGGATGGCGCCACGTTGCGCTAAATGCCGACAAAGCTTGAGGGAAACGCGTTCGAAGTGAACAATATGTAACTTCGCATTTCCATTTGAGAATTCTTCATGACTGCCTCGTCCCGTTTTCTGGCCTGGCTGGTGTTCCCGTTGATTGCCCTGAGCAGCTTCAATCTGCTGGCCGATACTGTGGAAGGCGCCCCGCAAGCGCTGCACCTGCTTGATTACATCAGCGCCGACTACCCGCCGACGGTAGCGGCGGGCAAGGTTGTCGATGATTCCGAATACCGCGAGCAACTGGAATTCATGCGGGCTTTGCAAGGCTTGATCAGCGGCATGCCGGCCAAGCCGGAAAAGGCTGCGCTGGAGCAAGGTGTCAGCGCTTTGCAGGCGGCGATCACTGCGAAGCAGGATGGCGCCGAGGTGGCCCGTCAGGCGCGGCAACTGGGCGCGCAACTGGCGGTGGCGTATGAGGTCAGTCAAGCGCCGATCATTACTCCCGACCCTGCCCGGGGTGCGCCGCTCTATGCGCAGAATTGCTCGGTGTGCCACGGCGACAGCGGCGCCGGTGACGGCCCGGCGGGCCTCGGCATGACCCCGGCGCCGGCTAACCTGCGTGACGCGGCGCGGCTGGATCATCTGAGTCTGTATGCGATCTACAACACCCTCGGTCAGGGCGTTGAAGGCACCGACATGCCGGCGTTTGCCGATCAGCTCGATGATCGTCAGCGTTGGGATCTGGCGACTTACATCGCCGGCTTCAGCGCTGATCCGACGGCGGCCAAAGCCGAAAAGACCTACAACATCGCCGACCTGGCGCGCCAGACCCCGGCCGAAGTGCAGGCCGCCGATGGTCCGCAAGCCGCAGCGACGTTCCGTGCGCAGCGCGCGCAGCCGCCGCAGGTCAAGCGTGGCCCGGCGCAGTTGCTCGACTACACCGCCGCAACCCTGGACAAGAGTCTTGCCGCGTACCGCGCCGGTGAACGCGATCAGGCGTACGACCTGTCGGTCGCGGCCTATCTGGAAGGTTTCGAGCTGGTCGAAAGCTCGCTGGATAACGTCGACGCCAACGTGCGCAAGGACACCGAAAAATCCCTGATGGCTTATCGGCAATCGTTGCAGGACGGCTTGCCGGTCGCGCAGGCCGAGCAGCGTCTGGACGCCGCCAAGGCCAAACTCAAGGAGTCTGCCGGGTTGCTCGGCAGTGACGGTTTGAGCTGGTCGCTGAGCTACATCTCCGGTCTGTTGATTCTGCTGCGCGAAGGTCTGGAAGCGATTCTGGTGCTGGCGGCGATTCTTGCCTTTCTGCGTAATACCGGCCAGCAATCGGCGGTGCGCAGCGTCAACGTCGGCTGGGGCCTGGCGCTGCTGGCCGGCCTCGGCACCTGGGCGCTGGCGGCGTATGTGATCGACGTCAGCGGCTCGCAGCGTGAACTGCTGGAAGGCGCGACGGCGCTGTTCGCCAGTGTCATGGTGTTGTGGCTGGGCGTGTGGATGCATGATCGCCGGCATGCAGCGGCCTGGCAGGATTACATCAAGAGCAGTCTGGTCGGCGGTGGCGGGCGTTTCGGCTTTGCGATTCTGGCGTTCTTCTCGGTGTATCGCGAGCTGTTCGAAGTGATCCTGTTCTACGAAACCCTGTGGCTGCAGGCCGGCCCGGCCGGGCATGACGCGGTGCTTGCCGGTGGTGCGACGGCGCTGGTGCTGCTGGTCGGTCTGGCGTGGGTGATCCTGCGCGGTTCGGCGAAACTGCCGCTGACGCTGTTCTTCAGCATTAACGCAGCGCTTCTGTGCGCGTTGTCGGTGGTATTTGCCGGGCATGGCGTGAAGGCGTTGCAGGAAGCCGGGATCTTCGGCACGCGGCCGGTGGCGTTCTTCGAATTCGATTGGCTGGGCATTCACGCCGATGCCTATTCGCTGACGGCGCAGGCGGTGGCGATCCTGGCGATTGTGGTGTTGTATGGGCGCAGTTGGGTGGCGGAGAAGCGGCGGGTAGTCGTTTAACAGCATTCGCTGCGCTCACATTCGCGGGCAAGCCCGCTCCCACAGGGTTGCGCGTAACCTGTGGGAGCGGGCTTGCCCGCGATGCTTCTGGAAAGAGGAAAACGATAATGCGTGTATGGATCGATGCCGACGCTTGCCCACGGGCGGCGAAGGATCTGGTGGTGAAGTTCGCCCTCAAGCGCCAGTTCGAAGTGGTGCTGGTGGCCGGGCAGCCGCAGATCAAGCCGGGGCTGGCCATCGTCAAACTGATCGTGGTGCCGAGCGGTCCGGACGCGGCGGACGATTATCTGGTCGAGCACGCAGTGCCGGGTGAGCTGGTGATTTGCAGCGATATCCCGCTGGCCGATCGTTTGGTAAAGAAGGGCGTGGCGGCGCTGGATCCGCGCGGCAAGGAATTCGATGCGCAGAACATGGGCGAGCGATTGGCGGTGCGCAATCTGTTCACTGATCTGCGTGAGCAGGGTCAGATGGGCGGCGGCCCGGCGCCGTTTGGCGAGCGCGAGAAGCAGGCATTCGCCAATGCGCTGGACCGGATCCTCACGCGCCTGAGCCGCAAGCCCTGACCCCCAACACCAGTCACTTGTAGGAGTGAGCCTGCTCGCGATAGCGGTCGATCATTCAACAGATATGTTGCCTGACACACCGCCATCGCGAGCAGGCTCACTCCTACAGTAGACCGTGTCAGGCGTCGTTTTCGTGGGTCAGTTCGAGCACGCGATCGACCAGTTTGTTGATCCCCGAAGCGGCCTCACTGATGTTCTGCGCCAGCATGTAAGCCGGGGTCGTCACCAGTTTGCGCGCCTTGTCTTCGATGATTTCGGTCACCGCACAGTCTTCGTGGGTGGCGCCCATCTTGTTCATTGCCGTGGCGGTGTCGGCATCGTTGCCAATAGTGCACGTCACGCCCGGGCCGTAAATCTTCGCCGCCAGTGCCGGCGAAATGCACATCAGGCCGACCGGTTTGCCCGCTTCGGCAAATGCCTCGGCCAGTGCCAGCACTTCCGGTTGCACTGTGCAGCCAGCGCCTTCAATGGCGAAGTTCGAGAGGTTTTTCGCTGCACCGAAACCGCCAGGCACGATCAGCGCATCGAAGTCGTCGACGTCGGCGTCGCGGATGTCCTTGATATTGCCACGGGCGATACGTGCCGACTCCACCAGGACGTTGCGCGACTCGGGCATTTCTTCGCCGGTCAGGTGATTGATCACATGCAATTGCGCAATGTTCGGGGCGAAGCACTGCACCTGTGCGCCGCGCTGGTCGAGGCGCAGCAGGGTGATGACGCTTTCCTGGATTTCGGCGCCGTCGTATACGCCACTGCCGGACAGGATCACTGCAACTTTTTTGCTCATGGGTTTCTCTCCAGATTCATGGCGCTAAATGTCCACTAAATTGTCGTGCGTTGCCATAGGGTTAAAAGGGCGCGGAGCCTAGGATCTGTTCCATACGATTGCGAGCGGGGCGCGTCATGGATCTCATTTTGTATGCGGTGCCGTTTTTCTTTGTGTTGATCGCGGCGGAGCTGCTTGCCGACCGCTGGCGCGGGGTCAGCAACTATCGCCTTGCCGATGCGGTGAACAGCATCAGCACCGGTGTGTTGTCGACCACCACCGGGCTGTTGACCAAAGGCGTGGGGCTGGTGACCTATGCCTTCGCCCTGGAGCATCTGGCCTTGTTCCGGCTGCCCGCGGACAGTGCCTGGGTCTGGGGGCTGGCCTTCGTGCTCTATGACTTCTGCTACTACTGGCTGCACCGCATGGGCCATGAGCGCAACATTCTGTGGGCCGCGCATTCGGTGCATCACCAAAGCGAGGAGTACAACCTCTCCACCGCGTTGCGCCAGACCAGCACCGGGTTTCTGCTCAGCTGGATTTTCTACCTGCCGCTGGCCGTGCTCGGCGTGCCGCTGCTGGTGTTCGTCAGTGTCGCGGCGCTCAATCTGCTCTATCAATTCTGGGTACACACCAGGCACATTCCCAAGCTCGGCTGGTTCGAGTGGTTTTTCGTCACGCCGTCCAATCATCGGGCTCACCATGCACAGAACGCTCTCTACATGGATCGCAACTACGGCGGGGTGTTCATTCTTTGGGACCGGCTGTTCGGCACGTTTCAGGAAGAGGACGACAAGGAGCCGGTGATTTTCGGCGTGACCACGCCGCTGGCGAGCTGGAATCCGCTGTGGGCCAATCTGCAGTTTTATGCGCAGTTGTGGGATGACGCGCGTCGGGCCGAGAGGCGCTGGGACAAGCTGCGGATCTGGTTCATGCGCACCGGTTGGCGGCCAGCGGATGTCGCGGCGCAGTACCCGATCAACAAACCGGATCTGGCCCGCTTCCGCAAATTCGAGGTGCCGCTTGAACGGTGCCAGCAGGGGTACGTGGCCATGCAGTTCTGCGTGTATATCGCGCTTGGCAGTTATCTGATGAATCTGGAGAGAACTCTGCCAACCGCTGCGCTGGTGCTCGGCTGGATGGTGGTGGCGCTGGGCGTGTTTGCGTTGGGCGTGGTGCTGGAGAATCGCCCATGGGCGCTGAAGGTCGAGCTGCTGCGGCTGGTGTTGAACGTGCCGTTGGTGTGGCTGGCGCCGCTGGTCGGGCTATGGCCGGCCAGCCCGGTGATCTGGGCGGGCCTTCTTGGTTACAGCCTGCTCAGTGCAATCGGACTGTATGTTTGTCGCCAGCGCTTTATTCGGCTGGCGTCTTAGGTTCGGCGTCTTTCGCTTGTTCGGCTTGCTGCAATTGCAAGGCTTTGGCGGCTTGCTCGTCGGCGTAAACCTGTTTGGCCAGGCGCGCATTCTTGAAGCGGCGGCGCAGCCACAGGCCGACGCCGAGCACCAGCAACGCACCCAGGACCCATAGCTCGTATTTCTTGATACTGCCGAGCATGCCTTCCAGCACCGCGCCGAAGTGGTAAGCCGCCGCCGCCAGCGCGGTCGCCCAGATTGCTGCGCCGATGCCGTTGAGCAGCAGATAACGTCCCGGCGGATAGCCCGACAGGCCGATCGCTACCGGCATCACCGTGCGCAGACCGTATACAAAACGGAAGCTCAGCACCCAGATGTCCGGATGTTTGCGAATGTGCTCCAGCGCGCGGTCGCCCATCATCTGCCAGCGCGGTTTGCGCGCGAGTAATTTGCGTCCGTGCTTGCGCCCCAGGAAGTACCACAGCTGATCGCCGGCATAGCTGCCGCAGAACGCCACGACCACCACCAGATTGATGTCCATGTATCCACGGAACGCGAGGAAGCCCGCGAGCACCAGAATGGTTTCGCCTTCGAAGAACGTGCCGAGGAACAAGGCAAAGTAGCCAAAGTCATGCAGAAATTGTTGGAGCATTGTCTGGGTGCTGGCGAAATGAACGCGCAGCCTAACCCTTCGGACACATTCATGAAAGTGTCCAAATGTGTCTCGACGTGAACAATTCCTACGCTGAGAATGGAATGCGGCTACATGTCACGGGTCTCACACAACTGTCATCTGTTCGTCATAATGGCCGTCTATAACTGTCACGCTCGCCCGTTTGCGCGGGCTCAGGAGTCTGCCGTGAGCTTTATCCCCGCCAATCGTCTGTTCCCCGCCACTCGCCTGCGTCGCAACCGTCGTGATGATTTTTCGCGCCGGCTGGTGCGGGAGAATGTGCTGACGGTCGATGACCTGATCCTGCCGGTGTTCGTGCTCGACGGTGAAAACCGCCGCGAAGCCGTGGCCTCGATGCCCGGGGTAGAGCGATTGACCATCGATTTGCTGCTCGAAGAGGCGGCCAAGTGGGTCGAACTGGGGATTCCGGCGCTGGCGTTGTTCCCGGTCACTCCACCTGAATTGAAATCCCTCGACGCCGCCGAAGCCTGGAACCCCGAAGGCATTGCCCAGCGCGCCACTCGCGCCCTGCGTGAGCGTTTTCCGGAACTGGGGGTGATCACCGACGTCGCGCTCGATCCATTCACCACTCACGGCCAGGACGGCATTCTCGACGACGAAGGCTACGTACAGAACGACATCACCGTCGACGCCCTGGTCCGTCAGGCCCTGTCCCATGCCGAAGCCGGCGCTCAGGTCGTCGCGCCATCGGACATGATGGACGGTCGCATTCAGGCGATCCGCGAAGCGCTGGAAGTCGCCGGTCACGTCAACGTACGGATCATGGCTTATTCGGCCAAGTACGCCAGCGCCTATTACGGCCCGTTCCGCGATGCAGTCGGCTCGGCGTCGAACCTCGGCAAGGCCAACAAGGCCTCGTATCAGATGGACCCGGCCAACAGTGACGAAGCGCTGCACGAAGTCGGTGCGGACTTGTCTGAAGGCGCGGACATGGTCATGGTCAAACCGGGCATGCCGTACCTCGACATTCTTTTCCGGGTAAAAGATGCCTTCAAAGTGCCGACCTTCGTCTATCAGGTTAGCGGCGAATACGCCATGCACATGGCGGCGATCCAGAATGGCTGGTTGAGCGAGGCGGTGATTGTCGAATCACTGACCGCCTTTAAACGTGCCGGCGCTGATGGCATCCTGACTTACTTTGCTGTCCGCGCCGCTCAATTGTTACGAGAGCAGAAATAGCCCTCCCAGGAACATTCAATGAATACCGAAGGACTCACGGAAGTTGCCGTAAAAGAAGCTCAACCGGTGGTCGAGCAAATCACCGAGACCCCGCCGGAACTGGAGCCTGCGCCACCCGCGCCAGTCACCGAACCTGTCGCGGCGGCGCCAGTGATTGCGATCCCGGGCCTGGATGACAGCAGCCTGTACATCCACCGTGAGCTTTCGCAACTGCAATTCAACATCCGCGTGCTGGAACAGGCGCTGGACGAGTCCTATCCGTTGCTGGAGCGCTTGAAGTTCCTGCTGATCTTCTCCAGCAACCTCGACGAATTTTTCGAGATCCGCGTCGCCGGCCTGAAGAAGCAGATCACCTTCGCCCGTGAACAGGCCGGTGCTGACGGCTTGCAGCCGCATCAAGCACTGGCGCGGATCAGCGAGCTGGTGCACGGTCACGTTGATCGTCAGTACGCGATCCTCAACGACATCCTGTTGCCGGAGCTGGAGAAGCACCAAGTGCGCTTCATCCGTCGCCGCCACTGGACGACCAAGATCAAAACCTGGGTGCGCCGCTATTTCCGCGACGAGATCGCGCCGATCATCACGCCGATCGGCCTCGACCCGACGCACCCGTTCCCGTTGCTGGTGAACAAGAGCCTGAACTTCATCGTTGAACTGGAAGGTATCGACGCCTTCGGTCGCGACTCCGGTCTGGCGATCATCCCGGCGCCGCGCTTGCTGCCACGTATCATCAAGGTGCCGGAAGAAGTCGGCGGCCCGGGCGACAACTATGTGTTCCTGTCGTCGATGATCCATGCGCACGCCGATGACCTGTTCCAGGGCATGAAGGTCAAGGGCTGCTACCAGTTCCGTCTGACCCGAAACGCCGACCTGGCGCTCGACTCCGAAGACGTCGAAGACCTGGCCCGCGCCCTGCGCGGCGAGTTGTTCTCGCGTCGTTACGGCGATGCGGTGCGTCTGGAAGTCGCTGACACTTGTCCTAAACACCTCTCGGACTACCTGCTCAAGCAATTCAACCTGAGCGAGACCGAGCTGTATCAGGTCAATGGTCCGGTCAACCTGACGCGGCTGTTCAGCATCACCGGTCTGGACAGTCATCCGGAGCTGCAATACACGCCGTTCACCCCGCAGATCCCGAAACTGCTGCAGAACAGCGAAAACATCTTCAGCGTGATCAGCAAGCAGGACATATTGCTGCTGCACCCGTTCGAGTCGTTCACCCCGGTGGTCGACCTGCTGCGTCAGGCGGCAAAAGACCCGCACGTTCTCGCTGTGCGCCAGACGCTGTACCGCTCCGGCGCCAACTCCGAGATCGTCGATGCGCTGGTGGACGCCGCGCGTAACGGCAAGGAAGTGACGGCGGTCATCGAGCTGCGTGCGCGGTTCGACGAAGAATCCAACCTGCAACTGGCCAGCCGTCTGCAAGCGGCCGGTGCGGTGGTGATTTACGGCGTGGTCGGCTTCAAGACCCACGCCAAGATGATGCTGATCCTGCGCCGTGAGGCCGGCGAGATCGTGCGTTACGCGCACCTCGGCACCGGTAACTACCACGCCGGCAACGCCCGTCTCTATACCGACTACAGCCTGCTGACGTCTGACGATGCCTTGTGCGAAGACGTCGGCAAACTGTTCAGCCAGTTGATCGGCATGGGCAAAACCCTGCGCATGAAGAAGCTGTTGCATGCACCGTTCACCCTGAAGAAGGGCATGCTCGACATGATCACCCGCGAGACGCAATTTGCGCTCGACGGCAAACCGGCGCACATCATCGCCAAGTTCAACTCGCTGACCGACCCGAAGATCATTCGCGCGCTGTACAAGGCCAGCCAGTCTGGCGTGCGCATCGATCTGGTAGTGCGCGGCATGTGCTGCCTGCGTCCGGGCATCGCCGGGGTTTCGCACAACATTCACGTGCGTTCGATCATTGGCCGCTTCCTTGAGCACACGCGAGTGTTCTACTTCCTCAATGGCGGCGACGAGCAGATGTTCCTCTCCAGCGCCGACTGGATGGAGCGCAACCTGGACAAGCGCGTCGAGACTTGCTTCCCGGTGGAAGGCAAGAAACTGCTGACCCGGGTGAAAAAAGAGCTGGAGCTGTACCTCACCGACAATACCCACAGCTGGAGCCTGCAGTCGGATGGCCGTTACATCCGCAACACGCCGACCGGTAACCAGAACCCCAGGAGTGCGCAGGCGACGTTGCTGGAGCGGTTGGGTAGCCCGATATTGCCGGTGAGCAGCTGAGGCTTGAAAGTCAAAAGCCCCTCACCCTGGCCCTCTCCCGGAGGGAGAGGGGACTGACCGGGTTGGATGGGCGAGTTTTGCCGACCTGAGATATCGAGTCGAACTCAGGTTTTGAACAGCATGCGGTCGGCTCCCTTTCCCCCTCTACCCCCTTGGGGGCGGTCCGACGTTTCGGGAGGGCTGGGGTGAGGGGGATCGATCTTGATTACACCACCTGAACCCAGCCGAACACCCAATAAAAAGGCGATCCAGAAGGATCGCCTTTTTTGCACCTGAGATTTAACTCAGTGAACGGTAAGGACAATCCCCACCCGCGTCAGCCAATCCGCCTCAAGCCCGAAATCTGCCTGAGTCAGCTGGTTCTCATCCAGCCAGTTCTCCGGGAATTCCACATCCAGGGTATTGCCCTTCGCATGCAACACCACCTGCGGCATCGCCTGGGTGCCGCGAATGTGGTGGAAAAGGATCGCAAAGCGCAGCAGCACGCAGAGGCGAATCAGCTTGTCACCGTCATCACCGAAGTCAGCAAATTTGTCCTTGGGAATGTTACGGCGGTGGCCGCGCACCAATAGGGCGAGCATCTGCTGGTCTTCACGGGAGAACCCGGCAAGGTCCGAGTGTTCGATCAAGTAGGCGCCGTGCTTGTGATAGTGATAGTGGGCAATGTCGAGACCGACTTCGTGCACTTTCGCCGCCCAGCCGAGGAGTTCGCGCCAGATGCCGTCATCCAGCTCCCAGTCCTTCGCGACCTGATCGAATGCGTGCAGGGCTTTGCGCTCAACCCGGGCCGCCTGTTCGAGGTCGACGTGGTAGCGCTCCATCAGCGAGGTCAGGGTGCGTTCGCGCACGTCTTCATGGTGATGGCGGCCCAGCAAATCGTAGAGCACGCCCTCGCGCAACGCACCGTCGCAATGATCCATGCGTTGCAGTTCGAGGGCGTCGAAAATCGCTTCGAGAATCGCCAGACCCGCTGGAAAGATTGTCCGGCGATCAGGCTTGATGCCTTCGAAATCGATCTTGTCGACGTCACCGAGCTTGAACAGACGGCGCTTGAGCCACGCCAGACCTTCGGCGTTCACCTCGCCGGTGCCGTGGCCGCCGGCCTTCAGCGCCAGGCCGATAGCGCGGATGGTGCCCGAGGAGCCGATGGCTTCATCCCAGGTCAGGCGATGCAGGGCGTGTTCGATGCTCATGATCTCCAGCCGCGCCGCGGTGTACGCCTGGGCGTAGCGGGCCGGGGTGATCTTGCCGTCCTTGAAATAGCGCTGAGTGAAGCTGACGCAGCCCATTTGCAGGCTTTCGCGCAGCAGCGGCTCGAAGCGCTGGCCGATGATGAATTCGGTACTGCCGCCACCGATGTCGGCGACCAGACGTTTGCCCGGGGTGTCGGCGAGGGTGTGCGACACGCCCAGATAAATCAGCCGCGCTTCCTCACGGCCGGAGATGACTTCCACCGGGTGGCCGAGGATTTCTTCGGCGCGGTGGATGAATTCGAGGCGGTTGCGCGCTTCACGCAGGGCATTGGTGCCGACGATGCGCACGGCGCCCAGCGGCATACCGTTAATCAGTTGGGCAAAACGCTTGAGGCAGTCGAGGCCGCGTTGCATCGACTCTTCGTTGAGCTTGCGCTCATCGTCGATGCCGGCGGCCAGTTGAACCTTCTCGCCGAGGCGCTCGAGAATGCGGATTTCGCCGTTCTGGGCCTTGGCCACGACCATGTGAAAGCTGTTGGAGCCCAGGTCGATTGCGGCGATCAGGGACAGATTCTTGGCTTGGGATTGCGGCATGGTCAGGGGGTCTCGGTCGATAACCTCGACATCGTGCCACGATCAAACGCTGGCGCCAACGCGCACGGTTCAAACCGTTGATTCAGCACAGAAAGTCGGTGACCGCTGCGCGGTCAATCGCGAGCAGACAGGTGAGCGCATTCCCATGTAGGAGTGAGCCTGCTCGCGATGAGGGCCGGGAAGCCCCTGTATTTTCCTCAGCCTGTCGCTTCGACGGTGCCAATAAAATTCGCCAGCTCCGCCGTCTGCGGATTGGCAAACAACACCTTCGGATCCCCCACCTCATGCACTTTGCCATGGTGCATGAACACCAGTTTGTCCCCCACTTCGCGGGCAAAACGCATTTCATGGGTGACCATGATCAGCGTCATGCCTTCCCTGGCCAATTGCCGCACCACGCTAAGCACTTCATTGACCAGTTCCGGGTCGAGCGCCGAGGTGATCTCGTCGCACAGCAACACTTTCGGCGACATCGCCAGTGCCCGGGCAATCGCCACACGCTGCTGCTGACCGCCAGAAAGACGATCCGGGAAGGCATCGAACTTTTCCCCGAGGCCCACGCGTTCCAGCATTGCGCGCGCCAGTTGCGCAGCCTTGGCTTTCGGCACTTTCTGCACCACTTGCGGGGCGAGCATGACGTTTTCGCCCACGGTCAGGTGCGGGAACAGGTTGAACTGCTGAAACACCATGCCGACCTTCTGCCGCAAGCTGCGCAAATCAGCGCGGGCAGCGTCGAGGTATTCGCCGTCGACTTCGATCACGCCGTCGTTGATCGACTCCAGGCCATTAAGTGTGCGCAGCAGGGTGGATTTGCCCGAGCCGCTGCGGCCGATGATCGCCACCACCTGGCCTTCCTCGACGCTGAGGTCGATGCCTTTGAGCACGTGGTGATCGCCGTAGTATTTATGCAGGGCGGAAATTCTAAGCAGAGGCATGCAGTCTCCTTTCCAGGTAGCGCGCACTGAGGGACAAGGGATAGCAGAGCAGGAAATAGCCGAGGGCAACGAGGCCGTAGACCATGAACGGTTCAAACGTGGCGTTGGCGAGCATGCCGCCGGTCTTGGTCAATTCGGTGAAGCCGATGATCGAGGTCACGGCGGTGCCTTTGACCACTTGCACCGAGAAGCCTACGGTCGGCGCCACAGCGATGCGCAGCGCTTGCGGCAGGATCACGTAGCGCAATTGCTCCAGCGGATTGAGCGCCAGACTCGCCGAGGCTTCCCATTGGCCATTGGAGATCGACTCGACGCAGCCGCGCCAGATCTCCGCCAGATAAGCGCTGGTGAATAGGGTCAGGGCAATCGCTGCCGCCATCCACGGCGAGATTTCGATCCCGGCCAGGGCCACGCCGAAGAACACCAGAAACAACTGCATCAGCAGCGGTGTGCCTTGGAACAGCTCGATCCAGGTGCGGGCGATGCTGCTCGGCAGGGAGCTTTTCGAGATGCGCATGATCAGGATCAGCAGCCCGACGATCCCGCCGCCAATGAACGCCACCAGCGACAGCGCCAGTGTCCATTGCAGGCCGGTGAGCAGGTTGCGCAGGATGTCCCAAAAGGTGAAATCGCTCATGCGCGGCTCCTGCTGATGTAGCGCCGGCCGACCCAGTTGAGCAACTGGCGAATCAGCAACGCCATGCACAGGTAGATCAGCGTGGTCAGCGCGTAGGTTTCAAAGGCGCGGAAGTTGCGCGACTGAATGAAGTTGGCGGCGAAGCTCAGCTCCTCAGTGGCGATTTGCGAACACACCGCCGAGCCGAGCATGACGATGATGATCTGACTGCTCAGCGCCGGCCAGACCTTGCCCAGCGCCGGTAGCAACACCACGTGGCGGAACGCTTCGAAGCGCGTCATCGCCAATGCAGCTGCGGCTTCCAGTTGCCCGCGCGGGATCGCTTGAATGCCGGCGCGGATGATCTCGGTCGAATAGGCGCCGAGGTTGATCACCATCGCCAGCACCGCCGCCTGCCACTCGGAAATCTGCAGCCCGAGCGACGGCAGGCCGAAGAAGATGAAGAACAACTGCACCAGAAACGGCGTGTTGCGGATCAACTCGACGTAGACGCCGAAGATTGCCGAGAACGGGCGAATGTTCCACGCCCGTACCAAAGCCCCGACAACTCCGACGCCGACCCCGAGCAGCGCACCGATGGCTGTCAGCTCAAGGGTGAACAGCGCCCCGCGCAGCAGCAGGTCGGTGTTTTCCACCACCGGCATGAAATCGAACTGATAAGCCATAAAGGTCTCCCGCGCAGTCGATCAGAGATCGGCCGGCAGTGGTTCTTTCAGCCAGGTCTGCGAATTTTTCTCCAACGCGCCGTCAGCCTTGGCGGTGCTCAGGATGTCGTTGACCTTGGCCAGCAGCGCCGCTTCGTTCTTGTTCACGCCGACGTAGACCGGCGAATCCTTGAGCTTCACTTTCAGCGCCGGCACGCGTTTCGGGTTCTTTTCGCTGATCGCGACCATCACCACGTTGCCACTGGCGATCAGGTCGACCTGGCCGGCGAGGTAGGCGGCGATGGTCGAGTTGTTGTCTTCGAAGCGCTTGATGGTCACGCCTTCGGGGGCGACTTTGGTCAGCTCGATGTCTTCGATGGCGCCACGGGTGACGCTGATGGTCTTGCCCTTGAGGTCGTCGAGGCTGGCGATGGCAGCGTCTGGCGGACCGAATACGGCGAGGTAGAACGGTGCGTAAGCGCGGGAGAAGTCGATGACCTTCTCGCGCTCGGGATTTTTGCCGAGGCTGGAGATCACCAGATCGACCTTGCCGGTGGTCAGGAACGGAATGCGGTTGGTGCTGTTGACCGGGGTCAGCTCAAGTTTGACCTTGAGTTGATCGGCCAGCAGTTTCGCCGTGTCGATGTCCAGACCCCGGGGCTTCATGTCCGGGCCGACCGAGCCGAATGGCGGGAAATCCTGGGGCACGGCGACTTTCAACGTGCCGCGCTTGACCACATCGTCGAGACCGTCGGCGTGAGCAGAAGCCTGACTGAGCAACAGAGAAGAAAACAGGGCGGCGAGGAGGGCGCTGGAACGCTTGGTCATGGACAATCTCCGGATCGGCGGGAAGTGATTTCTGCGATCGGACAGAGCATGGGTCGTGCCAATACGTGTCTTTCGTCCCGGCAGGCCGCAGTTTCAACGGCTTTGTTCGGTCTTACTGGTCTGAACAGTCAGGTTGTTTTTCGCACTGCCATGGCGCATCTGCCAGGTTCGTCGAACCCTGCTGGGGCACGACTTGCCGGACTCGCCGAATAGCTTTACAACTAGCCGCACATTGGCCTGGCGCGTCTGAAAAACCATGAATTCGATTTCCCGCGCGGTACCCGAAGTGGCGCTGCAAGCGATCCGCAAACTTATCACCGAACAAGGTTTCGGTGCGGGTGATGCCTTGCCGTCGCAACGGGATCTGGCGCTGCAACTGGGCGTCAGTCGGGCATCGTTGCGTGAGGCGTTGTCCTCGCTGAGTGCGTTGGGTGTGGTCAGCATTCAGCCAGGCAAAGGCGTGTTTGTGCAGTCGCCCGTAGAGTTGCCGCGTGGCGCGCAGGCGCCGGGCTGGCCATTTGCGGCGCAAGCGTCGCCGCTGGATATCTTTCAGTTGCGCTATGCGCTGGAAGGCTTTGCCGCCGGGCTGGCGGCGGTCACGTTAAGCACGTTCGATCTGGATGCCCTGGAAGATAATGTCGCTGCGATGCGTGAGCAATTGCGCGCCGGCGACTTTGAGGCTGCGGCGAAACTCGACTTCGAATTCCACCGCCGCATCCTGCTGGCCAGCGGCAATCAGGCGATGCTGAACATCCTCACCGCCAGCGCCGAGATCTTTCTCGAAAGCCAGAAACTGCCGTTCATCCGCGCCGAACGCGCCATGGAAACCTGGCAGGAACATCGCAAGATTTTGCGAGCCCTCGCGCGCCGGGCGTCTGGTGCCGCACAGAAGGCCATGCAGGAGCACGTGCGCAACGCCGCCCTGCGCACCGGCATTTCCTTTATTGCCCCCGCCACGGCGTGACTTGAGCTATACCCAAACTCATCGAGTGCCATAGCAAGACTCAATCAACTGCGGCTTCCTGAACAGGGGAAGGGCGGCTATGATGGGCCACGTTTTTTTGCTTACAACCTGGAGAATTCCATGAGCAGCGATCTTATCAAACACGTTAGCGACGCTAGCTTCGAAGCCGACGTACTCAAGGCCGAAGGCGCTGTCCTGGTCGATTACTGGGCTGAATGGTGCGGTCCTTGCAAAATGATCGCTCCGGTTCTGGACGAGATTGCCGAGACTTACAAAGGCAAGCTGACCGTTGCCAAACTGAACATCGACGAAAACCAGGAAACCCCGGCCAAGCACGGCGTGCGCGGTATCCCGACCCTGATGCTGTTCAAGAACGGCAACGTTGAAGCGACCAAGGTCGGCGCCCTGTCGAAGTCGCAACTGGCGGCTTTCCTCGACGCCAACATCTAAGCGTCGCCGTAAAGTGCGTTAAAAAAGCCTCGCAAATTGCGGGGCTTTTTGCGTATTCAGGGCTAGACGCTCCGAAACTCAGGTGGTACATTCGGCCCCGCACTGGTTTCTCCACTGCCCCCTGCTAGCCGTCGCCGACGCACTCCTTTTCGAATAAGTACGCGATCCTGTCGCCTTCTCTGCGGCGCGGCCTCATTAAGCCAAAAGCTTAATTTCCCCCCCTCCATAAATGATTACGTCATTCCTATATGAATCTGACTGAACTCAAGCAAAAGCCGATTACCGAACTGCTCGAATTGGCCGAACAGATGGGCATAGAAAATATGGCCCGTTCGCGCAAGCAGGACGTGATTTTCTCCCTGCTCAAAAAGCACGCGAAAAGCGGCGAGGAAATCTCCGGTGATGGCGTGCTGGAGATTCTCCAGGACGGCTTCGGCTTCCTGCGCTCCGCTGACGCTTCCTACCTGGCCGGCCCGGACGATATCTACGTCTCGCCTAGCCAGATCCGCCGTTTCAACTTGCGCACCGGTGACACCATCGTTGGCAAGATTCGCCCTCCGAAGGAAGGCGAGCGGTATTTCGCCCTGCTCAAGGTCGACACGATCAACTTCGATCGTCCCGAGAACGCGAAAAACAAGATTCTCTTCGAGAACCTGACCCCGCTGTTCCCGACCGTGCGCATGAAGATGGAAGCCGGTAACGGTTCCACCGAAGATTTGACCGGTCGTGTGATCGACCTGTGCGCCCCGATCGGCAAAGGCCAGCGTGGTCTGATCGTTGCACCGCCGAAAGCCGGTAAAACGATCATGCTGCAAAACATCGCCGCGAACATCGCCCGTAACAACCCTGAAGTTCACCTGATCGTGCTGTTGATCGACGAGCGTCCGGAAGAAGTGACCGAAATGCAGCGCACCGTGCGCGGCGAAGTGGTTGCCTCGACCTTCGACGAGCCGCCGACCCGTCACGTGCAGGTTGCCGAAATGGTGATCGAGAAGGCCAAACGCCTTGTTGAACACAAGAAAGATGTGGTGATCCTGCTCGACTCCATCACCCGTCTGGCCCGTGCCTACAACACCGTGATCCCGAGCTCCGGCAAGGTATTGACCGGTGGTGTCGATGCCCACGCCCTGGAGAAGCCAAAGCGTTTCTTCGGTGCGGCGCGGAACATCGAAGAAGGCGGCTCGCTGACCATTATCGCCACCGCGCTGGTTGAAACCGGTTCGAAGATGGACGAAGTGATCTACGAAGAGTTCAAGGGTACCGGCAACATGGAACTGCCTCTGGATCGCAAGATCGCCGAGAAGCGCGTGTTCCCGGCGATCAACATCAACCGCTCCGGCACCCGCCGCGAAGAGTTGCTGACCGCCGACGACGAACTGCAGCGTATGTGGATTCTGCGCAAGCTGCTGCACCCGATGGACGAAGTGGCGGCCATCGAGTTCCTGGTCGACAAGCTGAAAACGACCAAGACCAACGACGAGTTCTTCTTGTCGATGAAGCGCAAGTAACACGCAAGCCGTTTGAAAAGAAGCGTCCGAAAGGGCGCTTTTTTTTGCCTTGAATTATTTGTATCTGGATTGAAGTTTGCGCGACTGATAACTTCGCGCCTTCAAGGGAATTTGTATCCAGAACAGGTAAGGTTTTTCATGCACACGTTTGGCAATCGCCGTGATATCGACGGATTACGGGCACTGGCGGTTATTCCCGTCGTACTGTTTCATTTCGGATTCACTACATTCAGCGGCGGTTTTGTTGGCGTCGATGTGTTCTTCGTCATTTCCGGATTCCTGATTACCTCGATTCTGTTCCGCGAAATCAGCGCGCAGCGCTTCAGCTTTCTCGATTTCTGGGGCCGCCGTGCCCGGCGCATCCTGCCGGCCCTGACTGTGGTGGTCGTGGTGACACTGGCGCTGGGCTGGCTATTGCTGACGGCCAAAGACCTGGCTGAGCTGGGGCGCACGATTCGTTATCAGTCGCTGTTCATTTCCAACATTCTGTTCATGCGTGAGGACGGCTACTTCGCGCCTGCCTCGGAACTCAAACCGTTGCTGCATACCTGGTCGCTTGCGGTGGAGGAGCAGTACTACATCTTCTTCCCGCTGCTGATGGTGTTGCTGATGCGCTACGTCCGTCATTGGCGCTGGATGCTGTTCGCGGTGCTGCTGGTGTCGTTCGGCTTGAACATCATCTACATCGAACGCCGGCCGGAGTTCGCCTTTTTCTCGTTGCCGACCCGCGCTTGGGAGCTGCTGTGCGGGGCGATGCTGGCGGTAATGCCCGTGACGAAGCATGCCGCGCGACCGTGGCTGCGTCAGTCTGTCGGCCTGGCTGGATTGGCAGCGGTGCTGGTCGCGGTGTTTACCTTCGACAGGTCCACAGTGTTTCCGGGCTGGGCGGCACTGTTGCCGGTATTGGGCACGACGGCGCTGATCTGGTCAGGCGCTCAGGGCGAAACGTGGGCCGGACGCCTGTTGAGTGTGCGGTTTCTGGTGTGGGTCGGCTTGCTGTCTTACTCGTTTTACCTGTGGCATTGGCCGGTTTATGTGTACGCCAACGCGATCTCCATCGACGGCATCCAGCCGCTGGAAGCCATCGGCTGGATCGCCCTGGCGGTGGCGCTGGCCTGGCTGAGCCTGCGTTACATCGAGCTGCCGTTTCGTGAAAAGCGTGTGTTCGCCAGTCGTAACTCGGTGTTGGTCGGTGGTCTGGTATCGATCACCGTGCTGGCGGTTACCGGCTCGGTGATTCGCTCGGCCGACGGCATTCCACAGCGCCTGACGGGCAAGGCACTGGAATACGCGCAATCGCGCGAGTGGAACGCCGGTCAGTCGAAGTGCATGCACTTGAGCACCGATAAGGCGCTGACCAAATCCTGTCTGCTGGGCGGTGATCAACCGATGGCGGCGACCAAGCTGTTCTGGGGCGACAGTCACGCCGCAGCGCTGTTGCCGGCCATCGAAGGCAACGCCGGTCGCATGGTCCAGCCAGTGTGGCTGTACAGTCTGACGGGTTGTCCGCCGATCATTGACGACCACTTGCGCCCTCAGTGCAAAGACTTCAACCAGCGCAACATGGACCGCGTCACGAGTCTGGGGATCAAGGACGTGATATTGGCGGCGAACTGGAGCCTGTACGTTTATGGTCGTGAAGACGGCGATGGCGATCTACAGTTCCTGCTCGATCGCAAGGACAACCCACGCCAGGCGGAGCAGCGCATGGCCGCCGCCCTCAAGGCGCAAGTGGCCGAGCTGCGTGAAGCGGGTGTGCAAGTCTGGCTGTTCAAGGAAGTGCCGCTGCAGCACAAGAGCTACATCGACCGCCTGACCAGCCTGGCCCGCATCGGGCGTTCGGCGGAAGGTCTCGGTCGTCCGCTCAGCGAACATCTGGCGCGCCAGCGGTTTTTCACCGATCTGTTTGGCTCGATGAGCGCTGCCGATTCCGGTGTGCATGTCATCGATCCGACGCCGCTGATGTGCAAGGACGGACTCTGCCCGATCGATGTCGACGGCCACTCGCAATACAAGGATGCAGACCACCTTTCCGACGTCGGCAGCGCCCGACTGAGTCCGTTGTTCGCACCGATCCTGCTGGGTACGAGCCACAATTGAGCGATGCCGGGCACTGACGGGCTGCTGTTTGCCCGTCAGAGCAGGTAGGATGTACGCCTATTTTGAGGGTGCCATCGTCAATGAAATTCAAGGATCTTCGGGATTTCGTGCAGCAGCTTGAGCAGCGCGGAGAGTTGAAACGCATCCAGATTCCCGTCTCGCCGGTGCTGGAGATGACCGAGGTGTGCGACCGCACGCTGCGGGCCAAGGGCCCGGCGCTGCTGTTCGAAAAACCCACCGGCTACGACATCCCGGTGCTCGGCAACCTGTTCGGCACCCCTGAGCGGGTGGCCATGGGCATGGGCGCCGAGTCGGTCAGCGAGCTGCGCGAAATCGGCAAGCTGCTGGCGTTCCTCAAGGAACCGGAGCCGCCGAAGGGCTTGAAAGACGCGTGGTCGAAGCTGCCGATCTTCCGCAAGATCATCTCGATGGCGCCGAAAGTCGTCAAAGACGCGGTGTGCCAGGAAGTGGTCATCGAAGGCGACGACGTCGACCTGGCGATGTTGCCGGTGCAGACCTGCTGGCCCGGCGACGTTGGCCCGCTGATCACCTGGGGTCTGACCGTCACCAAAGGCCCGAACAAGGATCGCCAGAACCTCGGCATCTACCGTCAGCAAGTGATCGGCCGCAACAAGGTGATCATGCGCTGGCTCAGCCACCGTGGCGGCGCCCTCGATTTTCGCGAATGGTGCGAAAAGCATCCGGGCCAGCCGTTCCCGGTGTCCGTGGCTTTGGGCGCGGATCCGGCGACCATTCTCGGCGCCGTGACGCCGGTGCCGGACAGCCTCTCCGAATACGCTTTCGCTGGTCTCTTGCGCGGCAACCGCACCGAACTGGTCAAGTGCCGTGGCAACGACCTGCAAGTGCCGGCCACCGCCGAGATCATCCTCGAAGGCGTGATTCATCCGGGCGAAATGGCCGATGAAGGCCCCTACGGCGACCACACCGGTTACTACAACGAAGTCGACAGCTTCCCGGTGTTTACCGTCGAGCGCATCACCCACCGGATCAAACCGATTTACCACAGCACTTACACCGGCCGTCCGCCGGATGAGCCGGCGATCCTCGGCGTGGCGTTGAACGAAGTGTTCGTGCCGATCCTGCAGAAGCAGTTTCCGGAGATCACCGACTTCTATCTGCCGCCCGAAGGCTGCTCGTACCGCATGGCCGTGGTGACGATGAAGAAGTCGTATCCGGGGCATGCCAAGCGCGTGATGCTCGGTGTCTGGTCGTTTTTGCGACAGTTCATGTACACCAAGTTCGTTATCGTCACTGACGACGATATCAACGCTCGGGACTGGAATGACGTGATCTGGGCCATCACCACGCGCATGGACCCCAAGCGCGATACGGTGATGATCGATAACACGCCGATCGACTACCTCGACTTCGCCTCGCCGGTTTCCGGCCTGGGCTCGAAAATGGGCCTGGATGCCACCCACAAGTGGCCGGGCGAAACCACTCGCGAGTGGGGCCGTGTGATCGTCAAGGACGACGCCGTCACCCAACGGATCGATGCCATCTGGAATCAGTTAGGAATAGATTGATGCGTGTAACCTTGCAGCCCTCCGGAGCAGTGCTTGAGATACAGCCCGGTGAGCGGATTCTCGATGGTGCGCGGCGCTTGGGCTATGAATGCCCGCAAAGCTGCCGCAACGGCAACTGTCACGTGTGTGCGGCGCTGCTGGTTGAAGGCAGCATCGCGCAGGACGGCAAGGTTCACGACCACGGCGAGTTCTACACTTGCATCGCCGAGCCGCTGGAAGACTGCGTCCTGCTGTGGGATGGCGTGCTCGCGCTGGGAGAACTGCCGGTGCGCAGCCTGTCGTGCCAGGTCATCGAATGTCGCGACGTGGGTGGCGACACCTGGCGCGTGCGTTTGCGTGCGCCGGCCGGCAAGCCTCCGCGCTATCACGCCGGGCAGTATTTGATGATCGAGCGCGAGAGCGGCGAGAAATCGGCGTTCTCCATGGCCTCGGCACCTCACGGCGGGCGTGATCTGGAAATCCACGTATTGGCGCGCGAAGCCAGTGCACTGAGCCTGATCGAACAGTTGCAACGCAACGCCATGGTGCGTGTCGAGTTGCCATTCGGCGATACGCATCTGGCGGAATTGCCCGACGGGCCGCTGGTGCTGATTGCCGCGGGTACGGGCATGGGCCAGATTCACAGCCTGATCGAACATTGCCGCGCCAATGGCTTCAAACACCCGGTGCATCTGTACTGGGGCGTACGTCGTCCAGAAGACTTCTATCAGATCGAACACTGGGACGAGTGGCTGAAGCTGCCCAACCTGTTTTTGCACAAAGTCGTCAGCGATCAATGCGGTTGGGAAGGGCGCTGCGGTATGTTGCACGAGGCAGTGTGTGAAGACTTCCCGGATCTGAAGGCCTTGCATGTCTACGCCAGTGGCTCGCCGGCCATGGTCTACGGCACGCTGGATGCACTGGTTGAAGCAGGGATGGATGCCCATCAAATGCGCGCAGACGTATTCGCGTACGCCCCACGCGCCTGATCCTTTATAACTCTATATATAGCCGATCGGTATTTATGTAATTGAATAAATACCGCTAGGTTATATGTCAACAAGGCAATCAATTAACCACAGTGCCATGGCACTCAAATTGCCTTGAAACATATGTGCCTTATTGTTACAGCGGTGCGTTCTATTAAGTAATTCTTCACCCGCGGGGAGCTGAACGCTATTCGCCATGAGCGCCATTGAAAACGCAATCCTGAACCTGGCTTACCCTCCGCGGCTCGATCTTGGGCCGCAGCTGACGCACGAACAACTGCTCGCTTCCATGCATTCGACCATGGCGCGCCACAAGGGCGGGCCGGTGTGGTTGTTCGCGTATGGTTCGCTGATCTGGCGGCCTGAATGCTCGGCGGTGGAGCGGGTACGCGGACGCGTGCATGGTTACCACCGCGGCTTGTACCTGTGGTCGCACGAGCATCGCGGTACACCGGAAATGCCCGGTCTGGTATTCGGTCTGGATCGTGGCGGTTCATGCAGTGGCTTTGCCTACCGCTTGCCGGAAGACAATCTCGATACCGCGCTCTATGCGCTGTGGAAGCGCGAGATGCCGGTACCGTCCTATCGCCCCCACTGGCTCAACTGCCGGCTCGAAGACGGCAGTCAGGTACAGGCGTTGGGATTCGTGTTGGAGCGACACCTGCCCAGCTACGCCGGCAACTTGCCGGATCACGTGCTAAGCCAGGTGTTTGAAAGCGCCAAGGGGCGTTACGGCACCACTCGCGATTATGTCGAGCAGACCGCCCATGCCCTGCGCAGCCACGCCATGCCAGACCGCAATCTGGAGGCGCGGCTCAAGCGCTGTAAGTCACCGTCGGATCAAGCGACTGCTTCACGGCTCTGACTGGCAACTTGCTTGTGCCACAGCGTCGGGGCCAAAAAGGCCATCGACAGCAGGCAAGCGCCTACCAGCAGCACAAAACCACCATCCCAGCCGAAATGGTCAACGGTGTAGCCCATCGCCGCGCTGGCCGCGACCGAACCACCGAGGTAACCGAACAGACCGGTGAAGCCCGCAGCGGTGCCGGCGGCTTTCTTCGGTGCCAGTTCCAGCGCCTGCAGACCGATCAGCATCACCGGGCCGTAGATCAGGAAGCCGATCGAGAACAGCGCGATCATGTCGACGGTCGGGTTGCCGGCCGGGTTCAGCCAGTAAACCAGCGTCGCCACAGTCACCAGTGCCATGAACACCATGCCGGTCAGGCCCCGGTTGCCACGGAAGATCTTGTCCGACATCCAGCCGCACAGCAGCGTGCCCGGAATGCCCGCCCACTCGTAGAAGAAATACGCCCACGAGGTTTTATCCACGGTGAAACCCTTGGCTTCCTTGAGGTAGGTCGGTGCCCAGTCCAGAACGCCGTAGCGCAGCAGGTAAACGAAGACGTTGGCCATGGCGATGTACCAGAGCATTTTGTTGCGCAGCACGTATTTGACGAAAATCTCTTTCGCGCTGAATTCGTCTTCGTGGCTGGCGTCGTAGCCTTCCGGGTAATCGTTCTTGTATTTCTCGATCGGCGGCAGGCCAACCGATTGCGGGGTGTCGCGCATGGTAATGAAAGCAAACACCGCCACGCCCAGCGCTACCGCTGCCGGTACATAGAAGGCTGCATGCCAGTCGTTGAACAGGCCCATGCCAATCAGGAACAGCGGGCCGATCAGGCCGCCGCCGACGTTATGCGCCACGTTCCACACCGACACCACGCCGCCGCGTTCCTTTTGCGACCACCAGTGCACCATGGTCCGCCCACTTGGCGGCCAGCCCATGCCTTGGGCCCAGCCATTGATGAACAGCAGGATGAACATCATGGTCACGCTGGACGTCGCCCAAGGTGCGAAACCGAAAATGAACATGACCCCGGCCGAGACCAGCAGGCCGAACGGCAGGAAGTAGCGCGGGTTGGAACGATCGGACACCAGGCCCATGAGGAATTTCGACAAGCCATAGGCAATGGCGATCGCCGACATCGCCAGGCCCAGATCGCCGCGGCTGTAGCCTTCGTCGATCAGGTATGGCATGGCCAGCGAGAAGTTTTTGCGCAGCAGGTAATAACCCGCGTAGCCAAAGAAAATACCGGCGAAGATCTGCCAGCGCAGGCGTCGGTAGGTACTGTCTATTTTTTCTTCAGGCAATGGAGCCTGATGTGCGGCAGGACGAAAGAAAGCAAACATTCAAGAGCTCCAGATTTCTTGTTTTGACTGCGGATGCGAATGTTACAGTTTCGTTACCGAAAATAGCACCGGTTCGCATCAAGCAAACAGCGGAAAATGTTGGAAGTCGCATGTTCTTTTACGAACCTGTCGCTCAGCTGTAAGAACAGGGCGTTTTTGTCGCGCACAGAACGCTGTGTCTTAGACTCGCGGTCTATAAATCGACTGATATCGCGAGATGACGATGACCCCGAAAGTTCGCAGGCTATTGCCCAGATTGTTGATGGTCGCAGCAGTGACTGTTTCAGTGTTGGCATTGAGCTTCGCCCAAGGTTCTGCGGCGCCGGGCCTGCGCAATGTCACCGTGTTGATTGTCCGTCATGCGGAAAAGCCTGATGTAGGCCGTGAACTCAATGCCTGGGGCGAGCAGCGCGCCGCCGCTTACGCGGACTATTTCACCTCTTTGCAGTTGGATGACCAGACACTCACGCCCCAACGTCTGATCGCTACCGCCGACAGCCCGGAAAGCATCCGCCCGCGTCAGACGCTGATCCCACTGTCCCAGCGCCTGCAACTGCCGATCGAGCAGCCCTACGCCAATAACGATGTCGATAAACTGGTCAACACGCTGCGCAAGAATAATCAGGCGAAAACCGTGCTGATATCCTGGCACCACGGCCACATCAACAAACTGATTGCCGCTTTCGGCGGAGATGGCCCGGCGTTGATCGGTCAGCCGAAATGGCCGGTGGATGTCTACGATTGGCTGATTGTTTTGCGTTTCGATGACAAGGGGCAGTTGGCCCAGTCTCATAGTCAGAAGGTTCAGGAGCATCTGATGCCTGGTGACGTTGCCGGCGCAAGCGGCGGCTAAATCTCCGTAAGAAAAATTACCTGCGACCATTCGTGCAGCGGGTTTGCCCGGTTTCCCGAAGGGATCAAGGAAACGTCCTGCATGCAGCGGCGAAGCTGCGCCATTCAGTTAGAAGTCATTGCTCCGTAACCTTTGTGTTGTTGCTGGATAGGACAACTCACTAGGGAGGGGCAGGATCATGCGATGGTTTTTTGCTGGGTTTTGGTTGTTGGTCGGCTGTTCCGCGCTGGCCTCAGAATTGTTTTTAATACCGGAAAACAATCCCAAGCCGATTTATCCTCTAGAACTGCAAAGGGCAGGTATAACGGGCGAGGTGAATGTTAGTTTCGTCGCCAATGCTGATGGCTCAGTCGGCGAAATCAGCATTCGAGAAAGCACTCACCCTGACTTTTCCGATGCGGTTCGAGTCGCAGTGGCGCAGTGGCGCTTCAAGCCTTGGACGGTTGAAGGGGATAAACCTGAAGAGCAGGAAGTCATCGCGCCAATGATTTTCAGGCTCGATCTGGATCAGCCCATTCACGTCAATCAGCAGCTGAAAGTCTTACGATGCCGTACGGTTAACGAGCATCTGGCCAATATTGCCGAGTATTCATGGGTTGATTCGGCGGTGTTCGCACAAACCCGCGCCTATCTCACGAACGTCTTCCATAAATCTCAGCTACCGGACGCACAGCGTCTGGCGATGATTGCCAAGATGAATCGGCGGGTTGAGACGATCGTCAGGGCTTGTCGAGAGAGCCCGACGCGCAAATTCATAAGCCTGTTACCAACGGAGATCCGTGAGTTGCTTTGATAACAAAGGCCAGTACGACCAAACCGGACATTCTGGCCTTTTATCGAAAGGTCACTCAGCGCACTTGCACCACCACCTTGCCCACCGCCTTGCGCTGGCCAAGATCATTGATCGCCTGCGCCGCATTGCTCAGTGGGTACACCTGCGACACTAGCGGTTTCAGCTTGCCTTCGGCGAACCAGCCGAACAATTGCTGGAAGTTCGCCGCGTTGTCCTGCGGCTGACGCTGGGCGAAGGAGCCCCAGAACACGCCGAGTACCGCCGCGCCTTTGAGCAGGGCAAGGTTGACCGGCAGCTCCGGGATGCGCCCGCTGGCGAAGCCGACGACCAGCAGGCGGCCATTCCATGCGATAGCGCGGATGGCTTGATCGAAGAGGTCGCCGCCGACCGGGTCGTAAATCACGTCAGCGCCCTGGCCGTCGGTGAGGCGTTTGATTTCGTCCTTGAGGCTGGTTTCGCTGTAGTTGATCAGCTCATCGGCGCCGGCAGCCTTGGCCACCGCAAGTTTCTCGGCGCTGCTGGCGGCGGCGATGACGCGGGCGCCCATGGCTTTACCGATTTCCACTGCCGCCAGGCCGACGCCGCCGGACGCGCCAAGCACCAGCAGGGTTTCGCCGGCTTGCAGGTTGGCGCGTTGCTTGAGGGCGTGCATCGACGTGCCGTACGTCATGCTGAACGCGGCGGCGGTGTTGAAGTCCATCGATGGCGGGATAGGCAGGACGTTGTAGCCCGGCACCGCGACCTGCTCGGCGAAACTGCCCCAACCGGTCAACGCCATGACCCGATCCCCGACCTTGAGATGACTGACCTTTTCCCCGACTTCGCGCACCACACCAGCCGCTTCGCCACCCGGCGAGAACGGGAAGGGCGGTTTGAACTGGTACTTGCCCTCGATGATCAGCGTGTCCGGGAAGTTGACCCCGGCGGCGTGCACGTCCAGCAGGATTTCGTTCTTCTTCAGGGCGGGGCTGGCGACGTCTTCCAGCACCAGCGATTCGGCAGGGCCGAAGGCTTTGCACAGCACGGCTTTCATCAGGGCTATTCCTTTGGGAGTGATGGCCGATAAGTGTAGGTGTGTCAGTCAACGGGTCAACGAGCATGCCCGGCCCTGATAGTCAGCCATAAGCTTGTGCTTGCGCGGCGGGTCGTTATGCTAGGCCGCAAACCGGATAAGGAGCGAATTGTGAAAGCGTGGATCATGTTGTTGCTGGCCCTGTCTCTGCCTGTGGCAGCGCTGGCCGAAGAAGCCAAAGAAGGCGAGGCGCCGAAGGTCAATTACATCACCCTGAGCCCGCCCTTCGTGGGCAACTACGGGCTGGATGGCACGCCGAAGCTCAAGGTCTACAAGGCTGATGTGGCATTGCGCGTGACCGGCGAAGAGGCGACCAAACTGGTCAAGGCCAATGAGCCGCTGATCCGTAATCAATTGGTGGCGCTGTTTACCCAGCAAAGCACCGAGGCGATGGGTAGCATCGAAGGCAAGGAAAAGCTGCGTCAGGAAGCGTTGAAGCAGACCCAGCAAGTGATGAATGACGAGACCGGCAAGCCGGTGGTGGAAGATCTGTTGTTCAACAACCTGATCATTCAGTAAGCCATTCGTTGTCCGGGCAGGCCTCATCGCGAGCAGGCTCACTCCTACAGTTGGAATGCGTTCCCCTGTAGGAGTGAGCCTGCTCGCGATGGTGATGTTTCAGGCAACATATTCTTCAAGGCTTGAGGGCAATCACCGCCGCCCATTGCTCCGCCGTAACGGGCATCACCGACAATCTTGATCCCTTCTGCACCAACGGCATCTCGGCCAGCGCCGTCTGCTGCTTCAGATAATCCAGCTTCAACACCCCCGCAAACGTCTCAACGTGCTCGACATCGATTGCACTCCAGGCATTCTTCTCTGGCGTTGCCTTCGGATCGAAGTAATGACTGTCCGGCGCCAGTGCGGTGGGATCCGGATAGGCCGCTGCGATTATTTTGCCGATTCCGGCGATTCCCGGCTCCGGGCAACTGGAATGGTAGAAAAAGAACTCATCGCCCGCCGCCATCGCCCGCAGGAAGTTACGCGCCTGATAATTGCGAACCCCGTCCCAGCGCGCTGTGCCGAGCCTCTCCAGACCTTTGATCGAGAGTTCGTCGGGTTCGGATTTCATCAGCCAATAGGCCATGTCGTGTGCTCCTGAAACGGTCATTGGGCAGGTTGTCGGGCAATTTTATGACAAACCGACAGTCGGTTGACGTCAGCGTTTGCGCGCAGGTTCACGTTGTCGCAAAATGCCGGCCTTTAAAGCTTGACGCTGCTGCACGGCCTACAAACGGAAACCGCTGCTGTCATCGTGATGATGTGCCTTGAGGGGGGCAATCGATGAAACGCAAACCGGATTTGCTATGGACTTTGGTAATTTTGTTCGGCCTGGGCGTCGTGACCACCGGTTACGCACAGAGCCTGTGGTCCAACAAGGCTGATGCGCCGATTGAAGTCGCGCAACAGGTTCAACAGTCGACAGCCTTCAAGCGCTGAAACGACTGCTTCGACGCCGCTGTTCTGCGCGGCGTCCTATCCCGCGAAATACCATGCCTTGTCGCTGACCGTGCCTTGTAACGGTACATCCCAACTCGCCTGCGCCAAGCGTTCGACCTTCTGACATTCATGGGCCAGACCCAACAGCGTCGGCTTGCGCCAGCTTTTTCGTCGAGCCAGATAGGCCAGGCTGCGGTCGTAAAAACCGCCGCCCATCCCCAGTCGCCCGCCGACATCGTCAAACCCGACCAACGGCAGCAACACCAGATCCAGCGCCCAGACCTTGCGTTGCCGGGCTAGATTGGCTCGCGGTTCGAGGATACGGAAGCGGTTGGGTTTGAGTTTCTCGCCGGGGCGAATCCGCTGGAAAACCATTTTGGTCCGCGGCCACGCGCTGAGCACCGGCAAATAAGTCGCTTTGCCGCGGCGCTGCGCTTCACGCAGCAGCAGGCGCGGATCGATTTCGCCGTCGGTGGGCAGATACAACGAGATATGTCTGGCCCGGCGAAAATGCGGGTCTTGCGCCAGTTGCCGGTACAGGCCTTTGGCGGCCTGGCGTTGTTCGCTTTTGCTCAGCGAGCGGCGCGCCTTGCGCAGCAGGCGGCGGAGTTGCGGGCGGGGCAGCAGCGCGGGTTCGGTCATGGTTCGGCTTCGGCAGGGTGGATGCAAAAACGTACGCATAAAAAATCCGATGGCGGTTTTCACCGACATCGGATTCGAATCAGGCTCCCCGGATGAACCGCTGTCAACTTAGCCCTTGAACCCGAAAGTTCAAGGTGGAAGATGCAGTAGACTTTAAGGCTTTCCGTCTAGCGGACATGCACACCAGCCCAACGTGCAACTTCCAGGGTAGTGCGAATCGGCTCAGGGACATCGTCAACTGGCAAGCACCCCAGGGAGTGCCGCGAGTATACCGCAAGCGGCCAGTCGAATCAGCCCTTGGTGGTGTTCTGATCGTCGGCGAGGACCAGATCGACACGATCGAGCAAGTCGCGCACCTGTTCACGGGTCGAGCCGCTGGCCTGGATATCCGGGCGCTCTTCTTTGTGCAAGAGGTCGTGGGTGATGTTCAGCGCAGCCATCACGGCGATACGGTCGGCCCCGATGACTTTGCCGCTGCTGCGGATCTCGCGCATCTTGCCATCCAGGTAGCGCGCGGCACTCACCAGATTGCTGCGTTCTTCCTGCGGGCAGATGATCGAATATTCTTTGTCGAGGATCTGCACGGTGACGCTATTGCTTGAACTCATGAGTCTTGCTCCAGGGCCTTGAGGCGCGAAATCATCGATTCGACCTTACGCCGGGCGATTTCGTTTTTTTCAATGAGGTGAGCGCGTTCCTCGCGCCAGGTTTTTTCCTGAGCTAGTAAGAGTGCATTTTGACTCTTTAGTTGCTCGACTCGACCAATCAGCAATTCGAGTCTGGCCATCAGCGCTTGCAGGTCGGTGTCTTCCATTGTGTCCACTGAGTTGGAGTCTGTCTGATGGGATAGCTGGCGGACAGCCTTTAATAGTCTTGGCGAGTCTGTCGATGTAGGATACAAGGCCTTCATTCTAGACATAGCGCCGTCTGGCGCCTAGCTGCCCATGACCATTGCGAATTCCCCGTACCAAGCCTTTGCCACCCTGCTGACTTCCAGCGGCCACAACGTCTCGCCTGCCGAACTGCACGGCGTGCTGCTCGGACGCAGCTGCGCCGGTGCCGGCTTCGATAACGAAGGCTGGCTGATCGACGCCGCCGAACTGCTCGAAGGCGATATTCAGGACAACGTCCGCAACGCCCTGATCGGCCTGCAAGAGATGGTCAAAGGCGAGCTGACCGGCGACGACGTCACTGTCGTTCTGCTGCTACCGACCGATGACGCGCCGCTGGCCGAGCGCGCCGCTGCACTGGGTGAATGGTGCCAGGGCTTCCTCAGCGGTTTCGGCCTGAACTGTCGCGACAGCAGCATGCTCAGCACTGAAGCCACCGAAGTGCTGCAGGATCTGGCTGCGATTTCCCAGGTGCAAGACGCCTTGGAAGAATCCGATGACGGTGAAAACGACTACATGGAAGTCATGGAGTACCTGCGCGTTGCGCCGCTGCTGCTGTTCTCGGAAACCAAGAAAGCCGACGTGCCGCCAGCCGCCAAGCCGTCGCTGCATTAATCGCGTGCCAGGGAAAGCCATCTGCCCATGACCCATATCCCGAAAGCGGAATACAGCCGTCGCCGCAAGGCCCTGATGGCGCAGATGGTACCCAACAGCATCGCGATCCTGCCCGCCGCCGCGGTAGCCATTCGCAACCGCGACGTCGAGCACGTCTACCGTCAGGACAGCGATTTCCAGTACCTCAGCGGGTTTCCCGAGCCGCAAGCCGTCATCGTCTTGATGCCCGGTCGTGAGCACGGCGAGTACGTGCTGTTCTGCCGTGAGCGCAACGCCGAACGCGAATTGTGGGACGGCCTGCGCGCAGGGCAGGAAGGCGCTATCCGCGACTTCGGTGCCGACGACGCTTTCCCGATCACCGACATCGACGACATCCTCCCGGGCCTGATCGAGGGCCGCGACCGGGTGTATTCGGCGATGGGCAGCAATCCCGAATTCGACCGGCACCTGATGGACTGGATCAACGTGATTCGCTCCAAGGCGCACCTCGGCGCCCAGCCACCGAACGAATTCGTTGCCCTGGATCATCTGTTGCACGACATGCGTCTGTATAAATCGGCGGCAGAAGTGAAGGTGATGCGCGAAGCTGCACGGATCTCGGCGCAAGCCCACATCCGCGCGATGCAGGCCAGTCGGGCCGGACTTTACGAATACAGCCTCGAAGCCGAACTCGATTACGAATTCCGCAAGGGCGGGGCGAAGATGCCGGCCTATGGCTCGATCGTTGCCGCCGGGCGCAACAGCTGCATCCTGCATTACCAGCAGAATGACGCGTTGCTCAAGGACGGCGATCTGGTGTTGATCGACGCCGGTTGCGAGATCGACTGCTACGCCAGCGACATTACCCGCACCTGGCCGGTCAACGGCAAGTTTTCGCCGGAGCAGAAAGCGATCTACGAGTTGGTGCTGGCCTCGCAGGAAGCCGCATTCGCCGAAATCGCCCCGAACAAGCACTGGAATCAGGCGCACGAAGCCACGGTTCGAGTGATTACCACCGGGTTGGTGAAACTCGGTTTGCTGCAAGGCGAGGTTGACGAGTTGATCGCCAGCGAAGCCTATAAGGTCTTTTACATGCACCGCGCCGGCCACTGGCTGGGCATGGATGTGCACGACGTCGGCGAGTACAAGGTCGGCGGCGAATGGCGTGTGCTCGAGGTCGGCATGGCGCTGACCGTGGAGCCGGGCATCTACATCGCCCCGGACAATCAGAACGTCGCGAAGAAATGGCGCGGCATTGGCGTGCGCATCGAAGACGACGTGGTGGTAACCAAAACCGGTTGTGAAATCCTCACCAGCGGCGTGCCGAAAACCGTCGCTGAAATCGAAGCGCTGATGGCGCAAGCAAGGACACACGCGGCATGAGTCGAGTCAATCTGGCAATCATCGGTGGCGGTCTGGTCGGCGCCAGTCTGGCGCTGGCCTTGCAGGCCGGGGCCAAGGCCCGTGGCTGGAAGATCGTGCTGATCGAACCGTTTGCTCCCGGTGACAGTTGGCAGCCGAGCTACGACGCACGTTCGTCGGCGCTGTCCTTCGGTTCGCGGCAGATTTATCAACGGCTGGGCGTGTGGCAGGAAATCTCCCGTCGCGCCGAGCCGATCAAACAGATTCACGTGTCTGACCGTGGCCGCTTCTCCACCGCGCGCTTGTCGGCGATGGAGGAGGGCGTACCGGCGCTTGGTTACGTGGTGGAAAACGCCTGGCTCGGCCAGTGCCTGTGGCAACACCTCGACAAAGACGTGATCAGCTGGCGCTGCCCGGCGGAAGTCACGCGCATGGAGCCGCTGCCTGACGGCTATCGCCTGACCCTCAACGATGAAACCACCCTTGAATGCGACCTCGCGGTGCTTGCCGATGGCGGTCGCTCCGGGCTGCGCGAACAGTTGGGCATCAACGTGCGCAAGCGTCCGTACAACCAGAGCGCACTGATCGCCAACATCACCCCGAGCGAAGCGCACAACGGCATGGCCTTCGAGCGCTTTACCGACGAAGGGCCGATGGCTTTGCTGCCGTTGCCGGAAAACCGCTGCGCACTGGTCTGGACCCGTTTGGGCATGGACGCACAACGTCTGGCCGACTTGAGCGAACGCGATTTCCTCAGCGAACTGCAGGGCGTGTTCGGTTATCGCCTCGGTACGCTGAAGCAGGTTGGCGCACGACATTTGTATCCGTTGTCGCTGGTCGAAGCCGAAGAGCAAGTGCGCTCGCATCTGGCTGTGCTTGGCAACGCGGCGCACAGCCTGCACCCGATTGCCGGCCAGGGTTTCAACCTGTCGCTGCGCGATGCTGATGCCTTGGCCGCCGCGTTGTTGTCCAGTGAAAAACCGCTGGGCGACTTCGCAACCTTGCAGGCGTATCGCGAGCGTCAGCGTCTCGATCAGGATCTCACCGTCGGTTTCTCCGATCAGGTCACCCGGCTGTTCGGCAGCACACAGCCATTGGTTTCGCTGGGGCGCAACATCGGCCTGCTCGGCCTTGATCTGTTGCCACCGGCCAAGCGCTGGTTTGCCCGTCAGGCCATGGGTTTGGGAACGCGTCCGGATGCTTAAGTGGTTGACCGCAAAATTCGGCAAGGCGCGACTGATGCGTTGGGTGATGACGTTTTACCCGCCGTATCTGGGCGCCGGTGTTCGGGTTCGGCATATCAGCGATGACTTCCGCGACGTTCAGGTGTCGATGGGACTGGGCTGGTACAACCGCAACTACGTCGGCACCCAGTTTGGCGGCAGCCTGTATTCGATGGTCGATCCGTTTTTCATGCTGATGCTCATGGAAAACCTTGGCTCGAAGTACATCGTCTGGGACAAGGCTGCCGACATCGATTTCATTGCGCCGGGCAAAGGCCCGGTGTTCGCCCGCTTCAATATCGACGAGACCTTGCTCGCCGAGATCCGCCGGCAGACCGCCAATGGCGAAAAGTACCTGCCGCAGTTGCAGATCGACATTCATGACGGCGCCGGCGATCTGGTGGCGCGGGTCGGTAAAACCCTTTACGTGCGGCTCAAGCCGCAAGCGAGACAGGCTTAAAGCATGGAAATGCGCGCAGATCTGCTGATTGTCGGAGCCGGAATGGTCGGCAGCGCCCTGGCGTTGGCGCTGCAGGACAGCGGTCTTGAAGTCCTGCTGCTCGACGGCAGCCCGCTGAGCGTCAAACCGTTCGACGCCGAAGCCGCGTTCGAACCGCGAGTGAGCGCCCTGTCAGCGGCCAGCCAGCGGATTCTTGAACGCCTCGGCGTGTGGGATGGCATCGCCGCTCGGCGCAGCAGCCCGTACACCGACATGCATGTGTGGGACGGCAGCGGCACCGGGCAGATTCATTTCTCGGCGAGCAGCGTGCATGCCGATGTGCTTGGTCATATCGTCGAAAACCGCGTAGTGCAGGATGCCTTGCTCGACCGTTTGCACGATTGCGATCTGGGCATGCTGGCCAATGCGCGGCTGGAGCAGATGCGTCGCTCCGGTGATGACTGGCTGCTGACATTGGCTGATGGCCGGCAATTGCGTGCGCCGTTGGTGATTGCCGCTGACGGTGCCAACTCGGCGGTTCGCCGCCTGACCGGCGTTGCCACCCGCGAGTGGGATTATCTTCATCACGCCATCGTCACCAGCGTACGCAGCAGCAAGCCGCACCAGATGACTGCCTGGCAGCGTTTCACCGATCACGGGCCGCTGGCGTTTCTGCCGCTGGAACGCGACGGGCAGCAGGATTGGTGTTCGATCGTCTGGTCGACCACTCCTGGCGAGGCCGAGCGCTTGATGGCGCTGGATGAAGCGGCTTTCTGCCGTGAGCTGGAGCGCGCCTTTGAGGGGCGTCTCGGCGAAGTCATCAGTGCCGATCCGCGACTGTGCGTGCCGCTGCGTCAACGCCATGCCAAGCGTTACGTGGCTGAAGGGCTGGCGTTGATTGGCGATGCGGCGCACACCATTCATCCGTTGGCGGGGCAGGGTGTGAACCTTGGTTTCCTTGATGCGGCGGTTCTGGCGGAGGTGCTGTTGCAAGCAGCCGAACGTGGCGAGCGCTTGGCGGATGTGAAGGTACTCAGCCGTTACGAGCGTCGGCGCATGCCGCACAACCTCGCGCTGATGGCGGCGATGGAGGGCTTTGAGCGGTTGTTCCAGGCTGACCCGTTGCCGGTGCGCTGGTTGCGTAATGCCGGGTTGAAGCTGGTGGAGCAGATGCCGGAGGCGAAGGCGCTGTTTGTCCGTGAAGCCCTCGGGTTGACCGGTGATCTTCCGGCCCTTGCCAAACCCTGATTTTTTCGTTGCTGCATATGGCCTCATCGCGAGCCGGCTCACTCCTACAGGGGAACGCATTTCAGATGTAGGAGTGAGCCTGCTCGCGATGGCGCCAGTCCAGGCACCACAATTTTCAAACTGTGCAACATCTGGTAACTCCTTCAAAAAGAGTTCGATTGAGGTGGTAAATGTGAGTCCTTATCATTTGGCCCACATTTTCCGACCGAGAGACCACTCCCATGTTGGCACCCAAGCGTCTTCTGACCGCACTGGCCCTGACCCTGATCGGCAGCACAACGGCCCAGGCTGCTGATGAGGTGGTGGTTTACTCGTCGCGCATCGATGAACTGATCAAACCGGTCTTCGATGCCTACACGGCCAAGACCGGGGTGAAGATCAAGTTCATCACCGACAAGGAAGCGCCGCTGATGCAGCGCATCAAGGCCGAAGGTGAAAACGCCACTGCTGACCTGTTGCTCACCGTTGACGCCGGCAACCTCTGGCAGGCCGAGCAGATGGGCATCCTGCAACCGTTTACCTCGAAAACCATCGACACCAATATTCCGCTGCAGTATCGCTCGTCCACGCACGCCTGGACTGGCCTGAGCCTGCGTGCACGGACCATCGCCTACTCCACCGAACGGGTGAAACCGGGCGAACTGACCACCTACGAAGCGCTGGCCGACAAGAACTGGGAAGGGCGCCTGTGCCTGCGTACGGCAAAGAAGGTCTATAACCAGTCACTGACCGCGACCATGATCGAAGTCCACGGTGCGGCCAAGACCGAGGAAATCCTCAAGGGCTGGGTCAACAACCTGTCGACCGACGTGTTCTCCGATGACGTCGCGGTGCTGGAAGCGATCAACGCCGGGCAGTGCGATGTCGGCATCGTCAACACCTATTACTACGGTCGCCTGCACAAGCAGAAGCCGGAGCTGCCGGTGAAGCTGTTCTGGCCGAATCAGGCCGATCGCGGCGTGCACGTGAACCTGTCGGGCATCGGCCTGACCAAACACGCACCGCACCCGGAAGCGGCCAAGGCTTTGGTCGAGTGGATGACCACGCCTGAGGCGCAGAAGATCTTCGCTGACGTGAACCAGGAATTCCCGGCCAACCCGGCAGTGGCGCCTTCGGAAGAAGTGGCGGCGTGGGGCAAGTTCATCGCTGACACGTTGCCGGTGGAAGTGGCGGGCAAGCGTCAGGCCGAGGCGATCCGGATGATGGATCGGGCGGGTTGGAATTGAGGGTTTTCGTATAACGGTTCATCCTCCAAAATCGCTCCCTCACCCCAGCCCTCTCCCGGAGGGAGAGGGAGCCGATCAATGTTGTCTTCGAAAACTTGAGTTCGACTCGATATCTCAGGTCGATGTAGCTTGCATGAGCACCTAGGTCAGTCCCCTCTCCCCCCGGGAGAGGGCTAGGGTGAGGGCAACAGTCCTGATCTGAAACACCAAGCCCAAGAACACTCACATCCCTCCAGAGTCCAAAAAGTGGCCCACCCCGCCCAACGCCGCTGGTACCCCATCGTCTTCGCCATCGCCGCGCTGGTGCTGTTGCCCCTGAGTGTTCTGCTGCTGTCATGGCAGACCATCGATCAGCAAATCTGGTCGCATCTGTGGGAAACCCAGATGCCGCGCCTGCTCGGCAACACCCTGACGTTGGTCGTCGGCGTCGGTGTCGGCGTGACGCTGCTCGGCGTCAGCCTGGCCTGGCTCACCAGCCTCTGCGAATTCCCCGGTCGACGCTGGCTCGACTGGGCGCTGATGCTGCCCTTCGCCATTCCCGCCTATGTGCTGGCCTTCGTTTTCGTCGGCCTGCTCGACTTCGCCGGCCCCGTGCAGACCTTGCTGCGCGAATGGTTTGGCACAGGCCTGCGTCTGCCCCGGGTGCGCTCCACTGGCGGGGTGATTGTGGTGTTGGTGCTGGTCTTCTATCCCTACGTCTATCTGCTGGCGCGTACGGCATTCCTCGCCCAGGGCAAAGGCCTGATGGAAGCGGCGCGGGTACTGGGTCAATCGCCGTGGCAAGCGTTCTGGCGCGTGGCATTGCCGATGGCGCGTCCGGCCATTGGCGCCGGCGTGGCACTGGCGCTGATGGAAACCCTGGCGGACTTCGGCGCGGTGTCAGTATTCAATTTCGACACCTTCACCACGGCGATCTACAAAACCTGGTACGGCTTCTTCAGCCTGCCGAGTGCGGCGCAACTGGCCAGTCTGTTGCTCCTGGTAGTAATGCTGGTGCTTTATGGCGAGCGTCGCGCGCGCGGGGCCAATCGGGCGAGCAACGAACGGCCACGGGTGAAAGCCCTTTATCACTTGCGCGGATTCAAGGCCTTCGCGGCGATGAGCTGGTGCGGATTGGTATTTGCCTGCGCCTTCGTGATCCCGGTGCTGCAACTGATCGTCTGGTTCTGGCAGCGTGGCCGTTTCGATCTCGATGAACGTTACGCCGGGCTGATACTGCATACCTTGTATCTGGGCGGCATGGCGGCACTGATTACCGTCAGCGTTGCCTTGCTCTTGGCGTTCGCTCGACGACTGGCGCCGACGCAGGCGATCAGCTCCGGTGTGGGTCTGGCCAACCTGGGTTACGCCTTGCCGGGTTCGGTGCTGGCGGTGTCGATCATGCTGGCGTTCAGTTACCTGGATCGCGAGCTGGTGATTCCACTCTCGGGCTGGCTCGGTGGCGCGGGCAAGCCGCTGCTGCTCGGCAGCCTGGCGGCGTTGCTGATGGCTTATCTGGTGCGTTTTATTGCCGTGGCCTATGGACCGCTCGAGAGCAGTCTGGCGCGTATACGGCCATCTTTGCCCGAAGCAGCACGTAGCCTCGGTGTCAGTGGGCCGCGACTGTTTTTCAAAGTGTATCTGCCGCTGTTGTTGCCCGGCACGTTGAGCGCTGCGCTGCTGGTGTTCGTCGATGTGCTCAAGGAAATGCCCGCGACCCTGCTGATGCGCCCGTTTGGCTGGGATACGCTGGCGGTGCGGATCTTTGAAATGACCAGCGAGGGCGAGTGGGCGCGGGCGTCGCTGCCAGCGCTGACCCTGGTGTTGGTCGGTTTACTGCCGGTCATTGGCCTGATCCGCCGCTCGGCGCATCGAAACACTTAGTAGTGAGTCCTGAATCATGCGGCTACAATGCGCGGCATTCGGTGCGGTTCGTCTGACAGACCGGTTCGCTGGGATCGGCTGAGAGCCTTCTATTTCAAGGCTTTCACCCGTGTAGCGGCTGTCCGCACCTTCGCCACGCCCGGAAGGAGAAACCCATGGGACAGCGTACGCCTCTGTATGACCTGCATCTCGCCCTCGGCGCGAAGATGGTCGATTTTGGCGGTTGGGACATGCCACTGCATTACGGCTCGCAGGTCGAGGAGCACCACGAAGTGCGCCGCGATTGCGGGGTGTTCGATGTTTCCCATATGACCGTGATCGACGTCACCGGCACCCAGGCCAAGGCCTGGCTCCAGCATTTGCTGGCCAATGATGTCGACCGCCTGCACCGCCCCGGCCGGGCGTTGTACAGCACCATGCTCAACGAGCGCGGCGGCATCGTCGACGACATGATCGTCTATCGCCTCGAGGACGCTTATCGTCTGGTGTTCAACGCCTCCACCCGCGATCAGGATCTGGCCTGGATGAACGCGCAACTCGGCGCCTACGACGTGCAACTGCACGAACGCGCCGAGCTGGCGATGCTCGCCATTCAAGGCCCGCAGGCCCGGCACAAGATTGCCGAACTGGTGACCCAGTCCCGCGCCACGCTGATCCAGCACCTCAAACCCTTTGAAGGCTACACCGACGGTGACTGGTTTATCGCCCGTACCGGTTATACCGGTGAAGATGGCCTGGAAATCTGCCTGCCGGCCAATCAGGCGCCGGGGTTTTTCAACGATCTGGTCGGCGCCGGCATTTCCCCGATTGGCCTCGGCGCCCGTGACACGTTGCGCGTTGAAGCGGGGATGAACCTGTACGGTCAGGACATTCATCAGGACGTTTCGCCACTGGCCTCGAACATGGCCTGGAGCATTGCCTGGGAACCGGCCACGCGCCAGTTCATCGGCCGTGCTGCGCTGGAGGCGGAAAAAGCCGCCGGCGTCGCGCACAAACTGGTCGGTCTGGTCCTGGAAGAACGTGGTGTTTTGCGCGCTCATCAAGTGGTTCGCATCGCCGATGTTGGCGAAGGGGAGATCACCAGTGGTAGTTTCTCTCCTACGTTGAGCAAATCGATTGCCCTGGCGCGTGTTCCGATGGCAACTGCCGACCGCGCCGAAGTGGAAATCCGTGGCAAGTGGTATCCCGTGCGAGTGGTCAAACCGACCTTCGTACGCCATGGCAAAACTTTGATCTAACCTTTCTCCGGCGGGCAGCCCGCTGACAATTTCTCGAGGACACCGAAGATGAGCGAAATCCCTGCCGAACTGCGTTTTGCCGAAAGTCATGAATGGGCCCGTCTGGAAGCCGACGGCACCGTCACCGTGGGCATCAGCGATCACGCGCAGGAAGCGCTGGGCGATGTGGTGTTCGTCGAGCTGACCGAAGTGGGCAAGGTGTTCGCTGCCGGTGATCAATCCGGTGTGGTCGAGTCGGTGAAAGCTGCTTCCGACATCTATTCGCCGGTCAGCGGTGAAGTCATCGCGATCAACGAAGAACTGAGCGGTTCGCCGGAACTGCTGAACTCCGACCCGTACGGTGCGTGGATCTTCAAGCTCAAGCCAAGCGACAAGGCCGAGCTGGACAAGCTGCTGGATGCTGCCGCTTACCAGGCTGCCATTGGCGAGTAAGCGTTAAGCAACACCGCAAAGCCCCGACCTGTCGGGGCTTTTTTGTGCACGATGATTTCCCCCTGTGGGAGCGGGATTGCTCGCGAAGGCGGTGTATCAGACACATTCATGTCGACTGACACACCGCCTTCGCGAGCAAGCCCGCTCCCACAATGGAAATGCGTCTGATACTGGAATATTGGGCGCGATACGGGCTGCTATGCTGGTTTGACCGTGTTGCGATGACGCCGAGCGCAAGCCAAGAGAGAGCCCGTCATGTCCCGATTGCCGTCCCTGAGCCAGTTACGCGACCCCGACGCTTTTCTGCGTCGTCACCTCGGCCCCGATGCTGCCGAACAACAGGCGATGCTCGACAGCCTCGGCCTCGGCAGTCGCGTTGAACTGATCGAACAGACGGTACCGCCGGCCATCCGCCTCAATCGTGCAATGGACCTGCCGCCGGCCCTCGACGAACAAGCGGCGCTGGCGAAACTGCGTGGTTATGCCGAGCAGAACCAGCTGTTCACCAGCCTGATCGGCATGGGCTATCACGGCACCCTCACTCCCACGGTCATCCTGCGTAACGTGCTGGAAAATCCCGGCTGGTACACCGCGTACACCCCGTATCAACCGGAGATCGCCCAGGGCCGGCTCGAAGCGTTGCTGAATTTCCAGCAACTGACCATCGACCTCACCGGCCTCGAATTGGCCAACGCCTCACTGCTCGATGAAGCCACGGCGGCAGCGGAAGCCATGGCGTTGGCCAAGCGCGTAGCCAAATCGAAGAGCAATCTGTTTTTCGTCGACGAGAACTGTCATCCACAGACCATTTCGGTGGTGCAGACCCGCGCTGAAGGTTTTGGCTTCGAATTGATCGTCGATGCTGTGGACAACCTCAAACAGCATCAGGTGTTCGGTGCGCTGCTGCAGTATCCCGACACCCATGGCGAGGTGCGTGATCTGCGCCCGCTGATCGATCATCTGCATGCGCAGCAAGCGCTGGCCTGCGTAGCCACAGATTTGCTCAGTCTGTTATTGCTGACGCCGCCAGGTGAGCTGGGCGCCGATGTGGTGTTCGGTTCATCGCAGCGCTTTGGCGTGCCGATGGGGTATGGCGGCCCGCACGCGGCGTTCTTTGCCAGCCGCGAGGAATACAAACGAGCGATTCCAGGGCGGATCATCGGTGTGTCGAAGGACGCCCGGGGCAATGTGGCGCTGCGCATGGCATTGCAAACCCGCGAGCAACATATCCGTCGTGAGAAGGCCAATTCGAACATCTGCACCGCGCAGGTCCTGTTGGCCAACATCGCCAGTTTTTATGCGGTGTATCACGGTCCGGAAGGCTTGAAGCGCATCGCCCAGCGTGTGCACCGGCTGACTTGCATCCTGGCAGCCGGGCTTGAGCGCAAAGGGATCAGTCGGGTCAATGTGCAATTCTTCGACACCCTGACGCTGGACGTCGGCGGTGCGCAAACCGCGATCATCGAAAGCGCCCAGGCTGCGCAGATCAACCTGCGGATTCTCGGGCGCGGTCGGGTCGGGCTGAGTCTTGATGAGACGTGCGATGAACACACCGTGGTGAAACTGTTCGATGTGCTGCTCGGCGCCGATCATGGGTTGAACGTCGACGATCTAGACGCCGAAACGCTTGAGTCCGGCATCCCCGACAATCTTCAGCGCAACACTCCCTATCTGCGCCACCCAGTGTTCAATGCCCATCACAGCGAAACCGAGATGCTGCGCTATCTCAAGCAACTGGAGAACAAGGATCTGGCGCTCAATCAGTCGATGATTCCGCTGGGCTCGTGCACCATGAAACTCAACGCCACCAGCGAAATGATCCCGATTACCTGGCCGCAGTTCGCCAACCTGCATCCGTTCGTGCCGCGTGAGCAGGCGGTTGGTTATACGCTGATGATCGAGGAGCTGGAGCGCTGGCTTTGCGCGATCACCGGTTTCGATGCGATCTGCATGCAGCCCAATTCCGGCGCTCAGGGTGAGTACGCCGGGTTGCTGGCGATCCGCAAATATCACGAGAGCCGTCAGCAGGGTGCACGGGACATCTGTCTGATTCCGTCCTCGGCCCATGGCACCAACCCGGCCTCGGCGCAAATGGCCGGAATGCGCGTGGTGATCGTCGAGTGCGACGAGGCGGGCAACGTCGATCTGGACGATCTGAAAGCGAAAGCCGCCGAGGCTGGGGATAAGTTGTCATGCCTGATGGCGACCTATCCGTCGACCCATGGTGTGTACGAGGAAGGCATTAGCGAGATCTGCGAGGTTATCCACAAGCACGGCGGTCAGGTGTACATGGACGGCGCCAACCTCAATGCCCAGGTCGGACTGGCACGGCCGGCGGATATCGGCGCCGACGTGTCGCACATGAATTTGCACAAGACCTTCTGCATCCCCCACGGCGGCGGTGGGCCGGGCATGGGGCCGATCGGTATTCGTGCGCACTTGGCGCCGTTCGTCGCCAATCATCCGGTGGTGCCGATCGACGGGCCACTGGCGCAGAACGGCGCCGTCAGCGCGGCGCCGTGGGGCAGTGCGAGCATTTTGCCGATCAGCTGGATGTACATCGCCATGATGGGCCCGCAACTGGCGGATGCCAGCGAGGTGGCGATTCTCGCAGCGAATTACCTGGCGCAGCATTTATCCGGCGCGTTCCCGGTGCTGTACACCGGACGCAACGGGCGCGTGGCTCACGAATGCATTCTCGACCTGCGGCCCTTGAAGGCGCTGACCGGGATCAGCGAAGAAGACGTCGCCAAGCGCCTGATGGATTACGGATTTCATGCACCGACCATGTCCTTCCCGGTGCCGGGCACCTTGATGGTCGAGCCGACCGAGAGCGAGTCGAAAGCAGAACTGGACCGCTTTATCGGCGCCATGCTGGGCATTCGTGCAGAAATCACCGAAGTACAGAACGGCAACTGGCCGGCAGAGGACAACCCGTTGAAACGGGCGCCGCATACCCTGGCGGATGTCACCGGCGTCTGGGAGCGGCCATACAGCATCGAGCAGGGCATCACTCCGGACGCGCACACCAAGGCCCACAAATACTGGCCGGCGGTGAATCGGGTGGACAATGTTTACGGCGATCGCAACCTGTTCTGCGCCTGCGTCCCGGTCAATGATTACCGCTGACATTCAGACTGTACGCGGTCCTTGTGGGAGCGAGCTTGCTCGCGAAGGCGGAGTGTCAGTCGCCGTAGATTGTGAATGTGAAATGGCCTTCGCGAGCAAGCTCGCTCCCACAGGGTTTTGTGCTGGGCTCAGAAGACAGGCAAAAAAATGCCGCTCGATCGAGCGGCATTTTTGCTTCGGCGAACGGCTTACTCGGAAGCCACGGCGTTCTTCGCCAGAATCGCGTTCGCCAGTTCCATGTCCGTGGCCTGCAAACCCGGATTGTCGGCGCGGACTTTCTGCATCGCGGCTTCCAGATACGGCCCGCGAATGCCGCCTTCACTGGCGACGAAGCTGCCGGCATCGTCCTGTGCGGCGACGATCAGCTTGTGGTCCTTGAAGGTCAGATAAGTCGAACCGGTGGTGGCACCGGACGAAATGACGTTACGCCAAAAGCTGTCCGCCATGGCCGAACCAACGGGAAGGGACAGCAAGGCCAGCGTGGCGACAGCAAGTTTGAGACGCATGATGAGATGACTCCTGGGGGTTAACTAGGGCCTTGGATCGCCATTTCCCCGATCAGGTTCCGTGGCGGCTTATTTCTGCTCGCTTTGTGGCGTCACCCGCAGCACTTCTTCCACCGTCGTCAGCCCCGCCGCGACTTTCTGCGCCCCGGACAAACGCAAACTGCGCATGCCTTCCTTGAACGCCTGTCGGCGAATCGCCGTGAGGTCGGCGTCCGGGGTGATGAACGCCTTGAGGCTGTCGCTCAGTTGCATGATCTCGTAGACCCCGGCGCGCCCGCGATAGCCGGTGTCGCGGCATTCCACGCAACCGATGGCCCGTTGCGCGTTGCCCGGCAACGGTGCTTGCCATGGGCGGGTCAGGGTTTGCCAGTCTTCGTCGGCGAGCGTCAGCGGCGCCTTGCAATGCGGGCACAAGGTGCGCACCAGACGCTGGGCCATGACGCCCAGCACGGTGGCCTTGATCAGGTAATGCGGCACGCCGAGTTCGAGCAGACGGCTGATCGCGCTGGGCGCGTCGTTGGTGTGCAGGGTCGACAACACCAGGTGCCCGGTGAGTGCCGCCTGAATCGCCATTTCAGCGGTTTCCAGGTCGCGGATCTCGCCGATCATGATGATGTCCGGGTCCTGCCGCATCAGCGCGCGCACTCCCGCGGCGAAACTCAGGTCGATGTTGTGCTGCACCTGCATCTGGTTGAACGCCGGTTCGACCATTTCGATCGGGTCTTCGATGGTGCAGAGGTTGACCTCAGGCGTCGCCAGTTTTTTCAGCGTGGTGTACAGCGTGGTGGTCTTGCCCGAGCCGGTCGGCCCGGTGACCAGAATGATGCCGTTGGGCTGGCGGGTCATGTCCTGCCAGCGGCGCAAGTCATCGGCGCTGAAGCCCAATTGGTCGAAATTCTTGAGCAGCACTTCCGGGTCAAAAATCCGCATGACCATTTTTTCGCCGAACGCGGTGGGCAGCGTTGAAAGCCGCAGCTCCACTTCGCCACCGTCCGGGGTCTTGGTCTTGACCCGGCCGTCCTGAGGTTTGCGCTTCTCGGCGACGTTCATGCGGCCAAGGCTCTTCAGGCGACTGACAATCGCCATGGTCACCTGCGGCGGGAATTGGTAGACGTTGTGCAGTACGCCGTCGATGCGAAAGCGCACGGTGCCTTGTTCGCGCCGGGGTTCGATGTGGATATCGCTGGCGCGCTGCTGGAAGGCGTACTGGAACAGCCAGTCGACGATGTTGACGATGTGCGCATCGTTGGCGTCCGGCTCCTGATCGCTGGCGCCGAGGTTGAGCAGTTGTTCGAAGTTGCCGAGGTTGCCGCTCTGCTGATCGGCATTGCTGGCGCCGCTGACCGATTTGGCCAGGCGGAAGAACTCCACACTGAAGCGCTGGATATCCGCCGGGTTGGCCACCACCCGTTTGATTGGCAGCTTCAATACGTGGGTGAGATCGGCCTCCCAACCGGTGACGTAAGGCTGGGCGCTGGCCACGGTGACCGAATCGCGGTCGACGGCCACGGCGAGAATCTTGTGCCGTTGGGCGAAGGCGTAGGACATCAACGGTGTGATCGCGGCGACATTGATCTTCAATGGATCGATTCGCAGGTACGGCTGACCGGCCTGCTGCGCCAGCCACAGGGTCAGGCTTTCCAGATCGAGGTGTTTGCCTGGGCGGCTGAGGTCGTCCAGCTGTTGGCTGGCGATGAATTCCAGCGGATGCATCTGGCCATGGGCGGCGTGACGGCGCCGCGCATTCAGCGCCTGCTCCGCCGAGTCCTGGCAGATAAAACCCTGAGCGACGAGTTCACGCAACACCTCGTTGAGATCCAGCCAGCGGTCCTGAGTGGCAAATTGAACGGACATGCGGGCTTCCTTTTGAGCGACAGTGCGCAAAAGAATAGTCGCGGCCCCGCAGACCGTTGGGCCACTACCCGACGAAGCCGTTGCCGGATTTTTCAGCCGGCCGCTTGCGCCGGCGCTTCCCAGGCGCTGTCGGCGTTTTGCAGGTTGACCGAGCAGACGCTGATCAGGTTACGAAGTTTTTCCGCGATCACTTGCGCGCGGTGCCAGCTCAGTCCGCCCATGACGAGGTCGATCGACAGCAGATCATCCATGCGCTGCACCTTGACCTGCTCAGGCGTGAGGAACTGCAGCGCAAACAGGTTGAGCACCCGCACCAGCAGATCCGGCTCGGCCTCGGCGAGGATCTGATACTGCGCCAGGCAATGGGCGTTGCTGACGTTCCAGACATCGGCGCGGGTTGGCAGGGTGTTGACGGCTTCGAGGTGCGGCATGGCGAGTCTCCAAAATTTCTGGAGGAATTTTTACATTCGGTGGCGGGTATTTCTTGGCTATGATCGACGTTATCGGCGATTGAACGATTGATTCAATTCGCTTAACGATTCAATTGAGGTTTTTCTATGCATAGCGAATTGGACGCCTACGACCGCAGGATTCTCGCCCTCCTGCAGGAGGATGCTTCTCTGTCGAGTGCGCAGATCGCCGAGCAGGTCGGCCTGTCGCAATCGCCGTGCTGGCGGCGGATTCAGCGGATGAAGGAGGAGGGGATCATTCGCGGTCAGGTGACCTTGCTCGATCGCAAGAAGATTGGCCTGAACACGCAGATCTTTGCCGAGATCAAACTCAACGCCCACGGGCGTTCGAACTTCACCGAGTTTACCGAGGCGATTCGCGGTTTTCCGGAAGTGCTGGAGTGTTATGTGCTGATGGGCGCAGTGGATTTTCTGCTGCGGATTGTCGCGGCGGACATCGAGGCGTATGAGCGGTTTTTCTTCGAGAAGCTGTCGCTGGTGCCGGGGATACAGGAAGTGAACTCGATTGTGGCGCTTTCTGAAATCAAGTCCACCACCAGCCTGCCGGTTTGAGGCAAGGCAGCTGGCTTCCTCGCGAGCAGGCTCGCTCCCACAGGGGATTGCATTCCAGTGTGGGAGCGAGCTTGCTCGCGAAAGCGGTGTTACATACGCAGGAGCATTTTCCAGGCACGATTCTGGTAAACCGCAATCGCCTGCTGCTTGCGCGCGTCGAGCAGTTCGTCAGTGAGCGTCGGCTCGTTGGCCAGTTGCGCCAGTTTGTTCAGCTCGCCATACAGGCGATCCATTTCCGGGATGTCCAGCACGTTGCGCGCGTGGTGCAGCCAGACCTGAATGCGCTCGATACGCGGCAGTTGTTCAGCCAGATCTTCCGGCTGCTGCTGATAACGCTGCAATTGCAGAGCGGTGGCTTCTTCGCCCAACAGGCGTGGCAACCAGCTGTGCAACTGCGCGCCGCCCTGACGGTTGCCCCGCACGTTACGGTCGGCGGTCCAGGTGCGAGCCAGCAGCCAGCGTGAAGTACTCAGCGAGAACAGGCCCCAGCGCGGGTCTTCGAGTTCTTCGAGGAATTGCTCTGGCGCGGCTTTGCGCACGTCTTCGTCTTCGATACCGGCCTGCACCAGCGGGCGCCAGTCTTCCAGCAACGCATCCAGCGCGACGCGCAAGTCGTGGGTCGACTGACGCGGCGCGGCCTGGCCGAGGCTGCTGAGCAGGGCGCGCATTTCCGCGAGGTTTTCGACCCAGTCGAGCAGCAGGCGCCAGTGGCCGTTGAAACGATACTGTTCCGCCAGACGCTGGCTGCTGCCGAGCAAGTGCCAGCTCAGCGCAGCGAAGGCGTCGTCGAGTTGGGTTTCCGGGGTCAGCTCCGGCGCCGGCAGGCTCAGCGAGTAGCTGTTGGCGTCGTACAGACGATAGCCGCGCTCAGCCTTGCTGATGTCACACGGCATCAGTGCCAGGGTTTCGGCCAGTTCGGCGGCCAATTCCAGCAGCGCGGCAGGCTCGCCTTCGCGCAACTCGAGTTCCAGCTCGCAGATTTCTTCTTTTTGTTTGCCGACGACAACGTGGCCCAGGTCCAGTGCGGCTTCGATGACCACTTTGGTCTTGCCACGGCCCCAGGCGATTTCGGCGCGCTCGCGGACGAAATCGGTGGTGAAGATCGGCTTGAGGGTTTTCTTGTCCAGCTCGGCCAGCGACTCGGGCCAGCATTCGCCGTCGAGTTTCTTCACGTCGAGCTTGGCTTTCGGCAACTGCCAGTCGTACTCGTTACGCTCGGACAGACCGGCGACGCTCTGGCCCCGGGTCTTGAGGGTCTGAATCACTTCGTCACCGTCCTTGCGCAGGCGCAGGGCGACTTTGGCCTGGGCCAGATCGCGCTCGGGGGTGTCGAAGTACTGGTTCATCAACTCACGGCGTTCCCAGCCACTTTTGTTGCGTTTTTTCAGTAGCGGGTGCTCGCGCAGGGCGGCGAGGGTTTCGCGGCTGACGCGGAGTTTGATTTCGGTTTCTTTCTGCATGGCCGGAAAATCCAGGATCGGGAGCGCAGCCGGGGGAATGTGTGGCTGCCAAGGCCGTGCAGTGTACAGGACTCAAACTTCCTACGCCCTGCGGCGGTTTATTCCGAGCGCCGGATGGTTCTATGATGGACCTCAATTCGGGAGTTGGAGTCAGCGATGCCTTTGCCGTCCATGCAAGACCAGTTCGCTGCGCTGATCGCCGCGCCATCGGTCAGCTGTACCCAACCGAGCCTCGATCAATCCAACCGCGCGGTGATCGATTTGCTCGCCGGCTGGCTGGGTGATCTGGGTTTCAATTGCGATATCCAACAGGTCAGCCCGGGCAAATTCAACCTGCTCGCCAGCTTCGGCAGCGGCCCCGGCGGGCTGGTGCTGGCCGGGCACAGCGACACCGTGCCGTACGACGATGCGTTGTGGCAGACCGATCCGCTGAAGCTGACTGAAGTCGATGGACGTTGGGTCGGCTTGGGCAGTTGCGACATGAAGGGCTTTTTCGCGCTGATCATCGAAGCCGTGCAACCGCTGCTCGATCAACCGTTCAAACAACCGCTGCTGATTCTCGCCACCTGCGATGAAGAAAGCTCGATGTCCGGCGCCCGCGCACTGGCCGAGGCCGGACGCCCGCTTGGCCGCGCGGCGGTGATCGGCGAGCCGACCGGGCTCAAGCCGATCCGCATGCACAAAGGCATCATGATGGAGCGCATCGACATCCTCGGACAGAGCGGCCATTCGTCGGATCCGCGTTTGGGCCACAGCGCTCTCGAAGCCATGCACGATGCAATTGGCGAGCTGCGCGGCCTGCGCCTGCTGTGGCAGCGCGAATTCAACAATCCGCAGTTCAGCGTGCCGCAACCGACGATGAATTTCGGCTGCATCCATGGTGGCGATAACCCCAACCGTATCTGCGGCCAGTGTTCGCTCGAATTCGATCTGCGGCCGTTGCCCGGGATGGACCCGAAAGTCCTGCGTGCGGAGATTCTGCGCAAACTCAGTCCGGTCGCCGAACGCCATCAAGTGAAGATCGACTACAAGCCGTTGTTCCCGGAAGTGCCGCCGTTCGAGCAGGCCGCAGACGCCGAATTGGTGCGTATCGCCGAAAAGCTCACCGGCCACCGCGCCGAAGCAGTAGCGTTCGGCACCGAAGCGCCTTATCTTCAGCGCCTTGGCTGCGAAACCATCGTGCTCGGCCCCGGCGACATTGCCTGTGCGCATCAACCCGGCGAGTACCTTGAAATGTCACGTTTGCAGCCTACCGTGCATCTATTACGGCAACTGATTGAACATTACTGCCTGAGCCCGGACAAAGTTCTATGAATTGAACACTGTCCATGTGGGAGCGGGCTTGCTCGCGAAGGCGGTGTGTCAGACACATAGATGTCTACGGATACACCGCCTTCGCGAGCAAGCCCGCTCCCACAAGGGATCTATGTGTTGCCTGATCAAAAGCTGTAAATTGCCAGCATTCCAACCCGTATTCATGAGGAGAGCGCGCGTGTCGCCAAGCCTGTTCCGACGATAACCATCAGCCCGCTGTGCGTTTTTCGTTTCGCCCCTTTTCCGGCTGCTATTTATTACAGGCCCAGGTTCATGCCCGAATACGTCAATTGGCTTCGTCACGCGTCCCCGTACATCAATGCCCACCGCGATTGCACCTTCGTCGTCATGCTGCCCGGCGACGGCGTGGAGCATCCGAATTTCGGCAACATCGTTCACGACATCGTTCTGCTGCACAGCCTTGGCGTGCGCCTGGTGCTGGTGCACGGTTCGCGCCCGCAGATTGAAACCCGTCTCGCCGCCCGTGGCCTGACCCCGCATTACCACCACGGCATGCGCATCACCGATGCCGCAACCCTGGACTGTGTGATTGACGCGGTCGGCCAATTGCGCATCGCCATCGAAGCGCGTTTGTCGATGGACATGGCGTCGTCGCCGATGCAGGGTTCGCGTCTGCGCGTGGCCAGCGGCAACCTCGTTACCGCGCGGCCGATCGGCGTGCTGGAAGGCGTCGACTATCACCACACCGGCGAAGTGCGCCGCGTCGACCGCAAGGGTATCAATCGCCTGCTCGATGAGCGTTCGATTGTGCTGCTGTCGCCGCTGGGTTACTCGCCGACCGGTGAAATCTTCAATCTCGCTTGCGAAGACGTCGCCACTCGCGCCGCCATCGACCTGGGCGCTGACAAGCTACTGCTGTTTGGGGCTGACCTCGGCCTGATCGACGAAAACGGCAAACTGGTGCGTGAACTCCGTCCGCAACAAGTGCCGGCGCATTTGCAGCGGCTGGGCAGCAACTATCAGGCAGAACTGCTCGATGCCGCTGCCGAAGCCTGTCGGGGCGGCGTGGCGCGTAGTCATATCGTCAGTTACGCCGAAGACGGCGCGCTGCTGACCGAGCTGTTCACCCGTGACGGTGGCGGTACCTTGGTCGCCCAAGAGCAATTCGAACTGGTGCGCGAAGCAGCGATTGAGGACGTCGGCGGTTTGCTCGACCTGATCAGTCCGCTGGAGGAGCAGGGGATTCTGGTGCGTCGTTCGCGCGAAGTACTGGAACGCGAGATCGAGCAGTTCAGCGTGGTTGAGCGTGAAGGCATGATCATCGCCTGTGCGGCGCTGTATCAGATTGCCGATTCCGATGCCGGTGAACTGGCTTGCCTGGCGGTGAATCCGGAGTACCGCCATGGCGGTCGCGGTGATGAGCTGCTGGAACGTATTGAAACCCGTGCACGGGCGCAGGGTTTGAAAACGCTGTTCGTCCTCACCACCCGTACCGCGCACTGGTTCCGCGAGCGTGGGTTCGAGCCGAGCAGTGTTGAACGCCTGCCAGCGGCGCGGGCGTCGCTGTACAACTATCAGCGCAATTCGAAGATCTTCGAAAAGACCCTGTAACCGAGGTGCTCCATTCACGAGCACGCTCGCTTCCACATTTGGTCAATGAAACCATGGGGGAGCGAGCCTGCTCGCGAAGCTTTTATTGCGCCACAAACTTCGCGCTGACGTACGGCGAGTAGTCCGGTAGCACCGTCTCAACCTTGCCCTGTTCCTTCAAAAACTTCGCGGTTTCGCCAATCGCCTTCGCCGTGCCACCGTCGAGCAGCGCTGTGGTTTGCTGCGCCTTGGCATCCGGGAATGCTGAGCCGGCCAGTAACTCAGGCACATCGGCGGCATTGGCACCGGTCAGTTTGGCGATTTTCTGCACGGGCACCGAGTCAGCCGTCCAGCTGTCTTTGTGCGCCGCGTAATCGGCAAATGAATCCAGCGTGACCTTGGCGAACTTCGCGACGACGTCGGGATGTTTTTCGGCAAAATCCTTGCGCGCGACCCAGACTTCGAAGGTCGGTGCGCCCCACTGGCCGACCTGCGCGGCATCGGTCAGGGTCTTGCCGGTCTTGCGGATTTCCCCCAGTGCCGGCGACCAGACAAACGCGCCATCGATATCGCCACGTTTCCACGCAGCGGCGATTTCTGCCGGTTGCAGGTTCACCACTTTGACTTTCGAGGTGTCCAGGCCCCAGTGCTTGAGTGCGCCCAGCAGGCTGTAGTGGGAGGTGGAAACGAAGGGCGTGGCGATGGTCTTGCCCACCAGATCCTGCGGTGTGTTGATACCGCTGCCGTTGCGCACTACCAAGGCTTCGGCGGCATTGATCTGCGCCGACACAATGAACGCCACAATCGGCAGGTTGCGCGAAGCGGCAGCGGCCAACGGGCTGGAACCGAGGTTGCCGATCTGCACGTCACCGGAAGCAATGGCTGTCACAACTTCCGGGCCACTGTTGAAGCGGCGCCAGTCGATTTTCTCGCCAATGGTTTTCTCATAGACACCGTCGGCCTGCGGCACTTTGCTCGGGTCGATACCGGTCTGGTAGCCGACAGTCAGACCGGCGGCATGTGCGGAAAAAGAAATCAGTGCCGACACACAAACTGTAACAAATTGACTTGATAGTGCGCGTTTCGCCATGATGCGTCGCCTTTTCGATGGGTTTGACGTGTTGGGAGTACGACAAAGCTAATCGATCTAAAAAAAGGTCAACAAATACCATTTAGGAATGAGCTTAGGCGCCGATACGCTGTTTCCCAGTGCGGATGGCCATTAATGGGCCATATACCCGAATGGTATGAAAAAGAATGAATAAATTCTTTTTGGGATTATCAGGAAGTCTTTACGCTGCAGGGACCCAATCACTTGCGATTAGACGATGGTCGTAGACATACAAGGTTACGATTGACTTGGCAGTCACGGTCTGGCGCTAATCGCGAATCTTAGGATTCAGGGCAAATCGACCCCGAACCAGGAACACAAGAATTAGAACGAGAGGAGCGATACATGAACAAGTCCACCTTGGCCCTGGCTGTGGCCGTTGGGGTTATGGCGCAGCAGGCAGGCGCCGCCGGTTTCATCGAAGACAGCAAGGCTACTCTGGGTCTGCGCAACTTCTACATCAACACTGACAACCGTGATGGCGCTGGCGCCAACAAGAACGAAGAGTGGGGCCAAGGCTTCGATCTGCGTTTCATCTCCGGTTATACCCAAGGCACCGTCGGTTTCGGTCTCGACGCCATCGGCCTGCTGGGTATCCGTCTTGATTCGGGTGGCGGCACCAACGGCAACAGCGGCACCGCCTACGGTGGCACCGTGTTTCCGAGCGAGTCCAATGGCAAAGCCGTGGACAACTTCTCCAGCCTGGGCCTGACTGCCAAAGCCAAGATCTCCCAGACTGAATTGAAGCTCGGTACCCTGCAGCCAAAACTGCCAGTGATCGTGACCAACGACGGCCGTCTGCTGCCGCAAACCTGGCAGGGTGGCCAGATCACCTCCGGCGAGATCAAGGACCTGACTCTGGTCGGTGGTCAGATCGAAGCGGTGAAAGGTCGTAACTCCAGCAACAACGAAAACCTCTCGATCGGTGGCGCCAACTCCCGTGGCACTGCTTTCCGTGACAGCAACAAGTTCATCTACGCCGGTGGTGACTACAAAATCACCAAAGACCTGACTGCCCAGTACTACTACGGCAACCTGGAAGACTTCTACAAGCAGCACTTCCTGGGTCTGGTGCACAACTGGGCCATCGGCCCGGGCGTATTGAAGTCCGACTTCCGTTACTTCAACAGCTCCGATGACGGCAAGAACGGCACTGATTCGACTTACTACAGCAGCGGTAACTACACCGGTTTCCGTAACGGTCGTGGCGAAGTCGACAACAACCTGTACAGCGGTTTGTTCCTGTACACCGTTGAAGGTCACACCTTCGGTGGCGGCTACCAGGTTTCCAACGGCAGCAGCGATTTCCCTTGGCTGAACCAGGGTGACGGTTCGTCGAACTACACCATCACTGACATGCAGATCCAGAAGTTCGGTCGTGCCGGTGAGAAAACCTGGCAAGCTCGCTACTCGTACGACTTCGCCAAAGTCGGCGTACCCGGCCTGACGGCTGGTGTGGTTTACCTCAAAGGTGACTCGATCGACACCGTTGGCGCCAACGGCCGCGAGAACGCTTCGAACCGTTCCGAGTGGGAACGCGACTTCACCATCGGTTACGTAGTGCCGGAAGGCCCGTTCAAAAACGTCGGCCTGATGTGGAAAAACGCGGTATGGCGCACCGACCTGCCGAACACCCGTTCGCAGGACGAGAACCGCCTGATCGTCAGCTACTCGATCCCGCTGCTGTAATAGCGCGCCTCGATTCGTTGATGTAAAAAAGCCCCGTCCGGCATCGCGCCGGACGGGGCTTTTGCGTTTTCGAGTCAGGCCCACCCCCGTAAGCCTTTCCCGAAGTTTCCCTCTTTACAGCAACTCAAGGCCTTCTCGAACCTTGCGACCGATGTTCGTCGGGATACCTGCCAGCGTCCAGTGAACAGAAGTTTAATATTCACTAATGATCTAGATATCGACTTATTTATTCTTTTTCACGATGGCAAAACCCGGGCTACAGTTGAGGTCTCGAACACCTCATCAGGAGCCGCACCATGAGCCTCAGACTTGGCGACATCGCCCCCGATTTCGAACAGGATTCCAGCGCCGGCAAGATTCGTTTCCACGAATGGCTGGGCGATAGCTGGGGCGTGCTGTTCTCCCACCCGGCCGACTTCACCCCGGTGTGCACCACAGAGCTGGGCTTCACCGCCAAGCTAAAGGATGAGTTCAGCAAGCGCGGCGTCAAAGCCATCGCGCTGTCGGTCGACCCGGTGGACTCGCACCACAAGTGGATCGAAGACATCAACGAAACCCAGAACACTGTCGTCAACTTTCCGATCCTGGCGGATGCCGATCGCAAGGTTTCCGATCTCTATGACCTGATCCATCCGAACGCCAACGACACGCTGACCGTACGTTCGCTGTTCGTCATCGATCCGAACAAGAAGATCCGCCTGACCATCACGTATCCGGCGAGCACCGGGCGCAACTTCCACGAGATTTTGCGAGTGATCGATTCGCTGCAGCTGACCGACAACTACAAGGTGGCCACCCCGGCCAACTGGCAGGACGGTGAAGAGGTGGTGATCGTGCCGTCGCTCAAGGATGAGGAAGAGATCAAGCAGCGCTTTCCAAAAGGCTACAGGGCGGTGAAGCCGTATCTGCGCCTGACGCCACAGCCGAACAAATGAATCAGTGAGATATTTGTTGTAGCTGCCGCCGCTTTCGCGAGCAAGCCCGCTCCCACAGGGGGAACGCATTCCAAAATGTGGGGGCGGGCTTGCTCGCGAAGGCGTCAGCGCAGGCCACCCGGAATTCAGCTTTCAGAACCACGATGCAGGGAATTTGAGGCCGTTACGACGGCCTTTTTTTTCGCCTTGGACACTGCTGACTGCATATCTCTTAAATGCATAACCAAATGAATAAATATGATTTATGGATATATAAATCAGCTGGTAAGGTCACTCCATCGAAGCGAGATCGCAACCCGCGAATCGCCTGTAACACTTAAGGAATTGTCTCAATGCTGGTCGTTTCACTCGGTGGCAGTCCCAGCCTGCGTTCCCGTTCCGGGGTGCTGCTGGAGCGCTCGCAACGCTGGTTGCAGGCGCAAGGTGTGGAAGTGGTGAGTTATCAGGTGCGGGATTTCCCGGCCGAAGACCTGCTCCACGCTCGCTTCGACAGCCCGAAGGTGCTCGATCTGCTGCAACAGATCGAGAACGCCGACGGCCTGCTGATCGCCACGCCGGTGTACAAGGCTTCGTTTTCCGGCGCGTTGAAGACGCTGCTGGATCTGCTGCCCGAGCGTGCCCTGAACCACAAGATTGTCTTGCCGATGGCCACTGGCGGCAGCATCGCCCACATGCTGGTGGTCGATTACGCGCTCAAACCGGTGCTGTCGGCATTGAAGGCCCAGGAAATGCTCCAAGGGATTTTTGCCGAAGACAGCCAGATCGCTTACGGCGAAGGCAGTGCGGCGGCGCAATTGGCTCCAGCGCTGGAGCAACGACTGCATGAAGCGCTGGATCAGTTTGTCGGCGCCATGGCCCGCCGGCCGAAACCGCTGGAACCGGGCTTGTTGAACGAACGTTTATTGAGTGCTCGCTGGAGCATTTAAAAGCCACAACCGAATTTGCTCCACTCACCTTACTTAGCCGCCAACGGTCAAGCAGGTGCAGCCAAAACCCAACAGCAAAAAGGAGAGCGCTATGCGCACTGTATTTTTGCGTCGTGGTCTGGTCGCTCTGTTTGCTGCGGCTGTCACCTTCGGCGCCATCACTCAAGCTCAAGCCGAGACATTGCGGATCGGTTATCAAAAGTACGGCACGCTGGTGCTGCTCAAAGCCAAAGGCACGCTGGAAAAGCGTCTGGCCGCCCAAGGCGTCGACGTGCAATGGACTGAATTCCCCGGTGGCCCGCAACTGCTCGAAGGCCTGAACGTCGGTTCGATCGACTTTGGCGTCACTGGCGAAACTCCACCGGTGTTCGCCCAGGCGGCCGGCGCCGATCTGCTTTACGTCGCCTACGAACCACCCGCGCCGAACAGCGAAGCGATCCTTGTACCGAAAGACTCGCCGATCAAATCGGTGGCCGATCTCAAGGGCAAGAAAGTCGCGCTGAACAAAGGCTCCAACGTCCACTACCTGCTGGTGCGCGCACTGGAAGACGCCGGCCTCAAGTACTCCGACATTCAAACCGTATTCCTGCCGCCAGCCGATGCCCGCGCCGCGTTCGAACGGGGCAGCGTCGACGCCTGGGTCATCTGGGATCCGTACCAGGCCGCCGCCGAGAAACAGCTGCAAGCGCACACCCTGCGCGATGGCAAAGGCATCGTCGACAACCATCAGTTCTATCTCGCGACCAAGCCTTACGCGCAGAAAAATCCTGAGGTGATCAAGACCCTCGTCGAGGAAGTGCGCGCCGTCGGCGAATGGTCGAAAGCCAACCCTGAAGACGTCACCCAACAAGTTGCGCCACTGCTTGGCCTGCCGGCGGACATCACCCTGACCTCGGTGAAACGCCAAGGCTACGGCGCGCTGTTCCTGACCCCGGAAGTGGTCGCCGCGCAGCAGAAAATCGCTGACACGTTCTTCCAGCTCAAGCTGATTCCCAAGCCGCTGAGCATCAAGGATGTGATCTGGACACCTCCGGCCGCTGTGGCCCAAAGGTCGGCCACCCAAGCCCAGTAACTCGAATTCCCAAGGAGACCACTCCATGAGCCTCAATATCTTCTGGTTCCTGCCTACCCACGGCGACGGCCATTACCTTGGCACCGCCGAAGGCGCTCGCGCCGTCGACCACGGTTATCTGCAACAGGTCGCGCAAGCGGCGGATCGTCTGGGCTTCGGCGGCGTGCTGATTCCCACCGGCCGTTCCTGCGAAGACTCGTGGCTGGTAGCGGCGTCGCTGATCCCGGTGACCCAGCGTCTGAAATTCCTCGTTGCCCTGCGCCCCGGGATCATTTCCCCGACAGTCGCGGCGCGGCAGGCAGCGACTCTGGATCGTCTGTCCGGTGGTCGTGCGCTGTTCAACCTGGTCACCGGTGGCGACCCGGAAGAACTGGCTGGCGACGGTTTGTTCCTCAGCCACGAAGAGCGCTATCAGGCTTCGGTGGAATTCACCCGCATCTGGCGCCGTGTGCTGGAAGGTGAAACCGTCGATTACGACGGTCAGCACATCAGCGTAAAAGGTGCCAAGCTGCTCTATCCGCCAATCCAGCAACCGCGTCCGCCGCTGTACTTCGGTGGCTCGTCGGAAGCCGCACAGGATCTGGCTGCGGAACAGGTGGAGATGGTCCTGACCTGGGGCGAGCCGCCAGCAGCGGTCGCGGAAAAAATCGAACAGGTCCGCGCCAAAGCCGCCAAGCTTGGCCGCACCGTGCGCTTCGGCATTCGTCTGCACGTGATCGTCCGCGAAACCAATGCTGAAGCGTGGAAAGCGGCGGATCGGCTGATCTCGCACCTGGACGACGACACCATCGCTCGTGCTCAGGCTTCTCTGGCGCGTTTTGATTCGGTCGGCCAGCAACGCATGGCGGCGCTGCACGGCGGCAGTCGCGACAACCTCGAAGTCAGCCCTAACCTCTGGGCTGGAGTTGGTCTGGTGCGCGGCGGTGCCGGTACCGCGCTGGTCGGCGATGGCCCGACCGTGGCGGCGCGCGTAAAGGAATACGCCGATCTGGGCATCGACACCTTTATCTTCTCCGGTTATCCACACCTCGAAGAATCGTATCGCGTCGCTGAACTGTTGTTTCCGCACCTCGACATCGAGCGTCCGGAACTGCCGAAGAGCGCCGGTTATGTCAGCCCGTTCGGCGAGATGGTCGCCAACGACATTCTTCCCAAAGCCGCGTCGCAGAGCTGAGGCGCGGCCATGAAGAAATTTATCCATAGCCTCGCGCCCTGGGCGTTGCCGGTGTTGTTGCTGGCGGTGTGGCAGTTGTCGGTGTCGGCCGGTTGGTTGTCGACACGGATTCTGCCGGCACCGGTGGCGGTGATCGAGGCCGGTGTGAGCCTGGTGCGCAGTGGCGAAATCTGGACGCACCTGGCGATCAGCGGCTGGCGCGCGGCGCTCGGTTTCACCATCGGCGGCAGCATCGGTCTGGTCTTGGGTTTCATTACCGGCCTGTCAAAGTGGGGTGAACGCCTGCTCGACAGCTCGGTGCAGATGATCCGCAACGTGCCGCATCTGGCGCTGATTCCGCTAGTGATTCTTTGGTTCGGTATCGACGAGTCGGCGAAGATTTTCCTGGTGGCATTGGGCACGCTGTTCCCGATCTACCTGAATACTTATCACGGCATCCGCAACGTCGACCCGGCGTTGGTAGAGATGGCGCGCAGTTATGGTCTGTCTGGTTTCAGCCTGTTCTGGCAGGTGATTTTGCCGGGCGCATTGCCTTCGATTCTGGTTGGTGTGCGCTTCGCTCTGGGCTTTATGTGGCTGACGCTGATCGTGGCGGAAACCATTTCCGCCAGCTCGGGCATCGGTTATCTGGCAATGAACGCCCGGGAGTTTTTGCAGACCGATGTGGTGGTGCTGGCGATCCTGCTTTACGCGGTGCTGGGCAAACTCGCCGACCTTGCGGCCCGTGGACTTGAACGTGTGTGGTTGCGTTGGCACCCGGCTTATCAGGTTGCCAAAGGAGGTGCGGCATGACCGCTCAACAACCTCCACGCCTGCTGCGCGGGATACCGCTGGCGGTGCGCAACCTGCAGAAAACCTTCGGCGCACGGCAGGTGCTGCGTGACATTGATCTGCACATTCCGGCGGGGCAATTCGTCGCCGTGGTCGGGCGCAGTGGTTGCGGCAAAAGTACCTTGCTGCGTTTGCTCGCCGGGCTTGATCTGCCGACTGGCGGCGACTTGCTCGCCGGTGCCGCACCACTGAGTGATGCGCGGGAAGACACCCGCCTGATGTTCCAGGAAGCACGCCTGCTGCCGTGGAAGAAGATCATCGATAACGTCGGTCTCGGCCTCAAGGGCAACTGGCGCCCGCAAGCGTTAGCGGCGCTGGAAGCGGTGGGGCTGGCGGATCGCGCCAATGAGTGGCCGGCAGCGTTGTCCGGTGGGCAGAAGCAGCGTGTTGCACTGGCGCGCGCGCTGATCCACCAGCCGCGTCTGCTGCTGCTCGACGAACCGCTCGGCGCACTGGACGCGTTGACCCGCATTGAAATGCAACAACTGATCGAACGTCTCTGGCAGCAGCACGGTTTCACGGTGCTGCTGGTGACCCACGACGTCAGCGAAGCGGTGGCGATTGCCGACCGGGTGATTCTGATCGAGGACGGCGAAGTCGGCCTCGATCTGCATATCGAACTGCCGCGCCCTCGGGTGCGTGGTTCACATCGACTGGCGACGCTGGAAACCGAAGTGCTTAACCGTGTTCTCTCCCTGCCCGGCGAGCCGCCGGCGCCGGAACCTGTTTCACCACTGCCTACGCAACTGCGTTGGGCTCAATAACTCAAGCAAACGACAGGAATCATTGCCATGACTATCAAAGCCATCAACGTCCGCAACCAGTTCAAAGGCTCGATCAAGGAAATCGTCCTCGGTGACGTGCTGTCGGAAATCGACGTGCAGACCGCTTCCGGCATCGTCACTTCGGTGATCACCACCCGCTCGGTCAAAGAGCTGGAACTGGTGGTCGGCAGCGAAGTGATCGCCTTTGTGAAATCCACCGAGGTGTCGATCGCCAAGTTGTAAGCCGGTGAGCAAAAAACAACCCCGGAGGGCGTGAGCCCTTCGGGGTTTTTTGTGCCTTACCTGAAAACTGCGGCGCGGCCTTCGCGAGCAAGCCCGCTCCCACAGGTTCGGTGTTATTCACAGATTTTGTGTTCACCACAATCATTGTGGGAGCGAGCTTGCTCGCGAAGAGGCCGGTGAATGCTCTAGAGAATTCTCTTGGGTAGATAGGGTGGCAAATACAACCCGATATAGGCATCAAACACCCGCATCCCTTCCTCGGCCATGCGCGGTGTGATCTGCCCGTGCTGCTGCACCGAACGCGCGTATACGCGGTCGCCCAGTTCCATCGCCAAGGCAAACACATCAACATCACTCGGCAGGCGCGGCAACTCGAAGTGATGGTCGAACAGCTTGTGCATCAAGTCGCCCAGTTCGATGTCGTGCTGACGGTCAGCCTGAGTGACTTCGGTCAAACCGTGTTGAGCAAGGATCAACTGACGCGCCGCCGCGTCTTCGTCATAGATCTCCAGCATGCGCTGCTCGACCAGGCGCGACAGATCCCGCCAGTCACGCAGGGCCTCGTGATCGATCGGCGCCTGAAGGCAGGCACGAAACGCGGCGTGCACATCCGCCGTCAGCGCCTCGAGCAGTGCCGGCACGCTGGCGAAGAAGTGATACACGGAGGAGGGCGGAATCTGCGCGCGCTCGGCCACGCTGTAGATCGACAGACTGGCCACGCCCTCGGCGGCCAGCAGCGTGCGTGCGGCGTCGAGTATCGAATCGATGCGCGCCTGACTGCGGGCACGGGGTTTGCGGACGGGGGCGGGTCGCGTCATGGAAGTCTCCTGCGGGGCAGCGGGCATTGTACGAGCCGGGTTCCGTGTTGTCTGCCAGTACGCCTTCGGGAGCAAGCCCCCTCCCACAATGGGTCTCCAGTGAGATGAAATTTTGTGTACACAGGCGGATCCCTGTGGGAGGGGGCTTGCTCCCGAACCGCCGAAGGCGGCCATCCTCCCCATAAACAGGGATGTGTGTTCGGCCATAAAAAAACGCCGTTGGCTGAATCAGCCGACGGCGTTCTTTTTGGTGCTACAACCGCTTAAACGGTATGCAGATACCAGTTGTACTCAAGGTCGGAAATGGAGTGTTCGAACTCCTCCAGCTCGCTTTCCTTGCAGGCGACAAAGATATCGATGTATTTCGGATCGATGTACTTGGCCATCACCTCGCTGTCGTCCAGCTCACGCAGGGCATCGCGCAAGTTGTTCGGCAGGCTCTGTTCGTTCTGCTCGTAGCTGTTGCCTTCCACAGGCGCACCCGGTTCGATCTTGTTGACCAGACCGTGGTGCACGCCGGCCAGTACCGAAGCCATTAGCAGGTACGGGTTGGCGTCGGCGCCGGCCACGCGGTGTTCGATGCGCACGGCATCGGCAGAACCGGTCGGTACGCGAATCGCCACAGTGCGGTTGTCCAGGCCCCAGCACGGCGAGTTCGGTACGTAGAACTGCGCGCCGAAACGACGGTACGAGTTGACGTTCGGGCAGAGGAAAGCCATCTGCGCGGGCAGGGTCTCGAGCACACCGCCGATCGCGTGACGCAGCGCGGCGTTCTGCTCGGGATCCTCGCTGGCAAAAATGTTTTTGCCATCTTTGTCGAGTACCGAAATGTGGACGTGCAGACCATTGCCCGCCTGGCCCGGGTACGGCTTGGCCATGAAGGTGGTGTCCATTTCATGGTCGTAGGCGATGTTCTTGATCAGACGCTTGAGCAGGACCGCGTAGTCGCATGCCTTGATCGGGTCGGCGACGTGGTGCAGGTTGACTTCGAACTGCGCCGGGGCACTTTCCTTGACGATGGCGTCGGCCGGGATGCCTTGCTCTTTGGCACCTTCCAGAATGTCCTGGAGGCAGTCGACGTATTCGTCGAGGTCGTCGATCAGGTAAACCTGCGTCGAGTGCGGACGTTTGCCGGAGATTGGCGAGCGTGGCGGCTGAGGACGGCCGTTCACGTTTTCCTGGTCGATCAGGTAGAACTCGAGTTCGAATGCAGCGCAGATGGTCAGGCCCAGCTCGTCAAACTTTGCAACAACTTGACGGAGCACTTCGCGCGGATCGGCGAAGAAGGGGTCGCCTTCGAGTTCGTGCATGGTCATCAACAGTTGCGCGGTCGGGCGCTTCTGCCATGGCTCGTTGCACAGGGTATCGGGAATCGGATAGCAGATACGGTCGGCGTCGCCGATGTCCAGGCCCAGGCCGGTGCTTTCCACCGTAGAGCCATTGATATCCAGAGCAAATAGAGAGGCCGGCAGGTTGATGCCTTTCTCGTAAACCTTGTGGAGGCTGGTGCGTTCGATGCGCTTGCCGCGCACCACACCATTCATATCCGCAATCAGAAGGTCAACGTACAGAACCTCAGGATGTTCCTTAAGGAACGCGTTCGCTTCGTTAAGCTGAACGGCACGCGGGGGTACCGACATGATGCAACACCTTTGTTGTTAAAAATATCAATCATTGATCTTTTCTGGTTTCAGTCAACCCGAACGGCCTGCCGAAGTCAAGCGAGGCCTTTTTTGCCCTAAAAAAGCGCTGCGAGGGCATTTATGGGGCATTTTCGGGTGGTTTTTTGTCCTTTGGATGCTTGTCACCCACGGGTTTGAGCAGGCCGTGTTGTATTTTTTACGGGGGTGTTGTGTAAAAAAATGAACAAGGCTAAGCTCCGATCAAACCCATAACAGCAATAATACCGGGGTGCTTCATGTCTCGCCTGCCGTTAATCGGCATCACCGACTGCTCGCAACAGTCCGGTCTGCATGCTTATCACATCAGTGGCGACCAATCCGTCGGTAGCGCAGCCAACAAGGCTCGCCCGTTATCGACGATGTTCCCGTCCATGGCCGTTCAAGTGTCAGCGTCCGATATTCTGGACGTACGGGAAAGCATCCTGTTTATGGCGTTCCCCTCCAATATAGTTCGCTTTCATCCCCAAAGCCTGTGCCGTGTTCCCGATCGTGCTCATGATTCTGCACGCCTTGCGTGTGCACAGGAAATGCAACGCCAGCGTAAAGGGCAGGTAAGCTCCTCTTTCATTGTCTATGCGCGGTGCCAGGCGTAAGCCGGCACTGCGCGAGCAAGCCCCCCTTTAACGCGACGCTGCAAGCGTCAAACCTTGCCTGACGTCACGTCAGGAGACTCAGCCCAGAGGCATTTATGAGTAACAACCTCGACCAGCTCACCGATTGGTTGAAAGACCACAAGATCACAGAAGTCGAATGCATGATTGGCGACTTGACCGGTATCACCCGGGGCAAGATCTCGCCGACCAACAAGTTCATCGCCGAAAAAGGCATGCGCCTGCCAGAAAGTGTGCTGTTGCAGACCGTGACCGGCGACTACGTCGAAGATGACATCTATTACGAACTGCTCGACCCGGCCGACATCGACATGATCTGCCGCCCCGACCAGAACGCCGTGTACCTGGTGCCGTGGGCCATCGAGCCGACCGCCCAGGTGATTCACGACACCTACGACAAGCAAGGCAACCCGATCGAGCTGTCGCCGCGCAACGTCCTCAAGAAGGTTCTGAAACTCTACGCCGACAAGGGCTGGCAGCCGATCGTGGCGCCGGAAATGGAGTTCTACCTGACCAAGCGCAGCGACGACCCTGACTATCCGTTGCAGCCGCCGATTGGCCGCTCGGGCCGTCCGGAAATCGGCCGTCAGTCGTTCTCCATTGAGGCGGCGAACGAGTTCGATCCGCTGTTCGAAGACGTCTACGACTGGTGCGAACTGCAGGAGCTGGACCTCGACACGCTGATCCACGAAGACGGCACGGCGCAGATGGAAATCAACTTCCGTCACGGCGACGCACTGTCGCTGGCCGACCAGATTCTGGTGTTCAAGCGCACCATGCGCGAAGCCGCGCTCAAGCACGACGTGGCTGCGACCTTTATGGCCAAGCCAATGACCGGCGAGCCGGGCAGCGCGATGCACTTGCACCAGAGCATCATCGACATCGAAACCGGCAAGAACGTCTTCTCCAATGACGACGGGACCATGAGTCAGTTGTTCCTGCACCACATCGGTGGCCTGCAGAAACTGATCCCGGAACTGCTGCCGCTGTTCGCCCCTAACGTCAACTCGTTCCGCCGCTTCCTGCCGGACACCTCGGCGCCGGTGAACGTCGAGTGGGGCGAGGAAAACCGTACCGTGGGCCTGCGCGTACCGGATGCCGGCCCGCAGAACCGTCGTGTCGAAAACCGTCTGCCGGGCGCCGACGCCAACCCGTACCTGGCGATTGCCGCGAGCCTGCTCTGCGGCTACATCGGCATGGTCGAAGGCCTCAATCCGAGCGCGCCAGTGGTGGGCCGTGGTTACGAGCGCCGCAACCTGCGCCTGCCGCTGACCATCGAAGACGCGCTGGAGCGTATGGAAAACAGCGCGACCATCGAGAAGTACCTGGGCAAAACCTTCATCACTGGCTACGTCGCGGTAAAACGGGCCGAGCATGAAAACTTCAAGCGCGTGATCAGTTCCTGGGAGCGTGAGTATCTGCTCTTCGCCGTCTGATACGCCGGGCGCGGCGCTCAGCCGTCGCGCCTTCACCGATAACAAGGAGAATTGGCATGACCAGCAACAACCCGCAAACCCGCGAGTGGCAAACACTCAGCAATGATCATCACCTGGCCCCGTTCAGCGACTTCAAACAGCTGAAAGAGAAAGGCCCGCGGATCATTACCAACGCCAAAGGCGTTTACCTGTGGGACAGCGAAGGCAACAAGATCCTCGACGGCATGGCCGGTCTGTGGTGCGTGGCCATCGGTTACGGTCGCGATGAGCTGGCCGAGGCGGCTGCCAAACAGATGCGCGAATTGCCGTACTACAACCTGTTCTTCCAGACCGCGCACCCGCCGGCACTGGAACTGGCCAAAGCGATTGCCGACGTGGCGCCGGAAGGCATGAACCACGTGTTCTTCACCGGTTCCGGCTCCGAAGGCAACGACACCATGCTGCGTATGGTTCGCCATTACTGGGCGATCAAGGGCCAGCCAAACAAGAAAGTCATCATCAGTCGCAAGAACGGTTATCACGGTTCGACCGTGGCCGGCGCGAGCCTGGGCGGCATGACTTACATGCACGAACAAGGCGACTTGCCGATCCCGGGCATCGTCCACATCGCGCAGCCGTACTGGTTCGCTGAAGGCGGCGACATGTCCCCGGAAGAGTTCGGTATCTGGGCGGCCAATCAGCTGGAAGAGAAGATTCTCGAAGTCGGTGTCGACAACGTCGGTGCCTTTATTGCCGAGCCGATTCAGGGCGCCGGCGGCGTGATCATTCCGCCCGATACCTACTGGTCGCGCATCAAGGAAATCCTCGCCAAGTACGACATCCTGTTCGTGGCGGATGAAGTGATCTGCGGTTTCGGTCGTACCGGTGAGTGGTTCGGCAGCGATTTCTACGACCTTGCGCCTGACATGATGACCATCGCCAAAGGCCTGACCTCCGGCTACATCCCGATGGGTGGCCTGATCGTCCGTGACTCCGTTGTTGCGGTGCTCAACGAAGGTGGCGATTTCAACCACGGCTTCACCTACTCCGGTCACCCGGTGGCGGCAGCGGTGGGCCTGGAAAACATCCGCATCCTGCGCGATGAAAAAATTATCGAGAACGCGCACAACGAAACGGCACCGTATTTGCAGAAACGTCTGCGGGAACTGAACGATCACCCGCTGGTGGGTGAAGTTCGCGGCGTCGGTCTGTTGGGCGCGATCGAGCTGGTGCAGGACAAGGCCACGCGCAAGCGTTACGAAGGCAAGGGCGTCGGCATGATCTGCCGGCAGTTCTGCTTCGACAACGGCCTGATCATGCGCGCTGTGGGCGACACCATGATCATCGCGCCGCCGCTGGTGATCAGCAAAGCGGAGATCGATGAGCTGGTGACCAAGGCACGCACGTGTCTGGACCTGACCCTCAGTGCGTTGCAAGGCTAAGTGCTAGGCTCTGAGCGGGGGAGCTGCGGCGCACTCGCTCAAAGCTGTCAGAAAGGCTGGTCTTTTCTTGAAAGACCGCCTCGGATCTTGCCAGACTAGCCGCGGTTCCAGTTGTCCGGGTTCGGCCGCTGAACAAAGTGGTTCAAAAAAGAAAAATTTGGAGCATGACGCATGAAGGCATTAGGTAAAAAGCTTGCTGGCAAGACACTTCTCGCGCTGTCCGTGGCGGGCATGATGGCGGGTGCGGTTCACGCGGACGACAAAGTGCTGCACGTCTACAACTGGTCCGACTACATTGCGCCGGACACCGTGGCCAACTTCGAGAAAGCCACCGGGATCAAAGTCGTCTACGACGTCTTCGACAGTAACGAAACCCTGGAAGCCAAGCTGCTGGCCGGCAAATCCGGTTACGACATCGTGGTGCCTTCCAACAACTTCCTCGCCAAGCAGATCAAGGCCGGTGTTTACCAGGAGCTGGACAAGTCCAAGCTGCCGAACTGGAAGAACCTCGACGAAGACCTGCTCAAGGCCGTTGGCGATGCCAGCGACCAAGGCAACAAGCACGCGTTCCCATACATGTGGGGCTCGATCGGCATAGGCTACAACCCGGCCAAGGTCAAGGCTGCGCTGGGCATCGACAAGATCGACTCCTGGGACGTGGTGTTCAAGCCGGAAAACATCGAGAAACTCAAAAGTTGCGGCGTGAGCTTCCTCGATGCACCGACCGAGATGATTCCGGCGGCATTGCACTATCTGGGCAAGCCGACCAACAGCAAGGACAAGGCTGACCTGAAAGCCGCCGAAGACTTGTTCCTGAAAATTCGTCCTTCGGTTGCCTACTTCCATTCCTCCAAGTACATCTCCGATCTGGCCAACGGCAACATCTGCGTCGCCGTCGGTTACTCGGGTGACCTGGAACAATCCAAGACCCGCGCTCAGGAAGCCGGTGACAAGGTCAAACTGGCCTACACCATTCCAAAAGAAGGCGCCGGTACTTTCTACGACATGGTCGCCATTCCCAAGGATGCCGAAAACGTCGAAGCCGCCTACAAGTTCATGAACTACCTGCTCGAGCCGCAAGTGATGGCCGGCATCACCAACGCCGTGCGTTTCCCGAACGGCAACAAGGCGGCCACGCCACTGGTGGACAAGGACATCACCAGCGATCCGAGCATCTACCCGTCGGCTGAAGTGAAGAAGCAGCTCTACGCGATCAGCGACCTGGACGCAGCGACCCTGCGCCTGATCACGCGCAGCTGGACCAAGATCAAATCCGGTAAATAAGCCGGTTTGACGCAACAACCGCTGGCCGTCATTCCCTGTGAGGGCGGCCAGCGGATTAATTAAATGACAGGAAGTTTTGCAGGAACGGTTTTTCGAGGGTAAGTTGCGCGCCGGTTTTGTTGCCGGGCAGCCACGACTGTCATGCAGCGCGGGGCAACTTGGGCCCAACTAATTTAGAGGACCTCCACTTGCCTATTTTTTCTTCTTTGCGCAAAGCCCTGCTGGTTACTGCCGGCCTGACGATCGCTGTCGGAGCCCAGGCCGCCGGTACGGTGCATATTTATAACTGGTCCGATTACATCGGCGAATCGACCCTGGCCGACTTCGAGAAAGAGACCGGGATCAAACCGGTCTACGACGTCTTCGATTCCAACGAAACCCTGGAAGGCAAGCTGCTCGCCGGGCGTACCGGTTACGACGTGGTCGTGCCGTCGAACCACTTCCTCGGCAAGCAGATCAAGGCCGGTGCTTTCCAGAAGCTCGACAAGGCGCAGTTGCCGAATTATGCCAACCTCGACCCGGTGCTGCTCAAGCGCCTGGAGCAGAACGATCCCGGCAACCTCTATGCCGTGCCGTACCTGTGGGGCACCAACGGCATCGGTTACAACGTCGACAAGGTCAAAGCCGTGCTCGGTATCGACAAGATCGATTCCTGGGCCGTGTTGTTCGAACCGGAAAACATCAAGAAGCTGCACAGCTGCGGCGTCGCGTTCCTCGATTCGGCGGATGAAATGATGCCGACCATGCTCAATTATCTGGGCCTGAACGCCAACAGCACCAACACCAAGGACTACGAAAAAGCCACCGCCAAGCTGCTCGCGGTGCGTCCTTACGTGACCTATTTTCACTCGTCGAAATACATCGGCGATCTGGCCAACGGCGACATCTGCGTGGCCATCGGTTTCTCCGGTGACATCTTCCAGGCGAAGAACCGTGCCGAAGAGGCCAAGAAGGGCGTCAACATCGCCTATTCGATCCCGAAAGAGGGCGGCGCGCTGTGGTTCGACATGCTGGCGATCCCCAAGGATTCGTCCAACGTCAAAGAGGCCCACGCCTTCATCAACTATTTGTTGAAACCTGAAGTTATCGCTCAGGTCAGTGATTACGTCGGGTACGCCAACCCCAACCCGGGTTCGGACAAGCTGATGGAACAGTCCATCCGTACCGATGAAGCGGTTTATCCACCGCAGGCAGTCCTCGACAAGACCTACGTGTCGACCGAGTTGCCGCCCAATATTCAGCGTTTGATGACCCGCAGCTGGACCAAGGTCAAGTCGGGCAAATAAGGCACAACTATCCTGGGTTCGTCCGCATTGGGCGAACTGCACTCTTTTTTTCTGGGAGTTTCGTAAATGGCAGTTGCCTCCGGCGCCTATAAGAAAGCCCTCGAGGGCGACCAGACACCTAAACAGGTGCTGGTCAAAATCGACCGGGTCACGAAGAAGTTCGACGAGACGATTGCCGTGGACGATGTGTCCCTGGAAATCAAAAAGGGCGAGATCTTCGCCCTGCTCGGCGGTTCGGGATCGGGCAAATCCACTCTGCTACGGATGCTGGCAGGGTTCGAACGGCCCACGGAGGGGCGCATTTTCCTTGACGGCGTCGACATCACCGACATGCCGCCGTACGAACGCCCGATCAACATGATGTTCCAGTCGTATGCCTTGTTCCCGCACATGACCGTGGCGCAGAACATCGCCTTCGGCCTGCAGCAGGACAAGATTCCCAAGGCCGAGATCGACGCCCGTGTGGCCGAGATGCTCAAACTGGTGCAGATGAGCCAGTACGCCAAGCGCAAGCCGCATCAACTGTCTGGCGGTCAGCGTCAGCGGGTGGCGCTGGCACGTTCGCTGGCCAAGCGGCCGAAACTGCTGCTGCTCGATGAGCCGATGGGCGCACTGGACAAGAAACTGCGTTCGCAGATGCAACTGGAGCTGGTGGAAATCATCGAGCGCGTCGGTGTGACCTGCGTGATGGTGACCCACGATCAGGAAGAGGCCATGACCATGGCCGAGCGCATCGCGATCATGCACCTGGGCTGGATCGCCCAGATCGGCAGCCCGATCGACATCTACGAAACCCCGACCAGCCGTCTGGTCTGCGAATTCATCGGCAACGTCAACATCTTCGAAGGTGAAGTGATCGACGACGCCGAAGGCCACGCGACCATCACTTGCAAAGACCTCGACCGGCAGATCTACGTTGGCCATGGGATCAGCACCTCGGTGCAGGACAAGTCCGTGACCTACGCAATCCGTCCGGAGAAGCTGCTGGTCACCGCCGACCAACCGACCTGCGAATACAACTGGTCGAGCGGCAAGGTGCATGACATCGCCTACCTCGGCGGTCACTCGGTGTTCTACGTCGAATTGCCGAGCGGCAAACTGGTGCAGTCGTTCGTTGCCAACGCCGAGCGCCGTGGCGCGCGTCCGACCTGGGGCGATCAGGTCTACGTGTGGTGGGAAGACGACAGCGGCGTGGTACTTCGCTCATGAACATGCGCAAATTCAAACGCCGCATCAATCGAATAATCCCCAATGGCCGGCAGCTGGTCATCGGGGTGCCATTCATCTGGCTGTTCCTGTTCTTCATGCTGCCGTTCTTCATCGTTCTGAAGATCAGCTTCGCCGAAGCCGACGTGGCCATCCCGCCATACACCGAGATCTACACCTACGCCGAGCAGAAGCTGCAATTGCTGCTGAACCTGGGCAACTACGCGATGCTGGCGGGCGACGAGTTGTACATCGCCGCGTATCTCGGCTCGCTGAAAATGGCCTTTATCAGCACTGTGCTCTGCCTGTTGATCGGTTACCCGATGGCGTACGCCATCGCCACCGCCCGAAAAGAGCTGCAAACGGTGCTGGTGCTGCTGATCATGATGCCGACGTGGACGGCAATCCTGATCCGCGTTTACGCGTGGATGGGCATCCTCAGCAACAACGGTTTGCTCAACGGTTTCCTGATGAGCATGGGGTTCATCGACGAGCCGCTGCAGATCCTCAACACCAACCTCGCCGTCTACATCGGCGTGGTCTATTCGTATCTGCCGTTCATGATCCTGCCGCTGTACGCCAACCTGGTGAAGCACGATCAAAGTCTGTTGGAAGCCGCGTCCGATCTGGGCTCGAGCACCTTCAACAGTTTCTGGAAAATCACCATTCCACTGTCCAAGAACGGGATCATTGCCGGCTGCATGCTGGTATTCATTCCGGTGGTCGGTGAGTTCGTGATCCCGGAACTGCTCGGCGGTCCGGAAACCCTGATGATCGGTAAAGTGCTCTGGCAAGAGTTCTTCAACAACCGTGACTGGCCGGTGGCATCTGCCCTGGCGGTGGTGATGCTGGCGATCCTGATTGTGCCGATCATCCTGTTCAACCGCAGTCAGGCCAAGGAAATGGAGGGTAAAGAATGAAGCGCTTCCGTTTCTCCAGCCTGATGCTGGTCCTGGGTTTATTGTTCATCTACCTGCCGATGCTGATCCTGGTGATCTATTCGTTCAACGCCTCGAAACTGGTGACGGTGTGGGGTGGCTGGTCGATCAAGTGGTACGTCGGTCTGCTCGACAACACGCAGCTGATGGGCTCAGTGCTGCGCTCGCTGGAAATCGCCTGCTACACCGCGGTCGCCGCGGTGGCGCTGGGCACGCTGGCGGCGTTCGTGCTGACCCGTATCACCCGCTTCAAGGGCCGCACGCTGTTTGGCGGTCTGGTGACGGCGCCGCTGGTGATGCCGGAAGTGATCACCGGTCTGTCGCTGTTGCTGCTGTTCGTGGCCATGGCGCAGATGATCGGCTGGCCGCAGGAACGTGGCATCGTCACCATCTGGATCGCCCACACCACATTCTGTGCGGCGTATGTGGCGGTGGTGGTGTCGGCGCGTCTGCGTGAGCTGGACCTGTCGATCGAAGAAGCGGCAATGGACCTCGGTGCACGGCCGTGGAAGGTGTTCTTCCTGATCACCATCCCGATGATCGCGCCATCGCTGGCGGCGGGCGGCATGATGTCGTTCGCGCTGTCGCTGGATGACCTGGTGCTGGCCAGTTTCGTCTCGGGCCCGGGCTCGACCACCCTGCCGATGGAAGTTTTCTCGGCGGTGCGTCTGGGCGTGAAACCAGAAATCAACGCGGTGGCGAGCCTGATTCTGCTGGCGGTATCGATCGTGACCTTCATGGTCTGGTTCTTCAGCCGCCGTGCCGAAGAAGCGCGCAAGAAGGCCATTCAGCAAGCCATCGAAGAAAGCGCTGCCGATTCGTGGAAGCAGCCGGACGTGCGTCGCGCACCGTCGCCGGAAGCGGTGTAAGCCAAAGGGGTTGATCACAAATCTGTGACCAACCCCAATCCCTGTGGGAGCGAGCTTGCTCGCGAAGAGGGCGTGTCAGTCGACTGAAATGTTGGCAGACCCACCGCATTCGCGAGCAAGCTCGCTCCCACATGTTTTTGGGTGGACTTCAAATCCAAGGTGATTGGCGGATGACTTCGACAAAGTTCATCGGCTTGAATCCCGGCTCCTGATCCTTCAGCACATCGGTCTTTACATTGCCGAACGTGGTCTGCGGACGATGGCGCAAGCCGTCGGCAAACGCGCAGATGATGCACTCCTTGAAACCGTCTCCGCGTGGATGCGCATGCACCACCGCCTCACGCTGCACGGTGCTGAACGCGGCGTAATCCATGCCCAGCACGTCCATCTCCACACCGGCGGTCACCAGTGCTACGGTCGGACGCAAATGCTTGGGCACACCCGGCGTGGTGTGCAGGGCAATCGACAGCCAGACTTGCTCGATGTCGTCATCGCTCAGCCCGTACGGCTTGAGAAACGCCGCCGCCGCGTTGGCACCGTCCACTTCAAAGCGCTCGTCATCACTGCGATGACCTTCGACCAGACCCAAGTCGTGGAACATCGCGCCGACGTACAACAGCTCCGGGTTCCAGGCCAGTTGCTGACGCTCGCCGCTCAGTGCGCCGAACAGAAAGACCCGGCGCGAATGGTGATAAAGCAGATCGGATTCGATGTCGCGAATGTATTCGGTGGTGGCCCGGGCGAGGGCGCTGTCGGGAATTTTGATGCCGGCGATGGTCGTGGTCATGGCAGGTTTCCTCACTGAAACGCCGTTGTGGCGCTGATGGGGAAAGTCTGTTCCCGACGCTGAAAGCGAACAATCAATGCATGGCTGCGATCCTTGCCAATAGACCTGCAAATCGTGCCAACTCGGCTCAGATCCCCAAAGGAGCTTCGCAGCCATGAACAAAACCGTCGCCATCGTCGTGTTCGCCGGCGTGCAGTCGCTGGACGTCAGCGGCCCGATGGATGTGTTCGCCGAGGCCAATCGCTTCCTGGCGCCCGAGGATCACTATCGGCTTGAGGTGATTGGTGTCGAACACGGCCCGATGGCCTGTTCCAATGGTTTGAACGTGAGTGCCCATCGGCATTTCAGCGAGGCACTCGACGCCTGCGACCTGTTGTTGGTCGCCGGAGGCCCGCAGCTGCCGTTCATGGATTTTGGCGCGCCGTTCGATGATTGGCTGCGCGGGGCCTGTGCACGGGCGCAGCGCTTCGGCTCGATCTGCAACGGCGCGTTTATCCTCGCCCGCGCCGGTTTGCTGGACGGGCGCACCGTCACCACCCACTGGAACGATGCCGAGGCTTTGGCGCAGTTGTGCCCAAGCACGCGGGTCGAGGCGGATCGCCTCTACGTCGAGGACGGCACGCTTTATACCTCGGCCGGGGTGACGGCGGGGATCGATCTGTCGTTGTACTTGCTGGCGCGTGATCACGGCGCTGAAGTGGCGCTGAGCGTGGCCAAGCGGCTGGTGGTGTTCACCCAGCGCTCTGGTGGCCAGTCGCAGTTCAGCCCGTTCCTGACGCCGCATGCGGAACCGACGTCAGCGGTGGCGATGGTGCAGTTGTATGTGCTGGCCAATCTGACGGGTGATCTGACGATTGCCGATCTGGCCAATGCGGCGAACATGAGTGCGCGCAATTTCTCGCGGGTGTTCGCCCGGGAAGCGAAAGTCACCCCGGCGGAGTTCGTCGAGCGGGCGCGGGTGGATGCGGCGCGGGTGATGCTGGAGAGTACTGCGGCGCCGTTGAAGACCGTGGCGTATCAGTGCGGGTTTCGCGATGCGCAACATATGCGCAGCGTGTTCAATCGCAGGCTGGGCGTGACGCCGCAGCAGTTTCGGTTGAATTTTGCGGTGGTACTTTGACCCTCATCGGAACGCCGCCCGCCCAGCCCTCTCCCGGAGGGAGAGGGGGCCGATTGGGGGATATTGAGGAGATACGCCGACGTGATGTTGCTGTTCCGAATCCATAATCGACTCGATCGCTCAGGTCGGTGCATAGCGAAAGACGCCTCGGTCAGTCCCCTCTCCCTCGGGGAGAGGGCTAGGGTGAGGGGCTTTTAAGGCGTCGCCCGCATCGGCAACAACTTCAAGGTACTGCGCGTATTCGCCGTCACCTCTTCAGCATTGAAATGCGCCTGCACATAAATCCCGTCGACATACGCCTCAGCCTGATCGTCATAGTGACTGTCGAACGGCACGCCGCTCTGACCGACCGGGTTGATCGTCAGCCCATGCGCCGGATCGGCAAAATCCACCAGGCGCCGTGTCGACGGCCCGTAAGTCACCGGCCATGGCGCCGGGCCGATCTTCGCCGACAGATTGTTCGGCACTTCATGACTGCCTGGCGCCGCAAACGGCCCGACATTGAAAATCCGCTCCAGCGGCTTCTGTTGCCCCAGCGGATGACCATGGGTCAGCGTGTGCGCCGCGCCCCATTTCCACTCGGCAGAGTTATCGCCCAGGGTCAGCTTCAAGTGCTGCATGCTCGCCTGCCACGCCGCGCGCATGACATCGGCGCGGGTCTCCTTGTCCGGTGTGCTGCGGTTATCCCACCACGGTGAATCGGCATTCGCTGCCAGTCTCGGCAGCGCCGCATCGATCACCCGTGTCGACAGCGATGTCTCGAAGAAATCATTGCCCAACTCATCGCGCATCGCCGCATCCGCAAGGTCGTAGAGGAACTGGTTGAACAGCGTTGCACTGACCGAGTCCAGCGGATAGTCGCCCGGCCACTGCGCCAGTTGCTCGACCAGTTTCAGCTGCGCCGGATCGCTGACCACCTCGCGCAATACCGGCAGCAACGGAGCGAGCAAGCGCGGGCCGTAACCGGTGGCGGTGCCCAGTTGCAGCTTCTGATTGGCCTCGTTGGTCCACTTCACGCTCTTGTCGCTGAGCTGGCGATTGAGCTGCTGCCCGCGATCGGCGAGGTTGTAGTAACCGGGAATCGCCATCCCGGTCGGCGACACGGGCTGGAAGTTGGCCGAGACGATATAGCCGCGTGCCGGGTTCTCTTCCTGCGGGTTGGCGCTGAACGGGTAGAAGCCATCCTTGTCGGCCTGATTGCTGCTGCCGTCGAGCATGAATTCCGGGCGCACCCCCGCCGGGCGCTTGGGCAGCAGGGCCGAGGCCCACCAGGCGATATCGCCCTTGGCGTTGGCGTAAACCAGATTGAGCCCCGGTGCCTGCACTTTCGCGGCGGCAGCACGGGCCTTGGCCAGGGTGTCGGCGCGGTTGAGTTGATAGAAGCCTTCGAGGATCGGGTTCGGTGTTTCAAGGAAGGCCCACCACATCGCAATTGGCGTCTTGCCGGAAGCAGTGCCGAGGGCATCGTTGACGATTGGGCCGTGGGGCGATTGGCGCAGAGTGAGGGTGACCGGCGTCTGGCCCTTCACATTGATTTGCTGCTGGGTGACGACCATGTCGGTCCACTGGCCGCGATACCAGACCTGATTCGGATTGTCCGGGTTGACCTTCTCGGCGATCAGGTCCAGATCGTCGTTCTGGAACATGGTCAGGCTCCAGCCGAAATCCAGGTTGTGTCCCAGAAACGCGAACGGCACCAGTGCCTGATGGTGGCCATACAACTCAAAGCCCGGCGCCGACAATTGCGCCTCGTACCACACCGACGGCACCGAGAAGCGAATGTGCGGATCACCCGCCAGCAGCGGCTTGCCGCTCTGGCTGCGGCTACCTGCGATGACCCAGGCGTTGCTGCCTTCGAACTGCGGCAGGCCGTTGTCGACCAGCGCTTGTTCGCTGAGGCGGGCGAGAGCGTTGAGGTCTTTCCAGTCGCCGGCAGCGAGGGCTGGCGCTGGCTTGGCGTGACCGTTGACCAGCACGCCTTTGGGCTGCCAGTCGAGGTCGAAAACGTTGAGGTAATCCGCGCCGAGCTGATCGCGCACGTAGGTCAGCAACGGCTCGGTGCGAAACGCCGCGGCAAAGCTGTAGGCCATGTAGCCGGCGACGCTGATGCTGTCTTCAGCGGTGAACGGCCGCTTGGGGATGCCCAGCACGTCGAACTCGATCGGTGCGGCGTGGCTGTCCTGATATTGGTTAATGCCATCCAGATAGGCTTGCAGGCCCTTCCACGCCGGCGACTGCTTGTCGAGGCTGGCAACATAACTGGCGGCGCGTTCACGGATGCGCAGGCTGCGGAACAGTTTGTCGGTGTCGAGCAGTTTCGGCCCGAGCACTTCGGCCAGTTCGCCCCGGGCGAGGCGGCGCATGGCTTCCATCTGGAACAGGCGATCCTGGGCATGCACGTAGCCGAGGGCGCGGTACAGGTCGGTTTCGTTCTCGGCACGAATGTGCGGCACGCCGCGCTCGTCATAGCGCACGGTAACCGAACCCTGCAGGTTGCGCAGTTCAATCTGGCCCTGACGTGTCGGTTGTTTGCTGTAGACATACCCGCCGATGCCAGCAAGCAGAACAACGATGAGCAAGGCCAGTACGGTGAACACGCGCTTCATGGTGACTCCTTGTGCAGGCGGGATTGCCGCCCGTCGGGCTGCAAACAATTAGCACAGTCCTTCTGTGCCGTGCAGCGCTGTCCTTGAAAAGTCCGGAATGCCTTACGGCGTTTCCACCGGCCACGGGCAGTAACAGCCGACCGCCAGGGTGTGCGTGGCATTGACCGGGCGATCTTCCGTCAGGGCATTCAAAATCGGTTCGATAAAGCTGTTGCTGGAGTTGCAGGTCAGGCCTTCGCTGTACGGGCCGAAGTAGGCCAGTTTGCCGCTGCGATCCCAGATTGCCACGGCCGGGCTGGCGGGTACCTGTTCGGAACCGGGCAATATTGTGATGGTTTTCAGACTGCTGAGGGTTGCGGGCAACTGACCGTGGCTGCCGGTTTTTTGCACGGCGAAGAACTCGACGCCCTTGGCGCCGAACTGTTCGACCATCTCGGTCAGGTGCTGTTGGTTACCGACGTTGCACGGGCAGGCCGGGTCCCAGAAATGCACGAGACGGACCTTGCCGGGGCCGGCGAGATTGTCAGGCAGGCGCAACGGATCACCGGAAAACACCGCCGTGTGTTCGCTGAACGCGCGCAGGTAACGCCCCTGAAACCAGTCGTACGCCGCCCACAACACCCCGACGCAGATCAGCGCGAGCAGGCTGGCAAACAGTGCGGTGCGGTAGGGCGAACGCATGGATTTGGTTCCTCAGAGGCGGGCTAGCTTGCCATGTCTGCCTCTACAGATGAATATCGCAGGCCGATAAAGTCTGTTTACCGCTTTGGAATTCCCGCATGCCTGCCACTTTCGACCCCGATCAAATCCGCGCCAGCCTCAAGCCGTTGGCCGAGTGGCAGCCGTTGTCGGACGAGGCCAAGGTCTATCAGCGTTTTTACAAAACCGACTTCCCCGAGCGCGACGTCTGGCGTGGCATGGGCCGTTTCGAGGTCGATGGTTATGAAGTGGTCAGCCATTGCTGGTGGCCGGAAAAGGTCAAGGCGACGCTGTTTCTGCTGCACGGCTATTACGATCACTCCGGGCTCTATCGGCATGTGATCGAGTGGGCGCTGGATCAGGACTTTGCAGTCATAGCCTGCGACTTGCCAGGGCATGGTCTGTCGAGTGGCCCTCGGGCGAGCATTCGCGACTTTTCGGAGTACCAGGATGTCTTGCAAGCCTTGTTCGCCGAGGCGCAGTCGATTGCGCTGCCGCAACCGTGGCATTTGTGCGGGCAGAGCACCGGCGGGGCGATTGTGGTCGATCATCTGCTCAACCATGGCGAAAACAGCCCGGCGCAAGGCCAAGTGATTTTGATGGCGCCACTGGTGCGGCCACGGGCGTGGGGCTGGTCGCAGCTCAGTTATTACCTGCTCAGGCCTTTCGTCCGGGGTGTCGCGCGACGTTTTAGCGAGAACTCCAACGATCCGGACTTCCTGCCGTTTCTGCAGGCCGATCCGTTGCAGCCACGGCGCCTGCCAACGAAGTGGGTCGGTGCGTTATCGCGCTGGATCATTCGCGTCGAGCACGCGAAAAAAAGTCCGCGGCGGCCGCTGATCATTCAGGGGCAGGCGGACATGACAGTAGACTGGCAGCACAATTTGCAGGTGTTGAAATGGAAGTTCGACCGGCCGCAGATTCTGCTGCTGGCCGAGGCGCGGCATCATTTGGCGAATGAGACAGTGGAGATGCGTGAGGAGTATTTCGAGTTCTTGAGCAAGCGCATCAGAGGCAGGAATCTCTAGCGCCTGGTAGGGCCTCTTCGCGCTCCCACAGGGAATTCGGGATGCTCACACATTTTGTGTCCACTGATGATCCAATGTGGGAGCGGGCTTGCTCGCGAAGGCGGTCTGTCAGGCGCCGAAGATTATTGTCCGACCGCCAACCCTGCGCGAATCGCCGCCAGCGCCGCCTGGTAATACGCCTTGCCCTCAGCCGACTCGGCAAACGTCGCAAACTCTTCCAGCTCTTCATCCGACAGATCGCGATAGACGTAGAGCAGCGTGTTGTTCAGGTCCGCGCCGATTTGATCCATCAAGCGCTGGCGTTGGCCATTGAGCATGCCTTGCGCCTGACCACCGCCAAGCAGCCCCGGGATCATCGAACTCAGACTGTCCGCCGCCACGCCGGCAATCGCCAGACTGACCTCGGCGCCAGCCTCTCGGGCAGGCAAGGCCTGGGCGAGGTGGCCGATGATCAGCAGACGGCTGTCGCTGACCTGCATCTTCGGCAGGCCCTTGGCGTTCTTTGCCAATTGATCACGGCGGGTCGCGAGCAATTCGGCGGCGACGATTTTCTTGCCCAGCGCTGATTGAAAGAAGGCCAGGGCCGGTTTCGGGTCGGTGAGCTTCTGCCGCAGTTGCGCCTCGGCGCGTTGATCCATGGCCTGGGGGGCGAAGCGCTGGTTGCTGTTGTTCACCAACGCTTGAAACACGGCGGGCGGCAGGCTGTTCTGGTAGCGCTGCTGCGCGGCACTCAGGGCGTCATTGAAATGCGCACGTTGATCTGGCCAGCCGGCGACCTTGTACAGCTGATCGTGGCCGTCCGCCCAGGCGGGCAAAACGCAGAACATCAACAGTGAAAAAAGCAAACGGCGCATAGGGACTCCTGTCAGCAGCGGACTATTCTCCGTGCGGTGCCGGTACTTGTCGAGAATTCGTAGCAAGCCGCCGCGTGGCTCTGTCGGATTTCTTGCCGCCGACATACTATGCGCGCCATGCCAATATCCTCTGAACACCCACTGCTGTTACGCATCGTCGACGACCTGGCCGAACACGGCTGGTCGCAGCAGAACATATTCCTGCCCGCCGGTTTGACCCGCGAGCTGGCGGCCGAGTGCCGTAAACGTGAGGCCGAGGGTGAACTGGCGCCGGCGGCGGTGGGCCGTGGGCCGTTTTCGGAGATTCGCGAGGGGATTCGTGGCGACCACATTCAGTGGATCGATCCCGGTCAGGCCGAGGCCAGCGACCACTATCTGAACTTGATGGAAAGCCTGCGTGAAGCGCTCAACCGTGGCCTGTTTCTCGGTCTTGAGGACTTTGAGTGCCATTTCGCCTTGTATCCGCCCGGCGCTTTTTATCGCCGGCATGTCGACCGTTTTCGCGACGATGACAAGCGCATGGTGTCGGTGGTGGTCTACCTCAATGACGCCTGGCTGCCGGAGGACGGTGGTCAGTTGCGCATGTACCTGAACGATGAGCGTGTGCATGACGTGCAGCCTACGGGCGGTTGTCTGGTGGTGTTTCTCTCCGGCGAAGTGCCTCACGAGGTTCTGCCGGCAAACCGCGAGCGCCTGTCGCTGACCGGCTGGTTTCGCCGCCGTGGCAACGAGCCGTTCTGACATGCAGAAGATTCTGGTCAGCCGCTGCCTGTTGGGCCACCGCGTGCGTTACGACGGTGGCGCGAGCGGATCGTTTGCTGTGCTTGAGCAGTGGATTGCCGAAGGGCGGGTGGTGCCGTTGTGTCCGGAGGTGGCGGGGGGATTGCCGACGCCACGGGCGGCGGCGGAAATCCCGGGCGGGCAGGGTGGTGAAGTGCTTGATGGTGTCGCGGCGGTGATCACGACCGAAGGCGAGGATGTCAGTGCGCAGTTTCTCGACGGTGCATGGCAGGCGCTGGCGTTGGTGCAGAAGCACGGCATTCGGGTGGCGGTGCTGAAGGCCAACAGTCCATCTTGCGGGAATCTGCTGACGTATGACGGGACGTTCAGTGGCGTGAAGGTGAGTGGCGAAGGGGTGACGGCCGCGTTGCTCAAGCGTCATGGTGTGCAGGTTTTTAGCGAGCTTGAATTGCCTGAGGCTGCGCTAGCTCTGGCGGCTTTGAATTGATCCGGAATCGTTGCCCTCACCCCAGCCCTCTCCCGGAGGGAGAGGGGGCCGACCGAGGTGTCTGGCGCTATCCATCGGCATGAAAGACCTTGGCGATTATGGATCCGACACAGCCATGACAGATCGATTGTGGATTCGACACAGCCATGACCGGTCGATTTCGGATTCGGTAAATCCATTTCAGGTCGGCGTATCTCTGAAGCATCCCCCATTCAGTCCCCTCTCCCTCTGGGAGAGGGTTAGGGTGAGGGGCTTTTAAGGCTTCAACCACTTCTCGGTCAGCGCCGCCAGGCGTCCGTCGTCCTTGATCCGCTGCATCGCGCTCGCAAGGCTGGCCTGAAACGCCGGATTGCCCTTCTGAAACGGAATCGCCAACTCCACCGGCGCCGCCGCTTTCGGCTTCTCTTCAGTCAGCGTTTGCACCAGGACCATCGGCTGTGGCTGTACATCCTTCTTTGCCAGCAACTGCGAATCGACCTTGCCGTAAGACTCGCTGAAGTCGAAACGATCCCTGAGTTCGGGTGTCAGTGCTATGTGGTTGAGCGCGACGTCGTACTTGCCGCTTTCAACGCCCTGGAGCAGGTCGCCCTCGTCGGTGACGATAAAATCGGCGCGTACATCCAGCTCCTGGGCCAGCAGTTGCCCAAGCTCGACCTCGAACCCCGTGAGTGTGTCGCCTTCCTTGTAATTGAACGGCGGTGTATTAGCCTCAAGGGCTATGCGCAGCTCGCCACGGTCGTTGACGTCATCAATCAGTTCGGCGTGAGCCAAAGGGCTCAGAAGGGGTAGCAGGCAGATCAGGCCAGGCAGAAAACGCATGGTCACTCCTTTGAAATCATTATCGCGATGCTCTGAGTCAGGCTCGCTTTGCTATGGTTGTCGAGTGCCTTCGACAACGAATGGTCATGAAGTTGTCATGACCGTGCGGATTTTACGGAAAAACTGGAGAAGAAAATGAAAAGCTTTATGTCACGTGCAGCGTTGGCGGGTGTGCTGATGGGTGTTTCGGTGCTGGCCAGTGCGGCAACACCGGCGCCAAAAGGCGCTGAAGTGTTCATCGTTTCTCCCGAAGACGGGGCCACGGTTTCGCAGACCTTCACCGTCAAGTTCGGCACCAAGGATGTCGCACTGGCACCGGCCGGTGATGCCACCAAAAACACCGGTCACCACCATTTGCTGATCGACGCCAAGGACATCGTTCCGGCCGGTTCGGTCGTCCCTACCGATGCCAACCACATGCACTTCGGCAAGGCGCAGACCCAGGCTGACATCAAGCTCGCTCCGGGCAAGCACACCTTGCAACTGGAACTTGGCGATAGCGGTCACATGGCATTCGACCCGCCAATCGTCTCGAAGAAAATCACTGTCAACGTCGAATAACCTTCGCCGTGCATGAAAAAGGGAGCCCGAAGGCTCCCTTTTTTTGTGGCTCAACGCTAAATCAGAACAACACGCGGCTACGGATAGTGCCGTTGACGTGCTGCAGCTTCTCTTGCGCCAGCTCCGAGTACTCGGCGTCGACGTCGATCACCACGTAGCCGACCTTCTCGTTGGTCTGCAGGAACTGACCGGAGATGTTGATGCCGTTTTCGGCGAAGACCTTGTTGATCTCGCTCATCACACCCGGGATGTTTTCGTGGATGTGCAGCAGGCGGTGCTTGCCAGGGTGAGCCGGCAGGGCCACTTCCGGGAAGTTCACCGACGAAACGGAGGTGCCGTTGTCGCTGTACTTGACCAGTTTTTCCGCCACTTCCAGACCGATGTTGGCTTGCGCTTCGGCGGTCGAGCCACCGATGTGCGGGGTCAGGATCACGTTGTCGAGGCCACGCAGCGGGCTTTCGAACTCTTCGTCGTTGGAGCGTGGCTCCACCGGGAACACGTCGATCGCCGCGCCGATCAGGTGCTTGTCCTTGATCGCGTCGGCCAGGGCGTCCAGTTCGACCACGGTGCCGCGCGCCGCGTTGATCAGTATGCCGCCCTTCTTGATGGCGCGGATTTCCTTCTCGCCGATCATCCACTGGGTCGCCGCGGTTTCCGGCACGTGCAGGGTGACGATATCGGACATGCCCAGCAGTTCGTGCAGGTTGCCGACCTGAGTGGCGTTGCCCAGCGGCAGCTTGGTCACGGTGTCGTAGAAGAACACCTGCATGCCCAGGCCTTCCGCCAGAACCGACAACTGCGTACCGATCGAGCCATAGCCGACGATGCCGAGTTTCTTGCCACGGATCTCGAACGAGTTGGCCGCGGATTTGATCCAGCCGCCACGGTGGCAGGAAGCGTTTTTCTCCGGGATGCCGCGCAGCAGCAGAATGGCTTCGGCCAGCACCAGTTCCGCTACGGAGCGGGTGTTGGAGTACGGCGCGTTGAACACGGCAATACCGCGCTCACGGGCAGCACTGAGGTCAACCTGGTTGGTGCCAATGCAGAAACAGCCGACCGCGACCAGCTTCTTGGCGTGATCGAAAATCTCTTCGGTCAGTTGCGTGCGCGAACGAATGCCGATGAAGTGAGCGTCAGCGATCTTTTCCTTGAGCTGGGCTTCCGGCAAGGAACCTGTCAGGTATTCGATGCTGGTGTAGCCCGCCGCCTTGAGGACGTCGACAGCCGATTGGTGGACGCCTTCGAGAAGAAGGAACTTGATCTTGCTCTTATCGAGAGAAGTCTTGCTCATCTGCGTAAACCTGTATCCCGGAGAAAAATGGCAGGAAATGGTCAACAGACGCTGACCCGGACGACAAGAATGTCGTCTCCGCGGATCTGGCCTTGGGCACTGTCCTGCGGGGTCGATATGCTAGCATAGCCTCCCCGCTAAACACTCATTCCTGCGACGTGAAGCGTTCTCAGGATGACCATGAATTGTTCGAGAGTTCTGTCGATGACCAATCCTGCGCTGATTGATGAACTGAAGACCCTGGTTGAGCCCGGCAAAGTCCTCACCGACGCCGACTCCCTGAATGCTTACGGCAAGGATTGGACCAAGCACTTCGCTCCGGCGCCGAGTGCCATCGTATTTCCCAAAACCATAGAGCAGGTGCAGGCCGTGGTTCGTTGGGCCAACACGCACAAGGTGGCACTGGTGCCGTCGGGCGGGCGCACCGGGCTTTCCGCGGCTGCCGTGGCGGCGAACGGGGAAGTGGTTGTGTCGTTCGACTACATGAATCAGATTCTCGACGTCAACCTCACCGATCGCACCGCCGTTTGTCAGCCGGGCGTAGTCACCGAGCATTTGCAGAACGTCGCCGAAGAAAAAGGCCTGTACTACCCGGTCGACTTCGCCTCGGCGGGTTCCAGCCAGATTGGCGGCAATATCGGCACCAATGCCGGCGGAATCAAAGTGATTCGCTACGGCATGACCCGCAACTGGGTCGCCGGCATGAAAGTCGTCACCGGCAAGGGTGACGTGCTGGAACTGAACAAAGACCTGATCAAGAACGCCACCGGTTACGACCTGCGGCAGCTGTTTATCGGCGCTGAGGGCACCCTCGGTTTCGTCGTCGAAGCGACCATGCGCCTTGATCGCGCGCCGAAAAATCTGACCGCGATGGTCCTCGGTACCGCCGATTTCGACTCGATCATGCCGGTGCTGCACGCCTTCCAGGGCAAGCTCGACCTGACCGCGTTCGAATTCTTCTCCGACAAGGCCCTGGCCAAAGTCATGGGCCGTGGCGACGTACCGGCGCCATTCGAAACCGATTGCCCGTTCTATGCCTTACTGGAATTTGAAGCGACCACCGAAGAAGTGGCCAACAGCGCACTGGAAACCTTCGAGCACTGTGTCGAGCAGGGCTGGGTGCTGGACGGTGTGATGAGTCAGAGCGAAACCCAATTGCAGAACCTGTGGAAACTGCGCGAATACATCTCCGAAACCATCTCGCACTGGACGCCGTACAAAAACGACATTTCGGTCACCGTGTCGAAAGTGCCAGCGTTCCTGCAGGAAATCGATGCAATCGTCGGCGAACACTACCCAGACTTCGAAATCGTCTGGTTCGGCCACATCGGCGACGGCAACCTGCACTTGAACATCCTCAAACCGGATAACCTGAGCAAGGACGAGTTCTTCGCCAAGTGCGCGACCGTCAACAAGTGGGTGTTCGAAACCGTCGAGAAGTACAACGGCTCGATTTCCGCTGAACACGGCGTCGGCATGACCAAACGCGATTACTTGACCTATAGCCGTTCCCCGGTCGAAATCGAGTACATGAAAGCGGTCAAAGCGGTGTTCGACCCGAACGGCATCATGAACCCGGGCAAGATCTTCGCGGTTTGATTGGCAATCCCTTGAATCAATGAAGGCAGGAGTCGGTAAATGAGCTATCAGCACCAGTACGTCGACGGCACGCGCATTCACTTCCCGATCGGGAAAGTCGTGTGCATTGGCCGCAATTACGCCGAACACGCCAAGGAACTGGACAATCCGGTGCCTACCGAGCCGCTGCTGTTCATCAAGCCGGGCAGTTGCGTGGTGCCGCTTGAAGGTGGTTTCAGCATTCCGACCGAGCGCGGTTCGGTGCACTACGAAGCGGAAATCGCCGTGTTGATCGGCAAACCGCTGTCGACCAAACCAAGCCGCGAAGAAGTCCTCGATGCGATCTCCGGTTTCGCCCCGGCGCTGGACCTGACACTGCGCGACAAGCAGGCCGAGCTGAAGGCCAAGGGCTTGCCGTGGGAAATCGCCAAGTCGTTCGACGGCGCGGCGGTGCTCGCGCCGTTCGTGGTCGGCAGCACCTTCGCTGACCTGACCGACATCGGCATTCGCCTGACCATCAACGGCGAAGTCCGCCAGGACGGTAACAGCAGCGCGATGCTCAATCCGATCGTGCCGATGATCCAGCACATGGCCGGCTGCTTCTCGCTGCAGGCCGGTGACGTGATCCTTACCGGCACGCCAGTGGGCGTTGGCCCGCTGAACGTCGGCGATGACATCGTCCTCGAACTGGTCGGCGCGAGCCGCTTCACCAGCAGCGTGCGCTAACCGCCACACTGCAAATCCCCTGTGGGAGCGAGCTTGCTCGCGAAGGCGCCAGGTCAGTCGACATCATCGTTGCCTGACACTCCGTCTTCGCGAGCAGGCTCGCTCCCACATTTGTATGTGATCCATTTTGCAAACGGGCAGGGCAATCCCGCCATTTGCCGTTTTTTTCACATTCTGTACGGATAATTCCTCTCATTCTGGCGTCTGAGCCGGCCTCTTTGTGCTATTACCCATAGCCTGAATTTTCGGAACGCGTCCCTCGATGTCATCTCAAGCTCAGCTCAAACCCACTCGCCGTTCACGTTTCGCCCTGCGCTGGTATGTCTGGCTATTACTGGTGATTGCCGCGGCTTACGCCTTGGCGTTTGCCATGCATTGGGATGATCGTGGTGTGCTGTGGTTGCAGGAGCGCTTCGAGAGCCAGGCCGAGCAGAAAGAAAGCATCTGGCTGCCGGACTATCGGGTGGTGATCGATGCCAAGCCGTTGCCGGGCATGGAGAAGGATGAGGCCTCAGACCTGTCGTATAACCCGCAGACCAAAACGCTGTTTTCGGTCATGGGCAAAAACCCGTTTCTGGTGGAACTGACCCTGCACGGCGAGGTGCTGCGCAAGATGCCGCTGGTGGGCTGGAGCAATCCGGAAGGCCTGACGGTCATGGAAAACGGCCTGATGGCCATTGTCGATGAACGCCAGCACACGCTGTCGATCGTCAAGGTCGACGCCACCACCCGGGAATTGAACATCGGCGATTTTCCGAAATACGATCTCGGCCCTTCGAAAGATCAGAACAAGGCGTTCGAGGCGATCACCTGGGACGCGCACAATCAGCAATTGCTCTTGGGCGAGGAGCGGCCACCGGCGCTGTTCACCTGGAAAAGCGATGGCGGCCAGATTCTCAAGGGCGACAAGCAAAAACTCGCCAGCGATGAACTGGATATTCGCAACCTCTCGGCGCTGGAAGTCGATCCGCGCACGGGCCATACGCTGGTGCTGTCTGCTGATTCGCACCTGTTGCTGGAGCTGGACGAGAAGGGCGAGCAAGTCAGCTTCATGACCTTGCTCGGTGGTTTCAATGGCCTGAAAAACACCATTCCTCGCGCAGAAGGCGTGACCATGGACGAGGCGGGCACGCTGTACATGGTCAGCGAGCCGAATCTGTTCTATCGTTTCGAAAAACAGAAATAGCAGCCTTCGGCCGATCCTGCAGGACTTGTCTTGTGATTTGAGGCAAGTGGCCATTAAGCTTTAATTCAGACGGGCGTGATATTTCATCCGCCTGTTTTGAATCCGAGCCCGCCCGAATGCGTCGACTTGCCCGCCCCAAGCCCCTGATTATCATCCTGTCTGTGATTGCCCTGATCGCGTTGATTGCGATCGGCCAATACATGCGTCTGTTCGAGCGTGCCTGGTTCAACCTGCACACCTTGTGGCAGCCGCTCAACAGTGAAGCCATCGGTCTGGATCAATATCGCGTCGACATCGAGGCGCGGGTGATTGAAGGTCTGGACGACGACGTTTCGGCGCTGACCTTCGATCCGGTACGCAAAAGCCTGTTTACTGTAACCAACAAAAATTCCGAACTGATCGAGTTGTCGCTGCAAGGCAAGATCCTGCGGCGCATCGCCCTGATTGGTTTCGGCGATCCGGAAGCGGTCGAGTTCATCAGCGCCGATACCTACGTGATCACCGACGAGCGTCAGCAGCGGCTGATCAAGATTCACCTGGAAGAAGACACCACCTTCCTCGACGCAGCGGACGCCGAGCAGATGACCCTTGGCGTGCATATGGCCGGCAACAAGGGGTTCGAAGGCCTAGCTTATGATTCGGTGGGCAAACGTCTGTTTGTCGCGAAAGAGCGCAATCCGATGCTGATCTACGAAGTGCATGGCTTTCCGCATTTCAATCCGGAGAAGTCCTACGCGGTGCACGTGATCAACAATCCCAAGCGCGATGCCGGGATGTTCGTGCGCGATTTGTCGAGCCTGCAATACGACGAGCGCAGCGGCCATTTACTGGCGCTGTCGGATGAGTCGCGGTTGATTCTGGAACTGGATGTCGATGGGCGGCCGTTGAGCACCATGTCCATCAGCGGGGGTCGCCAGGGTTTGAAGAAGACCGTGCCGCAGGCGGAAGGCATTGCGATGGATGATGACGGGACGTTGTATCTGGTGAGTGAGCCGAACCTGTTTTACGTCTTCAAAAAACCTGCATCGAACTAACCAACACCACAAAACACTGTGGGAGCGAGCTTGCTCGCGAAGGCGTCGGGTTAGCCAATGAAGATGTTGGCTGATCTACCGCATTCGCGAGCAAGCTCGCTCCCACAGGTTTATTTGTCTGCCCATAAATTTCGGGCAGTCTGGCTTACTCAGCCTTGAGGGTTTTCACGCCTTCGCTGGTCCCCAGCAACAACAGATCCGCCGGACGCGCCGCGAACAGGCCGTTGGTGACCACGCCGACGATCGCATTGATCTGTGCTTCCAGCTCCACCGGGTTGGTGATCTGCAGGTTGAACACATCGAGAATGATGTTGCCGTTGTCAGTCAAAACGCCTTCGCGGTACACCGGGTCGCCGCCCAGTTTCACCAGTTGGCGGGCGACGTGGCTGCGGGCCATCGGGATCACTTCGACTGGCAGCGGGAACTCGCCCAGCACCGGCACCAGTTTGCTGGCGTCGGCGATGCAGATGAAGGTCTTGGCCACGGCCGCGACGATCTTCTCGCGGGTCAGGGCGGCGCCACCGCCCTTGATCAGGTTCAGGTGCGCGTCGCTTTCGTCAGCTCCGTCGACGTAGAACTCCAGGTCGCTGACGGTGTTCAGCTCATACACCGGAATCCCGTGGCCCTTGAGGCGCGCGGCGGTGGCTTCGGAACTGGCGACCGCGCCATCGAACGCGCCCTTGTGCTGGGCCAGGGCGTCGATGAAGCAGTTGGCGGTGGAGCCGGTGCCGACCCCGACAATGCTCTTGTCGTCGAGTTTCGGAAGGATGAAGTCGACGGCGGCCTGAGCCACTGCCTGTTTGAGTTGATCCTGGGTCATGCGGGCTCCGGAAGCGGGCAAGGTGAGAACGGAAAGGCCGGCATTATAGCCGCAAGCGTGGCTAAAACCTCTGGATTCGTGTGGTCGTGCGGGCAAAAGCCGGGTTAGACTCCCCGGTCCCGCTCAACCGCTCAGTGATGCTTTCCGATGCTCGAACAGTACGTCAAAAAGATCCTCACCTCGCGCGTTTATGACGTTGCCGTAGAAACCCCGCTGCAGAACGCTCGCCAGCTCTCCGAGCGGCTGGGCAATGACATTTGGCTCAAGCGCGAAGACTTGCAGCCAGTGTTCTCGTTCAAGATTCGCGGCGCCTACAACAAACTGACACAACTGAGCGATGAAGAGCGCGCCCGTGGCGTGGTCACCGCGTCGGCGGGCAATCACGCGCAGGGCCTGGCTCTGGCGGCGAAAGTGTTGGGCGTGAAAGCCACCATCGTCATGCCAAAGACCACCCCCGAGATCAAGGTCGAAGGCGTGCGTTCGCGCGGCGGCAAAGTGGTGCTGCACGGTGATTCGTTCCCGGAAGCCCTGGCCTACTCGCTGAAACTGGTCGATGAAAAAGGCTACGTCTACATCCACCCGTACGATGATCCGCACACCATTGCCGGGCAGGGCACCGTGGCCATGGAGATTCTGCGCCAGCACCCGCAGCCGCTGGACGCGATTTTCGTTCCGGTCGGCGGCGGTGGTCTGATCGCCGGCATCGCCGCGTACGTGAAATACCTGCGCCCGGACATCAAAGTCATCGGCGTCGAGCCGGATGACTCCAATTGCCTGCAAGCGGCAATGGCCGCCGGTGAGCGCGTGGTGCTGCCGACCGTGGGCATCTTTGCCGACGGCGTGGCGGTGGCGCAGATTGGCCAGCACACCTTCGATATCTGCAAAGACTACGTCGATGAAGTGATCACCGTCAGCACTGACGAGATTTGTGCGGCGATCAAGGATATCTACGACGATACCCGCTCGATCACCGAACCTGCCGGCGCGTTGGGCGTGGCCGGGATCAAGAAATACGTCGAGTCGCGCGGGGTCAGCGGCCAGACCTTCGTCGCCATCGACTCCGGCGCCAACGTCAACTTCGACCGCCTGCGTCATGTTGCCGAGCGTGCCGAACTGGGTGAGGGTCGCGAAGCGATCATCGCCGTGACCATTCCCGAGAAGGCCGGCAGCTTCAAGGCGTTCTGCGAGGCCGTCGGCAAGCGCCAGATCACTGAATTCAATTACCGGTACAACACCGGCAGCGAAGCGCACATTTTCGTCGGCGTACAGACGCACCCGGACAACGACCCGCGCAGCGCACTGCTGGCGAGCCTGACCGAGCAGGGTTTCCCGGTGGTCGATCTGACCGACAACGAACTGGCCAAGCTGCACATCCGTCACATGGTCGGTGGGCATGCGGCGCACGTGATTGATGAGGTGGTGTTCCGCTTCGAGTTTCCGGAGCGCCCGGGCGCACTGTTCAACTTCCTTAATAAGCTGGGCGGGCGCTGGAACATCTCGATGTTCCACTACCGCAACCACGGCGCTGCCGATGGCCGCGTGGTCGCCGGTCTGCAAGTGCCGCATGACGAGCGTCATCTGGTGCCGGCGGCGCTTGAGCAAATCGGTTACCCGTACTGGGATGAAAGCGAGAACCCGGCCTATCAGCTGTTTCTTGGCTGAACGGCTACGCTGAGGGGCATGGCCCAAGGAATAGAAATACATGGAAACCCTGACAACCCTGAAAGTCCTTCACGTCGTGGCGACCGTGGTGATCATCGCGAGCGGATTGGTACTCGCCGCCGTGACCTGGCGCCATCGCAGCGCAGGGCCGGCCAGCACGATGCAGCGACCTTGGTTATTCGTCTGGTGTTTGATGCTGATCGCCATGCTCAGCATGCCCTTTACCGGTTGGTGGCTGGTGCATCTGATCGGCTGGCCATTGGGGCAATTCTGGATTCTGGGGTCCAGCGTGGTCTATGGCGTAGCCACATTCAGTGCGGTCTGGCTGCTCGTTCGGCTTAATCGGCTGTGGACTAGCGGGGTCGGTAACCGCACATTCAATCTGGCGCTGGCGATTGTCAGCGGCATCGGCTTTCTCGCCATTGCGGCGTTGATGGGGGCTAAGCCGGTTTAAGGCTTGAGGCCGAGTTGCCCCATTCGCAAGCAAGCCCGCTCCCACACTGGAGTTGTGAACGACACAGATCCAATGTGGGAGCGGGCTTGTTCGCGAAGGCGTAATCAGTCGCGCAACGAAATCACCGGCCAGCCACGCTTTTCGGCTTCGGCGCGCAAATTCGGATCCGGATCGACCGCCACCGGGTTCGCCACCTGCTCCAGCAGCGGCAAATCATTCATCGAATCGCTGTAGAAATAGCTGTCGTCCAGCGAATACCCGGTCTCTTCCAGCCAACGGTTCAGGCGCGTTACCTTGCCTTCACGGAAACACGGAATGTCGGTGCTGCGCCCGCTGTAGCGGCCGTCGACCATTTCGCATTCAGTGGCGATCAGTGTTTCCACGCCAAGGCGCACGGCAATCGGCGCGGTGACGAAGCGGTTGGTCGCGGTGATGATCACCAGTTTGTCGCCGGCGTCGCGGTGTTTTTTCAACAGCTCCAGCGCCTTCGGCAGCACGATCGGTTCGATGCAGTCGCGCATGTAATCGCTGTGCCATTGCTCGAGCACGGCCATTTCGGTACGGCCGAGGATCTCCAGGCAAAAGTTCAGGTACGCGGCGTTATCCAGTTGGCCGGCCAGGTAATCCTGATAGAACTCGTCGTTGCGCGCCTTGTACGCAATCGGGTCGAGGAAGCCGCGTTCACACAGATAGTCACCCCAGGCGTGATCGCTGTCGCCGCCCAGAAGGGTGTTGTCCAAATCGAATAGAGCCAGGCGCATTGCAGTTACCCGCTGATAAGTCTGTAAAAAGGCGACAAGAATACGGTCTTTTCACAAGAGTGCACATAAGGTAGGAAGCCTCGTTGCCGCCTTATCAACCTTTGTGGAACAATGCGGCGACATGCGTTTGCGAGGTTGTTGCCGTGATCGACCCCGATGGTTTCCGCCCCAATGTCGGGATCATTCTGACGAATGACGCCGGCCAGGTGCTATGGGCTCGCCGTATCAATCAAGATGCCTGGCAGTTTCCGCAAGGGGGAATCAACCCTGAAGAGACGCCGGAAGACGCCTTGTACCGCGAGCTGAACGAAGAAGTTGGCCTGGAACGTGAAGATGTTGAAATACTGGCCTGTACTCGGGGCTGGTTGCGCTATCGTTTGCCGCAACGTCTGGTGCGTACGCACAGCCAACCGCTGTGCATCGGCCAGAAACAGAAATGGTTTCTCCTGCGCCTGATCTCCAACGAGCAGCGGGTGCGGATGGATTTGACCGGTAAACCGGAGTTCGATGGCTGGCGCTGGGTCAGCTATTGGTATCCGTTGGGCCAGGTGGTGACATTCAAGCGCGAGGTGTATCGCCGCGCCCTCAAAGAGCTTGCCCCGCGCCTTTTAGCGCGCGACTGACGACGGAGTTCGACCCCGAGCCATGCTCAATACGCTGCGCAAGATCGTCCAGGAAGTTAACTCCGCCAAGGATCTCAAGGCGGCGTTGGGGATTATTGTGTTGCGCGTCAAAGAGGCCATGGGCAGCCAGGTCTGCTCGGTCTACCTGCTTGATCCCGAGACCAACCGCTTCGTCCTGATGGCCACCGAGGGCTTGAACAAGCGCTCGATCGGCAAGGTCAGCATGGCACCCAACGAAGGTCTGGTTGGTCTGGTCGGCACGCGTGAAGAACCCCTGAACCTCGAAAACGCTTCGGTTCACCCGCGCTACCGCTACTTCGCCGAAACCGGTGAAGAGCGTTACGCCTCGTTCCTCGGTGCACCGATCATTCACCACCGTCGCGTCGTCGGCGTGTTGGTCATCCAGCAAAAAGAGCGTCGCCAGTTCGACGAAGGTGAAGAAGCCTTCCTCGTGACCATGAGCGCGCAGCTCGCAGGCGTTATCGCCCACGCCGAGGCCACAGGTTCGATCCGGGGTCTGGGCCGTCAGGGCAAAGGGATTCAGGAAGCCAAGTTTGTCGGCGTGCCGGGTTCGCCGGGCGCCGCCGTCGGTACCGCGGTGGTCATGCTGCCGCCGGCGGATCTGGACGTGGTGCCGGACAAGACCATCACCGACATCAACGCTGAGCTGGCGCTGTTCAAGACCGCCATCGAAGGCGTGCGCGCCGACATGCGCGCGTTGTCCGCCAAGCTTGCGACCCAGTTGCGCCCGGAAGAGCGCGCGCTGTTCGACGTCTACCTGATGATGCTCGACGATGCCTCGCTGGGCAGCGAAATCACCACCGTGATCAAGACCGGCCAATGGGCCCAGGGCGCGCTGCGTCAGGTGGTCACGGAACACGTCAACCGCTTCGAATTGATGGACGACGCTTACCTGCGTGAGCGTGCGTCGGACGTCAAAGACCTCGGTCGCCGTCTGCTCGCCTATCTGCAGGAAGAGCGCCAGCAGAACCTGGTCTACCCGGAAAAAACCATCCTGGTCAGCGAAGAACTGACGCCGGCGATGCTCGGCGAGGTGCCGGAAGGCACGCTGGTCGGCCTGGTGTCGGTACTCGGTTCGGGTAACTCCCACGTTGCGATTCTGGCCCGGGCCATGGGCATTCCGACCGTCATGGGTCTGGTCGACCTGCCGTACGCCAAGGTCGACGGCATCGAAATGATCGTCGACGGCACCCGTGGCGAGGTCTACACCAACCCCAGCGAAGTGCTGCGCAAGCAGTTCGCCGAAGTCGTCGAAGAAGAGAAACAACTGGCGCTGGGCCTCGACACCCTGCGCGACCTGCCGTGCGTGACCCTCGATGGTCACCGCATGCCGCTGTGGGTCAACACCGGCCTGCTCGCCGATGTGGCGCGGGCGCAGAAGCGCGGCGCCGAGGGAGTCGGGCTGTATCGCACCGAAGTGCCATTCATGATCAATCAGCGCTTCCCGAGCGAGAAGGAACAACTGGCGATCTACCGCGAGCAGCTCGCCGCGTTCCACCCGCAACCGGTGACCATGCGCAGCCTCGACATCGGCGGTGACAAGTCGCTGTCGTACTTCCCGATCAAGGAAGACAACCCGTTCCTCGGCTGGCGCGGCATTCGCGTGACCCTCGACCACCCGGAAATCTTCCTGGTGCAGACCCGTGCGATGCTCAAGGCCAGCGAAGGCCTGAACAACCTGCGGATTCTGCTGCCGATGATCTCCGGCACCCACGAACTCGAAGAGGCCCTGCACCTGATCCACCGGGCTTGGGGCGAAGTGCGCGACGAAGGCACCGACGTGCCGATGCCGCCGATCGGCGTGATGATCGAGATTCCAGCGGCGGTTTACCAGACCAAGGAGCTGGCGCGGATGGTCGACTTCCTGTCGGTCGGTTCCAACGACTTGACCCAGTATTTGCTGGCGGTCGACCGCAACAACCCGCGTGTGGCCGATCTCTACGACTACCTGCACCCGGCGGTGCTGCAAGCGCTGCAAACTGTGGTGCGCGATGCCCATGCTGAAGGCAAACCGGTGAGTATCTGCGGTGAGATGGCCGGTGATCCGGCGGCAGCGGTGCTGTTGATGGCGATGGGTTTCGACAGCCTGTCGATGAACGCCACCAACTTGCCGAAGGTGAAGTGGATGCTGCGTCAGGTGAATCTGAGCAAGGCTCAGGAGTTGCTGGCGGAGTTGATGACCATTGATAACCCGCAGGTTATCCACAGTTCGCTGCAATTGGCGCTGAAGAATCTTGGGTTGTCGAAGATGCATCCGCCGGCGGTCATCAAGGCCCTCTGAAGATCAAAAGCCCCTCACCCTAACCCTCTCCCGGGGGGAGAGGGGACTGATCCGGGGATGCTGCAGAGGTACGCCGACCTGAAAGTGCTGTGCTGAATCCATAATCGAAGCGCACCGACCTGATAGTGCTGTGCCGAATCCATAATTGATCCACACCGACGAAGGTGCTGGGTTGAAGTCGTTTTCGACTCACAGCGACTGAAGATGCTGCTGAATCCATAATCGACTCGGTCTTTCAGGTCGGTGTATGGCTCAAGACACCTCGGTCGGCCCCCTCTCCCTCCGGGAGAGGGCTGGGGTGAGGGTCTGCTTTTAAGCTGTTATCTCCACTTCGCCCAAATGCCCGCCATACGGCCCAAAACTCCGCTCGACCATCCGCCGCGACCCATCCGCCTGCACAATCAACGCCGTACTCGCCCGCGTCCCGTAACTCTGGCTGGCAATAAACACGCTCGACAGCAAAGTCTCAGTGGCCAGACCCACCCCGGTATCTGGCAATTCCGCTTCCTGCGCGGTCTGGGCATTGCTTAGCAAATCGAGCAAGTGCTGCGGCTGCGGATCATCCAGCACTGCGCTCAACGCTGCCTTGGCCTTGAGCAACTTCGGCCACGGCGTATCCAGCCCGGCATTGGATAGCCCGTAAACCCCCGGTTCCAGCATCACTGGCTCCGACAGCCGCGCGTTGAAGTGCCACAGCTCATGACTGTTGCCCAGCAGCAGGTTGAACCCGGCATATTCCACCGAACGCCCGACCACATCGCTCAAATAATCATCAATCGACGCATCACCGGTCAGAAACCGCGCCACCAACTCACCCCGCGACTTGCGCGCTGGCGGCTGCTGCGGATCACGGATATTGGTCAGCGCAGCAAAGCGCCCGTTCGCGCCAATCCCCAGCCAGGTACCGCCGGCCTCCAGATCACGCCCGGCATGCACATGCGGCGCCTCCGGCCACTGCGCCAGTGGCAGGCTTGGCCGGGCGTAGAACTCGTCACGGTTGGCCGCGACGATCAGCGGCTGGGCATGGCCCGGACGCCAGGCGAAAACAATCAGGCACATAAGGTGATCCTTGTGTGTTTTTTGCTCACTCTACGCATCCGGCGGCCGTGCATCCATCGCCAGTGGAGCCAAAGGGCATGCATCCGTTACCATGCCGCTCCGGTTTTGCGGGTGCGGTCTGGGGAGACGGTCATGGAATTTCTGCTCTATCTGGCGCTGGGCGCCTGTGCGGGCGTGCTGGCCGGGCTGTTCGGGGTTGGCGGCGGGATCATTATTGTCCCGGTGCTGGTGTTCAGTTTTACTCTGCAGGGCTTCGATCAGTCGATCCTGACTCATTTGGCGGTCGGCACGTCGCTGGCGACGATCATCTTCACCTCGGTCAACGCTGTGCGTGAGCATCACCGTCGCGGCGCGGTGCGCTGGCCAATCTTCATGTGGATGGCCGTCGGCATTCTGTTGGGTGCCGGTTTCGGTGCGCTGACTGCGGAAGCGATCTCCGGACCCAACCTGCAAAAAATCATCGGTGTGTTCGCCCTGGTGATTTCCGTGCAACTGGCGCTGGACATCAAACCCAAGGCCAGCCGAACGGTGCCGGGCAAACTCGGTCTGACCGTCGCCGGCAGTGTCATCGGTTGGGCCTCGGCGATTTTCGGCGTGGGCGGCGGTTCGCTGACCGTGCCGTTCCTGACCTGGCGCAGCGTGCCGATGCAGCAAGCCGTGGCGACTTCGTCGGCCTGTGGTCTGCCGATCGCGCTGGTCAGTGCACTAAGTTTCATGATTCTGGGGTGGCACGATCCGTTGTTGCCAGCCCATAGTCTCGGTTTTGTCTATTTGCCGGCGTTGTTGGGCATTGCCCTGACCAGCATGGTTTTCGCCCGCATCGGCGCACGGTTGGCGCATCGGTTGTCGCCACGCTTGCTGAAACGGCTGTTCGCCGCTTTGCTGTTCAGCGTGGGTGTGAGCTTTCTGCTTTAACCGCGTCGCAATCCTGGCTTAATCCTGAGGTGGCAGCGTCGCCCGGGAATTCTGCTTTCAACTCTAACGAGGAGTCGCAATGCTGCCTTACCCGCAGATCGACCCGGTGGCTCTGGCCATCGGTCCGCTGAAAATCCACTGGTACGGTCTCATGTACCTCGTCGGCATCGGCGGTGCGTGGCTGCTGGCATCGAGCCGGCTCAACCGCTTCGACCCGACCTGGACCAAGGAGAAACTCTCCGATCTGGTGTTCTGGTTATCGATGGGCGTGATCGTCGGCGGGCGTCTGGGTTACGTGCTGTTCTACGATCTGAGCGCTTATCTGGCCAACCCGACGCTGATTTTCGAAGTGTGGAAGGGCGGCATGTCGTTTCACGGCGGTTTCATCGGGGTGATGCTCGCGGCGTTGTGGTTCGGCAAGCGAAATGGTAAGTCGTTCTTCCAGCTGATGGACTTCGTTGCGCCCATGGTGCCGATCGGTCTGGGTGCCGGGCGTATCGGCAACTTCATCAACGCCGAGTTGTGGGGCAAGGCCACCGACGTGCCGTGGGCCATGGTCTTTCCGCCATTCAGCGACCCGGCGCAGCTGCCGCGTCACCCGTCGCAGCTGTACCAGTTCGCGCTCGAAGGCGTGGCGCTGTTCCTGATCCTGTGGATCTTCTCGCGTAAACCGCGTCCGACGATGGCAGTGTCCGGCATGTTCGCGTTGTTCTACGGCATCTTCCGTTTCATCGTCGAATTCGTTCGCGTGCCGGATGCACAACTGGGCTATCTGGCCTGGAACTGGCTGACCATGGGCCAGGTACTCTGCGTGCCGATGATCGTCGGCGGGCTGTTCCTGATCTGGCTGGCCTATCGTCGCGCACCGGCAGCACCGCTCGCACCGACGGCTTAAACTACGAACCCCGGCGCGCGACGCCGGGGCTCAAAGGACACAGGTAACTCATGAAGCAATATCTCGAACTGGTCTCGCACGTCATCAAGAACGGCAGCAAACAGGCCAACCGCACCGGCATCAACACCATCAGCTTCCCGGGTGCGATGCTGCGTTTCGATCTGCAGGAAGGTTTTCCGGCGATCACCACGCGCAAAATGGCCTTCAAATCGGCCATCGGCGAGATGTGCGGGTTTCTCCGTGGCGTGAACAACGCCGCCGAATTCCGGGCGCTGGGCTGCAAGGTCTGGGATCAGAACGCCAACGAAAACGCGCAGTGGCTGGCCAACCCGTTCCGCCAGGGCGACGACGACCTCGGCGAAATCTACGGCGTGCAATGGCGCCAATGGCCGGCGTACAAGCAGATCCCGCTGAGCAATACCGCCGCCATCGAACAGACTCTGAGCAACGGCTACAAGCAGATCGCTCAAGGCGAAGAAGACGGCCAGGCCTACGTGGTGCTGTACAAAGCCATCGACCAGGTGCGCCAGTGCGTCGACACGATCATCAAGGATCCGGGCAGCCGGCGCATCCTGTTCCACGGCTGGAACGTTGCTCAACTGGATGAAATGGCCCTGCCGCCATGCCATCTGCTCTACCAGTTCCACCCGAATGTCGAGACCAAAGAGATTTCGCTGACCCTGTACATTCGCTCCAATGATCTGGGGCTGGGCACGCCATTCAACCTCACTGAAGGCGCCGCGCTGCTGAGCCTGATCGGTCGCCTGACCGGCTACACGCCGCGCTGGTTCACCTATTTCATCGGTGATGCGCACGTCTACGAGAACCACCTGGACATGCTCAACGAACAGCTCAAGCGCGAGCCGTTTGCCATGCCGAAGCTGAAAATCTCTGATCGCGTGCCGGAGTTTGCCAAGACTGGCGTGTATCAGCCGGAATGGCTGGAGCTGGTCGAGCCGAGCGACTTCTCGCTGGAAGGTTACGAGCACCATGCGCCGATGACTGCGCCGATGGCGGTCTGACAGTCCTCACGCATAACCCTTGTGGGAGCGGGCTTGCTCGCGAAAGCGGTGTATCAGTTAACGACGATGTCGACTGACATACTGCCTTCGCGAGCAAGCCCGCTCCCACATTTGGTTTTGTGTAGGGCTCAGTGGCCGTGGCTGCGGCCTACGTGGGAATGCTCAACCTCCGTCGCCACAACCCCGCCACTCACTTCCAGCCGCTGCAAAATCCCGCACTGATCCGCCCCCGGTCCTTCGCCACAGCGTTGGCGCAGGTCGAGCAACTGTGTTTGCAACGCCAACAGCCCGTCAATACGCGCCTTCACGTGCTGGATATGCTCGTCGATCAAGGCATTGACGCTCTCGCACTGATCCTGCGGGCTGTCGCGCAAGGCGAGCAGGCTGCGGATTTCTTCGAGGGTCATGTCGAGGGTGCGGCAGTTGCGGATGAAGGTCAGGCGTTCGGCGTGCGCCTGGGTGTAGACGCGGTAGTTGCCGTCGCTGCGGGCCGGTTCCGGCAGGAGGTTTTCGCGCTCGTAGTAGCGGATGGTTTCCACGGCGCAGTCGGTGAGTTTCGCCAGTTCTCCGATCTTCATGACGGCCATCTCCAAAAGGGTGCTTGACCCTATAGTGGCTACAGGGTCTTTACTTGGCAACAGGCACCTTCATGGACGCGACCAATGAGCGATTCGCAGCACACCCACAAGCCCGGCGACGGGCACGATCACAGTCATAAATTGCAGCCTGTGCATAAACATTCACATGGCGGCGACTCCTGCTGCGGATCGCAAGCCGCAGCACCGGCACCGGTGCATTCGCATGAAGACGCCTGCTGCTCGTCGAAAGCCGCCGCGCCTGCGTTGGTGCAACTGAGCGAAACAACCAGCGCTGATGCGCGGCTCAGCAGCTTCCGCATCGAGGCAATGGATTGCCCGACCGAGCAGACGCTGATCCAGAACAAGCTCGGCAAACTCGCCGGTGTACAGCAGCTGGAATTCAACCTGATCAACCGCGTGCTCGGCGTGACCCATAACCTGCCGGGTACCGAGCCCATCACCGAGGCGATCAAGTCCCTGGGCATGCACGCCGAACCGCTGGAGGCGGGCGTCGAAGCGTCAGCCCCGGCGCCGGTGAAAAAACATTGGTGGCCGCTGGCACTGTCCGGTGTCGGTGCGCTCGCCGCTGAAGTGATCCACTTCACCAATGCTGCGCCAAACTGGGTGGTGGCGATCATTGCGCTGGTGTCGATCCTCAGCGGTGGCCTGAGCACCTATAAAAAGGGCTGGATCGCCCTGAAGAACCTTAACCTCAACATCAACGCGCTGATGAGCATCGCCGTGACCGGTGCCATCCTTATCGGCCAATGGCCGGAAGCGGCGATGGTGATGTTTCTGTTCACCGTGGCCGAGCTGATCGAAGCGCGCTCGCTGGACCGTGCGCGTAACGCGATCAGCGGCCTGATGCAGATGACGCCGGAACAAGCCACGGTGTTACAGGCTGACGGCACCTGGATTGAACAAGATGTGAAAAGCGTCGAACTCGGTGCCCGGGTGCGGGTGAAACCTGGCGAGCGCATTGCGCTGGACGGCGAAGTGGTCAGCGGCAGTTCGACCATCGATCAGGCGCCGATCACCGGGGAAAGCCTGCCGGTCGAGAAAACCGTCGGCGATAAAGTTTTCGCCGGCACGATCAACCAGGCCGGTTCGCTGGAATACGCGGTCACCGCAGCGGCAAACAACTCGACGCTGGCTCGGATCATCCATGCTGTCGAGCAAGCCCAAGGCGCACGCGCACCAACCCAGCGCTTCGTCGATCAATTCTCGAAAATCTACACGCCCGTGGTGTTCGTGTTTGCCTTGGCCGTGGCGATCATTCCGCCGCTGTTCATGGGCGCGGTGTGGTTCGACTGGATCTACCGCGCGCTGGTGCTGCTGGTGGTTGCATGCCCATGTGCACTGGTGATTTCCACTCCGGTGACCATCGTCAGCGGCCTCGCGGCAGCGGCGCGCAAAGGCATTCTGGTCAAGGGCGGCGTGTACTTGGAGGGCGGTTTCAAGCTCGACTACCTGGCGCTGGATAAAACCGGCACGATCACCCACGGCAAACCGGTGCAGACCGATTACCTGTCGCTGGACCCGACCGCCGACGCCACAGCCCCGGCGATTGCTGCGGCGTTGGCCGGTCGCTCCGATCACCCGGTGTCGCTGGCGATCGCCAACGCCGCTGTGGATAAAAACTTCGACGTGCTGAATGTGGATAACTTCGAAGCATTGGGCGGGCGTGGCGTCAAAGGCGAAATCAACGGCCAGACCTACCACTTGGGCAACCATCGTCTGGTTGAAGAACTGGGCCTGTGTTCGCCCGCGCTGGAAGAAAAACTCTTCGCGCTGGAGAAACAAGGCAAATCCGTGGTGCTGCTACTCGACGGCTCCGGCCCGTTGGCGCTGTTCGCCGTGGCCGACACCGTCAAGGAAACCAGCCGCGAAGCGATCCGCCAGTTGCATGAACTCGGGGTGAAAACCCTGATGCTCACTGGCGACAACGTCCACACCGCTGAGGCGATTGCCGCACAGGTCGGCATCGATGAAGCCAGAGGCGACTTGCTGCCGACCGACAAACTGCAAGCCATCGAAGACCTTTATGCACAGGGCCGGCGGGTCGGCATGGTTGGCGACGGCATCAACGACGCTCCGGCACTGGCCCGCGCCGAGATCGGTTTCGCCATGGCCGCCGCCGGCACCGATACCGCGATCGAAACCGCCGATGTCGCCTTGATGGACGACGATCTGCGCAAAATCCCGGCGTTTATCAGCCTGTCGCGCCATACCGCGAGCATCCTGAAACAGAACATCGTCCTGGCCCTGGTGATCAAGGCGATCTTTCTTGCGGTAACCTTCGCCGGGCTCGCCACCATGTGGATGGCGGTATTCGCCGACATGGGCGTGAGTCTGCTGGTGGTGTTCAACGGGTTGCGCCTGCTGCGCAAATAGATGAGGAAGGGTTGTGCTGAGTGCCGAGCTGAAAGCGTTTTACATGGTCGCCCGCCTGGGCAGCATCACGCTGGCGGCGAAAAAACTCGGCCTCAGCCAACCGACCGTGACCACGCAGATCCGCAATCTGGAAAGCCAGTATTCGGTGGAGTTGTTCTACCGTGGCGGCCGGCGCCTGAGCGTCAGCGACGAAGGCGCGCGGTTGCTGCCGATGGTCAAGGCGCTGTTGCAGCAGGAAGCCGACATCGAGTTTTTCCTGCGCAACAGTGGCCAGGTGCAGGGCACGTTACGGATTGCGGCTACGGCGCCGTATTACATACTTGATCTGGTGAAGACCTTTCGCGAGCGCTTGCCGCAGGTCGAGGTGTCGGTGGAAATCGGCAACTCGCAGCAGGTGCTCGAAGCGCTGGAAGAGTATCGCGTGGACGTCGCCGCTTCGTCGCAGTTGCTCGATGACGCGCGGTTGATTCGCCGGGTGCTCGGCACGGATCCACTGGTGTTGGCGGTGCATCGCAACCATCCACTGGCCACTCAGGAGCATGTGACCCTGAGTGCGCTGGCCGGGCATACCTTGTTGATGCGTGAGTCAGGTTCGACCACACGGCGGCTGACGGAAGAGTTGCTCGCCAGCGCCGGGGTCAGTTTCGGCCCATTGCTGGAGATCGGCAGCCGTGAGTCGATCCGTGAGGCGGTGCTGCGCAATATCGGCATCAGCATCATTGCCCGCCAGGAAGTGCCGCATGATCCGCAGTTGCGCGTGTTGACCATCGAGCATGCACCGCAGATTCCCGAGTATCTGTATTGCCTGAAAGAGCGTAAGGGCGCGCGGTTGCCGGCGGCGTTTCTAGGGTTGGCGCAGGAAATGTCCCCGGCCTGAGATCTTCAGTGCCTGTGCCGGCCTATTCGCGAGCAAGCTCGCTCCCACATTGGATTTGCGTTGTGAACACTATCCCCTGTGGGAGCGAGCTTGCTCGCGAAGGCGGCAGCTCAGGCAACACAGAATCTGAACCAAAATCCCTGAATACCACTATCAGCAGTTTTTGCCTCGTTGCCACATGACGGACGCATTACAACTCTAGGATTGGTCCCATCTGCTTGATGAGGTCTGTCCATGAATCCTGCCATCGCAACTGCCCTGACTAACCCCGGCGCACCCATGAAAGTGCGCGGCGTGCAGAAACGCTTCGGCGCGTTCACCGCACTGGATAACGTCTCCCTCGACGTCGCCGCCGGTGAACTGGTGTGCCTGCTCGGCCCATCGGGCTGCGGCAAGACCACGCTGCTGCGCTGCATCGCCGGTCTGGAGAAACAGGACAGCGGCGAGCTGTACCTCGGCGACCGGGATGTCTCGCACCTCGCCCCGCAAGCTCGGGATTACGGGATTCTGTTCCAGTCCTACGCGCTGTTCCCCAATCTGACGGTCGAAGCGAACATTGCCTACGGCCTCGCCGGCAGCGGTCGCGACGAAGTGCGCGGTCGCGTTGCGCAAATGCTGGAACTGGTCGGCCTCACCGGCAGCGAGAAAAAATACCCCGGCCAATTGTCCGGCGGTCAGCAGCAACGTGTCGCGCTGGCCCGCGCGCTGGCCCCGGCGCCGTCGCTGCTATTGCTCGACGAACCGATGTCGGCCCTCGACGCCCGCGTCCGCGAGCATCTGTGCACCGAGTTGCGCCAGCTGCAGCGCAACCTCGGCATCACCACCCTGATGGTCACGCACAATCAGGACGAGGCCATGCTGATGGCCGACCGCATCGCGGTGATGAACAACGGCCGCGTCGAGCAGTACGCCACCCCGCAGGAAATCTACAACCGCCCAGCCACGCCGTTCGTGGCCGAGTTTGTCGGCCAGGGCAACTGGCTGCCGTTCCAGCGCAGCAGCGACAGTCACGCGCAGGTCGGCGGGATGAACCTGCGCCTCAGCGACGGCAGCATTCAGCGTGCCTCGGGCCGTTTGTTCTGCCGTCCGGAAGCGATCAACGTCAATCCGCCGGTGCATGAAGAAAACCTGTTCCCGGCCAAGGTTCGCGAGATCACCTTTCTCGGCAACCGCTGCCGCATGAGCTTCGAACTCGATCAACTGCCGGGTCACGCACTGCTCGCCGAACTCGCGCCGGAAGCCATGCCGCGCCTCGGCGCCCAGCAAATCATGGTCGCCTTGCCGCCGCGCAGCCTGCAGGTGTTTGCCTGATGAACAGCAACCTCGCGCTGCCGCTACCGCACAAGCAGGTGCGACAGTCTTCGAAAGCCGAGATCGGCGACCGCCTGTTTGTCGTCGGCGGCAAAGTCCTTTTGCTGGTGTTGCTCGGCGTCGCGGTGTTGCTGCCGTTGCTGGCGATTTTCTGGCGCGGCTTCAGCAGTGAAGCCGGGCAGGGCGGTGGCTGGGTCGCGGCGAAGGAACTGGTGAGCAGCGAGAATTTCCACTGGCTGCTTGGCAACAGTCTGAAAGTTTCCCTCAGCGTCGCGGCCATCGTCGTACCGCTGGCCTACCTGTTTGCCTACGCGCTGCAACGCACAATGATTCCGGCGAAAGGCATCTGGCGCGGCATTTCCCTGCTGCCGCTGATGGCGCCATCGATGCTGCCGGGGATTGCGCTGGTTTATCTGTTCGGCAATCAGGGCATGTTGCGCGGACTGCTCTCGGACAACATCTACGGCTTCTGGGGGATTGTGCTGGGTGAGGTGATTTACACCTTTCCCCATGCGCTGATGATTCTGCTCTCGGCATTGTCGCTGGCCGATGCGCGCTTGTTCGACGCGGCGTCGAGCATGGGCGCCAGTCCGGCCAAGGCGTTTCGCAGCATCACTTGGCCGGCGACGCGTCAGGCGGTGTTCGCTGCGTTCTGCCTGGTGTTTACCCTGACCATCACCGATTTCGGTGTGCCGGTGGTAGTCGGTGGCGACTATCAAGTGCTGGCGCTGGAAGCCTATAAAGCCGTGGTCGGCCAACAACAATTCGGTCGCGGCGCGTTGATCGGTATGGTGCTGTTGTTACCGGCGCTGTTCAGCTTCGGCGTCGATGCCTGGCTGCGTCGACGTCACGGCGACTCCATGAGCGGGCGGGCGCAGGTGTTCAAACCGGCGCCGTCGAAAGTGCGCGATGGCTGTTATCTGGCGATTGTCTTGCTGATCAGCGCCGCGTTGATTCTGGTGTTCGGTATGGCGGTGTTCTCGTCGCTGGTGAAGTTCTGGCCGTACAACCTGTCGCTGTCGCTTAACCACTATCAGTTCAACGAAACCGCTGGCGGTGGCTGGCTGGCCTACAGCAACAGTTTGAAAATGGCCTTGGGCACGGCGTTGATCGGCAGCGTGCTGATTTTTACCGGCGCCTATCTGATGGAGAAAACCCGCAGTCAGCGCGGCCTCAACCTGGCGTTGCGCATGCTCAGTTTCGTGCCGATGGCGGTGCCAGGGCTGGTACTCGGTCTGGGTTACGTCTTCTTTTTCAACCTCAGCGGCAACCCGTTGCACGTGCTCTACGGGACGATGGCGCTGCTGATCGTCTGCACCATTGCGCATTATTTGACTACTGCACAAATGACCGCGACCACCGCACTGCGCCAACTCGATGCCGAGTTCGAAGCGGCTGCGCTGTCGCTCAAGGCGCCGCTGTACCGTCACTACCTGCGCGTCACCGTGCCGATCTGCCTGCCGGCGCTGCTGGACATCGTGCGCTACCTGTTCGTCTCGGCGATGACCACGGTGTCGGCGGCGATCTTCCTCTACAGCCCCGATACCATTCTCGCGGCGGTCGCAGTGCTGAACATGGACGACGCCGGCAACGTCGGCGGCGCGGCAGCGATGTCGAGCCTGATTCTGTTCACCTCGGCGGGCGTGTCCTTGCTGCTGGCGTGGGCTTCGCGCGGCTTGCTGCGCCGTTCCCAGGCCTGGCGGCAAACCGCGCCCGGTCACTGATTGCAAATCCGATCAACTCATCTACAGGAAAACGCTCATGTTCAAGCCTATGGCCCTGGCCGCTGCTGTGCTCGCGACTTTCAGCCTGAATGCCTTCGCGGCAAAAACCGAGTTGACGGTGTACACCGCCCTCGAAGCCGAACAACTGAAGTCCTATAAAGAAGCGTTCGAAAAGGCCAACCCGGACGTCGAGATCAAATGGGTGCGCGATTCCACCGGGATCATCACCGCCAAACTGCTCGCCGAAAAGGCCCGTCCACAGGCTGACGCGGTGTGGGGCCTGGCCGCTTCCAGCCTGGCGATCCTCGACCAGCAGGGCATGCTGCAAAGCTACGCGCCGAAGGATCTGGGCAAGATCGGCGCGAATTACCGCGACGCTGCCAACCCGCCAGCCTGGGTCGGCATGGATGTCTGGGCCGCGACGATTTGCTTCAACACCGTCGAGGCCGAGAAGCAGGGCCTGACCAAACCCGTGAGCTGGCAGGATCTGACCAAGCCTGAGTACAAGGGCAAGATCGTCATGCCTAACCCGGCCTCGTCCGGCACCGGTTTCCTCGACGTCAGCGCCTGGCTGCAAACCTTCGGCGAGCAGCAGGGCTGGGCCTACATGGACGGTCTGCACCAGAACATCGGCCAGTACGTTCACTCCGGTTCCAAGCCTTGCAAACTGGCGGCGGCGGGCGAGTTTCCGATCGGGATTTCCTTTGAATACCCGGCCGTTCAGTTGAAGCGCCAAGGCGCGCCGCTGGACATCATCCTGCCCAAGGAAGGTCTGGGTTGGGAGATCGAGGCGACCGCCGTGATCAAAGGCACGCCCCATGAAGAAGCGGCGAAGAAACTGGCTGACTTTTCTGCCAGCGCCGAGGCGATGGATCTGTACAAGGAGAACTTCGCTGTCCTCGCCCAGCCGGGGATCGCCAAGCCGCAGACCGAACTGCCAGCGGATTACGAGCAGCGTCTGATCAAGAATGACTTTGCCTGGGCCTCGAAGAATCGTGACGAGATTCTGACCGAGTGGCGCAAGCGTTATGACGGCAAGTCCGAGAAAGTCGCCGCCAAGTAAGATCTTTATCGACTGACAGGGCCCCTTCGCGAGCAGGCTCGCTCCCACATTGGATCTCCAGTGAACACAAATTTTGTGGGCACAAAAAATCCCCTGTGGGAGCGAGCCTGCTCGCGAAAGCGGTCTCCCATGCAGGACATTTCTAAATGACACAACACAAAGACCTGCTGATCGTCGGGGCCGGCATCCTCGGCCTGTCCCACGCCTACGCAGCCGCCAAACGCGGCCTCAAGGTTGCCGTTTTCGAACGCACCGCCACGCCCCTCGGCGCCTCGGTGCGCAACTTCGGCCAGGCCCTGGTCACCGGCCAGCCACCGGGCACAATGCTTGAACTGGCCAAGGCCAGCCGCGAGATCTGGGGCGATTGGGCGCAGCTCGCCGGGTTGCAGATCAAGCGCAACGGTTCCTACCTGTTCGCCCGCACTGAGGCCGAAGAACATCTGCTGGAAGCCTTCTGCAACGGTCGCGCCGTGGAACACGGTTACAACATCCAGTTGCTGCGTGGCGCCGCATTGCGCGATGTGTACAACGGCCAGTTCAGCCACCACCGCGCCGCTCTCCACGGTATCGATGATCAACAGTTGTACTCGCGCGAAGCGATCCCGGCGCTGATCGACTACCTGCGCCGCGACCTTGGCGTCGAGTTTCACTTTTCCACGCTGGTACGCGATGTGGAGCCGGGACGCCTGCACAGCACCGCCGGCAGCTTTACCGCGAAGCAGATCATCGTCTGCTCCGGCCACGATTATCATACCCTGCTGGCTGAGCCGATTGCCGCACTCGACCCGCAGATCTGCCGCCTGCAAATGCTCCGCGCCAAACCGCAGATCAATCTCGATCTGCAGCATGCTTTGCTCACCGGCCTGAGTTGCGTGCACTACGGTGCCTTCGCCGATTTGCCGGAAGCGGCGGCGGTGCAGGCGCAAATCCTGCGTGAGCAACCGCACCTGCACGACAACGGCATTCACCTGCTGATCAGCCCGACGCCGTACGGCGAGCTGATCATCGGCGACTCGCACCATTACGGCAGCGACCCTGCACCGTTCAACGCCGAGCAAGTGGATAACTGGATGATTGAACTCGCCGAGCAGACGCTGGGCTGCAAGGTGCAAGTGGTCGAGCGCTGGCAGGGCGTCTATGGTTCTCGGGGGCCGGGGCCGTTTTCGTTGCTGCGCCCGGCAGCGGGTTTGAGTGTGGCGCTGATGCACACCGGGGTCGGCATGAGCGTCGGCCCGGCCATGGCCGAGCACAACGTTGCACAGTTGCTGGAGGAAATTGAATGACAGCTCACGAGCAAGTCGTCGCGCGGGTATTCGGGCTGTATGAACGCTTCGGCACCAGCGATTACATCGGCGAGCCGGTGTCTCAGATCGAGCACATGTCCCAGACCGCCGAACTGGCGATCGCCGAAGGCTTCGATGACGAAGTGGTGCTGGCGGCGTTCTTTCATGACATCGGTCATCTGTGTGCCGAGGGCGCGCAAAACATGGGCGGCTATGGCGTGCTCAGCCATGAGCGGCTGGGGGCGGATTATTTGCGCGAGGCGGGTTTCAGCGAGCGCCTGGCGCGGCTGGTGGAATATCACGTGCAGGCCAAGCGGTATCTGACCTTGCGTGAGCCGGGGTATTACGCGCGCTTGAGTGAGGCGAGTCGGCGGACCCTGGAATTTCAGGGCGGGGTGATGACCGAGGCGCAGGCGGATGTGTTTGCGCGTGATCCGTTGTGTGCGGTGAGTTTGCGGATGCGCCAGTGGGATGAGCTGGCCAAGGAGAGGGCGGTGCCGGTGATGGATTTGGCGGTGCTGAAGCGCAAGGCTGAGGTTTTGTTGTCGGCCGGCTGATTGCTACCCTCACCCCAGCCCTCTCCCAGAGGGAGAGGGAGCTGACCGAGTTGTTTTTGGGGCATGCATCGACCTGAGATATCCAGCCGAACTCAGGTTTGAAAAGCATGCAGATCCGCTCCCTTTCCCCCTCGCCCCCTTGGGGGAGAGGGCTGGGGTGAGGGGGGCGCGATCTAAAGCTCAAGCACCCGATCAACCAACCCCTCAATCTGCTCCTGCCTTTCCGCTTGATTGAGCTTTGGGTGTGGATTGAGAGACGACCACTGCGGATGCGCCCGCGCCTTGTTCAGCGCTTCCGGCAACTTGCCCTCACGCCAGGTTTTGTCCTGTGGTGTTGCGACCTGAACCGCATCCATCGCCGCATGCCCACGCTGATCCAGCGCCAACACCAACTGCCGCTGGCGCAGCGCCAACAGCCGCAGCACCCCATCATCCACGGTCAATTCTCGCTGCCCCTTGATCTTGCCGAGCAAACGGCTGCCATAACTGCGCGCCGTTTGCAGCGCACCGCCAGCAATCGCCCCGGCCAGCGCCGCCGCGCCGAGGGTAATCCCGCCGACCAGCAAATCCACGCCAGCCCCCGCCGCTGCACCGGCAGCAATACCGCCGCCGACGCGTACGCCGAGTTGCTTCAACGTTTCCGGGTTGAACAGGTCATCACCCCAGCGTCCATCGAGCAACGGCAAATCACTCGCCGCGGCATCCTGTGGTCGGAACGCATACAGCTTGAGCAACGCCTCAACACACTTCTGCTCGCGCTGGCGCACAGCCTTGCGCAGCTCGCTGATGGCTTGCTGTTCCTGCTCCGCTTCGCTGACCACGCTGCGTCGGCACGCGGCGCAATCGATCAATAACTCAGCAATCAACCGCGCCGCACTTTGCTGACGTGCAAGGCGCTGAGCCCGTTGATCAGCAATCAACCGCTCAAGTTGCGGCCGGGCATTTTCCAGCAGCAACGCGAGACTTTCATACAGCCGGCGCTCGCCATCCTCGGGCGGCGCCACGCTGTCGAAACGCACCAGCGCATGCAATCCAAGCCGCGCCAGCGCCTCGCGCCAATCCGGCTCGCGATGGTTGGCGCTGCTGACAAAATTCAGCACCGGCAGCAGCGGCTTACCGCAACTGGCGAGTACTTCCAGCTCATCACGATACTTGGCCAACACCGGTTCGCGCGCATCGATCACATACAAACCGGCGTCGGAGGCGAGCAGTTGCCGCAGCACTTTGGCTTCCTGCTCGAAACGCTGGCGCGCCTCGCTGCCGTCGAGAAAACGCGTCAGTCGCGCTGGGCCGTCGAGGCGTTCGCCGGGGCGCTCCAGGCGTTCGAGAAAATCCAGCAGGGCGATCGCGTCTTCCAGTCCTGGCGTGTCGTAGAGGTCGAGCAACGGCTCACCGTCCACCGACAACCGCGCGCCTTCGACATGCCGTGTGGTGCTCGGGCGATGGGAGACTTCGCCGAAGCCGACATCGCGAGTCAGCGTGCGCAACAGCGAAGTTTTGCCGACGTTGGTGTGGCCGACCACCGCGAGTTTCAGCGGCGCTTTCCAGGCATCAGTCATGACCAGTCTCCAGCCAGTGCAACGGCGCGCAATCGGCAAACTTCAGGTCAAGCTGTTGCAGCGCGACATGCCAGTCGCCGAGGCGTTCGCCGTCCAGTGCTTCGCCGGGCGGCGCTTGCAGCAGCCACACGCGCGTCTCCCCGGCACTGCGCGCCAGTTCAGCGATCAAGGCGAGGCTGCCGCGATCCGGCGAGCGCCGTGGATCGCAGGCAATCGCCAGGCGTGCCGGCGGGAAGCGGCTCAGTTGTTCGAGGAGTTTGTGGCGGGACTCGCGGCTGTCGAGGATGCCGGCGTTGCTGACGTTTTTCGGCAGCGCGGGCGGCCATGGACGTTGTTCGTCGAGTTCGATGGCGACCAGCAACGCACCTTCGCTGGCGAGTTCGCCGACGGTGCTTTCGACGCGGTGCAGTTGCGCCGGCTCCGGGTCGTTGACGCCGAGGCGTTCGCTGGTCGGCATCAGCCGTTCACGCAATTGCGCGTAGCCGGGCAGGTTCAAGTCCAGACGCAGCGCGGCTTTACCGCTGTTCCAGCGCCAGAAACACAACAGCGTCAGCAGCAGACGCGGCAGCACGCCGTAGACCACCAACACGCCGACCAGCCAGGTTGCCCAGGCCTGACGAGCGCTTTCAATATCGAGCGCGCCGTCGCCGCTGGCGCGGATCATCTCCACCGTTGGCACGTTGAAGCCGAGCAGCGATGGCAGATAACCGAGCGCGTGGGTGACGTGGATAAAGGTGTCGGCGCTGAGAATCGTGGTTTCCCAGACGAAGCCGTAGCGCCGGGTCGCCATCAGCGTCAGCAGCAGAATCAATGCGCTGGACATCGCCAGCAGCCACAAGCCGTTGACCAGCGTACCGAGCGCCCAGCGATTGAGTTTTTTGCGCTGCAGCATCAACAGCAGTGCCGGCGCCAGTTGCGCGGCTTTGGCGTCGCGGGCCATTTTTTCGCTGAGCCATAACCACAATCGGCCGAGCGTGGCGCCGTGCTCGCCGGCAAAGACCAATCCCAAGAGCCAGCTCAGCAGCAGAATCAGGTTCAGCCCGAGCAGGCTGCCCAAGGCCCAGAACACATTGACCGGCGTTTGGCTCAACGCAGCGAAGGCCAGACCGGCGCCGCTCAATACCGCGAAAATCATCAGCAGCACCAGCGCCAGACGCGCGCCTTGCAGCCAGTGTTTGAGTGCCGCCGTCAGCCCGTCGCGCTCGGCCAGCCACAACGCCCGGCGTTGAATGCGGCTCGGCAGATCGCCGCCGGTGGTGCGCGCCAGTCGGTTGGCTTCCAGATCATCCAATGGGCCTGCGTGTTCTTCGCGCAGGCGCACGGTTTCGGTGAGCCAGAGGTTTTGCAGTGGAGTCAGTTCAGTCACGCGGCTTTCCGTCGCTTAATTGATTGAAGAGCATAACCGCTGTGGCGCTTATCGGGGTAAGCGCGGCTCTGGTATCCTCGCCGGCATGACTAAATCACTCCCCCTCAGCCTGATCGCAGCCCTCGGTGAAAACCGCGTGATCGGCGTCGACAACAGCATGCCCTGGCACCTGCCGGGGGACTTCAAATACTTCAAGGCCACGACGTTGGGCAAGCCGATCATCATGGGTCGCAAGACCTGGGATTCGCTCGGTCGGCCATTGCCGGGGCGCTTGAACATCGTGGTCAGCCGTCAGACCGGTCTGGTGCTCGAAGGGGCGGAAGTTTATCCGTCGCTGGAAGCAGCTGTGGTTCGCGCCGAAGAATGGGCGAAGGAACAGGGCGTCGATGAGTTGATGCTGATTGGCGGCGCGCAGCTGTATGCGCAAGGGCTGGCGCAGGCGGATCGTCTGTACCTGACCCGAGTGGCGTTGAGCCCGGAAGGGGATGCGTGGTTTCCCGAGTTTGATCTGAACCAGTGGAAGCTGGTTTCGAATGTTGAAAACCCGGCGGTTGAAGATAAGCCGGCATACAGCTTCGAAGTCTGGGAAAAAGCCTGAGAGCTTCGTCGGAACGCCGCCCGGAGCAAGCCCGCTCCCACATTGGAATGCATTCCAAATGTGGGAGCGGGCTTGCTCGCGAAGAGGCCGGATCAGGCAAAGAAGAGCTTAAGCCTGAGCCAGCTCCGCATGCTCATCGGCATCCAGCAATTCTTTATCAGTCTGCTGCATCACCTGACTGGTAATCGCCCCGGCGGTAATCGAACCGCTCACGTTCAACGCCGTGCGGCCCATATCGATCAACGGCTCAACCGAAATCAGCAAGGCCACCAGCGAAACCGGCAAACCCATCGCCGGCAGCACGATCAGTGCCGCGAACGTCGCACCGCCACCGACACCTGCCACACCCGCCGAACTCAACGTGACAATCGCCACCAGCGTCGCGATCCACAGCGGATCCAGCGGGTTGATACCAACAGTCGGCGCCACCATCACCGCCAACATTGCCGGGTACAGGCCGGCGCAACCATTCTGGCCGATAGTCGCACCAAACGACGCAGCGAAACTGGCGACCGACGACGGGATGCCCAGGCGACGGGTCTGCGCCTCGATGCTCAGCGGAATGGTCGCCGCACTGGAGCGGCTGGTGAACGCGAACGTCAGCACCGGCCAGATCTTGCGGAAAAAGCGTAGCGGGTTGATCCCGGCGGCCGACACCAGCAAACCGTGCACGACGAACATCAGGCCCAGGCCGAGGTACGAGACCACGACGAAACTGCCGAGTTTGATGATGTCTTGCAGGTTGGAACCGGCGACCACTTTGGTCATCAGTGCCAGCACGCCGTATGGGGTCAGCTTCATCACCAGACGCACCAGACGCATCACCCAGGCTTGCAGGGTGTCGATGGCGTTGATCACTTTCTGACCTTTCTCGACGTCATCCTTGAGCAGTTGCAGCGCCGCGACCCCGAGGAATGCGGCGAAAATCACCACGCTGATGATCGAGGTCGGCTTGGCCCGCGCCAGGTCGGCGAACGGGTTTTGCGGGATGAACGACAGCAGCAGTTGCGGCACATTCAGGTCGGCAACCTTGCCGGCGTAGTCGGTCTGAATGGTTTGCAGACGGGCCATTTCCTGAGTGCCGGCGACCAGACCTTCGGCGGTGAGGCCGAACAGGTTGGTCAGGCCGATGCCGATCAGCGCCGCAATCGCGGTGGTGAACAGCAGGGTGCCGATGGTCAGGAAGCTGATCTTGCCCAGTGACGAAGCGTTGTGCAGGCGCGCCACGGCGCTGAGGATCGAGGCGAACACCAGCGGGATGACGATCATTTGCAGCAACTGCACGTAGCCGTTGCCGACCAGATCGAACCAGCCGATCGACGCTTTCAGCACCGGGTTGCCAGCACCGTAAACGCTATGCAGGGCGACGCCGAACGCCACGCCGAGCACCAGCGCGAGCAGGACTTTTTTCGCCAGGCTCCACGTGGTGTGGCGGGTTTGCGCCAGACCGAAGAGCAGGGCGAGGAACACCAGCAGGTTGAGAATCAACGGTAGATTCATGAGAACTCCAGAAAGACTGTGCCAACAGCCTTCCGGGGCTGCTGCGAACCGGCAAGCCTAACAGCTTGATTTGCAATGATTTAATACCAAAATCTTAGGGCGTCCGTCGTTTTTGGAATAAGCCCGTGTCGCTCTCGGCAATGCATCTGGCGCAATAGGGACGCGGACGGTCGCTGACAGGCGAGGACTGTCACACTTATTTGTTAGCGTCGATCTCTTTGAATCAGGGAGAAGAGGCGTATGAAGTTCGCACCGAAATTTCTGGCTGTCGCACTGACGGTGGGCATGGGCCTGGCTACTCAGGCGTTCGCCACCGACCTGAAACACTGGCCGGCCGATCAGGCCAAGGCGCTGGACGCGATGATCGCCGCCAACGCCAACAAGGGTAACTACGCGGTGTTCGACATGGACAACACCAGTTACCGCTACGACCTCGAAGAGTCGTTGCTGCCGTTCATGGAAAACAAGGGCCTGATCACCCGCGACAAACTCGACCCCTCCCTGAAACTGATGCCGTTCAAGGACACCGCCGACCACAAGGAAAGCCTGTTCAGTTACTACTATCGCCTTTGCGAAGTCGACGACATGGTCTGCTACCCGTGGGTGGCGCAGGTGTTCTCCGGCTTCACCCTCCAAGAGCTGAAGGGCTACGTCGATGAGCTGATGGCTTCGGGCAAGCCGGTGCCGGCGACGTATTACGAAGGCGATGTGGTGAAGAAACTCGACGTCAATCCGCCGAAGATCTTCACCGGCCAGCAAGAGCTGTACAACAAGCTGATGGAGAACGGCATCGAGGTTTACGTGATGACCGCTGCCTCTGAAGAGCTGGTGCGCATGGTCGCGGCGGATCCGAAGTATGGCTACAACGTCAAACCGCAGAACGTCATCGGCGTGACCACGCTGCTGAAGAACCGCGAGACCCACGAACTGACCACTGCACGCAAGCAGATTACCGCGGGCAAGTATGACGAGAAGGCCAACCTTGGCCTCGAGCTGACGCCGTACCTGTGGACCCCGGCCACCTGGATGGCTGGCAAGCACGCGGCCATCCTGACCTATATCGACGAGTGGAAGAAACCGGTACTGGTTGGCGGCGATACCCCGACCAGCGACGGTTACATGCTGTTCCACGATGTCGACGTGGCCAAGGGCGGGATTCATCTGTGGATCAACCGCAAGGACAAGTACATGACCCAGTTGAACGGCATGATGGCCAAACACGCGGCAGCGCAGGCCAAGGAAGGTTTGCCGGTAACGGCGGACAAGAATTGGGTGATCGTAAAGCCTGAAGAAATCCAGTAACCCTACATAGATCCAAATGTGGGAGCGGGCTTGCTCGCGGATGCGTCGTGTCAGTCACCCTTTGTATATCTGACACACCGCTTTCGCGAGCAAGCCCGCTCCCACAGTTTTGATCTTCAGTGACTTAGGGATTTCGGCCGGATAAAAAATGCCCCGCACTTTGGCGGGGCATTTTTGTTTCGACGATTTGACGCTTACAGCCCGTCGAGCATCGCTTTGTTGCGCACCGCACCTTTGTCGGCACTGGTCGCCAGCAGGGCATAGGCCTTGAGGGCGGTGGTCACCTTGCGTGGACGCTGTTCGACTGGTTTCCAGCCTTTCTTGTCCTGCTCGGCGCGACGTGCTGCCAGTTCTTCATCGCTGACCAACAGGTTGATCGAGCGGTTCGGAATGTCGATCAGCACCTTGTCGCCGTCCTGCACCAGACCGATCGCGCCGCCGGCGGCGGCTTCTGGCGAAGCGTGGCCGATGGACAGACCCGACGTACCGCCGGAGAAACGCCCGTCAGTGAGCAGCGCACAGGCTTTGCCCAGACCTTTGGATTTCAGGTACGAGGTCGGGTAGAGCATTTCCTGCATGCCCGGGCCGCCTTTCGGACCTTCGTAGCGAATGATGACGATGTCGCCTTCCTTCACTTCATCCGCGAGGATGCCGCGTACGGCGCTGTCCTGGCTTTCGAAGATCTTCGCGTTGCCTTCGAACACATGGATCGATTCATCGACACCGGCGGTTTTCACCACGCAGCCGTCCAGCGCGATGTTGCCGTACAGCACGGCCAGGCCACCTTCTTTCGAATAAGCGTGTTCGAAACTGCGGATGCAGCCGTTTTCGCGGTCGTCATCGAGGGTTTCCCAACGGGTCGACTGGCTGAACGCGGTCTGGGTCGGGATACCGGCAGGGCCGGCCTTGAAAAAGTGGTGCACGGCTTCATCGGTGGTCTGGGTAATGTCCCACTTGGCGATGGCTTCTTCCATGCTGCGGCTGTGCACGGTCGGCAGGTCGGTGTGCAGCAGGCCGCCACGGGCCAGTGAACCGAGGATGCTGAAAATGCCGCCAGCGCGGTGCACGTCTTCCATGTGGTACTTCTGGATATTCGGTGCAACCTTGCACAACTGCGGAACGCTGCGCGAGAGACGGTCGATGTCGCGCAGGTCGAAGTCGATCTCGGCCTCTTGGGCAGCCGCGAGCAAGTGCAGGATGGTGTTGGTCGAACCGCCCATGGCGATGTCGAGCATCATCGCGTTCTCGAACGCCTTGAAGTTGGCGATGTTGCGCGGCAATACGGATTCGTCGTTTTCGCCGTAGTAGCGTTTGCACAGCTCGACGATGGTGCGGCCAGCCTGCAGGAACAGCTGTTCGCGGTCGCTGTGGGTGGCGAGGGTCGAACCGTTGCCCGGCAATGCCAGGCCGAGGGCTTCGGTCAGGCAGTTCATCGAGTTGGCGGTGAACATGCCGGAGCACGAACCGCAGGTCGGGCAGGCGCTGCGCTCATATTCAGCGACTTTCTCGTCAGAAGCGCTGGAGTCGGCAGCGATCACCATGGCGTCGACGAGGTCGAGGCCATGGGCTGCGAGTTTGGTCTTGCCGGCTTCCATCGGGCCGCCGGAAACGAAGATCACCGGAATGTTCAGGCGCAAGGCAGCCATCAGCATGCCCGGGGTGATCTTGTCGCAGTTGGAAATGCAGACGATGGCGTCGGCGCAGTGGGCGTTGACCATGTACTCGACGGAGTCGGCGATGATCTCGCGACTCGGCAGCGAATACAGCATGCCGTCGTGACCCATGGCGATGCCGTCATCCACGGCGATAGTGTTGAATTCCTTGGCCACGCCACCGGCGCGTTCGATCTCGCGGGCAACCAGTTGACCCAGATCCTTCAGGTGCACGTGGCCCGGCACGAATTGGGTGAACGAGTTGGCAATGGCGATGATCGGCTTTTTGAAGTCGTCATCTTTCATCCCCGTGGCGCGCCACAGTGCGCGGGCACCGGCCATGTTGCGGCCGTGGGTGGATGTTTTCGAGCGGTAATCTGGCATGGAGCACTCCGGGCGGCTAATCAGGTATCAAAGGGGAGTGAGCTTCTATTGACGTCTGGAACACTCAGAAATGGCCGTGTGTCCGTGAAGTTGCCGATGACGTTGCGGGATCGCCGCTGGTCTCAGCCTGAGCTCATAAACCCGCCGGGGGATGAATGGCGATGAATCAGCCGATTCTACACCGCTGGCGTCTGGAGGGAATGGCGCAAAGTGTTGTTCCAGCGCAGACGGCATATTTGAAATGACGACCGGCGGGCTTAATCGCCACCGGTCGGCGCCACGACATTGGCTTTGAGGTTTCTGGCGCGCCGGCTGAGGCGGTCATTGAGCACCAGCGCTGTCACGCTCAGCAGTACAAAGCTGTAACCCAGCGTCGATTGCAGATTGGCCGGACTGAGGCTGATCAACGCGCTGATCAGTCCGCCGCAAATAAAGATGATCGTACTGCCCGCCGAGGCCGAGGTGCCGGCGTTTTCCGGAAACAGCCCCATGGCCCCAGTGGTGGCGGCGGGACGCGCAATGGTGGTGCCGGCGGTGCAGATCAGCATTGGCAGCAACACGGTGGCTGGCGCCAACGCATGATTGGCGGCCAGGTACAGCATCGCCAGTCCCGACAGCAGGATCAGGCTCAGCCCGGTGAAGATTTGCTGAACCGGCGTGATCCGTCGATTGAGTACGGCGGCGAGGATCCCGCCGACCACATAGGCCGCACCGTAAACCAGCAGGATCAACGAAAAGTCATAAGGTGCGAGTTGCAGTTGGTCCATGAAAATCAACGGCGAAATCACGATGAACGAGAAGTGGCAGGCGAAGGCGAACGCCGAAATCATCCAGTAGCTGACAAATTCAAAGTCCCCCAACACGCGTCGGTAGGACTGAATGAAGCCGATCCGCGCGCCACTCGAGGTCGGACGGCTGCCCGGTAAAAACAGCCATGCCTTGATCAGCACCGTGGCGGACAGTGCGGTAAAGACCCAGAAACTGCCGCGCCAACCCAGTGTGGCCTGGAGAAAGGTCCCGGCCAGCGGCGACACCGAGATGAATACTCCAGTCGCCGTGACCATCAGAATCCGTAGCCGGTCGCGCTCCTCACCTTCGAACAGATCCTGCACCAGTGCCTGTGACAGTACGAAGCATCCGCAGCCCAGGGCCTGCATCACCCGGAATACCAGGAACAGCGTGTAATCGGAGGTCATCACGCAACCGAGCGCACCCAACATCGATACGCTCATGCCGACGAGTAACAGACCCTTGCGCCCGATCACGTCCGAGAGTGGGCCGATCAGGACCTGAGCAAACGCGATCCCCACGGCGAACAGGCTGATGGACAGCGCAATGTCTGCCGGTGAACGGAGAAAGTGCGTCGCCATTGCCGGAAAGGAAGGCAGCAGCACATCCAGCGGAAACACACCCAGCAGCACCATGGCCAGCAACAGGCTGACTGCGGCGCGGCGCTGCTTTGTGGTTGCCACGGATTGTCCTTTATCCATCGATCAGTCCAGCCTTGGCGAAAAGTTTCTGGTTATGGGGGAGTGCAAAAAAACCGGCTTTGCGTAGTGCGTCCAGCGTTGCAATGGCGCCTGATCGTGCACGGGCGCGGTTGGCTTGCACCGTAGCCATGCCGCCGACGATGTCCATCACGACAGTGTCGGCAATGCCTGCCCCTCGCAGGCTCTGTTGCAGCCAGCGTTCATCGGCCTCGAAAAAAATCCCGATGATCTCCAGCAGTGTCCGGCTTACAAACGCACGCTGGCGACTGTTCATCGACAGCCAGAAATAATGGAACACCTCGCTGAAGTAGCGACTGTGGCGTGCCTCGTCATTCAGATGGTCGCGCAGCATGTCGTTCACGCTGGACACCAGGCTGTCGCGGCAGACGTCCAGCAGCTCCCGGGCAATGATGGTCTCCGAGACGAAACCGAGCAGAAACCATGCCAGTGGCCGGTTGTTCTCCGGGGTGCGGGCGATCAATGCGTTCAGGCGGCTGATGCGCTTCGGCAGCGCCGGACGTCCGGTGAACCCGTAGAACGCGGCGATCTGTTCGGCCAGACGATTGGAGAACAGCGCGTGATAACCCTCGTCGGTGTAGAGTTGCAGCGCCGCGTGCTTCATCGCCAGAGGCACGTAAATGGGCAGCTCCCGGTGCACGATGACCTCCACTGCACGGTTGACGATGCGGTGTTCGAGCAAGGTGGTGTAATCGAGAAAATGCACCAGATGATTGGCTGCCAGTCGATGCTGTACTTCGTGCCCCGCCGCCTGGATGTCAGGATGTGCCAGATAAGGCAGAAAAGCCGGTGGGAACCAGTGGCGGGTTTGCAGTTGCAGCGGCACGTCGTCGGGCAATTGATAATCATGGGTGCTGCTGCGCACCGAGGCCCGGCTCTCCCAGTCTCCCAGGGTGAATTTGAGTGCCCAGGACACCGGTGCTTCATCCGGGGCGGCTATTGACTGGCTCATGCCTGCACCTCGCGCAACAGCTCGCGCATTTCGTGGCACATCACTTGCCCGTCGCTTTGTCCACAACCAACAAAAAACAGTGGTTGTTCAGCACTGCCCTCGATATTGAGCAGTGCTTCGACCTGCTGGTCGGCAAATGCACCCGTCAGCCAGGTGTTGAGGCCCAGCGCGGTGGCCACCAGCTGAAAGGTTTGCGACAGGTGACCGGCCTCGACAAAGGCCATGCGATAGGCCCGCGAGTGCTCGTACTTCCACCAGAGCCGGTCAAGACGAGCGGTGATGAACAACCCCAATGGCAGGTTGTTGATGAAATGCTGGCCACCGAGCAATTGGCCCAGCGCTGGTTGAGGCAGCGGATTGACCCGGCTCAGGGTGTGGTCGGCCGGATGATAGGCATAGATGCCCGGCTCGAGGTCATCGACGTTCTGCGCCAGCAGGAAACCTTCGCAAGCGTTCAGGCCACCTGCGCTTGGACTGCTTCGACGTGCGCTGAACCCGGGCGCGGAGCTGTCGTCGCGATCGTGCTCGCGTTCATGGAGATAACCGAGGGCAAGGTAAAGCAGGGTGCCGACGTCGTTCAGGGTTATCGCTGCGCCCGTGTAGCTGCGGCAGGTCTTGCGCTGAAACAGCACGTTTCCCAGGCTGTCGTCATTTAATGCGCATGGCGGGGGCAGGGTTATCCGCTGTCCGGTTTCAAGTGTCGGGCGATCTGTCGCGGGTGCCGGTGTGGCCAATACTTCATTGCAGTGCGCGAGATAGTCTCTGGACCACTCGTGAATATTCTGTGGAGTGTATTCGCAGGGGATATTTTGCGTGCCGATGTGATAAATCTTCGACAGTTCATCCCAGCCCCATGGCGGAATGTCTATTTTTGAAACGGTTAGAATGTCCGCGCTCAATAGTTGTGTGTCTATTATGTTATGAGTGTCGAACAGTTCGGGGTTGTTGATTAGTTGTGCGAGGCGAGTTGCGTAGTTAAGGTCAAGTTCGTGTTGTGTATGGTTTTTGTAGTTCCATACAACTTGTCCGGGCGAGCGTGGCAATATGAATAAGTAAGGGTTGATGTGCATGTAGGTCGATTCACTTTGGAAGAAGTCAAAAGGACGCCGGGTTGCCGGCACTCCCCAGCGTCCTGACCTACTTAACGGGATTTAGGCGCAACCAGAAAAGCCAGGTTTGCCATTTTTGTACTTTCCAGAGAAATACTTTTCATGATGTGAACTCCTTGTCCGTTGATTGTTGAAGACACCTCGTGGTGACAACTTCATAATAGTTTGTAATGGATTATTGGCAAGGGGATATTAAGTAGGAAATTTCCAGTAATTTTGTCGGAGTGGTCTTTGGTCCGAAACGAACTTGTAGGGCGAATTTCGATAATTAAAAGATGTAAGGAAATGTCCTGCAAGTCTGCAGGAATATAATTGTAGGAAGTTTGCGGATATAGCGAAGGGGAAGGGCGTTTGCGCGCAAAAGCAAACGGGGAGCCTGCTGGCTCCCCGTTATTTGCCGGTATCAGCTGTTGGGCAGCAGGCGGCAGGTAATGCTCTTGATGTAGCGTGTTTCGGCGATGGCCGGATGCACCGGGTGATCCGGGCCCTGGCCGCCACGCTCCAGCAACTGGATATTGCGATCCAGGTGACGGGCGCTGGTCAGCAGGATGTTCTGCAGGTCATCTTCTGGCAGGTGCATCGAGCACGACGCGCTGACCAGGATGCCGTCCTTGTTGAGCAGGCGCATGGCTTGCTCGTTCAGGCGACGATAGGCGCCTTCGCCGTTTTTCATGTCTTTCTTGCGTTTGATGAACGCTGGCGGGTCGGCCACGATCACGTCAAAGCGCTCTTCGCTGGCTTTCAGCTCTTTCAGGGCTTCGAAGACGTCGCCTTCGATGCAGGTCATCTTGTCAGCAAAACCGTTCAGCGCGGCGTTGCGTTCAACCCCATCGAGGGCGAAAGCCGAGGCATCGACGCAGAACACTTCGCTGGCGCCGAACGCAGCAGCCTGCACACCCCAGCCACCGATATAACTGTAGAGGTCGAGGACGCGTTTGCCTTTGGCGTAAGGCGCAAGGCGTGCGCGGTTCATGCGGTGGTCGTAGAACCAGCCGGTTTTCTGGCCCTGGATAACCGGAGCTTCGAATTTCACGCCGTTCTCTTCCAGCGCCACCCACTCCGGCACCAGGCCGAACACGGTTTCGACGTAGCGGTTGAGGCCTTCGGCGTCACGGGCGGCCGAGTCGTTCTTGAACAGGATGCCGCTTGGCTTGAGCACTTGGGTCAGCGCCGCGATCACGTCATCTTTATGCGCTTCCATGGTCGCCGAGGCGATCTGCACCACAAGGATGTCGCCGAAACGGTCAACGACCAGACCTGGTAACAGATCGGAATCACCGTAGACCAGGCGATAGAACGGTTTGTCGAACAGGCGCTCGCGCAGCGACAGGGCTACGTTCAGGCGGTGCACCAGCAGCGATTTGTCCAGCGCAACTTTAATGTCGCGCGACAGCAGGCGAGCGCAGATCAGGTTGTTCGGGCTCATCGCCACGATGCCCAACGGCTTGCCGCCAGCGGCTTCGAGGATGGCCTGGTCACCGGCATTGAAGCCGTGCAGTGGCGTGGCGGCTACATCGATTTCGTTGCTGTAGACCCACAGGTGACCGGCGCGCAGGCGACGGTCGGCGTTGGCTTTGAGGCGCAAGCTAGGCAGGGACATGACGTCGCTCCGGAAAAAAGAGCGGGAGTATAACGTGTTGGCGCTTGTGCCGGGCTTGGCGTGCGATGAAACGCTGATGGCCCCTTCGCGAGCAAGCTCACTCCCACACTGGTCTTGTGTCGGCCACAAATTCCCTGTGGGAGCGAGCTTGCTCGCGAAGGCGGTTTTGACTGCTACGCAGAAAGTGCGTCGATCAGCTCTTTATTGAACGCCGGAATATCATCCGGCTGACGACTGCTGATCAGGTGACCGTCCTTGACCACTTCTTTATCGACCCAGTTGGCCCCGGCATTCACCAGGTCATCCTTGAGTGTCTTGTAACTGGTCATGGTCTTGCCGTTGACCAGCCCCGCCGAGATCAGCAGCCAGCCGCCATGGCAGATCACCGCAATTGGTTTGCCGGCAGAGGCGCCGGTCTTGACCAGGTGCTGGGCGTCCTGATCGATGCGGATGGTGTCGGAGTTCTGCACGCCACCCGGCAGGACGATCGCATCGTACTGCTCGCTGCTGGCACCCTGGAATGTCTGGTCGACCTTGAAGTCGTCCGCCGGTTTGTCGTGGTTCCAGCCTTTGACCTTGCCGGCCTCGGCGGAAAGGATGTCGACCTGGGCGCCGGCCTGCTCCAGTGCTTGCTTGGGTCCGGTCAGTTCGACCTGTTCGAAACCGTCTGTTACCAAAATGGCGACGCGTTTACCGTTGAGTGAAGTGGCCATCGATAAGCTCCTGAGTCTGTGGGAGTTTGTCGCCGCAATGGACCGCAGTGATCCGTGGGGCATTACAGATTCCGAAGCCGCGGCCTGAATGAAAGTTCCTGACAATTGCCCACTGGTGTGTCGTCGTGCGGTTTTTAGAGGTTAGAATCGCCGCCTGTCCCAGAGTGTGTACTTATGTCCCAAGAGCTGACCACCGAACAGATTCAACAATCGCTGCAAGGCATCAGCGTGCCTGCGCAACCGCAGATCATGGTGGATCTGCAAATGGAGCAGTACATGCCCGACCCCGACCTGGAGGTGATCGCCAAACTGATCTCCCAGGATCCTGGCTTGTCCGGTTCGCTGCTGAAAATCGTCAACTCGCCGTATTACGGCCTGAGCAACAAGATTACCTCGATCCAGCGGGCGGTGAACCTGTTGGGCAGCCGTTCGATCATCAACCTGATCAACGCGCAGTCGATCAAGGGCGAGATGAACGACGACACCATCGTCACCCTCAACCGTTTCTGGGACACCGCCCAGGACGTGGCGATGACCTGCCTGACGCTGGCCAAGCGTATCGGTACTCAGGCCGGTGATGAGGCGTATGCCTTGGGCCTGTTCCACGATTGCGGCGTGCCGTTGATGCTGCAGCGTTTCCCCAACTACATGACCGTACTGGAAGAGGCCTACGCCAGTGCCAGCGCGGACTGCCGGGTGGTGGATACGGAAAACCGCGTGTTCAACACTAACCATGCCGTGGTCGGTTACTACACCGCCAAGTCGTGGCGCCTGCCGGAGCATGTCAGCGCCGCCATCGCCAACCACCACAACGCGTTGGCGATATTCAGCGACGAATCGTCAAAGAACAGTCAACTGAAAAATCTCTTGGCGATCCTGAAAATGGCCGAGCATATCTGTGCGTCTTACCGGGTGCTGGGCAACCAGACCGAAGACTTCGAATGGCATGCCGTCGGCCCGCTGGTGCTGGACTATGTCGGTCTGTCGGACTACGACTTCGAAACCCTCAAACAGACGATCCGCGACCTCGGCGCGCATTGATGCGAGGACGCCATGCCTGAACTGCCGGAAGTCGAAACCACCCGTCGCGGGATTGCCCCGCACCTGGAAGGCCAGCGTGTCAGTCGGGTGATCGTGCGTGACCGGCGGTTGCGCTGGCCGATCCCCGAAGATCTCGATGTACGCCTGTCGGGGCAACGCATCGTGCTGGTCGAGCGTCGCGCCAAGTACCTGTTGATCAATGCCGAGGCCGGCACGCTGATCAGCCACCTGGGCATGTCGGGCAATTTGCGTCTGGTCGAAGTCGGGCTGCCGGCGCTCAAACACGAACACGTCGATATCGAACTGGAATCGGGGCTGGCGCTGCGCTACACCGATCCGCGCCGGTTTGGCGCGATGCTGTGGAGCAGCGATCCGCTCAACCACGAACTGTTGATTCGTCTCGGCCCGGAGCCATTGACCGATCTGTTCGATGGCGAGCGCTTGTTCCAGCTCTCGCGCGGGCGTTCGATGGCGGTCAAACCGTTCATCATGGACAACGCGGTGGTGGTCGGGGTCGGCAATATTTACGCGACCGAAGCGCTGTTTGCCGCCGGAATTGATCCGCGCCGCGAGGCCGGGGGCATTTCCCGGGGGCGTTATCTGAAGCTGGCGATCGAGATCAAACGCATTCTGGCCGCTGCTATCGAGCGCGGGGGGACGACGTTGCGTGATTTCATTGGCGGCGACGGCCAGCCGGGGTATTTCCAGCAGGAGCTGTTTGTCTACGGCCGTGGCGGTCAGCATTGCAAGATATGCGGTACCGGGCTGCGCGAAGTGAAGCTCGGGCAACGCGCCAGCGTGTTTTGCCCGCGCTGTCAGACCTGAAAAAAATCCTTGGGTCTATAGTGAGATGTCTCACTGCTTAGCCCGAAGGATCGTGCCATGAAAGTCCTGAAAATCGTCTTCGTCACTCTGCTGCTGTGTTCCAGCCTGAATGTTCAGGCCACGGAAAACGGCAGCGGTGACCCGCGCTACACCCTCCAGAATCCACCGGCCTACGCCATGCTCGGCGATTTGCTGATTGCCCGACCTTTATTGGTGGTGGCAACGGTGATCGGTGCGGGGGCGTTTGTCGTGTCGTTGCCCTTCACCGCGTTGGGTGGCGGGGTGGGCGATGCGGGGCAGGCGCTGGTGGTCGATCCGGCGAAAGCCGCGTTCGTGCGATGTCTGGGGTGTATCGGGGAAGGGTTTGAGCAGCGCGAGTAAGCAGATCAGGGTTTTGTTGTGTGGCTGACGGCCCTTTCGCGAGCAAGCTCGCTCCCACATTGGAATGCATTTCAAATGTGGGAGCGAGCTTGCTCGCGAAGAGGCCCGAAAGAGCGCCACAAATCCGGCGGATCAGGCCTTGCCGGTAATCTTGCGGTACTTCTCCATCAACTGTTCTTCAGTCTCCGGATGCGCTTCGTCCAGCGGAATGCAATCCACCGGGCAGACTTGTTGGCACTGCGGTTCGTCGTAGTGGCCGACGCACTGGGTGCACAGGTTGGGGTCGATCACGTAGATCTCTTCGCCTTGGGAGATGGCGGCGTTCGGGCACTCGGGTTCGCAGACGTCGCAGTTGATGCAATCGTCGGTGATGATCAGGGACATGCTAACTCCAGCCGGGGCGGCAGGCCCGGGCGCTATAAATCAATGCGCGCAATTGTGCCGCATTGGCGAGCGCAGTGCACGTTGCTGCGATCAAGGGCACTGACAGCTGCGATCAAAAAACCAGGATCGTCTGATCGCAGCCCGAGCCTTCGGCAGTTCCTACTTCTTGAAGCGCAGGGTCAGCGCGTCAGCCACGGCAGGGTGGACGAACTTGCTGATATCGCCGCCCAGCGCGGCAATTTCCCGCACCAGCGTCGACGAAATGAACGAATAACGCTCGGACGGGGTGAGAAACAGACTCTCCACGTCAGGGGCCAATTGGCGGTTCATATTGGCCAGCTGGAATTCGTATTCGAAGTCCGACACCGCGCGCAAACCACGCAGGAACACATTGGCGTTCTGCTCTTTGGCGAAATGCGCGAGCAGCGTCGAGAAACCGACCACTTCTACGTTCGGCAGGTGTTTGGTGACCTCGCGAGCCAGTTCGACCCGTTGTTCCAGCGGGAACAGCGGGTTTTTCTTCGGGCTGGCAGCGACCGCAATAATCACGTGGTCGAACAGGCGCGAGGCGCGTTCGACCAGATCGCCATGGCCCTTGGTAATAGGGTCGAAGGTACCTGGGTACAACACTCGGTTCATCGCGTCGTCCTGGCGGGAGTCCGTTGGGGAGTCGGATGGTATCGCAGCCGTCTCGGTCGGCCAAGTCGCCTGTTGGGTAAGAAAGCACTATAGACGCCGCGATTAATTGGTTTTTTCACGGGTTTCTCAGCCGATCGGCGAGGGAAGTCGCCAGTTGCGCGGTCAGCCCATACACCGACAGCTGCGGATTTGCGCCGACGCTGGTGGGGAACAGCGAGCCGTCGTGAATCGATAGATTGGTCAGTTGATGATGTCGGCCGAGACTGTCGGTGACCGCGCTCTTCGGCTCTTCGCCCATCGCGCAGCCACCCATGAGATGGGCGCTGCCCACGCGCGTGCGGTACAGCTCAAGGCTCAGACCATCGATCAGCGTGCGGGCTTCGGCCAGGGTTTTCACGTAACGGGCGTCGGCGTGCAGTGGCATCACCGCTTTTGCGCCGCCGGCGAACTGGATTTCCGCCATGACGTGAAAGGCCCGGCGCAGGCCGTCCCAGGCGTAGGGTGAAATTTGGTAGTCGAGCACCGGCGAACCATCGCCACGCAACTCGACTGAACCGCCCGGGCTGTCCGGGTGAAAGCCGTCGCGCAGCAAGGCCAGCATGGCGTGGGTGTGCGGCAGGTCGGCCATGTGTTGGGCACTTTCCTGACCGAAGCCACCGAGCAACATGGCCGCCAGGGCCGGATGCAGTGGCGGCACTTCGAGCTTGAACGCCATCGGTCCGGTGACGCCGTCCTTCCACTGGAAATGGTCGGAATAGATCGACTGCGGCGCCCCGTAAAACGGGTTGATAACCTCGTCGAAGCGCCCGGCGGACATGTTCACCGGGTGCAGGAAGGTGCGTTTGCCCAGGTTTTCGTGCGGGTCCGGCGCGTCCGAACGCAGCAACAGCGCCGGGCTGTTGATGCCACCGCCGGCCAGTACGTAATGCCGCGCCTTGACGTTGATCGTGCGTCCGGTCGGTTCGACGCAGCGCTCATCCATCGCCACGCATTGCAGGCCAGTGATCTTTTCCCCGCTGATCAGCAGCTTCTGTGCCCGGGCCAGATAAAGCAGTTCGCCACCCTTTTCCAGCATCGCCGGAATGGTCGTGACCATCATCGATTGCTTGGCGTTGGTCGGGCAGCCCATGCCGCAGTAGCCGAGGTTCCAGCAGCCGCGCACGTTGCGCGGGATCACGTGCCAGCTGTAACCCAGTTGCTCGCAGCCTTTGCGGATCACGTCGTTGTTGGCGTTGGGCGGAATCATCCACGGGGCGACACCGAGGCGCTGCTCCATCTTCTCGAACCACGGCGCCATTTCTGCGGGGCTATGGCCTTTGACGTTGTGTTCCCTGGCCCAGTGTTCGAGGGTCGGTTCCGGGGTGCGAAAGCTCGATGTCCAGTTGATCAGCGTCGTGCCGCCGACCGCGCGGCCTTGCAGGATGGTGATCGCGCCGTCCTTGCTCATGCGGCCGATGCCTTCCTGATAGAGGCTGCTGTAGGCCTGGTCTTCGAGCATTTTGAAATCGGAGCTGGTTTTCAGCGGGCCTTCTTCGATGAGCAGCACTTTGTAGCCGGCGGCGCTGAGGATGTCCGCCGTGGTGCCGCCACCGGCGCCGCTACCGATGATGGCCACGTCGGCTTCAAGGGTGAGGTCGTCGCTCAGTTGGGCGCCGTTGTAGGTTTTCCAGCCTCGGGCGAGGCCTTCGCGGAACGGGTCGGGTACGGGCATCGATCAGGTTCTCTTGTTTTTGTTGTTCTGGCGGGCCTCATCGCGAGCAGGCTCACTCCTACAGGGGAATGCATTTCAAATGTGGGAGCGAGCCTGCTCGCGAAAGGGACGACACGGTTTCAGACGGCAGGCGGGCCGGGATAACCGCAATGCGCCCACGACTCCGCGCGGGCGTACCAAGCCAGCATCACCATCTGCTGCAACGAGCTATGGCCCATGCGCAACAAACTCAATGAACTGTTTTCCCAGCGATCAAGAAAATGCCGCATCGCTTCGGGACTGGCGTTTTCCCAACTGCCCCAGATCCCTGTGAGTGGCCCGCGGGTTACCGCCATGCCCAGCACATCGAACAGTTGCCGGGTGAGTTTGAGCATTTCCGGCGACAGGTGATCGAGGCTGTAGTCCAGTGACTTGAGTGTGCCGTCGACGGCGGCCGGCATTTTTTCCGCCGCCACGGCGCCATCGAGCATCACCGGAATCAGTGCGCGCAAAAACAGCAGGTCGCCGTCGCGCAACGAGGCAAATCCGTTGGCCGCGACGCTCGATGAGCAGCCACTGAGGCTGGCGCCGAGTCCGGCGGTGGCGAGAAACGCTGTGGCGCCGAGGCTGAATTTCAGCAGGCCACGGCGCGACAGTGCAGGTGTTTCGGTCAGGCTTGGGTGCATTGTTTTTATTACCCGGCGGTGACGAATGTTTAGCGAATGAACAGCTTCTGAATCAATTTCTGAATCGATGTGCCGTAAGGCGGGTAAATCAGTCTGGCTGCATTGAACCGCTGTTTGATCAACACGCCTTTGGCTTTGCTGAAAGTCAGAAAGCCTTCGTGCCCGTGGTAGTGGCCCATGCCCGAAGCGCCGATACCGCCAAACGGCATATCGTCCTGAGCCACGTGCAGCAACGTGTCGTTGAGGCACACGCCGCCGGAATGGGTTTCGTGCAGCACGCGGTTCTGTTCGCGTTTGTCGTAGCCAAAGTAGTAAAGAGCCAGAGGACGTGGCCGCTGATTGATGTAAGCAAATGCCTGGTCAAGATCCTGATACGGCACGATCGGCAGTAGCGGGCCGAAGATTTCGTCCTGCATCACCGTCATTTCATCGCTGACATTCAGCAGCACACTGTGCGGCATGCGTCGACCCTGACCCTGTTCGAACAGCGGAATCAACAGCGCGCCCTTGCTGGTGGCATCGCTGACGTAGCCATTGAGCCGTGCCAACTGGCGTTCGTTGATGATCGCCGTGTAGTCCGGATTGTCGGTGAGTGTCGGGTAAAAAACCTGCACGGCCTGGCGATAGGCTTCGACAAAAGCGCCGACGCGGTCTTCCGGCACCAGCACGTAATCCGGGGCAACGCAGGTCTGGCCAGCGTTGAGGGTTTTACCGAAGGCGATGCGCTCGGCGGCATCCTTGAGCGGCACATCGCGGGAGACGATGGCCGGCGACTTGCCGCCCAGTTCCAGGGTGACCGGGGTGAGGTTTTCGGCAGCGGCGCGCATCACGTGTTTGCCGATACTGGTGGCGCCGGTGAACAGCAGGTGATCGAAGCGCAGGCGCGAGAACGCCACGCCGATGTCGGCTTCCCCGAGTACCACGCAGACCAGGTCCTCGGGGAAGATCCGTGCCAGCAATTCTTTGAGCAATAGTCCGGTGGCCGGGGTTGATTCACTGAGCTTGAGCATTACCCGGTTACCCGCCGCCAAAGCGCCGACCAGCGGGCCGACGGCCAGATACAATGGGTAGTTCCATGGCACGATGACGCCGACCACGCCCAATGGCTGATAGACCACTTTCGCCGAGGCCGGCTGGAACGCCAGACCGACCTTGCGCCGCGAGGCTTTCATCCAGCCCTTGAGATGGCGGCTGGCGTAGTGAATGCCGTGCAGGCTTGGCATCAGTTCGGCGAGCAGGGTTTCATCGGCGCTGCGATGACTGAAATCGGAGCTGATCGCCGCGATCAAGGCCTGACGTTCGTTGCTGAGCAAATCACTCAACGCCTTGAGCCATTGCTGGCGCTGAGCAGCGGGCGGCATCGGATTGGCGGCATACGCCGCCCGCTGCGCCTCGAACAACCGGTCCAGTTCGGCCAGCGGTTGTTGCAGCGTTTGCAGGTAGGCAATGTCGGCAGTCATGGTCTGCTCCGGATTTATTGTAGTGACGACTTTTTAGAGTCCATGCTCTAGAAAGTCAAATGACTTCCTTGCACAGCATTGTTTTATCCATTTCCGGTTAGGTCGTAAGATGCCCCCCAACGCACTCTGAATTAAAGCTCAAGCCATGGCCCCACGAATAAAAACCAGCGAGCGTATCGTGCTGAACAGCCTCGAGCTGTTCAATCAGCAGGGCGAGCGCAGCATCAGCACCAATCACATTGCCGCCCACATGGAGATTTCTCCGGGCAATCTGTACTACCACTTCCCCAACAAGCAGGCGATCATCGCCGTTTTGTTCAGTGAGTACGAAAGCCTCGTGGACAGCTTTCTGCGCCCGCCGCAGGGACGCGCGGCGACGGTCGAGGACAAGCGGTTCTATCTCAAGGAATTGCTCTCGGCGATGTGGCGCTACCGCTTTCTGCACCGCGATCTCGAGCATCTGCTCGACAGCGATCCGGAACTGGCCGCCCGCTATCGGCGCTTTTCCCAGCGCTGCGTGATCCAGGGCGCGGCGATCTACGAAGGTTTTGTTGCCGCCGGGATCCTTGATATGGATCGCGTGCAGATCGAATCCCTGACCCTCAATGCCTGGATCATCCTGACGTCCTGGGTGCGCTTTCTGTGCACCACCCGCGAAAACTCCAACCACCTCAGTGAACAAGCCATTAAACGTGGCGTGTATCAGGTGCTGGTGCTGGAAGCCGGGTTTGTCACCGAGCAGGCGCGTGATGAGGTCAATGCGTTATTCGAGGAGTTCTACGTGCCGCTGGCCCAGGCTCTCGAAGACGTCAAGTAAACCGTTCCGTTGAAACCTCCCAGGAGCCCGTTATGCCGATTGCGCAACTGATCAGCCCTGAAGCACTGGATGCCCGCAAGGCGCAGCCGGGGCTGGTGATTCTGGATTGTCGTTTTGCCCTCGAAGACCCGGACTACGGTCAGCGCAGCTATGCCGAAGGGCACATTGCCGGGGCGAGCTTCGCCGACCTTGAGCGTGACCTCAGCGGCACCGTGGTCAAAGGTGTGACCGGTCGTCATCCGTTGCCCGCGCCAGCGGCGCTGATCGAACGCCTGCAAGCCTGGGGCATCAATCCTGACAGCGACGTGGTTCTGTATGACGACGGCCCCGGTGCCTATGCTGCGCGGGCGTGGTGGTTGCTGGCATGGCTGGGCAAGCGCGACGGCGTATTCATTCTCGATGGCGGACTCAAGGCGTGGCATGCGGCGGGGTTGCCGCTGAGCCTGGATGCGCCGACGGTCAATCGCGGCACCTTCAGTGGTCAGCCGGACATGCGCCTGTTGCTCAGCGCCGAGCAACTGCAACAGCGGCTCGGTCAACCGACACTGACGTTGATCGATGCCCGGGCTTTGCCACGTTTCAAAGGCGAGGTCGAGCCAATTGATCCGGTTGCCGGGCACATTCCCGGCGCGCAATGCGCGGTGTTCACCGACAACCTTGGCAGCGATGGACGATTCCTGCCGGCGGATCAACTCAAGCAGCGTTTTGCCGGCAAACTCGGTGAGCGTTCGCCAGCGGATCTGGTTGCGTATTGCGGTTCTGGTGTGACGGCGTGTCACAACCTGTTTGCCCTGTGCCTGGCGGGTTATCCACTGGGAGCGCTGTATGCCGGATCGTGGAGCGAGTGGATCAACGAGCCTTCGCACGGTATTGCCACCGGCGAATAGTCACCCCACATTCCTGTAGGAGTGAGCCTGCTCGCGAAGGCGTCGGATCAGTCGACATTAATGTTGAATGAACAACCGCTTTCGCGAGCAGGCTCGCTCCCACATTGGTTATTCGTTGTCTGAAGGAAACTGTCGGGCGCTCCGGTACGCGGCGGGCCCGACGCCATAAGCCTGTTTGAACTGCCGGCTCAAATGGCTCTGATCGGCAAAACCCAGTTGCGCGGCGACCTCCACCGGCAAGCAGCCGTGCTGCAGGAGCGTGCGAGCCTGGGCGATGCGTTGTTGCATCAGCCAGGTGTGCGGCGGCATGCCGGTGGCGCGGCGAAACACCCGGGCGAAATGAAAGGGCGACAGATTGACCGCCGCCGCCAGTTCTTCCAGTGACGGTGGCGCCGCCAGTTGTGCGCGCAGCAGTTCTTTGCCCAACAGCACCGCACGGTGTTCCTTGCCGACTCGACCAGGCACTGGCACAGCCGCATGGCGCTGCAACAGCAGCAACATCATCTCGCGCCATACCGTTTGCTGTTGCAGCGCGGCGGCCGGGCTTTCGAGCAAACGGTGCAGCCGCGCAAACCCGTTGACTAGATCCGGGTCGCGATAAAGCGTGGCGCCGAACGCCGGCAGGTTCGTGGTGGACAGCTCCAGTTCATCCAGCAGCGAAACGATTTGCGCGGTATCAGGATAAAACGCCCGATATAGCCAGCCATCCTCGGTGCCCTTGTGTCCGGTGTGCAACTCGTCGGGATTGATCAACACCAGCGTGCCGCTGCCGGCCAGATGTTCGGCGCCGCGATAGCGATAACGCTGCGCGCCAGCCATGATCATGCCGATCACGTAGTTGTCATGCACATGCGGGGCGAAACGCTGCTCAATGTAGCGCGCCGACAATAACTCGACCCCGGCCAGCGGCGCTGTTTGCCAGAAACGAATCGACTCGACCTGACTGATCATGACGGCAGGTTTGCCAGCCACTGCGGGATGCGTCGTTCCAGGTAGTAACCGGGCTGACGAATCGAACCGTCGACGAAGCCGACGTGCCCGCCGCGGGCCTGCAATTCGAAGGCCGTCGACGTCGACAGCTCACTGGCCTGCGGCAAACTGTGGGGGAACACGAACGGGTCGTCCGCCGCTTGAATGATCAGGGTTGGGGTGCGGATCTCACCGAGAAAGTAACGGCTCGAAGCGCGGCGATAGTAATCCTCGGCATCATTGAAACCATGCAACGGTGCGGTCACGCGGCCATCGAAATCCCAAAAGGTGCGCATGTTTTCCAGCGAACCGAGGGCTGCCAGCGCGGCAAGTCCGTCTTCGCGCCCATCGTGTTGAAACTGCCGCTGCTTGTTCTTGATGTAGGCGACCATCTCGCGCATGAAGTGCGCCTGATAGACCCTGGAAAACCCTTGGCCGATGCGGTCGGCGCATTGGTCGAGGCGAAACGGTACGGACACCGCCACGGCACCGAGCACGCCGCTGGCGCTGCCTGTTTCCCCGAGGTGTTTGAGCAGGATGTTGCCGCCCAGCGAATAGCCGACGGCATACAACGGCGCCAACGGTCGTTTGGCGCGCAGATGCCTGATGGTTTCGGCGAGGTCTTCGCTGGCGCCGGAGTGATAGCTGCGCGGCAGCAGATTCGGTTCGCCCGAGCAGCCGCGCCAGTTCAAAGCGACACTGGCCCAGCCTTGATCAGCCAGCGCCTTCTGAATGCCGGCGACATAAGGCGAATTGGAGGAACCGGTCAGCCCATGCAGTACGAGTACCAGCGGTGCATCTACTGAATGCGGGCCGTGCCAGTCGAGGTCGAGAAAGTCGCCATCTTCCAGCCACAAGCGTTCGCGTTCACGTTCGATATGTACGGTTTTGCGCCACAGCGGCCCCCACAAGGTCTGCAGGTGCGGATTGCCGAGGCCGAAGGCGGGGGTGAAGCGTTCTGAGGAAGCGGACACGATGATTCTCGATGCAGAGCGGCGGCCCTGTTGGAAGGGGCGCCGCCTATTCAGACCGGTCGATTAACCGGCGATCTCTGCCGTACGTTGCCACAGCGCGTAGTAAACCCGGCCGGATTTCTGTTCGCGGTGCAGGCGCCAGTTGCCCGGCAAGCCCAGCGTCGATGGCGCCGTTTCGCTTTCAGTGTAGATCCACGAGTCGGGCGCCAGCCACTGACGCTCTTCGAGCAAAGTGCAAACCGCCGGCAGCAGGTTCTGGTTGAACGGCGGGTCGAGGAACACCAGGTCGAAGGCGCTGGCGGTCTGGGTTTCCAGATAGCGCAAGGCGTCGGCGGTCTGCACCTGGCCGTTGGTGCAGCGCAGGGTGCCGAGGTGTTCTTTCAGGCTGGAGACGGCAATGTTGCTGGCATCCAGCGCCTGACCCATGGCCGCACCACGGGACAACGCTTCGAGAAACAGCGCGCCGCTGCCGGCGAATGGATCAAGCACCTTGGCTCCTTCAACGTACGGCGCCAGCCAGTTGAACAGGGTTTCACGCACACGATCCGGCGTCGGGCGCAGGCCCGGTGCATCAGGGAAACTCAGCTTGCGGCTGCGCCATTGGCCGCCAATGATGCGCAACTGGTTCACACCGTTATGGACGTTGTGCGCAGGTTTTTTAGGCGATCGGGTAGCCATTAATGCTCCGGAACCCCGAGCGGTTGCTCGGCAGGTTTATCAGATGGGGCCGGTAACGGCTTTTGTGGCACGGTCGGACCAGCAGTGACGATGACCATTTTGTCCGTGCTCAGGTGTTTGTTCAGGGCGTCGCGGACTTGCTCGACGGTCAGGCTCTGCGACTGACGCATGAAGTCATCCAGATAGCTCAACGGCAGATTATAGAAGCCCATGGCGCCGAGCTGGCCGACGATATCGGCATTGCTCGCGGTGGACAGCGGGAAGCTGCCGGCCAGTTCGCGTTTGGCATCGTCGAGTTCTTTCTGCGTCGGCCCGGTTTTCAGGTAGTCGGCGAGCACGTCCTGCACCAGTTTCAGGGTGCCTTCGCTCATTTCTGCGCGGGTCTGCAGATTGATCATGAACGGGCCGCGTGCCTGCATCGGGCTGAATGCCGAGTACACGCCGTAGGTCAGGCCGCGCTTCTCGCGCACTTCACTCATCAGACGCGTGCCGAAACCACCGCCACCGAGGATCTGGTTGCCCATCGACAGTGCGGCGTAGTCCGGGTCGTCACGGTCGATGCCCAGTTGCGCGAGCATCAGGTTGGTCTGTTTCGACGGGAACTCGATGTGGTTGACGCTGGCCTTCGGTTCCTGCGGCTGAGCGATCTTCGCCAGTGCCGGGCCTTTGGGCAGTGCGCTGGAGACCTGATTGGCAATCGCCTCGGCTTCCGCACGCGACAGGTCACCGACCAGCGCGATCACCACGTTGCCGGCCGCGTAAGCCTTGGCGTGGAATTCACGCAATTGCGCGAGGGTAATCTTCGGCACACTTTGCGGATTGCCGTCGCTCGAATGTGCGTACGGGTGATCGCCATACAGACGCTTCATCAGCACGAGGCTGGCGAGTTTGCCGGGGTTCTGTTTCTGGTATTCGAAACCGGCGAGCATCTGGTTCTTGATGCGCGCGAACGAGTCGGCCGGGAAGGTCGGTTTGCCAATCACCTCCGAAAACAGCTTCAACGCCGGTTCACGCTTGTCGGCGGCACTCAGACTGCGCAGAGACGCCAGCGCCATGTCCTTGAAAGCGCCGTTGCCGAAATCCGCCCCCAGACCTTCGAAGCCTTGCGCGATGGCGCCGACGTCTTTGCCGGCGACACCTTCGTTGAGCATCGCGTTGGTCAGCACCGCCAGGCCCGGCGCATTGCCGTCCTGACTGCTGCCGGCGGCGAAGATCAGACGCATGTCGAACATCGGCAGTTCATGGGCTTCAACGAACAGCACCTTGGCGCCTTCGGCGGTGTTCCAGGTTTGCACGTCGAGTTTGCGGCTGGCCGGGGCCTTGCCGTCGAGTTCGGTCAGCGATTGCAGTTTCTGGCTGGATTTGGCGTTGTCGAGGGCCTCGCTGGCTTTGCTGTCAGCGCTTGGCGTCAGGTAGAACGCGGCTGAGCCGATCACTGCGACGGCAATCAGGCCGAGCAGCAGGCGTGGGGATTTGCGCTCACTCATGAGTCGTCTCCAGTGGCAGGACGTGGGCGACGCTGAGACGTTCGCGGGTGAAATACAGCTTGGCGGCGTTCTGGATATCTTGCGGGGTCACGCTTTCCAGATCCGCGAGTTCGGTGTCCATCAGTTTCCACGACAGGCCGACCGTTTCCAGTTGGCCAATCGCAGTGGCCTGACTGGTGATCGAATCACGTTCGAACACCAGACCGGCAATTACTTGCGCACGCACGCGCTCCAGTTCTTCGGCGGACGGTGCGGTGGTTTTCAGCTGCTCCAGCAGTTTCCACAGACCGGCCTCGGCTTGTGCGATGGTCTTTTTCTTCTGGGTGTTCGGGGTTGCCGACAGCGTGAACAGACTGTCGCCACGGGTATACGCGTCGTAGCTCGACGAACCGCCGGAGACCAGCTCTTCGCCGCGCTCCAGTTGCGTCGGGATGCGCCCGCTGTAACCGCCGTCGAGCAGCGCCGAGATCAGGCGCAAGGCGTTGACCGAGCGCTTGTCTTCGGCCGTGGCAATGCTGGGCACGTTGAAGCCGAGCATCAGGCTCGGCAGTTGAGTCTGCACGTGCAAAGTGATCTGGCGTTCGCCGGGCTCGGCCAGTTCCAGCGGCTTTTTCGCCGGTGGCACATCGCGCTTGGCGATCGGGCCGAAATAGCGTTGGGCGAGGGTTTTCACTTCGTCCGGGGTGACGTCGCCGACCACGACCAGCGTAGCGTTGTTCGGCACGTACCAGGATTGGTACCAGTGGCGCAGCTCCTCGACCTTCATGCGCTCAAGGTCAGCCATCCAGCCGATGGTTGGCGTGTGGTAGCCGCTGGCCGGATAAGCCATGGCTTTGTAGCGCTCGTAGGCCTTGGACATTGGCTTGTCATCAGTGCGCAGGCGGCGCTCTTCCTTGATGACTTCGATTTCCTTGGCAAACTCGTCGGCCGGCAGGCGCAGGTTGGCCATGCGGTCGGCTTCCAGCTCAAAGGCCACGCCCAGACGGTCGCGGGCCAGCACCTGGTAATAAGCGGTGAAGTCGTCGCTGGTGAAGGCGTTCTCTTCAGCGCCCAGATCACGCAGGATCAGCGACGCTTCGCCGGGGCCGACTTTCTCGCTGCCCTTGAACATCATGTGCTCAAGCGCGTGGGACAGACCGGTCTGTCCCGGGGTTTCGTAGCTGGAGCCGACCTTGTACCAGACCTGCGAGACCACCACCGGCGCGCGATGGTCTTCGCGCACGACGACCTTGAGGCCGTTGTCGAGGGTGAATTCGTGGGTCGGTTGCGGGTCGGCCGCCAGGGCCGAAAGGGGCAGGCAGACTGTGCTGAGCAGCAGGCCTGCAGCGCGGCGGGCTAGAGCATTCATTCGTTTTTTAACCTGTTGAGCTGCCCGCTTGGTCTTAGCGTCGGCGGGCGAGAGGGTGCTAGGATACTGATCCGTTTTACCGGCGACCACGCCTATCAGGTTTTCAGGCCTGATCCGGCTGTATGGGTTTGCGCCAGAAAGCTGCGGTTTGTCGACTAGACTTCGCTTTTTCGCCGATTTTGCCGGTTTTGTCCTTCGTTAATACGAATCTTTGAGGTGCCGTTGGCGCCTCGACAAAATGTTGCGCGTGAACAAGCTGGATGAAACACAGTCTGTTCTGCATCGAATATTTATTTGCCGGGGCGCCCTTATGGCGCGTCGCTACCGTGAGATAGCCGTCCTCCATGTTTGGTTCCAACGACGACAAGAAGACCCCAGCTGCGGCTGGCGAGAAGAAAAGCCTGTTCGGATGGCTGCGTAAGAAACCGCAGGAAACCGTTGTCGAACAGCCGCCCGCGATTCCTGAACCCGCCCCGGCGCCGGCTCCGGCAATAGAAGAAGAGCCGGCACCGATTGTGCTGCCGCTTGCCGAGCCGGTGCTGCAACCGGTCGAGCCAGAACCCGAGCCTGAAGCGCCAGTGGCGGCTGAACTGCCGCTGACTCCGGCGGCTGCGCCATGGCTGACCTTGCCCGTGGCGGAAGAGCCGGTGGCACTGGTTGAAGAAGCTGCGCCGCACATTACCCCGGAAATTCCTGCGCCTGCTGCGTTGGTGCCCGAGGCGGCTCCGGCACCTGTGGTTGAGCCGGTTGTCGAGCCTGCGCCGGTTGTTGCTGAACCTGTTGCCCCGGTTGTTCAACAACCCGAGCCTGCGCCTGTTACCGCTGCTCCAGCCGTGCCGGTTGAAGTGGTGCCTGAAGCGCCGGTCGAAGCGCCGCGCACCGAAGAAACCAAAGCCGGTTTCTTCGCTCGCCTCAAACAAGGCTTGTCCAAGACCAGCGCCAGCATCGGCGAGGGCATGGCCAGTCTGTTCCTCGGCCGCAAAACCATCGACGACGATCTGCTCGACGACCTCGAAACCCGTCTGCTCACCGCCGACGTGGGTGTTGAAGCCACCACGCAGATCATTCAGCGCCTGACCCAGAAGGTCGCCCGCAAAGAGCTGGCCGACGCCGACGCGCTGTACAAATCCCTACAGGCCGAACTGGCCGCAATGCTCAAACCGGTCGAACAACCGCTGAAAATCGCGTCGCAGCACAAGCCGTTCGTGATTCTGGTGGTCGGTGTCAACGGCGCCGGCAAGACCACCACCATCGGCAAACTGGCGAAGAAGCTGCAATTGGAAGGCAAGAAAGTCATGCTCGCCGCCGGCGACACCTTCCGCGCCGCCGCCGTGGAGCAGTTGCAGGTCTGGGGCGAGCGCAACAAGATTCCGGTGATCGCCCAGCATACCGGCGCTGACTCGGCTTCGGTGATCTTCGACGCCGTGCAGGCCGCCAAGGCCCGTGGCATCGACGTGCTGATCGCCGACACCGCCGGCCGTCTGCACACCAAAGACAACCTGATGGAAGAACTGAAGAAGGTTCGTCGCGTGATCGGCAAACTCGATGCCGACGCGCCGCACGAAGTGCTGCTGGTGCTCGACGCCGGTACCGGCCAGAACGCCATCAACCAGGCCAAGCAATTCAACCAGACCGTCGAATTGACTGGTCTGGCGCTGACCAAGCTCGACGGTACCGCCAAGGGCGGGGTGATCTTCGCCCTGGCCAAGCAATTTGGCTTGCCGATCCGCTACATCGGCGTCGGTGAAGGCATCGACGATTTGCGTACCTTTGAAGCCGAACCCTTTGTCCAGGCACTGTTTGCCGAGCGGGAGCGTTCATGATTCGTTTCGAACAGGTCGGTAAGCGCTACCCGAACGGTCACGTCGGCTTGCATGAGCTGAGCTTTCGAGTCCGTCGTGGCGAGTTCTTGTTTGTCACCGGCCACTCCGGTGCCGGTAAATCCACCTTGTTGCGCCTGTTGCTGGCGATGGAGCGGCCGACCAGCGGCAAACTGCTGCTCGCCGGGCAAGACCTGAGCACCATCAGCAACGCGCAGATCCCGTTCCTGCGCCGACAGATTGGCGTGGTGTTCCAGAATCACCAGTTGCTGTTCGATCGCACGGTGTTCAACAACGTCGCCTTGCCGCTGCAGATCCTCGGCCTGTCCAAGGCCGAAATCGCCAAGCGCGTCGACTCGGCGCTGGAGCGTGTGGCGCTGTCGGATAAAACCGATCTGTACCCGGGCGACCTGTCCACCGGTCAGCAACAGCGCGTCGGCATTGCTCGCGCCATCGTTCACCGCCCGGCCCTGCTGCTGGCGGACGAACCGACCGGTAACCTCGACCCGCGTCTGGCGGCCGAAATCATGGGCGTGTTCGAAGATATCAACCGTCTGGGCACCAGCGTGCTGATCGCCAGTCACGACCTGGCGCTGATCGCGCGCATGCGGCACCGCATGCTGACGCTGCAACGCGGTCGATTGATCGGCGACGGGGAGGCCGGGGTATGAGTGCGACACGCAGTCCCAAGGTTTCCGAGCGCGTGGCGCCAAAAGCCGCCGATCCGCAGCCGCCGAAGAAGAAAAAGCACGACGAAGACGACGGCCCGGACTTCGCCACGCTGTTCCGTGCCTGGATCGAAAGCCATCGCGCCAGCCTGCTCGACAGTCTGCGTCGTCTCGGCAAGCAGCCGATCGGCAGCTTCTTTACCTGCATGGTGATGGCGGTCGCGCTGAGCCTGCCGATGGGGCTTTCGCTGTTGCTCAATAACGTCGAGCGTCTTGGCGGTTCGTGGCAGCGTGCGGCGCAGATCTCGTTGTATCTGCAACTCGACGCCAGCCCGGAGCAGGGCGAGTCGTTGCGCGAGCAGATCAAAGGCATGCCTGGCGTAGCGGATGCGGAATATGTCGGCCGCGATCAGGCGCTGGAGGAGTTCCAGCAGCAATCCGGACTGGGCGAAGCCCTGCGCGAACTGCCGGAGAACCCGTTGCCGGGCGTGGTGCTGGTCACACCAAACGAAGTCGACAAGCCGACGCTGGAAGCATTAAGACAAAAACTTTCCGAGCTGCCGAAGGTACAACAGGCACAACTTGATCTAGTCTGGGTCGAGCGTCTGGCCGCCATCCTCAAGCTGGGCGATCGTTTTGTCTTCGGTCTGACGGTGCTGCTGGTTTCTGCATTACTTTTGGTGATAGGCAATACCATTCGTCTTCATATTGAAAACCGCCGCACCGAGATAGAAGTGATTAAACTCGTCGGCGGCACTGACAGTTATGTGCGTCGTCCCTTCCTTTATATGGGCGCGCTGTATGGCTTCGGTGCGGGGCTGTTGTCCTGGGGTGTATTGGCGTTCGGCCTGGACTGGCTGAACGATGCGGTGGTTGGGCTGGCCGGCTTGTACGGCAGTGATTTCGCGCTGGCCGGAGTGCCAGTTGCCGATGGTCTGTCGCTCTTGCTTGGCGCGGTGCTGTTGGGTTATATCGGTGCATGGATTGCAGTCGCACGCCATCTCAGGGAGCTGGCGCCGAAGTAGAATCTTTTTTGCGCGTGATTGACCTTGCGGTTTTTTTGGGAACTTGCACTTGAATTCCCGGTCAATTTTTCGCAGTGCCGAGAGGCACGAGTATGTAAGTGGGAGGTTTTTTCGTATGACCAATTCTTTGCAACCTGCGTATGCGTTGGTTCCGGGTGCGAACCTGGAAGCCTACGTGCACACCGTCAACAGCATTCCATTGCTGACGCCGGAGCAGGAGCGTGAACTGGCCGAGAGTCTCTACTATGAGCAGGATTTGGGGGCGGCTCGGCAGATGGTGCTCGCCCACCTGCGTTTTGTCGTACACATTGCCCGTAGCTATTCCGGCTACGGTCTGGCTCAGGCTGACCTGATCCAGGAAGGTAACGTCGGCCTGATGAAGGCCGTTAAACGCTTCAACCCGGAAATGGGTGTGCGTCTGGTGTCGTTCGCCGTGCACTGGATCAAGGCGGAAATTCACGAGTTCATCCTGCGCAACTGGCGCATTGTGAAAGTCGCGACCACCAAGGCCCAGCGCAAGCTGTTCTTCAACCTGCGCAGCCAGAAGAAACGTCTGGCGTGGCTGAACAACGAGGAAGTCCACCGTGTGGCGGAAAGCCTCGGCGTCGAGCCGCGGGAAGTGCGCGAGATGGAAAGTCGCCTGACCGGCCATGACATGGCTTTCGACCCGGCTGCTGAAGCCGATGACGACAGCGCTTTCCAGTCGCCGGCCAACTATCTGGAAGACCACCGGTACGACCCGGCGCGTCAACTGGAAGATGCCGACTGGAGCGACAACTCCAACAGCAACCTGCACGAAGCGCTGGAAGTGCTGGACGAACGTAGCCGCGACATTCTCTACCAGCGCTGGCTGGCCGAAGAGAAAGCCACGCTGCATGACCTGGCGCAGAAGTACAACGTGTCGGCCGAGCGTATCCGTCAGCTCGAGAAGAGTGCGATGAACAAGCTCAAGTTGTCGATCGCCGCATAACCGGCGCTTCGGCAATAAAAAACGCCCCGATCAGCGATGATCGGGGCGTTTTTCATTTCTGCTTCAACACAAAACCATTGTAGGAGTGAGCCTGCTCGCGATAGCGGTGTGACAGTCAGCATTGCCGTCACTGATGTACCGCTATCGCGAGCAGGCTCACTCCTACATTTAAATGCTCGGTGTTATCGCGACCACGGTGCCCGACGCGAATCGTTGAGCCCCAACAGATAACTATCCCCACCCAACTGACTCATCTGCTGGCGAATCCAGCCAGCCCTTCGCGACACATACCCAGTCGGATGACTCGCGCTCCACACCCGCGGATTGGGCAGAACGGCCGCCAGATAACTCGCCTGCTGCCGTGACAACGACTTCGCGCTCACACCAAAGTGATGGCGGGCCGCCGCTTCAGCGCCAAATACCCCGTCATCCCACTCGACGCTGTTGAGATACACCTCAAGAATCCGCTGCTTGGGCCAGAACACCTCGATCAGCGCGGTAAACCACGCCTCCAGACCTTTACGCAGATAGCTGCGACCGGCCCATAGAAACAGGTTTTTCGATACCTGCTGGCTCAAGGTACTGGCGCCGCGAATCGATCCGCCTAGCTCGTTGTGCGCCAACGCTGCCTGGATCGCACTGAAATCAAAACCCCAATGCTCGGGAAACTTCTGATCTTCACCGGCCATGACCGCAACTTTGAGGTCATCGGAGATCTCGTCCCACGGCTTCCACGTGCGTTGCAGATCAATCGGCTCACCATCGACCCAGGATTCGACCTTGCGCTCGACCATCAACGCCGTGCCCGGTGGCGGCACGAAGCGAAACACCAGCACCAGCAAGATGCTGCCGCCGGCGAACCAGAGCAGGGCCTTCGTGAGACGACGGAAAATAGTACGCAGCATAGAGATGGCTTGGCCGAACCGGTGGAGCGGGCCATTATACAGACCCTGCCGATCGAGTCTGACTGGAGTTCCCAATGCTGCGTGGCTTTTTGATGCTGGCCGCTTTTTTCGGTTTCACCGGGGTCGCTTTGGGCGCATTCGCCGCCCACGGCCTGAAAAATCGCCTGACGCCCGAGTACCTGACGATTTTCCACACCGGCGTCACCTATCAACTGGTGCACACCCTGGCGCTGTTCGGTGTAGCGCTGCTGGCCACGCAGATTCAGGGGCGACTGGTGACGTGGGCCGGCATTTCCTTCACCGTCGGCATTCTGTTGTTCTCCGGCAGCCTGTATGTGCTGACCATGACTGGCATCAGCAAGCTCGGCATCATCACCCCGTTCGGTGGCCTGGCATTTCTGGCCGGATGGGTTTGTCTGGGGCTCGCCGCCTGGCGCCTGCAACCAACCGCTTGACGCTTGGTGCTGACCTTTAGGTCATGATCGGGCTAGAATGCCAGCCCCTAAAAATGATGGCGGCGTTACGCATGCGCATTCAATTGAACGGCGAATCCCTTGAACTGCCCGACGGTGAAACCGTTGCGGCGCTGATTACCCGTCTGGAGCTGACCGGACGCCGGGTAGCAGTCGAACTCAATCTGGATATCGTCCCGCGCAGCCAGCATGCCAGCACCACACTGAACGACGGCGACAACGTCGAAGTGGTGCACGCCATCGGCGGCGGCTGATCCCCCGGCCCGCAAGGGCACAGAATTCTGCAAGACCCTCACCCTTAAAGAGGATTCCCCATGAGCATCGTTCGTAGCGACAAGCCTTTTGTGCTGGCCGGTCGTACTTACCAGTCGCGTTTGCTGGTCGGTACCGGCAAGTACCGTGACATGGAAGAAACCCGGCAGGCCATCGAAGTCTCGGGTGCCGAGATCGTCACTTTCGCTGTGCGCCGTACTAATCTGGGTCAGATCGAAGGCGAGCCGAACCTGTTAGACGTGCTGTCACCGGAGCGCTACACCTTCCTGCCGAACACCGCCGGTTGCTACGACGCCATCGAAGCCGTGCGCACCTGCCGTCTGGCCCGTGAATTGCTCGACGGCCACAATCTGGTGAAGCTGGAAGTGCTGGCCGACCAGAAAACCCTGTTCCCCAACGTGATCGAAACCCTCAAGGCCGCGGAAACGCTGGTCAAGGAAGGCTTCGACGTGATGGTCTACACCAGCGATGACCCGATCATCGCCCGGCAACTGGCGGAAATCGGCTGCATCGCGGTGATGCCGCTCGCCGGTCTGATCGGTTCCGGTCTGGGGATCTGCAACCCGTACAACCTGCAGATCATCCTTGAAGAAGCGAAAATTCCTGTGTTGGTCGATGCCGGTGTCGGCACTGCGTCCGATGCAACCATCGCCATGGAACTGGGTTGTGATGCGGTGCTGATGAACTCGGCCATCGCCCACGCCCAGCAGCCAGTGATGATGGCTGAAGCCATGAAACACGCCATCGTTGCAGGCCGTCTGGCCTACCTCGCTGGCCGTATGCCGAAAAAACTCTATGCCAGCGCCTCTTCGCCGCTGGATGGTCTGATCAAGTAAGAGCCATTGATGACTGAATCGAACGACACGCCTGTCCAGACGGAAGAAGGCGACGAGCGCCAACACCGCCGCATCAAGAGTTTCGTGATGCGCGCCGGGCGCATGACCGAAGGCCAGCAGCGCGGTCTGGACCAGGGCGCGCCGCTGTACGTGCTGCCGCTGGCTGACGCGCCGGTGGATTACGATCAAGTGTTCGGCCGCTCGGCACCGCGCTCGCTGGAGATCGGTTTCGGCATGGGCCATTCGCTGCTGGAAATGGCTGCGGCGGCACCGGAGCAGGATTTCATCGGCGTGGAAGTGCATCGTCCGGGTGTCGGCGCGCTGCTCAATGGCGTGCTGACTCAGGGCCTGACCAACCTGCGCGTCTACGATTGCGACGCGATCGAAGTGCTCAACCGTTGCATCGCCGACAACAGCCTCGATCGCCTGATGCTGTTTTTCCCGGATCCATGGCACAAGAGCCGTCACCATAAGCGTCGTATCGTTCAGGCTTCGTTTGCTGAGCTGGTGCGGAGCAAGTTGAAGGTTGGCGGCATTCTGCACATGGCCACCGACTGGGAGCCGTACGCCGAATACATGCTGGAAGTGATGAACGTCGCCCCGGGCTATCGCAACCTTGCCGAAGACGGCAAGTGCGTGCCACGCCCGGCCGAACGCCCGATTACCAAGTTCGAACGCCGCGGCGAACGTCTTGGCCATGGTGTTTGGGACCTGAAGTTCGAAAAGCAGTCCTGAGCATCACGCGGTAAAAATGTAGGAGTGAGCCTGCTCGCGATAGCGCACTGACAGTCCCCGAAAAGGTTGAATGTCAGGCCGCTATCGCGAGCAGGCTCACTCCTACAGTTGTTTTGGCTGTGCTGAAAGATCAGCGGCGATCGGCGACTACGCCGATGAGGACGAGGACTACCAACAATACTGGCGCCAGGCTGTAGTTGTTGAACTGGCTCAAACCCTTGATCACCCACGGCGTGGCGTAGATCAGTGCGGCGCCGCTGCCGATCACGCACAGCAGCGCCATCAGCGGCACGCGCAGGGCGCCGGCGATGCTGCCCAGGCGTTGCTCGACCCAGCCTTTGAAGTCGGCACCAAACAGCACCAGCAGGCAGCCGACCAGCGCCAAGGCGATTTCCGAGAGGTTGCTGCGGCTCCAGCGGGAGACGGTGGCGAGCAGGTCGAGTATCAAATCCATGCGTTTTCCCTTGGGACAGAAGTTGAGGGTTGGGCTCAGTTCAGAAATCGTTGCAGCAAGTCGTTGAGAAACAGCTGTCCGCGCTCGGTGGCCGCCAGACGTGACGGTTCGACCTGCAGCAGACCGCTTTGTTCTGCCGCTGCCCGGCCTTCGGCGAGGCTTTCCAGCGACAGACCAGTGCGCTGCGGATACAGGCGCGATTCGACGCCAGCGGTCAGGCGCAAAGCATTCATCAGAAACTCGAACGGCATCTCGTCATTGGTCAGGGCTTTCTCGCCGGCCTGAAAGCTTTTCGCCGGGTTGAGATAGTCCTTCGGCAGCCGTGTCTTCCACGTACGCACGATGCGCCCGTCCGGATGGCTCAGCTTGCCGTGCGCACCCGCGCCGATGCCGATGAAGTCGCCAAAACTCCAGTAATTGAGGTTATGCCGCGCCGGGCGTCCAGCCTGGGCATACGCCGAGACTTCGTACTGCGCGTAGCCGTGCTCGGCCAGCAGCGCCTGCCCGGCTTCCTGAATATCCCACAGCGTGTCGTCTTCCGGCAGCACCGGCGGTTGGTTCCAGAACACGGTGTTCGGCTCCAGCGTCAGCTGATACCAGGAGATGTGCGTCGGCTTCAGTTCGATCGCCTGGCGCAGATCGCTCAGGGCGTCTTCCAGCGATTGATCGGGCAAACCGTGCATCAAGTCGAGGTTGAAGTTATCGAAACCGGCCTGCCGCGCCATGCCTGCCGCGCGCACCGCTTCGTCACCGTTGTGAATCCGTCCGAGGGCTTTGAGCTTTTCCTGCTGAAAGCTCTGGATCCCGATCGACAGGCGATTGATCCCCAGCTTGCGGTACGCGACGAACTTCTCTTGTTCGAAGGTGCCGGGGTTGGCTTCCAGGGTGATTTCGATGTCGTCGGCAAACGGAATACGCTGCTCGACGCCTTCGAGCAATCGCCCAAGGGCTTCGGCGCTGAACAGGCTCGGCGTGCCGCCACCAAAGAAGATCGAGCTGATTTCACGACCGTAAACCGCATGCAGGTCCTGATCGAGATCGGCCAGCAGCGCATCAACGTATTCCTGCTCCGGCAACACCGGGCTGGCGGTGTGCGAGTTGAAATCGCAATACGGGCATTTACGCACACACCACGGGATGTGGATGTACAGCGCCAGGGGCGGCAGCGTCGGTAGCGGCGCCCGAGGCGAAGAGGCGGCGCCGCCGACAATCAGCGACGACGCAGAAGAATCACCGGTCATTTCAAGCCCAGACGCTGGCGCAGCAGATCCATTGCACGGGCGCGGTGGCTGATCTGGTTCTTGTCGGCCGGACTCAATTCGGCGCTGGAGACGTCACGCTCCGGCACCCAGAACAGCGGGTCATAACCGAAACCGTGCTCGCCGCTGGCAGCCGACAGGATGCGCCCGTGCCACAGGCCTTCGCAGAGGATCGGCAACGGATCATCGGCGTGACGCACCAGCGCCAGCACGCAAACGAACTGCGCACCGCGCTCGGCTTCAGGCACATCTTTCAGCGCATCGAGCAGTTTGGCGTTGTTCGCGGCATCACCCTTGCCGTCGGCATAACGCGCCGAATAGATGCCCGGTGCGCCGCCGAGGAAATCCACCGCCAGACCGGAATCGTCGGCCAGCGCCGGCAACCCGGAAATGCGTGCGGCGTTGCGCGCCTTGAGGATCGCGTTCTCGACGAACGACAGGCCGTTTTCTTCCGGCTCGACCTTGCTCCACTCGCCAATCGAGCGCAGCTGCACTGAGTCGCCGAGCATGGCCTGGAGTTCTTTGAGTTTGCCGGCGTTATGGCTGGCCAGTACGAGCTGCTTGATGTTCATCATTCGCCGGGAAAGAGTTCTTGGTTGAAATTGATGGTGTTGATCTTGTCGCCGTTCTGCACCTTGATTTCAAAGGTGCGGGTTTCCTGCTGTTCCACCGGGTACTGGGCGATGTAGTAGATCGCGCCCTGTTCGGTGACCTGGCGGAATTTCAGCGGCACGCTGTTGCTGGTCAGGTCTTTGACCGTGCCGGTGACATTGGCAATCAGCGGTTTGCCGTCCTTGATTACCGAGACATTGATCACGCCCTGATTTTTGCTGCGAATCAGCTCCGCAGCCTTGGCGATGTCCGGTTGCAGGAACGTCGAGTTGAAGGTGTTGTAGTGCACCGTCACGTCGCCAAAGGTTTCCTTGCGCTCACCCTTGATGACGTCGGCCGCCAGAGCGCTGGCGCTCAGGCAGGCAGTCAATAACAACAACGCTAAACGACCCATGATCGTGCTCCTCGAAATGACGGGATTCAGACCGCGACTTTGTGGTCTGCAAGCTGCGGGCTGCTGACGCGGTAGATACCGATCTCACCTAACAGATTAGGCCATAGCTTACTGGCCCACCCGTGGCGGTGCTGTTGATCCACGGCAAGCCGATCAATGACCTTCGCATCACGTTCGCGGCAAAGTTCTTCAAAGTCTTCGAAGGTGCAGAAGTGGATGTTCGGCGTGTTGTACCAGGTGTACGGCAGAAACTCGGACACCGGCATGCGGCCCTTGCTCGCCAGATACCAGCGGCAGCGCCAGTGGCCGAAATTGGGGAAGGTGATGATGCACTGACGGCCGACACGGAGCATTTCGTCGAGGATCCTGTCCGGGTAATGCACAGCTTGCAGGGCCTGGGTCATGACGACGATGTCGAAACTGTTGCTGGCGAAGTTGCCCAGCCCTTTGTCCAGATCCTGCTCGATGACGTTGATGCCCTTGGCCACGCACTCGGCGATGTTGTCGGCGTCGTTTTCCAGGCCATAACCGGTGACGTTCTTGTTGTCGCGCAGCCAGGTCAGCAGTTCGCCGTCACCGCAACCGAGGTCGAGGACGCGGCTGCCGGCGGGGATCCATTCCTGGATGATTTCCAGATCAGCTCTCATGGCTTTCTCACAACGTGATGCGGTTCATGTAATTGCCGAACGCCTGCAAGTAGCGCGGGATCGGAATCAGGAAGGCGTCGTGGCCCTGCGGTGCGTCGATCTCCAGATAGCTGACGTCTTTGCGTGCCGCCATCAGTGCATCCACCAGCTCACGAGAACGGGCCGGGGAGAAGCGCCAGTCGGTGGTGAACGACATCACGCAGAACTTCGCCGTGGCGTTTTCAAAGGTTTTGGCCAGATTATCGTCGAAGTTCGCCGCCGGATCGAAGTAATCCAATGCCTTGGTCATCAACAGATAGGTGTTGGCGTCGAAGCGTCCGGAGAACTCTTCGCCCTGATAGCGCAGGTAGCTTTCGACCTGGAATTCGACGCTATGGAAGTCGTAGTTGAGCTTCTCGCTCTTCAGGCCACGGCCGAATTTCTCACCCATCGAGTCGTCGGACAGGTAGGTGATGTGCCCGACCATGCGGGCCAGCATCAGTCCACGCTTGGGGATCACACCCACTTCCTGGAACGAACCGCCGTGGAACTCAGGGTCGGTGAGGATCGCCTGACGCGCGACTTCGTTGAAGGCGATGTTCTGCGCCGACAGCTTGGGGGCCGAGGCGATCGCCAGGCAATGACGCACGCGATCCGGGTAAGTGATGGTCCATTGCAGCGCTTGCATGCCGCCGAGGCTGCCGCCGATCACTGCCGCCCACTGGCCGATGCCGAGCAGGTCGGCCAGACGCGCCTGACTGTGCACCCAGTCTTCCACGGTGAGCACCGGGAAGTCGGCACCGAACGGTTTGCCGGTCTCCGGGTTGACGCTGCTCGGGCCGGTGGAGCCGTTGCAGCCGCCGAGGTTGTTCAGGCTGACCACGAAAAATTTATTGGTGTCGATCGGTTTGCCCGGGCCGATGCAGCTGTCCCACCAACCGGGTTTGCGGTCGTCAACGCTGTGATAACCGGCGGCGTGGTGATGGCCGGACAAGGCGTGGCAAATCAGCACGGCGTTGCTCGCCTGGGCGTTCAGCGTGCCGTAGGTTTCGTAGATCAGGTCATAGGCGGCCAGCGAACGACCACAGGCCAGCGCCAGCGGTTCGCTGAAGTGCGCGGTTTGCGGCGTCACCAGACCAACAGAATCGGGGGGAAAGGCAGTTGGCATCGACCCTGCTCTCGTTGAAATGAGGCGTAAGTCTAAAGACCGGGGGGGTTAGCGGCAAGCGGCCCTCACCCTAGCCCTCTCCCAGAGGTAGAGGGGACCGACCGAGGTGTTCTTTTGAGCTACGCCGATCTGATCTATCGAGTCGAACTCAGGTTTTGAAAACCACCCAAATCGGCTCCCTCTCCAGTGGGAGAGGGCTGGGGTGAGGGGCACAGACGCCGCGAAACTCAAGACAAGCGCCCAACCAACCCCGGCAAATCCGGCAACTTCTTTGGAGAGCAGATCTTCACTCGCTTCTGCCGGTTCAGCTCGCCGCTGAGCAAACTGACCTGGCTCTTGGAAACCCCGAACGCCTTGGCCAGAAAGCCCATCAGATACGCATTGGCCTTACCCTCTACCGGCGGCGCGGTCAGGCGAATCTTCAGCCGATCCCCATGCAGCCCGGCGAAGTCATCGCTGCGGGCCGCCGGTTGCAGGTGACACTCGAGGATCAAGTCGTCACCGTCCCAACGAAACCAGCTCACATCAGCAGACGGAGGATTTCCGGCATCATCGTCATTGCCGCCAGATTGTTGATCACCAGCATGTCGATCAGCTTCAGCGCCAGAAACGCGAAGATCGGCGACAGGTCCAGACCGCCGAGATTCGGCAGGATCTTGCGGAACGGCGCCAGCGCCGGCTCGCAGATCTGGTTGACCAGTTCCGCGCCCGGATTGTGGCTGCCCGGCGCGACCCACGAGAGAATCACGCTGATGATCAGGGCGAAGAAGAAAATCTTCAGGAACAGTGCGGTCACGCCGATCAGCGACCAGATAAACAGTTGCAGCGGGTTGCCAGTGGTGCCGTACGTCAGCAGCAGGGTCAGCGCCATCAGCGCCAGTTGCACCAGAATCGCCAGGACCAGTGAGGACATGTCCAGACCGAACAGGCTCGGGATGATCCGGCGCAGCGGCTTGAGCAGTGGCTGGGTAGCCTTGACCACGAACTGGCACAGCGGGTTGTAGAAGTTCGCCCGTACCAGTTGCAGGACGAAGCGCAGCAGCACGATCAGCAGGTACAGACTGCCGAGGGTTTGCAGCACGTAAACCGCTGCGGTATTCAATCCAATCATGTAAGGCTCCTTATTTGCCCAGTTGTTCGGCCATTTCGGCCGAGCGGTGCGCGGCGGCGCCGAGTGCGGTTTCGACCAGGGCTTCGAAGCCATTGGCCTGGAATGATTTGATTGCAGCTTCTGTGGTGCCGTTTGGCGAGGTCACGCGACGGCGCAGTTCGGCGGCGTCGACATCACTGGAGACCGCCATGTGCGCGGCGCCCAACGCGGTTTGCAGCGTCAGTTGTTCGGCGATGTCTTTCGGCAGGCCGAGGTTGACGCCGGCGGCGGTCATGGCCTCGATCAGCAGGAAGAAGTACGCCGGGCCGGAGCCGGACACGGCAGTGACGGCGTCCAGTTGCTGCTCTTCATTCAGCCACAGGGCAATGCCGACGGCGGACAGCAGCTCTTCGGCTTGCTGACGTTGCTCGGCAGTCACTTCGCTGGTCGCGTAAAGGCCGCTGACGCCCTGACGCAGCAGCGCCGGGGTGTTGGGCATGCAGCGCACGATCGGCTGTTCGCCGAGCCATGCGGTCATGCTTGCGCAAGTGATGCCGGCGGCAATCGACACCACCAATTGATTCGGCTTCAAGCTCGGGCGAATCGCTTCGCACACGGCTTTCATCGCCTGTGGCTTGACTGCCAGCACAATCACATCGACGCCGTCGATGGCCTGGGCGTTGTCAGCGAAGGTCTCGATGCCGTGTTCGGCACTGACCTTGGCGCGGGTTTCTTCACCCGGGTCGCTGGCGCGGATCTGCGCTGCTTCCAGGCCCTTGGCGCGCAGGCCGCCAATCAGACTGGCCGCCATGTTGCCCGCACCGATAAACGCAATACGTGTGTTGCTCATGTGTGGTCCTTATCTGGAATCGTTCAAGACTGGGAATAATTTCTGGCACCAAACAGGGCTGTACCGATACGCACCCAGGTGGCGCCTTGGGCAATGGCCGACTCGAGGTCGTGGCTCATGCCCATTGAAAGTGTGTCGAGTGGCAGATCAAGGCTGGCCTGCAACTTCTGCACGGCAGCGAAAGCCACGTCCTGCTCGGCGCGATCCTCGGTCGGCTCGGGAATAGCCATCAGCCCGCGCAGTTTCAACCGGGGCAGGGCGCTGATGGCTGCGGCCAGCGCCGGCAGGTCGGCCGGGGTGCAGCCGGACTTGCTCGCTTCACCGCTGACGTTGACCTGAATACAGATGTTCAGCGGCGGCATGTCAGTCGGGCGCTGTTCGGACAGGCGTTGCGCGATTTTCAGGCGATCCACGGAGTGCACCCAGTCGAAATGCTCGGCGATGGCGCGAGTCTTGTTCGATTGAATGGGGCCGATGAAGTGCCAGATCAAGGGCAGGTCGGCCAGTTCGAGCTGTTTGCCCAAGGCTTCCTGCAGGTAGTTCTCGCCAAAGTCACGCAGGCCGGCGGCATACGCTTCGCGCAGCGCTTCGGCGGGCTTGGTTTTACTGACGGCCAGTAACTGAACGCTGTTTTCAGCACGGTGTGCGGCTTGGGTCGCGGTCTGGATGCGCGAACGAACCTGAAGAATGTTGTCTGCTATCGTGGACATCAAGAGGCGCCGGCGGTCTGTAGGTTCGCGGCATTCTACTGGAATTGAGGAGCGCTATGGATATCACTGAACTGCTGGCCTTCAGCGCCAAACAGGGAGCTTCCGACCTGCACCTGTCGGCCGGTCTGCCGCCGATGATCCGTGTCGATGGCGATGTGCGGCGGATCAATCTGCCGGCACTCGACCACAAGCAGGTGCATGAGCTGATCTACGACATCATGAACGACACCCAGCGGGTCGACTTCGAGAAACATCTGGAAACCGACTTTTCCTTCGAAGTGCCGGGTGTTGCGCGTTTCCGGGTTAACGCCTTCAACCAGAACCGTGGCGCCGGAGCGGTGTTTCGTACCATTCCGTCGAAAGTGCTGAGCATGGAAGATCTGGCCATGGGCGATGTCTTTCGCAAGATCACCGATGCCCCGCGTGGGCTGGTGCTGGTCACCGGGCCGACCGGTTCGGGCAAGTCAACCACGCTGGCGGCGATGATCGACTACCTCAACACCCATCGTCACCACCACATTCTGACCATTGAAGACCCGATCGAATTCGTTCACGAATCGCGCAAATGCCTGATCAATCAACGTGAAGTCCACCGTGATACCCGTAGTTTTGCCACCGCTTTGCGCTCTGCGCTGCGCGAAGACCCGGACGTGATCCTGGTTGGTGAGATGCGTGATCTGGAAACCATTCGCCTGGCGTTGACCGCTGCCGAGACCGGGCACCTGGTGTTTGGCACCTTGCACACCACGTCTGCGGCGAAAACCATCGACCGGGTCGTGGACGTGTTTCCCGGAGATGAGAAGTCGATGGTGCGTTCGATGCTGTCGGAGTCGTTACTGGCGGTAGTCTCGCAGACGCTGATCAAAAAGATCGGCGGTGGGCGGGTGGCGGCGCACGAGATCATGCTGGGCACGTCGGCGATCCGTAACCTGATCCGCGAGGACAAGGTGGCGCAGATGTATTCGGCGATTCAGACCGGTGGGTCGTTGGGCATGCAGACACTGGACATGTGCCTGAAGGATCTGGTGACCAAAGGCTTGATCAGCCGCGAGCATGCGCGGGAGAAGGCGCGCACGCCGGATAATTTCTAAGGGAGAGGCTGGTGTTGCTTTCACTGGCCCCTTCGCGAGCAAGCCCGCTCCCACATTGGATCTGTGTCGTACACAAATACATTGTGGGAGCGGGCTTGCTCGCGAAGGCGTCAGTGCTAGCGAAATAACTTGTGGATCAGTCAGCTCAGCGCTGAACCACGCGCATCTGGCTCTGTTCTTTCGGCAACACACGCTTGGCCACCACGTAATGCTGCTGCCAGTACGGCTTGTTCAACGTATCGATGCTCACCGCTTTGCCACGTCGTGGCGCGTGGATGAAGCGGTCGTTGCCCAGGTAGATGGCAACGTGGTTGACCCGACGGCTTTTGATGTTGAAGAAAATCAGGTCGCCCGGCTTCAGATCCTTGCGCTCGACTTTCTCGCCGTGGCCGCTGGCCATGGCGTTCGAGGTGCGTGGCAGGTCGAATGTGGCGTCGTTGAACGCGTATTTCACCAGACCGCTGCAATCGAAGCCTTTACTTGGGCTGCTGCCGCCCCAACGATAAGGTGTACCGAGGACGTTGACCGCACGGCTCAGCACATTGCTGCTTTCCTTGCTTGCCATCGGTGGCACCAGCTTGCTGTGGCTCTTGCTGCTCAGCGTGGTGGTTTTGCTTTTGCTGCTTTTGCTCGACGGTGCCGAAGCATGGGATTTAGGGGTGAAACCGTTAACGTTGGGAAGACGTTGCTCACGATTGGTGGCGTGGGCGGCCAGTGGCATTAATAGGCAGATGGTTAGCCATGTCTTGAAAAATGGTCGCATTAGGCGTGGCTCTTAAGTGATAGCGCGCAACTTTATAACAGCTTTTTTGTCCCTTCCGAGTCCGTTGGTCGATTCAACAGGTGGGCAACGGAACCAAATAAGCGGGAGATTGACGCGATTGTCGGACAGAAGTCCGGTGCCACAAGGCTTTGCGCAGGATGTAACAGTGAAGAGCCACTTGTCGGCTCGACACAAAAAAGTCACACAAAGTCAGAAAAAATTTATCTATCGAGGCAAATGAGGTCATCCATGAACCGCTATCAACAGGTTACGCAACCCCAGGATACGCACAGCAAGGTGATCGGCTATCTGCTGTGGATTTTCGGTTTTACCGGCGCTCACCGTTTCTATTACGGCAAGCCGGTGACCGGGACGATCTGGTTTTTTACCTTCGGTTTGCTCGGCATTGGCTGGTTGATCGACTTGTTTCTGATCCCGGCAATGGATCGTGAGGCGGATCTGCGTTTCACCGCAGGGCCGATCGAGTACAACGTGGCGTGGATTCTGCTGACGTTCCTGGGAGCACTGGGTGTGCACCGGATGTATCAGGGCAAGTGGATCAGTGGCCTGATCTATCTGCTGACGGGTGGGTTGTTCTTTCTGGGGGTGCTGTATGACTTCTGGACGCTGAATGATCAGGTGTCGGTGCGTAACGCCGAAGGCAGAGGCGCTTTCCAATAAAGCTTCGCGAGCAAGCTCGCTCCCACAGGGTTCGCGGTGATCCTTGTGGGAGCGAGCTTGCTCGCGAATGGGGGCAACCCGGTATCAAGCCTGGTGGCTGATCCGCCCATCCACCAGGGTGTAGCGAACCACACCCGGCAAAGTGTGCCCAATGAACGGGCAATTCTCACCCTTCGACAACCAGCCTTCACCGGCCACCGTCGAAGCCTGCGGATCGAACAGCACGATATCCGCCGCACCGCCCACCGCCAGTTTGCCGGCCGGCAGGCGCAGCGCCTCAGCCGGGCCTGCGCTCAGCCGCGCCAGCAGGGTCGGCAGATCGAGCAAACCATCCTCAACCAGCGTCATCGCCAGCGGTAGCAGCAACTCAACGCTGCTGATACCCGGCTCGGTCGCGCCGAACGGTGCCAGTTTGGCATCACGCTCGTGCGGCTGGTGATGGCTGGAAATCGCCGAGACCACGCCGGACTTCACCGCTTCACGCAAACCATCGCGATCCGCACGCGTACGCAGCGGCGGCTGCACGTGATACAGGCTGTTGAAGTCGATCAGCGCTTCGTCGGTCAGAATCAGTTGATACAGCGCAACATCCGCCGTCACCTTCAAGCCACGTGCCTGGGCCTGAGCGATCAGGGCCACGCCGCGAGCGCTGGTCAACTGGCTGAAGTGCGCACGCACGCCGGTCTGCTCGACCAGCAACAGATCACGGGCCAAGGCCACGGTTTCAGCGGTTTCCGGAATCCCCGGCAGGCCGAGGAAGCTGGCAACCGCGCCTTCATGAGCCAGACCGCCCTCGGCGAGATCGTGATCCTGCGAGTTGAAAATCACCGTCAGGTCGAACGTCGCCGCGTATTCCAGCGCCCGGCACAGGGTGCGGGTGTTGCGGAAGCTTTCGAGGCCGTTGCCGAACGCTACGCAACCGGCATCGCGCAGGGCAACCAGTTCGGCCAGTTGCTCGCCGTCCAGACCTTTGCTCAGCGCGCCAATCGGGAACACCTTGGTGTTGCCGGCTTCGCGGGCGCGGTCGAGGATCAGCTCGGCCACGGCGGAGGTGTCGAGCACCGGTCTGGTTTTCGGTGGGCAGCACAGACTGGTGACACCGCCGGCGGCGGCCGCACGGGTCTCGCTGACGATCGAACCTTTGCGGCTGTAGCCCGGCTCGCGCAGGGCCACGTTCAGATCAACCAGGCCCGGAGCGGCGACAAGGCCTTGGGCGTCGATGGTTTCTACTGCCGTGAAACCGGCTGGAGCGGCGCCGAGGGCGACGATCTTGCAGGCTTCAACGTGAATGTCGGTGACTTGATCCAGGCCGCTGCTTGGATCGATGACGCGTGCGCCGAGAATGCTGAGCTTCACTGGGCGTTCTCCTGCTCGAATTGGCGCTGGGCGGTTTGCCCGCTCATGGCCATGGACAGCACGGCCATACGAATTGCGATGCCGTAAGTCACCTGGTTGAGGATCACCGAGTGCGGGCCGTCGGCCACTGCGGACTCGATTTCCACGCCACGGTTGATCGGGCCCGGGTGCATGACGATGCAATCGGGTTTGGCCCCGGCCAGACGCGCGGTGGTCAGGCCGAACAGGCGGTAGAACTCGCCTTCGCTCGGCAGCAGGCCGCCGGTCATGCGTTCACGCTGCAAGCGCAGCATGATCACCACGTCGACGTCTTTCAGGCCTTCGGTCATGTCGGTGTAGACCTTCACGCCGTATTGCTCGATGCCGATCGGCAGCAGGGTTTTCGGCGCGATCACGCGGATGTCCGGGCAGCCGAGGGTTTTCAGCGCGAGCATGTTCGAGCGCGCCACCCGCGAGTGGAGGATGTCGCCGACGATCGCCACCGAGAGGTTTTCGAAACCGCCCTTGTGCCGACGGATGGTGAGCATGTCGAGCATGCCCTGGGTCGGGTGAGCATGACGGCCGTCACCGCCGTTGATGATCGCCACTTGCGGGCAGACATGTTCGGCGATGAAGTGCGCGGCGCCGGAATCACCGTGGCGCACGACGAACATGTCGGCGGCCATGGCTTCGAGGTTGCGCAGCGTATCGAGCAGCGTTTCACCTTTACTCGCCGACGAGGTCGACACGTTCAGGGTGATCACGTCCGCCGACAGCCGCTGGGCCGCCAGTTCGAAGGTGGTGCGGGTGCGCGTGGAGTTTTCGAAGAACACGTTGCACACGGTCTTGCCGCGCAGCAACGGGACTTTCTTCACCGCCCGGGCACCGACTTCGAGGAACGAGTCGGCAGTGTCGAGGATTTCCGTCAGCAACTCGCGGCGCAGGCCGTCGAGCGAGAGGAAGTGGCGCAGCTGGCCCTGATCATTGAGCTGCAGCGGGCGCTTGGTATCTAGAGGCGTCATCGCGAGGGGGACTCTCAATAGGGCGGATTAAAGGTTGAAGTCTTGCAGTTCCAGCGTCAGCGGCTCGGGGCCGGACAGCTTCACCCGTTCGTGAGCAGCCAGCGACAGCGTCGCGCCGACCACGTTCGGGCGAATCGGCAGTTCACCGGCGTCCAGGTCCAGCAGGCAGACCAGGGTCACACTGGCCGGGCGGCCGTAGTCGAACAATTCGTTCATGGCGGCGCGGATGGTGCGGCCGCTCATCAGTACGTCGTCGATCAACACCAGATGCTGGCCTTCGATCTCGAAGGGCAGGGCGGACGGACGGACTTGCGGGTGCAGGCCGTTCTGGCTGAAGTCGTCGCGGTAGAAGGACACATCCAGCGTGCCCAATGGCGCGTCGCTGCCCAGTTCCTTGAGCAAGGCCTGCGCGACCCAGATGCCGCCAGTACGAATGCCGATGTAACGTGGCTCGCTGATTTCACGTTGGGCAAGGTGCGCCTTGAGGCGGGTCGCCATCTGGCTGATCAGATCGGCGGGATTGGGCAGGCTCATGGTTGCTCCTTGTTGAGTCCGAGCGGCGTCCTGCCGGACGAGGCTCGGGTTATAACCAAAAGAAAAGCGCCGAAGCGCTTGTCAGGATTCAAACAATGCAGTGTTTTCATCGAGCCAGCCCTGCAACAGCAGGGCGGCGGCGATGGCGTCCACCGGGTTGTCGCGGTAACTGCCTTTCTGCCCGCCACGGGCCAGGCGCTCGCCTTTGGCCTCGAACGTGGTCAGGCGCTCGTCATGGGTATAGAAGGGCAGGTTGAAGCGGCCGTTGAGGCGGCGGGCGAATTTCTCCGCGCGTACACACATGTCGCTCGGGGTGCCGTCCATGTTCAACGGCAGGCCGACGACCACAGCGTCGGGTTTCCACTCCTTGACAAGAGCTTCGACCTGGTTCCAGTCGGGAACGCCGTTCTGTGCCTTCAACGTGCACAGCTCGCGGGCTTGGCCGGTAATGACCTGGCCGACCGCGACGCCGATCTGTTTGGTGCCGTAGTCGAAGCCGAGAATCAGGCGCAGGGCCATCAGGCGTGACCTGCCTGGCTGGTGAGCAGATTGAGGTCGATCCCCAAGTGCCGCGCCGCCGCTTCCAGGCGCAGTTCGCTGCTGGTGTTGAACAGGATGTCGGCGTCGTAGGGGCAGGTCAGCCAGGCGTTGTCGGCGAGTTCCGCTTCAAGCTGCCCGGCTTCCCAGCCGGCATAACCGAGGGCAATCAGGCTTTTCGCCGGGCCAACGCCGTCAGCGATGGCGAACAGCACATCCTGCGAAGTCGACAGGGCCAGATCGCCGTCCAGCTGCGCGGTGGCCTGGAAGGACTTGCCCGCCGGGTGCAGGACAAAACCGCGATCGGTCTGCACCGGGCCGCCAATGAAAATCGGTACGTGCTGGCACAGTGCTGGCGGGTCGATGTCCGGGCGCAATTGCTCGAGGATGTCGGCCAGATTCAGCTCTTGCGGCCGGTTGACCACAATCCCCATCGCGCCATTGGCCGTGTGCTCGACGATGTAGGTCAAGGTGTGGGCAAAGTTCGGGTCGGCCATGTGTGGCATGGCGATCAGGAAGTGATGCTTGAGGTAGCTGGGGCTGACGTTTTTCATGTGCGCTAGTGTGGCGTCGCAAGGGCGAACTGACAAGCTGAGGATCAGAGAGCAATGAAGATCAAATGTGGGAGCGAGCTTGCTCGCGAAGGCGGCCGGTCAGGCAATATCAATGGTGCATGTGCCGGCCTCTTCGCGAGCAAGCTCGCTCCCACAAGGTTTCTGTGGTGTGTCAGTTGCTCGAGAGTTTGTCGCCCCGGGCAAATTTCCAGGTGCGAATAATTTCCAGGCGATCGATATCCGACAAGTCCCCGGTAAACGGCGCAAACGGTGCCGCCAACCGGACGATGCGCTGCGCCGCCTGATCCAGCAGCGGCTGGCCGGACGATTCCAGCACCAGCACTTCGTACAGCGAGCCGTCGCGATTGATCGAGACCATCAAGCGCAAATTGCCGTAGATCTGCTTGCGCCGTGCCTCTTCGGGGTAATTGAGGTTGCCGATGCGCTCGACCTTCTTGCGCCAGTCGTCCTTGTACCAGGCGCCCTTGTCGCGCATGGTCGACGCCGCGCTCAAGCGGTGGATGCGCGGGCGCTTGGCGTACAGCTGTTGTTCCTTGGCCAGTTCGGCTTCGAGGCTGGCGATGTCGCTGGACAGCTGCGAGCTGTCGAACTCTGGCGCATCAACCGTCGGTTTGACCTCGGTTTTGCTTTCTTCTTTCTTGGTGGGCGCCTTTTTCGGCTTCGGCGCGACGGTGGTCACCGCAGCCTTGGGCGCGGCTTCCTGCACTTGCGGCTTGGCGGCCGGTGGCGGGGTGACTTTCTTGACCTGATTGTCCTGAAACGGCGCCACTTCTGTGGTCTTGGGGGTCGCCTTCTTGTCCAGTGTGCCGCTGCCTTCCTGGTTTTCCTGGGCGAGAAAGTCAGCCTTCTCCGGCTTCTTTTCGCTCTTGAAGGTGGCGAGGGTGATTTCCAGGGTTTTGCTGATTTGCTTGGGCTCGACCATGGTGAAGCCGACGCCGAGCAGCAGCGCCAAATGGATCAGCGCGGCGAGAAACAGGGTAAATCCGAGGCGATCGGCCGGGCGCACGCCACGGTGGGCGAGTTCAGCGGGCAGATCGGACGGGAGGGTCATGACAAGAAAACCAACATCGCGTTTTTCAGAGGCTGCGCATGATAACGCAATGTTGGTTTCGCGCCTTGGGCTTCACGCTTCAAGCGACAGACTGCATGTGACGTGCATCAAGCTTGTGGCTTTTTGCCGGCGGCTTGCAGCTTCTGGGCGATGGCATCCATCAGCATGCCGCCGATATCCGTGCCAAACGCATTGTCGATTTCACGGATGCAGGTCGGGCTGGTGACGTTGATTTCGGTCAGGTGCTCGCCGATGACATCAAGGCCGACAAACAGCAGGCCTTTCTCGCGCAGCGTCGGGCCGACCTGTGCGGCAATCCAGCGATCCTTGTCGGTCAGCGGACGCGCTTCACCGCGGCCGCCGGCGGCGAGGTTACCACGGGTTTCGCCGAGTGCCGGAATCCGCGCCAGGCAGTAATCCACCGGCTCGCCATCGATCATCAGGATGCGCTTGTCGCCATCGACGATGGCCGGCAGGTAGCCCTGAATCATGATCTGCTGCTTGCCGTGCAGGGTCAGGGTTTCGAGGATTACCGACAGGTTCGGGTGGCCGGCGGTGTGGCGGAAGATCGACGAACCGCCCATGCCGTCCAGCGGCTTGAGGATCACGTCGCCGTGATGGTCGGCGAATTCACGCAATACATCCGGGCGACGGCTGACAATGGTCGGCGGCGTGCACTGCGGGAACAGCGTGGCGAACAGCTTTTCATTGCAGTCGCGCAGGCTCTGCGGCTTGTTCACCACCAGTACGCCGGCGGCTTCGGCCTGTTCGAGCAGGTAGGTGGAGTAGACGAACTCCATGTCGAACGGCGGATCCTTGCGCATCAGGATCACGTCCAGATCGCTCAGCAGGTTGTCCTGTTCAGCGTCCAGTTCGAACCATTTTTCCGGGTTGGCGAAGACCTTCAGCGGCTTCATGCGCGCCCGCGCCTGACCTTCGGCCTGATACAGGTCCTTCTGTTCCATGTAGAACAGTTCCCAGCCACGCTTCTGCGCGGCCAGCAGCATGGCCAGCGAGCTATCCTTTTTATAGGAGATGCTGGCGATAGGGTCCATGACAATCCCGACGCGAACGCTCATTGGGTTTTCCTCGAAAATTGGCTACCGGATCGGTATTGAAAAAGTGCCGCCAGAGTGGCGCCGGGCGGGTTTTCGGTCAAGGAAAAACCCGTCGATAGATTGCATCTGGAGACTGTGCTAAAAAGGCTGCCATGCAGTGCTGGCCCTTGAACATCAAGGGTTTCCAGCCATCAGTCATCGCAAAACGGACAAATTGATTCGCAAAGGCGACGGTAGAGCCCTCTTATGGAACAGCAGTCCAGCGCCTTGAAGGTCATGGTGATCGACGACTCGAAAACGATTCGTCGCACCGCCGAAACATTGTTGAAGAATGTCGGTTGCGAAGTGATCACGGCGATCGACGGTTTCGACGCCCTGGCCAAGATCGCCGACAACCATCCCGGGATCATTTTTGTCGACATCATGATGCCGCGTCTGGATGGTTATCAGACCTGCGCTTTAATCAAGAACAACAGTGCGTTCAAGGCCACACCGGTGATCATGCTGTCATCGCGCGACGGGCTGTTCGACAAGGCCAAGGGGCGCATTGTCGGTTCTGATCAATTTTTGACCAAGCCGTTCAGCAAGGAAGAACTGCTCAACGCGATTCAGGCCCATGTTCCGGGCTTCGCCGCCGTTTTGCCGCAGTAACACACGTACAGAGACGCGCGGCCAGCGGGCCGGACGTCGACAAGAAAAATGGGGAAAACCATGGCACGTATCCTGATCGTCGATGATTCGCCGACTGAAATGTACAAACTGACCGGCATGCTCGAAAAGCACGGTCATGAAGTGTTGAAGGCCGAAAACGGCGCCGACGGTGTGGCCCTGGCCCGTCAGGAAAAACCCGACGCCGTGCTGATGGACATCGTCATGCCCGGCCTCAACGGTTTTCAGGCGACCCGCCAGTTGACCAAGGATGCCGACACCAGCCACATCCCGGTGATCATCATCACCACCAAGGATCAGGAAACCGACAAGGTCTGGGGTACCCGTCAGGGCGCCAAGGATTACCTGACCAAACCGGTCGATGAAGAAACCCTGATCAAGACCCTGAACAACGTACTCAAAGGCTGATCGCACAACCATGAGCGAATCGCTGACCGCGTTCGAACTGCTCTGGCAGATCGACCAGCGCTGCCGCTTGCTGGCGGCGGACTTGCCGTCGCAACCGGCGCGTCAGGATCGCTGGAGCGGCATCGGCTTTCGCCTCGGTGAGCATTGGTACGTGGCGCCGATGGGCGAAGTCAGCGAAGTGCTGCACGAACCGCGCTTCACTCAGTTGCCCGGGGTCAAGCCGTGGGTCAAGGGTGTGGCTAACCTGCGTGGGCGCCTGCTGCCGATCATGGACCTTTGCGGTTTCTTCGGCCATGAGCTGTCGCCGTTGCGTAAACAGCGACGGGTGTTGGTGGTCGAGCATGGCGATGTGTTCGCCGGACTGATGGTCGATGAGGTGATCGGCCTGCAGCATTTTGAGCAGGGCAGCTTCGAGCCGATTTCGCTCAGCAAGCGCCAGGGTTCGAAGGCCGAGTTCGTCAAAGGCTATTTTCGGCGCGAGCAGAACTGGCGGGTGTTCAGCCTGTTTGCGTTGGCGAAATCCCCGGTGTTCATGAGCGTCGCAATCTAGTCGAACCAACAGAGAACCCATGTGGGAGCGGGCTTGCTCGCGAATACGGGCTGACATTCAACATTGATGCTGGCTGACCCACCGCATTCGCGAGCAAGCCCGCTCCCACATTGGACCGTGGCAGGTTTCATAGGCGAGGACCGATGACAAAAGCAAAAACAGGCAAGCCGGCGGAAGGTTCGCGCAGTCGCTCGCAGATCATCGTGCTGTTCATCGCACTGATCGTGTTCATCATGCTGCTGTTCGCCAACTTCGCTTACCTCAACACTCAAGCGAACTACGACAAACAGTACATCGGCCACGCCGGTGAGCTGCGCGTGCTCTCGCAACGCATCGCCAAGAACGCCACCGAAGCCGCCGCCGGCAAGGCCGCTGCGTTCAAATTGCTCAGCGATGCGCGCAACGATTTTGCCCAGCGCTGGGGTTATCTGAAGAAAGGCGACCCGGCCACCGGCCTGCCACCAGCACCCGCCACCGTGCGCCCGGAAATGCGCGCGGTGCAGCTGGACTGGGAACGCCTGCTGAAAAACACCGACGCGATTCTTTCCAGCGAGCAGACTGTGCTGTCGCTGCATCAGGTCGCCGCGACCCTGGCCGAAACCGTGCCGCAGTTGCAGATCGAATACGAAAAAGTCGTCGAAATCCTCCTCCAGCGCGGCGCACCGGCAGCGCAAGTGGCGATGGCCCAGCGGCAGTCGCTGCTCGCCGAGCGCATCCTCGGCGCGGTCAACACCGTGCTTGCCGGTGATGAAAACTCGCAGCAAGCCGCCGATGCCTTTGGCCGCGACGCCACCCGTTTCGGCCAAGTGCTCAACGGTATGCTGCAAGGCAACCCGGCGCTGAAAATCAGCCAGGTCGAAGACCGCGACGCCCGTGCGCGTCTGAGTGAAATCTCCGAGCTGTTCCAGTTCGTCTCCGGCTCGGTGGATGAAATCCTCGAAACCTCGCCGGAGTTGTTCAAGGTCCGTGAATCGGCGAGCAATATCTTCAGCCTCTCGCAAACCCTGCTCGACGAAGCCTCGCACCTGGCCACTCGCTTCGAGAACCTTGCCGGCGGACGCAACACCGACACCATCGGCGGCTATGTCCTCGGTTTGCTGGCGCTGGCCTCGATCATCCTTATCGGTCTGGTCATGGTCCGTGAAACCAACCGGCAACTGCGCGAAACCGCCGAGAAGAACGAGCGCAACCAGAACGCGATCATGCGCCTGCTCGATGAAATCGAGGACCTTGCCGACGGCGACCTCACCGTGACTGCCTCGGTGACCGAAGACTTCACCGGCACCATCGCCGACTCGATCAACTACTCCGTCGACCAGTTGCGCGATCTGGTCGCGACCATCAACCTCACCGCCGGCCAGGTTGCTGCTGCGGTGCAGGAAACCCAGGCCACCGCCATGCACCTGGCCCAGGCCTCGGAGCATCAGGCCCAGCAGATTTCCGAAGCCTCGACCGCGATCAGCGACATGGCCGAATCCATCGATCAGGTTTCGGCCAACGCCGCCGAGTCTTCGGCGGTGGCGGAGCGTTCCGTGGAAATCGCCAACAAGGGCAACGAGGTGGTGCACAACACCATCCACGGCATGGACAACATTCGTGAACAGATTCAGGACACTGCCAAGCGCATCAAGCGTCTCGGCGAGTCGTCGCAGGAAATCGGCGACATCGTCAGCCTGATCGATGACATTGCCGACCAGACCAACATCCTCGCCCTCAACGCGGCGATTCAGGCGTCGATGGCCGGTGATGCCGGGCGCGGTTTCGCCGTGGTCGCCGATGAAGTGCAGCGCTTGGCCGAGCGCTCGTCTGCCGCTACCCGGCAGATCGAAACCCTGGTGCGGGCGATTCAGACCGACACCAACGAAGCGGTGATCTCGATGGAACAGACCACCACCGAAGTGGTGCGCGGCGCGCGACTGGCGCAGGATGCCGGTGTGGCCCTGGAAGAAATCGAAGGCGTATCGAAGACCCTCGCGGCGCTGATTCAGAGCATTTCCAATGCGGCGCAGCAGCAGACCTCTTCTGCCGGGCAGATCTCGCTGACGATGAACGTGATCCAGCAGATCACCTCGCAGACCTCGTCGGGTTCCACGGCCACTGCGGAAAGCATCGGCAACCTGGCGAAAATGGCCAGTCAGTTGCGGCGTTCGGTGTCCGGGTTCACCTTGCCGGCAGCGACAGATAAGGCGTGAGTGGAGTGGTTATGGGTGATCGGCACGACTATGTGGCCCTCGAATGGGTCAAAGGCGAAATTGCCGAAACGCTGAAGCTGGCGCATCAGGCGATTGAAGCCGTGCTTGATGATCCGCAGGCCTTTCCCGGGCTGGACGAGTGCCTGGCGTACATCCATCAGGTCCACGGCAGTTTGCAGATGGTCGAATTCTACGGCGCAGCCTTGCTCGCCGAAGAAATGGAACATCTGGTCGAAGCCTTGCAGCACGAGCGCGTCAGCCATCGCGACGAAGCCCTGCATCTGTTGCTACAAGCCCTCGGGCAATTGCCGATCTACCTCGATCGCGTACAGAGCGCCCGGCGGGATCTGCCGCTGGTGGTGTTGCCGTTGATCAATGATCTGCGCAGCGCCCGTGGCGAAAGCCTGCTCTCGGAAACCAGTCTGTTCAGCCCGCAACTGCCTGAGCTGGCACCGCTGAGCGCAGAAGCCCTGGCGCTGCTTGAGCCGGCAGAGCTGCCGAACGTGCTGCGCAAACTCCGCCAGACGCTGCAAATGGCCTTGGTCGGTTTGCTGCGCGAGCAGGATGACCAGACTCACCTCGATTATCTGGCCAAAGTCTTCACCCGTCTCGAAGCGCTGAGCGGTGATTCGCCGCTGAGCCCGCTGTGGCAAGTCGCCTCGGCACTGGTCGAAGGCATGCGTCAGGGCGTCATCGCCAACAGTCCGGCGTTGCGCAGCCTGTTCAAGGACGCCGACAAACAGCTCAAGCGCCTGCTCGAACAAGGCATGGCCGGCCTCAATCAGGCGCCACCGCCAGAACTGCTGAAAAGCCTGTTGTTCTATATTGCCAAAGCCGAACATCCCACCGGGCAGATGCTGACCATGAAAGATCGCTACTCCCTGGACGACGCGTTGCCCGACAGCGCGATGGTCGACGAAGAACGCGCGCGCCTGGCCGGACCCGACCGCGATGCGATGCGCTCGGTGCTCGCTGCGTTGTGTGAAGAGCTGGTGCGGGTCAAGGAACGCCTCGACCTGTTCGTGCGCAGTGACCGTCAGCACACCTCGGATCTGGAAAGCCTGCTCGCACCGCTGCGGCAGATCGCCGATACCCTCGCCGTGCTCGGTTTCGGCCAGCCGCGCAAAGTCATCATCGATCAATTGGCCGTGGTGCTCAGCCTCGCCCAAGGCCAGCGTGAACCGAACGACGCGATCCTGATGGACGTTGCCGGTGCGCTGCTCTACGTCGAAGCGACGCTGGCCGGAATGGTCGGCACGGTCGAACCGGAAAGCCCGGAAGACTCGCGCCTGCCGACTACCGACCTGACGCAGATCCATCAGATCGTCATCAAGGAAGCGCGCATCTGCCTGCAACAGGCCAAGGACATGATCGTCGACTACATCGACGCCGATTGGGATCGCCAGCACCTGCAACCGTTGCCGGCGCTGCTGACTCAGGTGCGCGGTGCGCTGGCGATGATTCCACTCAGCCGTGCGGCGAGTCTGGTCGAAGCCTGCAATGGTTTTATCCGCGAACATTTGCTGCTTGATCCGCATGAGCCGGGTTGGGAACAACTCGATCATCTGGCCGATGTCATCAGCAGCCTTGAGTATTACCTCGAACGCTTGAGTGACGACCCGCACGCACCGGGCGAACAATTGCTGGATGTCGCGCAGAAGTCCCTCGCCAGTCTGGGTTTCTTTCCCGATGAGCAGCCCGGCGCGCAGCATGTGCCAGTGCTTGAAGACGTTCTCAGTCCCAGCGAAGCGCTGGTAATGCAGGACATGCAGGCGCTCGATGATCCGGAAACCGTGCAGTCGCTGGCCGACGTCCTGGCCAGCCCGGTTTCGGCGCTCAACCCGCCGGCTCTGATTACTCCTGGCAGCCTGATGCCGCCACCGGCCGATGAAGAGCCGGTCGACGATGAACTGCGCGAAGTGTTTCTCGAAGAGACCGACGAGGTCCTCGAGGTTCTCCACGAATACCTGCCGCGCTGGTCGGCCAATCCGCAGGATCGCGCCGCGTTGACTGAACTGCGCCGCGCCTTTCACACCTTGAAGGGCAGCGGGCGCATGGTCCGTGCGTTGATCCTTGGCGAGCTGGCGTGGTCGGTGGAAAACCTGCTTAACCGTGTACTGGAACAAAGCGTCGAACCCGGTTCGGTGGTACAGCAACTGCTCACCGACACCGTGCTGTTGCTGCCCGAGTTGATCAATGAATTTGCCACCAACCGCCAGCGTCAGCGCAGCGATGTCGATCAACTCGCCGCCCGCGCTCACGCCTTGGCCAAGGGTGACGAGCCGCTGGCCGCCGAAGATGTCGACGATGTCGCAGCGCTCGATCCGCTGTTGCTGGAGATCTTCCGCAACGAAGCCGAAACCCACCTCGCCAGCCTCAACCGTTTTCTCGATCAGGCCGCCGAGCATGTGCCGTTGCAGGCCAGTGACGAGTTGCAGCGCGCCTTGCACACGCTCAAGGGCAGTGCGTCGATGGCCGGCGTATTGCCGATTGCCGAACTCGCTGCACCGCTCGATCAACTGGCCCGCGAGTTCAAGGCGCACCAGTTGCCGCTGGACCTCGACGAAGTGGAGTTGCTACTCGAAGCCGAGGGCTTGTTCCGCGTCGGCCTGCGTCAACTCAAGCATGATCCGCTGGCGCCGATTGTCGGCGCGCAGTCGCTGATCAAACGCTCGGAAACCTTGCTCACCGAGCGCCTGGCGTCGATCCTCGATGCGCCCAATACCGGCCTGCGGATCAAGCGCGATCCGCAACTGATCAATAACTTCCTCGCTCAAGGCATGGACATCCTGCTGGATGCGGAGAGCCTGCTACAGCGCTGGCAACAACACCCCGGCGAGCGCCAGGAACTCAGCGCCTTGCTGGATGAACTGACCACCCTCGGCGAAGGCGCGCATTTGGCGGATTTGCTGCCGGTGGATGTGTTGTGCGAAGCCTTGCTCGATCTCTACGGCGCCGTGGAAGAAAGCAGCCTGGCGGTCAGCGAGCAGTTTTTCCAGGAAGCGCAGAACGCCCATGAAGCGCTGATCAACATGCTCGATGAACTGGCTGCCGGTCAGGAAGTCACGCCGCAGCCAGAGCGGATTCGGGCGTTGCATGATCTGCTCGATCAGAGCCTCGATCCTTCTTCCATGGGCCTGATTCGCAGCGATGGCAGCCGCACCCTGAGCATCCGTGAACTGGGCAGCGCCACCGCTGAGTTGCAGCAAAAGGCAACGGCGCTTGAACCCGATGACGAGATCGTCGAGATCTTCCTTGAAGAGGCGGTGGACATTCTCGACAGCTCAGGCCAGGCCCTGCAGCGCTGGCTGAACGACCTGGACAACACAGCGCCACTGTCCTCGTTGCAGCGGGATTTGCATACGCTCAAGGGCGGCGCGCGGATGGCCGAAGTCGAGGCGATTGGCGATCTGGCTCAAGAGCTGGAAAGCCTTTACGAAGGTTTGGTCGATCGTCGTTATCACTACAGCGAAAGCCTGGGGCGCTTGCTGCTCAAGAGCCATGACCGCTTGGCGTTGTTGCTTGATCAACTGCAAAACCATCAGCCGCTGACCCCGGCGCAGGATCTGATCGACGTTATTCGTCAGGTCCGCCAAGGCCAAAACGTTGCCGAAACTCCAGCTGCACCCGTCGATCACGACAGCGCTGGCCACGATCCGGAACTGCTGGAGATCTTCCTCGAAGAAGGCTTCGACATCATCGAAAACTCCGGCGCCGCGCTGCTGCGCTGGCAGGCGGAGCCTGGCAATCGTCAGGAAGTGGAAACCCTGCTGCGCGACCTGCACACCCTCAAGGGCGGCGCGCGAATGGTCGAAATCGGCCCGATCGGCGACCTCGCCCATGAGCTGGAATACCTCTACGAAAGCCTTTCCACCGGGGCGTTGCAGCCCTCGGCGGAACTGTTTGCGCTGGTGCAGCGCGGCCATGATCGTCTGGCGCAAATGCTTGATGGCGTGCGCGCCGGGCAACCGTGCCCGCCGGCGGATCGGCTGATCAATGCGATCCAGAATTTCAGCCACCCGGTGACGGTAGAAACGCCGCCAGTGCTACCTGTGCCGGTCAAGACTGACGCGGCGCCGCCGGCTGCCGACGCCGGCGCGGACATGGTCAAGGTCTCCGCCGAACTGCTCGATGAGCTGGTCAATCTGGCCGGCGAAACGTCGATCTTCCGGGGCCGTATCGAACAGCAAGTCAACGACGCACAGATTGCCCTGAACGAGATGGAAACCACCATCGAACGGATGCGCGATCAGTTACGCCGGCTCGACACCGAAACCCAGGGGCGGATTCTCAGCCGTCAGCAAGTCGATGCCGAACGCCTCGGCTACGAAGAATTCGACCCGCTGGAAATGGACCGCCATTCGCAGTTGCAACAACTGTCGCGGGCGCTGTTCGAATCCGCCTCTGACTTGCTCGACCTCAAGGAAACCCTCGATCGCCGTAATCACGACGCCGAGAACCTGTTGCAGCAACAGGGCCGCATCAACACCGAGTTGCAGGAAGGCCTGATGCGTACGCGCATGGTGCCGTTCGAGCGTATGTTGCCGCGCCTCAAACGCATCGTCCGCCAGGTCGCTGAAGAGCTGAACAAAGACGTCGCCTTCGTCGTCGGCAACGCTGAAGGCGAGATGGATCGCAACGTCCTCGAACGCATGGCCGCGCCGCTGGAACATATGCTGCGCAACGCCGTTGACCATGGTCTGGAGTCCGCCGAAGTGCGGCTGGCGGCGGGTAAACCGGCGCAGGGCACGATAAGCCTGGACCTGTCCCGCGAGGGCGGCGACATCGTTTTCGATATTCGCGACGACGGCGCCGGGGTGCCACTGGAAGCCGTGCGCAAGAAGGCGATCAAACGGGGGCTGCTCGCGCCAAATGCCGAGATCAGCGACCGCGACGTGTTGCAGTTCATCCTGCAGCCGGGGTTTTCCACTGCGGAGAAGATCACGCAGATTTCCGGACGTGGCGTCGGCATGGACGTGGTCCATGAAGAGGTCCGCCAGTTGGGCGGGACCATGAGCATCAATTCGGTGCCGGGGCAAGGCGTGCATTTCCGTATTCGTCTGCCGTTCACCGTGTCGGTCAACCGCGCGTTGATGGTGCAGTGTGGCGAGGATCAGTACGCGATTCCGCTGAACACCATCGAAGGCATTGTTCGCGTGTTGCCGAATGATCTGGAAGGGCATTTCCGTCAGGATCCGCCGCGCTATCAGTACGGCGGCCAGACCTATGAGCTGTGCTACCTCGGTGAACTGCTGAAAACCGCGCCACGGCCGAAACTGCTTGGCCAGAACCTGCCGTTGCCGGTGTTGCTGGTGCATTACAACGACCGGCACATTGCGGTGCTGGTGGATACCATGGCCGGCACCCGCGAGATCGTGGTCAAGAGCCTCGGCGCGCAATTCGCGGCGGTGCAGGGCGTGTCCGGGGCGACGATTCTGGGCGATGGCCGGGTGGTGCTGATTCTTGATTTGCTCGCGCCGATTCGGGCGATGCAGGCGCGGGTTGTGCAGACGCCGACGCTGCCGGAGCTCGACAGCGAACCGCAGAAACCGCTGCTGGTGATGGTGGTCGACGACTCGGTCACGGTGCGCAAGGTCACCAGCCGTTTGCTCGAGCGTCACGGCATGAACGTGCTGACCGCCAAGGACGGTGTCGACGCCATGTTGCTGCTGGAAGAACACATGCCCGACCTGATGCTGCTCGACATCGAAATGCCGCGCATGGACGGCTTCGAAGTCGCCACCCGAGTGCGCAACGACGAACGCCTGCAACACCTGCCGATCATCATGATCACCTCACGCACCGGGCAGAAACACCGCGACCGCGCCATGGCGATCGGCGTCAACGATTACCTCGGCAAGCCGTATCAAGAGTCGGTGCTGCTTGAAAGCATTGCCCAGTGGAGCAAGAAACATGGATGAGCGCCGACATAATCAACGCAGCAGCCAACTCACCGGGTTGCTGCTGCCGCTGGCGGATCGCAATCTGATCCTGCCCAACGTCGCCGTTGCTGAGCTGATTGACTATCAGGCCAGTGCGTTCGATCTGGACACACCGCCGTGGTATCTGGGGCGAGTGACGTGGCGTGAGCGGCAGATTCCGTTGCTTAGTTTTGAGTCGGCATGCGGGCAGAAAATCGTTATTGGCGAGCGGGCGCGGATCGTGATTTTGAATGCGCTGGGCGGGTTGCCGGAGTTGAAGTTCATTGCGCTGCTGGTGCAGGGGATTCCGCGTTCGTACAAGCTTGATAGCCAGTTGAGTTATGTCGACGTGCCGTTGTGTGGGCTGGAGCAGGCGGCGGTGCAGATCGGGGAGCAGGTGGCGAAGGTGCCGGATTTGTTGGGGTTGGAGAAGTTGTTGGTGGATGCGGGGCTCGTTGACTGATCTGGAATCTTCAGTGTTCTGACTGGCCTCTTCGCGAGCAAGCCCGCTCCCACTGGGGATTTGTGTCGTGCACAAAACCTGTGGGAGCGGGCTTGCTCGCGAAGGCGGCAGCTGCATCGCCAGATCCCTACAGGAAAATTCCCGATTTCTGCAGCGCAATAAACACCTTCCAGCACAGCTGTTTAAAGACACTCAGTGTTACGTCCGACAGCCTACAAATCCTTGCGCCGCTGCCTACGCATGCACCAGAATCCGCCGGCTTGTGCGCCCTGGGCATGCTGCGTAACTTGATTCCGTCACTGATTTCCAGTGATCGGGTTTAGTAGCCCGTCATATTTGGGGCGTATAGCTCATCAGACAGTCAGGTACTCCATACCTGCACTTTATGGTGGTTGTGCGCAGGGCGCTTCGGCGCGCCGGTTTCCCAGATCCCCGGTCTACTAACCTGCGCACAGCTGCCTCCACTTCTTTTAGTAGAGAAGCGGTGGCTAGCCTGAATGAGGATCTGGTAAATGTTCAAAGTAACGCCTAACCCGCCGGTCTCCGACCCGGCATCCCCCTACGAATCCCCCGATTCGAAGAAATTCCACGAAGCCGCCGAGCGCGCCCTCGACCATTACCTCGGCCCGACCAACGCCGACCTGATGGCCACGCCTTACACCCCCAACACGCTGTACATGGCCAATCCCAATGCCGACACCGAATCCCTGCTGGCCGACGCCAGTGAAACCCTCGGCTCGGCTACGGTCATGCTCAACAACCATGCGGCAACGGTGGACGGCACGCACCGCAAGACTGTGCAAGGAATTGCGCAGGTGGTGATGGTGGCGGAGATGGCTGTGAATCGTGTGTTGGATAAGTTGGTGCCGACGGAGTGACTTAAAAGCTGACCCTCACCCCAGCCCTCTCCCGGAGGGAGAGGGGGCCGACCGCAGGATGCTCATAAGTTACGCCGACCTGAAAATACTGCTGTGAATCCATAATCGACTCAGTGGGGCAGGTAGATGTATGGCGCCAGACACCTCGGTCAGTTCCCTCTCCCTCCGGGAGAGGGCTAGGGTGAGGGCGGCTCTTGATCGTTACCCTGAGCGTAATGATTCACCGCCGCGCTTGATTGATGCCCCCATACCACACGCCTACCTTAGCTCCACGACAGCGAACCCCGTGGAGTGAGCATGACAACAACAATTTCCCCCGACTCGCGCTGGACGCGGCGGCGCGATGAGAAGCAGCGCCGCCTCGACAAGGTGCGCGGGCTGGCCGACGGTGTGGTGTTGCCCACCGACAAGATCGTCGCCGCGCTCGAAGCGTTGATTCATCCCGGTGACCGTGTGGTGCTCGAAGGCAACAACCAGAAGCAGGCGGATTTCCTTTCCCGTTCGCTGGCCAAAGCCGACCCGGAAAAGCTCCACGACCTGCACATGATCATGCCCAGCGTCGGTCGCTCCGAGCACCTCGACCTGTTCGAACGCGGCATCGCCCGCAAGCTGGATTTCTCCTTCGCCGGCACCCAGAGTCTGCGCATCAGCCAGTTGCTGGAAGACGGCCTGCTGGAAGTCGGCGCGATCCACACTTACATCGAACTCTACGCCCGACTGGTGGTGGACCTGATCCCCAACGTCGTGCTCTCGGCCGGTTTCATGGCCGACCGCGCCGGTAATATCTACACCGGCCCGAGCACTGAAGACACGCCCGCACTGATCGAACCGGCGGCGTTCAGCGACGGCATCGTCATCGTTCAGGTCAACCAATTGGTCGACGACGTCAGCGAGCTGCCCCGCGTTGATATTCCCGCCTCGTGGGTCGATTTCGTCGTGGTGGCGGACAAGCCGTTCTACATCGAACCGCTGTTCACCCGCGACCCTCGGCACATCAAGCCTGTGCACGTGCTGATGGCGATGATGGCGATCCGTGGCATCTACGAAAAACACAACGTGCAGTCGCTCAACCACGGCATCGGTTTCAACACCGCCGCCATCGAATTGATCCTGCCGACCTACGGCGAATCCCTCGGTCTCAAAGGCAAGATCTGCCGCAACTGGACGCTCAACCCGCATCCGACGCTGATCCCGGCGATCGAGAGCGGCTGGGTGGAGAGCGTGCATTGCTTCGGCACCGAACTGGGCATGGAAAACTACATCGCTGCGCGCCCCGATGTGTTCTTCACCGGTCGCGACGGCTCGCTGCGCTCCAACCGCATGTTCTGCCAACTCGCCGGGCAATACGCGGTGGATCTGTTTATCGGCGCGACGTTGCAAGTTGATGGCGACGGCCATTCCTCGACCGTGACCCGTGGACGCCTCGCCGGTTTCGGCGGCGCGCCGAACATGGGCCACGACCCACGCGGTCGCCGTCACGGCACCCCGGCGTGGCTGGACATGCGCCATGACGACTCGCAGCAACCGATGCTCGAACGCGGCAAGAAACTCGTGGTGCAAATGGTCGAGACCTTCCAGGAGGGCGGCAAACCGACCTTCGTCGAAACCCTCGACGCCGTGGAAGTGGCGAAGAAAAGCGGCATGCCGCTGGCGCCGATCATGATTTACGGCGACGACGTCACCCACCTGCTCACCGAAGAAGGCATCGCCTACCTGTACAAGGCGCGCTCGCTGGAAGAGCGCCAGGCAATGATCGCCGCCGTTGCGGGTGTCACCGCCATCGGCCTGCGCCACAACCCGAAAGACACCGAACGCATGCGCCGCGAAGGCCTGGTCGCCTTGCCCGAAGACCTCGGCATCCGCCGCACCGACGCCACCCGCGAACTGCTCGCAGCGAAAAGCGTGGCCGATCTGGTCGAGTGGTCCGGCGGCCTGTACAACCCGCCCGCCAAATTCAGGAGCTGGTAATGCACGCACTTAACCTGCAAGCGAAACCAATATCTCTGGCTGAGCGATTGGCCGATCTGGCGGTGGACGCGCTGATCGACGAAGCCGATCTGTCGCCGAAACCGGCACTGGTCGACCGTCGCGGCAATGGCGCGCACACCGATCTGCACCTGGGCCTGATGCACGCTTCGGCGCTGGCGTTGTGGCCGGCGTTCAAGGAAATGGCTGAAGCGGCGGTTGCAATCGGCGAAGTCGATTCAACGTTGCGCGAAGCGATTGGCCGCATCGGTCGCGAAGGCGAGCAAGCCATGCTCACGACCACTAACGGCGTGAACACCCATCGCGGGGCGATCTGGGCTTTGGGATTATTGGTGACGGCTGCTGCACTTGATCCGCAATCTTCCAGCGCCAATGCCGTGACCTTGCGTGCTGCACGTCTGGCCTTGCTGGATGATCGCTACGCACCCAAACCTCTGAGCCACGGCGCCCAAGTCGCCCTGCGTTACGGCGCCCGCGGCGCTCGCGAAGAAGCACAACTCGGCTTCCCTTCGGTGTTGCAACGCGGTCTGCCGCAACTCAAGCGCAGCCGCGCCAACGGCCACGGCGAACAGAACGCCAGGCTCGACGCTTTGCTCGCGATCATGATTGACCTCGCTGACACCTGCGTGCTCTACCGCGCCGGCGAAGAGGGTCTGCAGGCCATGCAACACGGCGCGCAAGCCGTGCTCGACGCCGGTGGCAGCGCCAGCCTCAGCGGTCGTCGTCGCTTGCACGAACTCGATCAACAACTCATCGCATTGAATGCCTCGCCCGGTGGCGCCGCCGACTTGCTCGCCGCCACGCTGCTGCTCGATCGCATCGAGCGCGACGGCATCTATCAGGGAGCGTTTTGATGGAAACCCTATCGTTTGAATTCCCCGCCGGGCAGCCGCCACGCGGTCGCGCGCTGGTCGGTTGTGTCGGCTCGGGTGATCTGGAAGTGCTGATCGAGCCGGGTCTGGCCGGCAAGCTGACGATCAATGTGCAGACATCGGTGAACGGTGCGCAGCTGCGCTGGCAGCATCTGTTTGCGCGGATGTTCGACGGCACCACGCCGCCGGCGATGGCCATCGATATCCACGATTTCGGCGCGACGCCGGGGGTGGTGCGCTTGCGCCTGGAACAAGGTTTCGAGGAGGTTGGCCATGACTGACAGCACAGAGCTGCTCAACAAGCACAGCTTCGTCGAACTCGGCGCGCGGCAACGGGCGAAGGCCTTGCTCGATGCCGGCAGTTTTCGTGAACTGCTCGACCCGTTTCAACGGGTCATGTCGCCGTGGCTCGAACGTCAGGGCGTGGTGCCGCAGGCCGATGACGGGGTGGTGATTGCCAAGGGCAGCCTCGATGGTTTGCCGGTGGTCATTGCCGCGATTGAAGGTGCGTTTCAGGGCGGCAGCCTCGGCGAAGTCGGCGGGGCGAAGATTGCCGGCGCGCTGGAATTGGCCGCTGAAGATAACCGCAAAGGCATTCCGACCCGCGCTGTGCTGTTGCTGGAAACCGGTGGTGTGCGCTTGCAGGAAGCCAATCTCGGGCTGGCGGCGATTGCTGATATTCATGCGGCGATTGTCGATTTGCAGCAGTACCAACCGGTGGTCGGCGTCGTGGCGGGCAGCGTTGGGTGTTTCGGCGGTATGTCGATTGCCGCTGCTCTGTGCAGTTATTTGCTGGTGACTCAGGAGGCACGCCTCGGCTTGAACGGCCCGCAGGTGATCGAGCAGGAAGCCGGGATCGAGGAATACGACTCTCGCGACCGGCCCTTTATTTGGAGTCTGACTGGCGGCGAGCAGCGTTTCGCCAGTGGACTGGTCGATCGATATGTCGCCGATGACGTGGCGAAGATTCGTCAGCAGGTCGGCGAATTGCTCCAACAAGGTTTGTCAAAGCTACCGCGCAGTCAACGTGCCGAATGGTTTCTGCAGAAGTTGAGCAGTCTGAACACTGACCCGCAAATCGAACCGTCGGTGGTTCGCGATCTGTATCAAGGAGAGCGCTCATGAGCGGTTATTCGCTGCGTGGTTTGAACTGGTTCGACGCGTTGAGCGCGGGCGCTAAAAGTGTCGAAGGGCTGCCGCCATCGTTGAAGGTTGCCGACGGTGAGCTGGGGCGTTTTATCGCTGTGGTCGCTGACCCGGACAATCGTTTCCCTCGCGCTCGTAATGGCGAAGTCGGTTTGCTCGAAGGCTGGGGTCTGGCCAAGGCTGTGGATGACGCGATCAGCTCTGACCATGGTAAAGCGCAGAAGCGTCCGATCATCGCCATCGTCGATGTGCCGAGCCAGGCTTACGGTCGTCGCGAAGAAGCCCTCGGTATTCACCAGGCGCTGGCCGGTGCGGCGGACAGTTATGCCCGCGCACGATTGGCCGGGCATCCGGTGATTGCGTTGCTGGTCGGTAAGGCGATGTCCGGGGCATTTCTCGCGCATGGTTATCAGGCCAACCGTTTGATTGCGCTGCGTGATCCGGGCGTGATGGTGCATGCGATGGGCAAGGCGTCGGCAGCGCGGGTGACGTTGCGCAGTGTTGAAGAGCTGGAAGCGCTGGCCGCCAGTGTGCCGCCGATGGCCTATGACATCGACAGTTATGCCAGCCTTGGCTTGCTCTGGGAAACCCTGTCGGTGCAGCAGATTGAACAGCCGACGGCCGAGGATCTATCAAGGGTTAACGAATGCCTGAAGCAGGCCATTGGCGATATCTCCGGTACTGACTTGAGCAATCGACTCGGCGCGAAAAACCGTGCGGCCTCCAGCAAGGTTCGCGAATTGCTGAGGGCGCAGTGGTGAACACGCCTCTGGCCCACGACCTGCTCTGGGGCATGACCCCGGCGCAGTTGCCGGCGGATGCGCCACAGTGGGCGGTCGAGTCACTGGACGCCGGGCAACCGGTGGTGGTGCGGCGGGCGTTGAGCGAAGAAGGTTTTGTCGCGGTGGGCGTGCGCGGTGTGTTGCGCGAGCAACGGCTGGCGGCGTTTATGGCGCTGGATTCCATTGCCTGTCGGGTCAGTCCGGAGGCGCTGTGTCACGTCGGCAGCGAGCGCGATCTGCCGGTCATGCAGGCGCTCAAACAACTGCGGCCGATGCTCGACGATTGCGGTTGGGTCTGGGGTGTCAGCGGCAGTGTCGGGTTTGAATTGGCCAGTGGTTTTATCGCGATGCACGCGGCCAGCGATCTCGATCTGATTCTGCGTACACCGCAGCTGATCACGCGTAATCAGGCTCGTAAATTCGTAGAGATTTTCGATCAAGCCGAGTGCCGGATCGACATGCAGTTGCAGACGCCGTTCGGTGCTGTCGCACTGCGCGAATGGGCCAGCGGAACTGCACGCGTGCTGCTGAAAAACGAGCATCAAGCCTGTCTGGTGAGTGATCCATGGAACCCGCAGGAGCAGGCAGCGTGAGCAGCCTGCTGGTATTTCCCGGCCAAGGCGCGCAGCAAGCCGGCATGCTTCAGCGCGTGTCTCGGGAAACGTTGACCGAGGCCAGCGATGTGCTCGGCGAAGATGTCTCGCTGCTTGACTCCAGCGAAGCGCTGCGCACGACAAGGGCCGTTCAGCTGTGCCTGCTGATTGCCGGCGTCGCTGCATCTCGGCAGTTGTTGCAGGACGGACTCTCGGCGAATTACGTCGCCGGCCTGTCCATCGGCGCTTACCCGGCAGCAGTGGTTGCCGGCGCTTTGAGCTTCAGCGATGCGTTGCATCTGGTCAGCCTGCGCGGTGAACTGATGCAGCGAGCTTATCCACAAGGCTACGGCATGACCGCGATCATCGGCCTGCAATTATCCACAGTCGAAATGCTGCTGGCACAGGTACACAGCGAAGACTCGCCGGTGTATCTGGCCAACATCAATGCCGATAACCAAGTGGTGATTGCCGGCAGCGACAAGGCCATGCAAACCGTGGCCGAACTGGCGCGCAGTCGCGGCGCTGGTCTGGCAAAACGTTTGGCAGTGAGCGTGCCGTCGCACTGCCCATTGCTGGGAACACCGGCGCAAACCCTCGCCGAAGCCTTTGCCAAGGTTGAACTGAAAACCCCTCGGATCGCCTACCTGAGCGGCAGTCGCGCGCGCCCTGTGACCAAAGTAGAAGCGCTGCGCGACGACCTCGCCTTCAACATGTGCCGCGTGGTGGATTGGCGCGGCACCGTGCAAAGCGCCTACGAGCGCGGCGTACGATTACAGATCGAGCTGCCGCCCGGTGCGGTGCTGACCGGGCTGGCGCGCCGGGTGTTCGAGCAGGGCACGGTCACTGCCTTCGACAGTGCGCGGCTCGACACCTTGCAGGCGCTGCTGCGTGAGGAGGATGGCCGCCAACTCTAAAACCGCCGACTCAAGCTTCGAACAACAAAAACAACATTCGACGATGCACTTTGAGGACTACAACAATGATTATTTACGGTGTGGCGCTGCTCGCGATCTGTACGCTGGCAGGGGTGATCATGGGTGACATGCTCGGCGTGTTGCTGGGCGTGAAATCCAACGTCGGCGGGGTCGGCATCGCCATGATCCTGCTGATCTGCGCGCGGTTGTGGATGCACAAGCGCGGCGGCATGACCAAGGATTGCGAGATGGGCGTCGGCTTCTGGGGCGCGATGTACATTCCGGTGGTGGTGGCGATGGCCGCGCAACAGAACGTTGTCACGGCGCTGCACGGCGGTCCGGTGGCGGTGCTGGCGGCGATCGGTTCGGTGGTGGTCTGTGGTTGCACGATTGCTTTGATCAGCCGCACGCATAAAGGCGAACCATTGCCTGACGAACCGGCGGAAATTTCTCCGGTCGGCACGCCAGTAGGAGGTCGCTGATATGTGGGATCTCATCGAAAAAGGGCTGGAACATAACGGGCTGGTCACCGCATTCGCCTTCGTCGGCGTGATCATGTGGGTGTCGGTGGTTCTGTCCAAACGCCTGACGTTCGGACGCATTCACGGTTCGGCGATTGCCATTGTTATTGGTCTGGTGCTGGCCTGGGTCGGCGGCACCATGACCGGCGGGCAGAAGGGCCTGGCGGATCTGACGTTGTTCTCTGGTATCGGCCTTATGGGTGGGGCGATGCTGCGTGACTTTGCGATTGTGGCCACCGCGTTTGAAGTGCAGGCGACCGAGGCGAAGAAGGCCGGGATGATTGGTGTGATTGCGCTGCTGCTGGGCACGATCCTGCCGTTCATTGTCGGCGCGAGCATGGCCTGGGCGTTCGGTTATCGCGATGCGGTGAGCATGACCACCATTGGCGCGGGCGCGGTGACTTATATCGTCGGGCCGGTGACCGGTGCGGCGATTGGCGCGACCTCGGATGTGATGGCACTGTCGATTGCCACCGGGTTGATCAAGGCGATTCTGGTGATGGTGGGTACGCCGGTGGCGGCGCGCTGGATGGGCCTGGATAATCCGCGTTCGGCGATGGTGTTTGGTGGTTTGGCCGGGACAGTGAGTGGGGTGACGGCGGGGCTGGCGGCGACGGATCGGCGGTTGGTGCCTTATGGGGCGTTGACGGCTACGTTTCATACCGGGCTTGGGTGTTTGCTTGGGCCGTCGTTGTTGTTTTTTATTGTTCGCGGGATTGTGGGCTGAAAATCAAAAGCCCCTCACCCTAGCCCTCTCCCGGAGGGAGAGGGGACTGACCGCGGGGGATGTTGGAGGTACGCCGACCTGAAAATCCTGAGTCGAACTCAGGTTCTGAAAAACCCCCGATCTGCTCCCTTTCCCCCTCGCCCCCTTGGGGGAGAGGGCTGGGGTGAGGGGGTAGCTGTTGATTTTGATCTTGATCTAAACCCCACCCTGCCGATTCGCATACATCCGACACTCCGCCAACAACGCCAGCAAATTCGGATCCCGCTCCTTGGCCTTCAAGAACACCACACCAATGTGCTGCTGCAACCGGTACTTCTCCTGCAGCGGAATCAGCTTCACCCGGTTCTCATACACCGCCGCAATCCTTCCTGGCAGCAACGCATAACCCACCCCCGAGCTGACCATGCTCAACAGCGTGAAGATGTCATTCACCTGCATCGCCACCTTCGGCTCGAACCCCGCCTGCTTGAATACCCGCACGCCATCCTGGTGGGTCGCAAAGCCCTGGGTCAGCGTGATAAACGTTTCATCACGCACCTCAGCCAGATCCACTTCACTGCGCTGGGCAAACTTCGAGTCCGCCGGGGTGGCGAGGAAGATGTCGTCGGAGAACAACGCAATCTGCTCGCAATCCGGGTCGTTGATGCTCTCGTCCAGTGACACCAGGATCGCGTCGACTTCCATGTTTTTCAGCTTGTAGAGCAGGTCGATGTTCGAGCCGAGGATCAGGTCGATATTGAGTTCGCTGCGGCGGATTTTCAGGCCCATGATCAGTTGCGGCACGGTCTTCACCGTCAGCGAATACAACGAGCCGAGTTTGAAGCGCTCGGCGGAGAACCCGGCGGCTTCGCGGGTCAGACGTACGCTTTCGACGACGTCGTTGATCAGCTTCTGCGCGCGTTCCTCCAATACATAGGCACTTTCCAGCGGCGTCAGATTGCGCCCTTCGTGCTTGAACAGCGGGCAACGCAGGGCGCTTTCCAGTGAATGAATCGCGCGGTGAACGCTGACGTTGCTGGTCTGCAACTCGGCGGCGGCGCGGCTGAGGTTGCCGGTGCGCATGAAGGCGAGGAACACCTCGAGTTTTTTCAGGGTCAACTCTTCGTCGATCAGCATGGCGCGGACTCTTTTTGGTATCGGCCGATTGTGCCCAATTACCACGACATGTGCAGGCTGGTGTTGAACAGAAACATTGCGCTTTTACGCTCAAGGCCCGAGCCTTGCGCGCTGCGGTAACGAATGTGAGGTGAGCAATACATGTATCACGGAGAACGATTGAACGCCTGGACCCATCTGGTCGGGGCGGTGGCGGCATTTATTGGTGGCGTGTGGATGTTGGTGATTGCCTGCCTCGACGGCAGCCCGTGGAAGATTGTCAGCGTGGCGATTTACGCGTTTACCTTGCTGGTGCTTTACAGCGCCTCGACCGTGTACCACAGCGTGCGCGGGCGCAAGAAAGCGATCATGAAGAAGGTTGATCACTTTTCGATCTACCTGCTGATTGCCGGCAGTTATACGCCGTTCTGCCTGGTGACCCTGCGCGGGCCGTGGGGCTGGACGTTGTTCGGGATTGTCTGGGGGCTGGCGCTGATCGGTATTCTGCAGGAAATCAAACCGCGTTCGGAGGCGCGGATTCTGTCGATCGTGATTTACGCGGTGATGGGCTGGATCGTGTTGGTGGCGGTGAAACCGTTGATTGCGGCGCTGGGCACGACCGGGTTTGCCTGGCTGGCGTCGGGTGGGGTTTTGTACACCGTGGGGATTATCTTTTTTGCCCTTGATCACCGGTTGCGGCATGCGCACGGGATCTGGCATTTGTTCGTGATCGCCGGGAGTCTGCTGCACTTTGTGGCGATTCTGTTTTATGTCCTCTAAATTACCGCAGACCCTGTGGGAGCTGGCTTGCCAGCGATGGCGGTGGATCAATCAACATAAGAGTCGACTGACACTCCGTCATCGCTGGCAAGCCAGCCCCCACAGGATTTTCATTCACCTTAGAGTGGTGCAGGGTTCAGGTTATTGAGTTGTTCTTGTGCGCGATCGCTGAAGATTTTCAGCAGGTCACTCAGGGTATGCGGCGGTGGTTCGCTGGCGCGGGTCACGGCGTACAGCGTGATTGGCAGCGATGGAGCCAACGGGCGAATGGTGGTGGTCGCCGAAGATGCGCCGAGGGCCGTGAACGGGTCAATCACCGCCACCCCCGCGCCGGATTCCACCATTGCCCGCGCCAGTGAATAGGTCTGCACGGCAATCCGCACCAGCGGTGGCGGTTCGACCGCTTCCAGATAACTGTCGAGCCGGGCCGCCAACGGATCGGCACTCGACAAACCAATCAACGGCACCCCCGCCAGCGCCATCAACGGCAAGGGTTTTCCTGCCGTCTCAACCGGCCAGAAATCCTTCGGCGCCAACGCGACCAAAACCCCCGATGCCAGCGCTTGCACCTTCAATCCCGGGTGATCGGTCATTTGCAAGGTCAACGCGGCATCCACCTCGCGCATCAACAAACTCTGCATCAGCTCACGGCTGTGGGCGCTGGACAGTTCGCAAGCGATGTCCGGATAACGCGTCGTCCACTGGTGAATTGCCGGCGGTAGCAGCGACAAGGCCAGCGCTGGCGTCGCACCAATGCGCAAACTGTGGCCCGGCTCGCGGCGCAGGCTCTGAGCCAGGCGCCGCACGCTCTGCAGACTTTCCGTGACCTTGTCGACTTCGCGCTCCAGTTCCAGTGCCTCTGGAGTCGCCTGCAATTTGCCACGCACGCGCAGGAACAATGGAAACCCCAGTTGTTGTTCGGCGTGCTGCAACACTTTGCTCACCGCCGGTTGCGAGACGTGCAGCAACTGCGCCGCGCCGCTGACCGAGCCGGTCTGGCGGATGGCCTGGAAAATCTCGATGTGACGTAGGCGCATGGCGAGTCCATAACCTTTGTTTATGGTTCAGGCATCTTTATTCATTGTTCGGCAGCTGTCACCTGGCGCTAACCTCGCAACCGTCTTTAGCAGGGTTCAGAGGCAGCAATGGCTCAGCGTGTGTGCATCATCGGCGGTGGCGTGATCGGGCTGACAACGGCGTATGCGCTGGTGCGCGACGGCTTTGCGGTGACGGTGATCGAGGCGCGTGATTCGCTCGGCACCGAGACCAGTTTTGCCAACGGCGGCCAGTTGTCCTATCGCTACGTTGCGCCGCTGGCCGATGCCGGTGTGCCGGTGCAAGCGATTGGGTGGATGCTGCGCGGCGATTCACCGCTCAAGCTGCGTCCGCGTCTGGACCCGGCGCAATGGCGCTGGATGGCGTCGTTTCTCGCCGCCTGCCGCACGTCGGTCAACCGTGAAAATGCCGCGCATCTGTTGCGGCTGGCGCTGTTCAGCCAGAGCACATTGAAGCGCTGGCGCGAGGACCAGGGAATGGACGGATTCAACTGGCGACGCAACGGCAAACTGGTGACCTTCCGCAATGCCGGCAGCTTTGAGCATGCGCGTAAAGGTTTGGCCGATCCGCAGCAACAGCAGGTGTTGTCCGCCAGCGAGTGCGCGCAACTGGAGCCGGCGCTGGCCGATGCACCGTTTGTTGGCGCGATCTACACGCCGGATGAGGAGGTCGGCGACTGCCACGGTTTCTGTCAGCAACTGGCCGTGCGCTTGAGGGCGTCGGGGCGTTGCGAGTTTCGATTCGGCCAAGCGGTGACCGCGATCCGGCATAGCAATGGGGCGGTCACGGCTATCGAATTGGGCGATGAAACGCTGCCGATCGAGCAACTGGTCATCGCCGCCGGCCATCGCAGTTCACTGCTGGCGCTGCCCGGTCTGCGTTTACCGCTGTACCCGCTGAAGGGCTACAGCCTGACCGTGCCGATCGGCAGCGAACACCGCGCGCCGGACGTGAGCATCACCGACTACGACCGCAAGATCGTTTACGCACGTATCGGCGAACAGCTGCGCGTGGCGGCGATGGTCGATATTGTCGGCTTCGATCCGGCGGTTGATCCACAACGATTGGCGCTGATCAAACGTCAGGCCCGTGACACGTTTCCCGACGCCGGAAACTACGACGCCGCTGTCGAGTGGGCCGGTATGCGTCCGGCTACGCCAACCGGTGTGCCACTCCTAGGCGCCACGGCCTATCGCAATCTATGGCTCAATCTCGGCCACGGTGCGCTTGGTTTTACCTTGGCCTGCGGCAGCGCACAGTTGCTCAGTGAGCTGATTGGCCAACAACATACGTCGATTGATCTGCACGGTTTCAATCCTCGTGCGGCGTGATTGATCAACGCTCTACCGTTCAAAACAACCACATCGACAACGGAGAATAACAATGCAAAAAGTCACGTTGCTTGCCTGTACGCTGGGACTGCTGATAGGCGCTCAGGCCCACGCCAATGAGGCGCCATTGACCGGCACGCTTGGCAAGATCGCCAGCGCCAACAGCATCACCCTGGGCTATCGCGATGCCTCGGTGCCGTTCTCTTACGTGGGCGATAACACTGGTAAACCGATGGGCTATTCGGTGGATCTGGCGGGCAAGATTGTCGAGCGCATCCAGCAGACACTGTCGTTGCCGGAGCTGAAGGTGAAGTACAGCCTCGTCACCTCGCAAACGCGGATTGCGCTGGTGCAGAACGGCACGGTCGACCTTGAATGCGGCTCCACCGGCGTCACCGCCGAGCGGCAGAAACAGGTGTCGTTTTCCTATGGTTTCATCTACGTCAAAGGTCAGTTGCTGACGGCCAGGGACAGCGGCATCAAAAGCTTCGATGATCTGCGCGGCAAGAACGTGGTGACCACGGCGGGCACGACCAATGAGCGCTATCTGAAGAGCTACAACCACGACCATAAACTCGACATGTCAGTGATCAGCGCCAAGGATCACGGCGAGGCGTTCCAGATGCTCGAGTCGGGACGTGCAGCGGCGTTCTATATGGACGACGCGCTGCTCTACGGCGAGCGGGCCAAGGCGCGCGATCCGCACAACTGGGTGGTGGTGGGGGAGGAGCAGTCGCGGGAAATCTACAGCTGCATGGTGCGCAAGGACGATCCGCAGTTTCTGGCGCTGGTGAATGGCGCGTTGGCGGATCTGTACCGTTCGGGTGAGATCAACGGGATTTATCAGCGCTGGTTTGAACGGCCGATTCCGCCGAAGGGGTTGAACCTGGAGTTTCCGATGACCAGCGAGTTGAAGGCGATTATCGCCAAACCGGTCAGCGATCCTGTGGAGTAACGGTTAGACCGAGGCGCTGCCATTCGCGAGCAAGCCCGCTCCCACATGGTTACTTGGGTGGATACACATTTTGTGTTCACTGAAGATCCAATGTGGGAGCGGGCTTGCTCGCGAAGAGGCCCTAAAAATCACCCCAAAGTTGCTGAGCCACCGCCAATGCAACCACCGGCGCAGTCTCTGTCCGCAACACCCGCGGCCCAAGCCGGGCAGCATGGAAGCCGTTGCCCTTGGCCTGTTCAACCTCAGCATCCGTCAACCCACCCTCAGGCCCGATCAGGAACGCCAGCGTCGCCGGCTTGGCATGGCTCACCAGCGGCTCAGCCACCGGGTGCAGCACCAGTTTCAACTCGGCTTCAGTCTGCTTGATCCAGTCCGCCAGCAACACCGGCGGATGAATCACCGGCACCCGCGAACGACCACATTGCTCGCAAGCGCTGATTGCCACTTGGCGCCAGTGCAGCAGGCGTTTGTCGGCGCGCTCATCCTTCAGTCGCACTTCGCAGCGGTCGCTGAAGATCGGGGTGATTTCATTCACGCCCAGTTCGGTGGCTTTCTGAATCGCCCAGTCCATCCGCTCGCCCCGGGACAGGCCTTGGCCAAGGTGGATGTGCAGCGGCGACTCGACCTGGCCTGCGAGTTGTTCGTCGATCTGCACCACCACGCGTTTCTTGCCGACTTCCACCAGCGAACCACGAAACTCGTGGCCGGAACCGTCGAACAGCTGCACCGCATCACCTTCGGCCATGCGCAGTACGCGGCTGATGTAATGCGCCTGGGCCTCGGGCAATTCGTGTTCGCCGGTGCTCAGGGGGGCGTCGATAAAGAAGCGGGACAGTCTCATTTCGGGTCTCTGAAAAGATGTGAATCCGTTGGATCGGTGTCGACTTCATTCGCGAGCAAGCTCGCTCCCACACTTGAAATGCATTCCCCTGTGGGAGCGAGCTTGCTCGCGAAAGCGGCAGTTCGAACACCGCAAATCTCAAACAAGCTGAATCAACCCGGATCGCGAAAGCCGGGATGGAAGTCTTTCGGCACGGCCACACTGACGCTGTCACGTGTGGCGATGTCGATGCCTTCGCTGGCCACTTCGGCCAGAAAGTCGATCTGCTCCGGGGTGATCACATAGGGCGGCAGGAAATACACCACGCTGCCCAGCGGACGCAACAACGCGCCGCGCTCCAGCGCATGCTGGAACACCTTCAAGCCGCGACGTTCCTGCCAAGGGTAGGCCTCTTTGGTGGCTTTATCCTTGACCATCTCGATGGCCAGGACCATGCCGGTCTGGCGCACTTCAGACACGTTCGGATGATCGACCAGATGCGCCGTCGCCGAGGTCATGCGCTGGGCCAGGGCTTTGTTGTTCTCGATGACGTTGTCCTGCTCGAAGATATCCAGCGTCGCCAAAGCTGCCGCGCAGGCCAGCGGGTTGCCGGTGTAGCTGTGCGAATGCAGGAACGCGCGCAGGGTCGGATAGTCGTCGTAGAACGCGCTGTAGACTTCATCGGTGGTCAGGCACGCGGCCAGCGGCAGATAGCCGCCGGTCAGGGCTTTCGACAGGCAGAGGAAGTCCGGACGAATGCCAGCCTGCTCGCAGGCGAACATCGTCCCGGTGCGGCCGAAGCCGACGGCGATTTCGTCGTGGATCAGGTGCACGCCATAGCGGTCGCAGGCCTCGCGCAGCAGCTTGAGGTAGACCGGGTGATACATGCGCATGCCGCCCGCGCCCTGAATCAGCGGCTCGACGATCACTGCCGCAACGCTGTCATGATGCTCGGCCAAAGTCTGTTCCATGGCGGCGAACATATTGCGCGAGTGTTCTTCCCAGCTCATGCCCTCGGGGCGCCCGTAGCAATCCGGGCTCGGCACCTTGATGGTGTCCATCAGCAGCGCTTTGTAGGTTTCGGTGAACAATGGCACGTCGCCGACCGCCATCGCCGCCATGGTTTCGCCGTGGTAACTGTTGGTCAGGGTGACGAAACGTTTTTTGTTCGGCTGGCCGCGATTGAGCCAGTAGTGAAAGCTCATTTTCAGCGCGACTTCGATGCAGGACGAACCGTTATCGGCGTAGAACACCCGGTTCAGGCCTTGCGGGGTCATCTTCACCAGACGTTCGGACAGCTCGATCACTGGCTGATGGCTGAAACCGGCCAGAATCACGTGTTCCAGCTGATCGACCTGATCCTTGATGCGCTGGTTGATGCGCGGGTTGGCGTGGCCAAACACGTTGACCCACCACGAGCTGACCGCGTCGAGGTAGCGCTTGCCTTCGAAGTCTTCGAGCCAGACGCCTTCGCCGCGCTTGATCGGGATCAGCGGCAGCTGTTCGTGGTCTTTCATCTGGGTGCAGGGATGCCACAACACCGCGAGATCGCGTTGCATCCACTGGTTATTCAGGCCCATTTACAGTCTCCTCGAGGCGGCTCGCGACAGGCGCGGGCAAACAATCGCGCAAGCCTATGCAATGCATCGCGCGGGGACAACCCATTGTGTCGATTGAGCTACTTTGTATGAGCCGATAGACGTCGCTGGCGGCGTTTTGATGGCTAACGTATTCTTCGCGGTTCTTTGGGTCGTCTGACCCGCACAACTGCTTTTTTCTGTGTATTTCCGGAGTTCGCTGAATGTCTGTCGGTTGGCTGCGCGCCTGTGCGCTGGTGATGTTGGGGCTGTTCAGCGTTACGGCGCTGGCCAAGGATAAAACCGCAATTGTGATCGGCGGCGGCCTGTCGGGCCTGACTGCTGCTTACGAACTGCAAAACAAGGGATGGCAGGTCACGCTGCTGGAAGCCAAGCCGAGCCTGGGCGGCCGCTCGGGCATGGCCACCAGCGAGTGGATCGGCAACGACAAGACCCAGCCAGTGCTGAACAAGTACGTCTCGACCTTCAAGCTCGGTACCACGCCGGCACCGGAATTCGTGCGTACCCCAGGTTATCTGATCGACGGCGAGTACTTCTCTGCCGCGGATCTGGCAACCAAGCAACCGGCCACCGCCGATGCCTTGAAGCGCTACCAGAAAACCCTCGATGACCTGGCGCGTTCGATTGACGACCCGCAGAACCCGGCGGCGACCAGCACCCTGCACGCACTGGATCAGATCAACGTGTCGAGCTGGCTCGACAAGCAGAACCTGCCAGCCACCGCGCGTCAGTTGATCAATCAGGACATCCGCACCCACTACGACGAACCTTCGCGTCTGTCGCTGCTGTACTTCGCTCAGCAGAACCGCGTGTATCGCGGCATCTCCGACCGTGACCTGCGTGCTTCGCGTCTGGTCGGCGGCAGCCAGGTGCTGGCGCAGGCGTTCGTCAAACAGATCAAAACCATCAAGACCAACTCGCCAGTGTCCGCCATCACCCAGGACAAGGACGGCGTGACCGTCAAGGTTGGCAGCGTCGGTTACCAGGCCGATTACGTGGTGCTGGCCGTGCCATTGCGCGCATTGAACAAGATTGCCCTGACCCCGGCACTGGATGCTCAGCATCTGGCTGCAATCAAAGGCACCAACTACGGCTGGCGCGACCAGATCATGTTGAAGTTCAAGACGCCGGTGTGGGAAAGCAAGGCGCGCATGTCCGGCGAGATTTACAGCAACGCCGGCCTCGGCATGCTCTGGATCGAACCAGCCCTGAAGGGCGGCGCCAACGTGGTGATCAACCTGTCTGGCGACAACGCCCGTGTGATGCAGGCGTTCGGCGACAAGCAGATGGTCGATCAGGTGTTGATCCGCCTGCACGCGTTTTATCCACAGGCCCGTGGCTCGTTCACCGGTTATGAAATCCGTCGCTACAGCACCGACCCGTCGATGGGCGGCGCCTACCTGGCCTTCGGTCCGGGCCAGATCAGCAAGTTCTGGCGCCTGTGGGAACGTCCGCTGCAACGCGTGACGTTCGCCGGCGAACACACCGATACCTTGTTCCCGGGCACGCTGGAGGGCGCACTGCGCACCGGTCAGCGTGCGGCCAGTCAGGTTGAAGATCTGGCGGCGGGCAAGTCGTTTGAACCGGCGAAAGTCGTGCCGGCCGCAGCCGCGGCAGGCGCGGCGGGTGCGGCGGGTGCCGTGGCGGCGAAGAAGGGCAACTTCTTCAGCAACCTGTTTGGCGGTTCGGATGACGAGAAGAAGCCTGAGCCTGTGAAGGCGCCAGAGCCGGCTCCAGCTCCGGTTGCTCCAGCGCCTGCGCCAACCCCGGCCCCTGCGCCAGCTCCGGTGGAAGCGCCGAAGCCTGCGACACCGGTGAAGGCTGAACCGGCGAAAAAAGCGGCAGCCAAGCCTGCAGCGAAGAAGCCTGCTGCGAAAACCGACGCGAAAAAGCCTGCGGCGAAACCGGCAGCGAAGAAGGCTGAGCCGGCGAAGAAGCCAGCGGCCAAGCCTGCTGCCACCACTGAGACGAAGGCGCAGTAAGCCTTTGCTTCAATAAAAAACGCGGCCTTCGGGTCGCGTTTTTTTTCCTGCATTTTTGTCCTTCGCCATCCGGTCACGGAGCTTACTTGTGTACCGGAGCCTTCCCACAAAGTACTCAGAGTGAGGTGATAGCGGGTGCCCCGGCGCCAATTCTATGCTGGGAAAAATAGGAGGCACTTGATGAAAACGTTCACGCTCATGCTTTTGCTGATTGCACTTCCCGGTTGCTCCAACGGGCGTTTCTTTCCTGGCGGTTATAGTTCAGAGCTCGCGCATAAATGCCAGATAGATCCCTACAGCGCCGATTGTCTGCAACCGCCGGCGGTACTTCATAACTAATCAGCCATGAATAGAGGGCCGGTTACTTGAATAACGCTGTCCCGTTCGGCCGTTTCCCTCGGCCACCTTTGCTTGCGCTTGTGCAGGCGCCCGAGAGTTCAGCAACGATCATTTGTCCAGACGTCCCACGCCGTAATCGCCTTTAATCTTTCCTTAACACGCCACTTCCAGACTCTTGATCGTATTTCTCGATATTTCAAAGCAAAATTTTCCGCTTTAATTCGATAGATAACTCGCTAGTCTTGGTTCGCAGTTCTCACAGGATTTGGGCAATGCAGCTACGTAACTCTTCTTCGCGCTATGGTTGGGTCAGCATTTTCATGCACTGGGGCGTGGCGCTGGCGGTCTTCGGGCTGTTCGCGCTGGGCCTTTGGATGGTTGGCCTGGATTACTACAGTAGCTGGCGCAAAGACGCGCCGGATCTGCACAAGAGCATCGGTCTGGTGCTGCTGGGTGTGATGGTGTTGCGGGTGTTGTGGCGCTTTATCAGCCCACCGCCGCCGACGCTGCAAAGCTACAGCCGCATGACCCGCATCGGCGCCAAGTTTGGCCACGGGTTTCTGTATCTGGCGCTGTTCGCTGTGATGCTTGCCGGTTACCTGATTTCCACCGCAGACGGTGTCGGGATCCCGGTGTTTGGCTTGTTTGAAGTTCCTGCACTGGTTTCCGGGCTACCGGATCAGGCAGATACCGCTGGGGTGATTCATCTCTGGCTGGCGTGGGCGCTGGTAATTTTTTCCGGTCTCCATGCGTTGGCAGCATTGAAGCACCACTTTATCGATCGTGATGCGACCCTCACTCGAATGCTCGGTCGCAAAGCCTGAAGTTCAACCTCGACTCAAAGGAAAAGAAAGCATGTTGAAAAAGACTCTGGCCGCTCTGGCAATCGGTTCTGCCGTGCTGTCCGCCAACGTAATGGCTGCTGACTACGTAGTAGACAAGGAAGGCCAGCACGCCTTCGTCGACTTCAAGATCAGCCACCTGGGTTACAGCTACATCACCGGTACCTTCAAGGACATCGACGGCAAGTTCAGCTTCGACGCTGCCAAGCCTGAAGACAGCAAGATCGAGTTCAACGTCAACACTGCCAGCGTGTTCACCAACCACGCCGAGCGCGACAAGCACATCGCCAGCGATGACTTCCTCAACGCCAGCAAATTCGGCAAGGCCACTTTCGTTTCCACCAGCGTCAAATCCACCGGTGCCAACACTGCTGACGTGACCGGCGACCTGACCCTGCTGGGCGTGACCAAGCCAGTCGTCGTCAAGGCCACCTTCCTGGGCGAAGGCAAGGATCCATGGGGCGGCTACCGTGCCGGCTTCGAAGGCACCACGACCATCAAGCGTTCCGATTTCGGCAAGCAGAAAGACCTCGGTCCGAAGTCCGATGCGGTCGAGCTGTATGTTTCGTTTGAAGGTGTGAAAGCGAAATAACTTTCGCCGCCACACAAAAACGCCCCCGGTCGCAAGGCTGGGGGCGTTTTTTATTGTCCGTCACATGACTTGAGACCAGCGCATATCCACTGTGGGAGCGAGCTTGCTCGCGAATGCGGTGTGTCATTCACCAGAGGTCTCGACTGATCCGACGCTTTCGCGAGCAAGCCCGCTCCCACAGGGAGTTGAGTGATCTTGCGATTTCCACAAGTCAAAAAAAATGCCCCGGCTCTTTCGAGTCGGGGCATTTTCATTGCGGCGTGAAATCAGCGATTGCGGGTCAGCAAGGCTGGTTTCTCGCCACGCGGGCGGCTTGGCAGTTGATCGAGCTGCTCAGGCGTCGGGAAGCGGTCGGCTTTCGATTCCTTGTGCATGATCTTCGGGCCATTGCTGCGCGGGTTCTGCACGGCAGGCTCGCTGCGTGGCTGATCGTCACGGGCCGGACGGCGATTGCGCGACGAAGACTCGTCACGACGGCCCGACTGACCATCGCGCGGTGCGCCATTGCGCGGGCCGCTGCGTTTGGCTGGCGGGGTGCCGGTGCTCGAGCCGTTGCTGTTGCGCGGACCGTTCTGACGACCCTGCGACTGACCGCCGCGTGGTGCGCCGGAACCTGCGCCAGCACCTTGAGCCGGTGCGCCTTGACGACGACCACGGCCGCCGGCAGGAGCCGGCTTCGGCACGTAGTCAACGCGGTTACCGAAGTTATCGATATCGTCGTCGAGGAACTCGTCCGGTGCACGATCAGCCGCTGCACGTGGCGGCTGGCTCGGACGCTGTTCGCGGCTCGGCGTGCCTTCGCGCGGCTTCTGCTGACGGGCAGGGCGCTCGCCACGTTCACCGGCCGGTTTTTCCTTGCCCTTGTCTTTGCCTTTGTCTTTACGACCGCCACCACCACCGCCGCCATTCGGGCCGTCGCCGCGCGGGCCACGTGGGTTACGCGGGTTGCGCATGTCCGGACGCTCACGGGCTTCCGGCTTCTCGGCTTCAATGGTGCTCGAATCGAAGCCCATCAGGTCGCCGTCGGCGATTTTCTGCTTGGTCATGCGTTCGATGCTTTTCAGCAGTTTTTCTTCGTCCGGGGCCACCAGCGAGATCGCCTCGCCCGAGCGACCGGCACGGCCAGTGCGGCCGATACGGTGCACGTAGTCTTCGTCGACGTTCGGCAGTTCGAAGTTGACCACGTGCGGCAACTGGTCGATGTCCAGACCGCGCGCGGCGATGTCGGTGGCGACCAGAATGCGTACCTGGTTGGCCTTGAAGTCAGCCAGTGCCTTGGTGCGCGCGTTCTGGCTCTTGTTACCGTGGATCGCCACAGCCGGCAGGCCGTGTTTGTCCAGGTACTCGGCCAGACGGTTGGCGCCGTGCTTGGTGCGGGTGAACACCAGCACCTGTTCCCACGCGCCAGCGGTGATCAGGTGTGCCAGCAGCGCACGCTTGTGGCTGGCCGGCAGACGGAATACGCGTTGTTCGATGCGCTCGACCGTGGTGTTCGGCGGCGTCACTTCGATGCGTTCCGGGTTGTGCAGCAGCTTGCCGGCGAGGTCGGTGATGTCTTTGGAGAAGGTCGCCGAAAACAGCAGGTTCTGACGCTTGGCCGGCAGACGTGCGAGGACTTTCTTCACGTCGTGCACGAAACCCATGTCGAGCATGCGGTCGGCTTCGTCGAGGACGAGGATTTCCACGTGTGACAGGTCAACGCTGCCCTGACCGCAGAGGTCGAGCAAACGACCCGGGCAGGCGACGAGCACGTCGACGCCACGGGACATGGCCTGAACCTGCGGGTTCATGCCGACGCCGCCGAAGATGCAGGCGCTGACGAATTTCAGGTCACGGGCGTAGATCTTGAAGCTCTCGTGAACCTGGGCCGCGAGTTCGCGGGTCGGGGTCAGGACCAGTACGCGCGGTTGGCGCGGGCCATGACGCTGGGATTTGTCCGGGTGACCGTTGGGGAACAACCGCTCCAGGATCGGAAGGGCGAAACCGCCGGTTTTACCGGTACCTGTCTGTGCCGCAACCATCAGGTCGCGACCTTGCAACACGGCGGGAATGGCCCGCTGTTGCACCGGAGTAGGCTCGGTATAGCCCGCATCTTCGATGGCGCGGACTAAAGCCTCGGAGAGACCGAGGGAAGCAAAGGACATGAGTAATCCTGTTTTAGTTAGGGCTTGGCCCAATGGGAGTCTTGCCTGGCGCGAATGGCGTTTAAGAGGACGCAATCCCGTCCGGTCCTGCTGCGGTTCCGAAGGCACGTCTGGAGTGCTCGCGCGGGCTGCAAAGCTGCGCTGTAGCGGGTCGAGAGGCCTGTTACGGTTCCGGGCGTCCGGGCGTGAGCCTGGCGGGAACGCCGGAGTATAACAGAGCAATCACTGCGCGCTGCTTTCCTGCTGCTCAACGGTTTTGCCGCTGGCCGTGGCAGTGCCCAGCGGCGCAGCCATGGCGGGAGCCGCGCCGTACCGTGCGCTCAGCTCGGCGTACGCCGGTTCGCGCTTGAATCGCTTGAGTTCGGCACCGAAACGTTGCACCAGCAAATCCATGCCGGCATTGCGCCGAACCGCCAGAAACTGGCTCTGGCGGCTAATGACAGTGGGGTTTTCAGTGATCTGATCGCGAATATTCAATTCATCGAGCAAATGCTGACCGACACGGCGGTCGGTGATCAGCAAGTCGATGCGACCGCGCACCAGTTTGCCGAAATTGGCTTCATGAGTCGGCGCCGGTTCACGGGTAAACAATGTTGATTCACTGAAATCGGAGCTATACAGATAACCCGGCGAGGTGCCGATGGTCAGGCCTTTGAGTTCTTCGAGTTTGCGGAACGGGTGCGGCCGGTCGTTGGCGTAGAACAGGACGAACTCGACGTCTGACAGCGGTTCGCCCGGGTAGAGAAGGGTGGCGTCGCGCTCATCGCTGTGAAAAATATCCAGGGCACCGTCGGCCTGACCGGTTTCAAGCATCGACAGGCAGCGCTTCCACGGCAGGAACTGCCATTCGACTTCAATGCCCAGCCGTTTGAAGACAATGGCCGTGGTTTCGTAATCCAGCCCGAGGTTTTTACCGTTCTCTTCGTAGACGTACGGCGCCCACGGCTCGGTGACAATACGCAATTTCTCGCCTCGAGCGGCGAAGCTCAGGCAAGCGAAAACCAGCACGGCGAATAACTGTGTGATCAAAGGCATGGCTTGAGATTACGACGAGAAACGTGAAAGAGCCAGAAAGCGCCTGCACAAGCTCTGTTTCGGGCCTTTAAAAGCAAAAGATCGCACCTGCGACAACCCCTTTAGGAGCTGCCGAAGGCTGCGATCTCTTGATCTTGCTTGTCGCTTTCAGCTTGAGGCTTGCCGCTGTTTCAACGCGGCAACTTCAGGTTGTTCCAGATCGCCAGGCTAGGCTCAGCCTGATTCATGGAATAGAAGTGCAGCCCCGGCGCGCCGCCCTGCAACAGGCGTTCGCACATCTCGCTGACGACCTGTTCACCAAAGCGCTGAATGCTTTGCGTGTCATCGCCGTAGGCTTCCAGTTGCTTGCGGATCCAGCGCGGAATTTCCGCACCGCAGGCATCGGAGAAGCGCGCGAGTTTGCTGTAGTTGGTGATCGGCATGATCCCTGGCACCACCGGAATGTCTACGCCCAGTGCCTGCAAACGCTCGACGAAGTAGAAGTAGCTGTCGGCATTGAAGAAGTACTGGGTGATCGCGCTGTCGGCGCCGGCCTTTGCCTTGCGCACGAAGTTGGCGAGATCGTCTTCGTAGTTGCGTGCTTGCGGATGCATTTCCGGGTACGCAGCGACTTCGATGTGGAAATGATCGCCGGTTTCTTCACGAATGAATTCAACCAGCTCATTGGCGTGACGCAGCTCACCACTGGTCATGCCCATGCCGGACGGCAGGTCACCCCGCAGGGCGACGATGCGCTTGATGCCGGCAGCCTTGTACTCGTTCAGCAGGCCGCGCAGGTCGTCCTTGCTGTCGCCGACGCACGACAAGTGTGGTGCGGCCGGAATTTTGACTTCGCTTTCCAGTTGCAGAACGGTGTTGAGGGTGCGATCACGGGTCGAACCACCAGCGCCATAAGTGCAGGAAAAGAAGTCAGGATTGTAGGTGGCCAGCTGACGGGCAGTGGCGAGCAGTTTTTCATGCCCAGCATCGGTCTTGGTCGGGAAGAACTCGAAGCTGTAGCGACGGTCTTGGGACATGGTCATACCCTTGGAAACAAGAACCTACGAGGCGCTGCAATCCCGTGTGGGAGCGAGCCTGCTCGCGAAAGCGCCGGGTCAGACAACACGAATGCTGAATGATAAACCGTCTTCGCGAGCAGGCTCGCTCCCACAGGGAGAGCGAGCAGTCAGCGCCTGTTAGTAGCGGTAAGCGTGCGGCTTGAACGGGCCTTCGACGGTCACGCCGATGTAGTCAGCCTGTTGCTTGGTCAATTGCGTGACCACGCCGCCGAAGCCGCGAACCATTTCCAGGGCCACTTCTTCGTCGAGTTTCTTCGGCAGTACTTCAACGGTCAGGCGCTCGGCTTTCTGGGCTGGCGACAGGTCGGCGTACTTCTGGCCGAACAGGAAGATCTGCGCCAGCACCTGGTTGGCGAACGAACCGTCCATGATGCGGCTTGGGTGACCGGTGGCGTTGCCCAGGTTGACCAGACGGCCTTCGGCCAGCAGGATCAGGTAGTCGTCGTTCTGTGCGTCGAAAGCGCCCGGGCCGGTACGGTGGATCTTGTGTACCTGTGGCTTCACTTCTTCCCATGCCCAGTTCTTGCGCATGAAAGCGGTGTCGATTTCGTTGTCGAAGTGACCGATGTTGCAGACCACGGCGCGCTTCTTCAGGGCTTTGAGCATGTTCGCGTCGCAAACATTGACGTTACCGGTGGTGGTCACGATCAGGTCGATCTTGCCCAGCAGCGCTTTGTCGATGCTCGCTTCGGAACCGTCGTTGATACCGTCGATGAATGGCGAAACCAGTTCGAAGCCGTCCATGCATGCTTGCATGGCGCAGATCGGGTCAACTTCGGAGACTTTAACGATCATGCCTTCCTGACGCAGGGACTGCGCGGAGCCCTTGCCCACGTCACCGTAACCGATAACCAGCGCTTGCTTGCCGGACAGCAGGTGGTCAGTACCACGCTTGATCGCGTCGTTCAGGCTGTGACGGCAGCCGTACTTGTTGTCGTTCTTGGACTTGGTCACCGAGTCATTGACGTTGATGGCCGGGATTTTCAGCTCGCCCTTGGCCAGCATGTCCAGCAGACGGTGTACACCAGTGGTGGTTTCTTCGGTCACGCCGTGAACGCGGTCCAGTACTTGCGGGTATTTCTTGTGCAGCAGCTCGGTCAGGTCGCCGCCGTCGTCGAGGATCATGTTGGCGTCCCATGGCTGGCCATCCTTGAGGATGGTCTGCTCCAGGCACCACTCGTACTCTTCTTCGGTTTCGCCTTTCCAGGCGAAAACCGGGATGCCGGCAGCAGCGATAGCGGCAGCGGCCTGATCCTGAGTGGAGAAAATGTTGCAGGACGACCAGCGCACTTCGGCACCCAGGGCAACCAGGGTTTCGATCAGCACGGCAGTCTGAATGGTCATGTGGATGCAGCCGAGGATCTTGGCGCCTTTCAACGGCTGTTCGCCGGAGTACTTGCGACGCAGGCCCATCAGAGCCGGCATTTCCGATTCGGCGATGATGGTTTCGCGACGGCCCCAGGCAGCCAAAGACATGTCGGCAACTTTGTAATCGGTAAAATCTGCAGGCGTGATAACAGCGCTCATGAAGAGCCTCCATTCGTAATGTATGCGAATGGGCGCCGTTGTGCGTTTAGTGTCCGGCCTGAGCCGGTCAACGCCCCATCCGAGCCTGACAGGTTGAACCTGCTGCAGCGCCCCTCGGACAGGTGGCGGGAAAACGGTATCAATCGAAGATGACCGTTTTGAAACGGGGGCGATTATAGCCGTCTAGACTGATCTTCCAAAGGGTTTCTGTCGGCCAGATGAAGATCGCTAATGGCGACCATAGTCGAAGCTGCATGGAGCATGACCGCTCAGTCTGCCAAGATACCGTTCATCGTTCGGCAAGACACTCAGGAGTGAAGATGAATTTCCACACCCGCAAATGGGTAAAACCCGAAGACCTCAACCCCAACGGCACCCTGTTCGGTGGCAGCCTGTTGCGCTGGATCGACGAGGAAGCGGCGATTTACGCGATCGTCCAGTTGGGCAATCAGCGCGTGGTGACCAAGTACATTTCCGAAATCAACTTCGTCAGCGCCTCGCGCCAGGGCGACATCATCGAACTGGGCATCACCGCCACCGAGTTCGGTCGTACATCGATCACCCTGACCTGCGAAGTGCGCAACAAGATTACCCGCAAGAGCATTCTCACCGTCGAGAAGATGGTTTTCGTGAATCTGGGTGAAGATGGTTTGCCGGCGCCGCACGGGCGGACCGAGATCAAGTACGTCAAAGACCAGTTCAAGGAAGATGAATTAGTTACCAAGTGACATCGGCGGCGCGCCCTTCGCGAGCAAGCCCGCTCCCACATTTGGAATGCGTTCCCCTGTGGGAGCGGGCTTGCTCGCGAATGCGGTTGTGCAGCCATCGAATCCTTATCTGGCCACTGAACAGTCGTGAGCCGCGGGAGTCGTAGGTAAACACCACCCCCACGGTTCCCACGCCATGACCACCCCGACAGACGGCAAGACCCCCGACCTCTCCGCCAAAGAACAGCACGAAGTGGAGAAAAGCCAGCCGCCCCGCGCGGCGGTTCTGCATGAAATCATTCGCACCCAAGGCGACCAGGAACTGGAGCGCAGCATTGCCGCGCTGTGGTGGTCGGCACTGGCCGCAGGGCTGACCATGGGCCTCTCGCTGATGGGCATGGGTCTGCTCAACTCGCGCCTGCCTGAGGGCGACGAATTCAAGGTAATCGCCAGTTTCGGCTACTGCGCAGGGTTCCTCGCGGTCATTCTCGCCCGCCAGCAACTGTTCACCGAAAACACCCTGACGGCCGTGCTGCCGGTCATGACCAAACCGACACTGCTCAACTTCGGACGGCTGATCCGGCTTTGGACCGTGGTGCTGGTCGGCAACCTCTGCGGCACGATTCTGGTGGCGTACGTGATGCTGGAATTGCCGATTTTCGACACCAAGACTGATCACGCCTTCCTCGAAATCGGCCGCAAGGTCATGGAAAACCACGCCAGTCAGATGTTCGCCAAGGGCATCGTTTCCGGCTGGATGATCGCCACCATGGTCTGGATGATCCCGTCCATGGAGAGCGCGAAGATGTGGATCATCATCCTCATCACCTATTTGATGGCGCTCGGCGATTTCACCCACATCGTGGTGGGGTCGGCGGAGGTGTCGTATCTGGTGTTTGCCGGCGAGTTGCCGTGGAGTGATTTCTGGGCGGTGTTCGCGGGGCCGACGCTGGCGGGGAACATCATTGGCGGCAGCTTTATTTTCGCGCTGATCAGCCATGCGCAGATCCGCAGCGAGAGCGGTGCGCCGAAGGAGTCTGCGGATCAGGCCGAGAAACCTGATCCACAGCAGATCAAAAAGTGATCAGTGGTGCGCAGGTTCAGTGGTGGTTGCCGGCTCGTTGCGAGTCGCGTGCTTGACCAGTTTACCGATGGTCAGACCCTGCAGCAGGATCGACGACAGCACCACGATGTAAGTGATGCTCAACAGCAGGTCGCGCTCCGGGCCCAACGGCAGGGCCAGCGCCAATGCCACCGAGACACCGCCGCGCAAACCGCCCCAGGTCAGAATCCGGATGGTGCCGGCCGGTACCGTCCGCCAGCGGCGCAGCAGGACAATCGCCGGAGCCACGGTGAGCAGGCGCGAGAGCAGAATCGCCACCGCCAACAGGCTCGCCGCCGCCACGTGCAGCCAGTTGAACGGCAGCAGCAACAGTTCCATGCCGATCAGCGCGAACAGCAGTGCGTTGAGCATGTCATCGAGCAACTCCCAGAAACCGTCGAGATAGCGTCGGGTCATGTCGTTCATCGCCAGCGTGCGCCCGAGGTTGCCGATGATCAGACCGGCTACCACCATCGCAATCGGCGCGGAAACGTGAATCTCCGTGGCCATCGCCGAACCACCGATAACCAGCGCCAGCGTCAGCATCACGGTGATCTGGTGCTGCTCGACACTCTTGATCATCCGATAAACCAGATAACCGATAAGCCCGCCGAACAGCACGCCGCCAATGGCTTCGTGAACGAACAGCATCGCGGTGGCGCTGACGGTCGGGGTTTCGCCGAGTTGGGCGATGCCCAGCAATACGGTGAACACCACTACCGCGGTGCCGTCGTTGAACAGCGATTCGCCGACGATGGTGGTTTTCAGCGGCTTTGAAGCGTTGGCGGTTCGCAACACACCGAGCACGGCAATCGGGTCGGTCGGCGAAATCAACGCGCCGAACAGCAGGCAATACAAGAAACTCACGTGCCAGCCGAACAGGGCAAAAATGTAATAGGCGAGGCTGCCGATTACTGTGGTGGCAATCAACACGCCGAAAGTCGCCAACAGGCCGATGGGCCAGCGGTAGCTGCGCAGATCATTCAGGTTGACGTGCAGGGCGCCGGCGAACAGCAGGAACGAGAGCATCCAGTTCATCAGCAGATCGCCGAAGTCGATCTGGCCGATCAGTTGCTGCACGCGTTCTTCGAGGCCGGGGTAACCGAGCACGCTCAGACCTTGCAGGATCAACGAGAACAGCAGTGCGGTGACCATCACGCCGATGGTCGGCGGCAGGCCGATGAAACGGAAGTTGACGAAGGTGAGGAGGGTGGTCAAACAGATAAAAGCGGCGACAAGTTCAAGCATCCGGGGTCCTTTGGATGAGGGGTGAAAAGACAGCGCACCGAATATTTGGTGCAGGGCTTGGATGGGCTGAGTCAGGATCGGGACACAGTTGATGGTGCGATGAGATCAAGAGCCCCCTCACCCCAGCCCTCTCCCTTAGGGAGAGGGGGAAAGGGAGCAGATCTTCAAGTCTTTCAGGGCCTGAGTTCGGCTCGACATTTCAGGTCGATGTAACTCGAACATTCAACACGGTCAGTCCCCTCTCCCACTGGGAGAGGGTTAGGGTGAGGGTTAGCCGGACACATTGACCGCAGCCGCGCCACGACGTTGCAGATAGATGAAAAACAGCGCCGTCAGCACCGTCAATACGCCGACCAGCGCACCGGTCCACGGCAAGTCCGCCAGATCCGCACCGCTGGCCACCACCAGACCGCCGATCCATGCACCCGCCGCGTTACCGAGATTGAACGCGCTCTGGTTCAGGGTCGAGCCGAGGTTCGGCGCTTCATGGGCCTGATCGATGATCAGTAATTGCAGGATCGGGCACAGCGCAAAAGCGAAAATCCCCCACAGCACCAGTGTGATCGCCGCCGGTACCACCGAGCGGCTGGTCTGGCTGAACGCCGCCAGAATCACCACCACCGCCAGGGCCACGCCGACCAGCGACGGCAACAAACGACTGTCGGCCAGACGCCCGCCGAGCATGCTGCCGCCGGTCAAACCGACGCCGAACAACAGCAGCATCACCGTTACCCCATGCGGGCTGACGCCGGTGATTTCCTGCAGGATCGGCGCGATGTAGGTGAACACACTGAACAGGCTGGTCGACGCCAGCACACTCATGCCCAGCGCCAGCAACACGTTGACCTTGCCCAATACTTTGAACTCGCTGGCGAGGTTGGCCTTGTCCATCGGGATGTGCTTGGGCAGCCACAACCATTGAGCGAGCGCCGCAATCACACCGATCACCGACACCGCCCAGAAGGTCGAACGCCAACCGGCGTATTGTCCGAGCGCTGTGCCCAATGGCACGCCGAGGACGTTGGCCAGGGTCAGGCCGGTGAACATCATGGCAATCGCCTGCGCACGTTTGTTCGGCGCAACCAGCCCGGCGGCAACCACCGAGCCGATGCCGAAGAACGCGCCGTGACACAGAGCCGTGACCACACGAGCGGCCATCAGCGTCGCGTAGTTTGGCGCGAGTGCGCAGAGGACGTTGCCGAGGATGAACATCAGCGTCATCCCCAACAGCGTCGCTTTGCGCGGCATGTTCGCGGTGCCGATCGCCAGGATCGGTGCGCCGAACACCACGCCCAGGGCGTAGCCGGTAATCAGCAGGCCCGCATGGGGAATACTCACGGAGAGGTCGCGGGCGACATCGGGCAGCAGGCCCATGATGACGAATTCAGTGGTGCCGATGCCGAACGCGGCAACAGCGAGTGCAAGCAAGGCGAGTGGCATGCGCAAGGTCTCTATCGGTAGTCTTGACGCTTTGATCAGGCATACGCAGGCCAATCACCGCTCTCGAAGGAGTGCAGTGCAGGCGGGAATTATTGGTATTTTTCTGTGCGCAACTGAGTGCGGCGTGGTCGCTTGCAGTATAAACAGCTGCTGACACATCGCGAATCAATAATCTGACTATTCGCTTCTCGGGTGTTCACGGTAGGAGCTGCCGCAGGCTGCGATCCTTTGATCTTGCTGTTAAACAATCAGCGTCCAGAAATCGCAGCCTTGGGCGGCGCCTTCAGGGGCGCAATAAAAATAAGGAGTGGGTTTGTGCTGGCGACGGGGTTGGTATTGGTGGCGGCGCTGTTGCATGCGGCGTGGAATACCCTGATCAAATTCAGTGCCGAGCGGCTGCTGGTCGTTGCGTGCATGGACACCGTGGCGCTGTTATTTGTCGCTATTGCGTTGCCCTTCGTGAATCTGCCGCCGATGGAAATCTGGCCGTGGATTCTCGCATCGGCAGCGTTTGAACTGCTCTATCGCTATCTGCTGATTCAGGCCTACCGGGTCGGCGATCTCGGCCTGGTCTATCCGCTGATGCGCGGATTATCGCCGCTGGTGGTGCTGGCGCTGACGTTGATCTTCGCCGGCGAAGTGCTCACCGCGCAGCAGATTTTCGGGATCATGCTCATCCCGTTTGGCATGGCTTGCCTATTGTGGCAGGGCGGTGGTGGTAAACATTTGCCGTGGTCGATGCTGCCGGTGGTGGCGCTGATCGGCCTGTGCATCGGCTGCTACACCTACATCGATGGCCAGGCGTTGCGGCGCTGGTCGCATCCACTCGATTACCTGGTCTGGGTCACGTTGCTCAGTGCCTGGCCGTTTCCGCTGCTGGCGTCGGTCGCCAAGCGTCCGGCGTTCATGCAGTTCTGGCGTGAGCAATGGAAACTGGGGCTGGCCGTCGGGTTCTGCGTGCTGTTCAGCTACGCTCTGGTGCTGTGGGCGATGCAGTTGGGCTCGATTGCGGAAGCGGCGGCGTTGCGTGAAATCAGTGTGATTCTGGTGGTGCTGTTCGGCATGCGCTACTTGCAAGAACCTTTTGGCCGCCCGCGGCTCTTAGCCTGTGGGCTGGTGCTGATCGGCATGCTGGTGATGAAGTTCTGACCGCTCGCGAATTCTATGACTCGAAAAAGGACGGCGTTATGACGGTGGCTCTGTGGTGTGTATTGATCGCGATTTTTCTGCCGTATGTGTGCACGATTGTGGCCAAGGCCTCGGGCGGTTTCAGGCTGCAAGACAATCATGATCCGCGGGATTTTCTCGATAGCGTGGGCGGCGTGGCCCGGCGGGCGCACGCGGCGCAACTGAACAGCTTTGAAGTGATGCCAGCGTTTGCGGCGGCGGTGATCGTCGCGCACCTGGTGGGCACGGCGCAGCTGGTGACGGTGAATGTGCTGGCGGTGCTGTTTATCACCAGTCGCCTGCTGTACATCATTTGCTACCTGGCGGACTGGGCCATCCTGCGGTCGCTGGTGTGGTTTGTGGGGATGGGGTTGATCGCTTCGTTCTTCTTTGTGTCGGTCTGATTATCGGTGTTGCTGATGGCCTCATCGCGGGCAAGCCCGCTCCCCCAGGTTTTTTTGGTGTACACAAAATTTGTGGTCACCATCAATTACTGTGGGGGCGGGCTTGCCCGCGAAGGCGATTGAACAGGCGCCGCAGAACTCAAGATTTGTCTTTGGCTGTATCCGCCACCTGCGGCACTTGCGGCAGCGCCGCACCTTTCGGCCAGAGCATCCAGATCTGCCCTTGCTGTTTCATGTCTCCGGCCAATTGCCCGGCCGCATCACCCGTACCCCAGAACAGATCCGCACGCACTTCGCCGGCAATTGCCCCGCCGGTATCCTGTGCCGCCACCGGGCGTACCAGTGCCGTGCCATCCGGTTTTGTCGTTGATAGCCACAACAGGCTGCCCAATGGAATCACCTTGCGATCCACCGCCGCGCTATAACCCGCGGTCAACGGTACGTTCAGCGAGCCGCGCGGGCCTTCGTTGCTGTCCGGGTTGCGGGTGAAGAACACATAGCTCGGATTACTGCCCAGCAGTTCCGGGATTCGCGAAGGATTGGCCTTGGCCCAGTTGCTGATGGCGCTCATGGTCACGTCTTCTTTCTTCAACTCGCCTTGCTCGACCAGCCAGCGCCCGATTGGGCGGTACGGATGGCCGTTCTGATCGGCGTAGGCGATGCGCAGCTGTTTGCCGTCCTCGGTCTGGATCCGCCCGGAACCCTGGATCTGCAGGAATTGCAGGTTCATCGGATCGGTCAGGTAGGCAACCACAGGGGCTTTGACACCTTTCGATTCGATGGTCGCGGCGTCGTCGTAAGGTTTGAGCACCCGACCTTCGAGGCGACCGCGCAGACGCTTGCCTTTTAGTTCGGGATAAAGGCTGTCCAGCGAGACAATGATCATGTCTTCCGGCACGCCATACACCGGCACATTGGCTGTGGCGGTGGGCGTCAGGCTGCCGGGGTAGACGGGTTCGTAGTAACCGGTGATCAAACCGTTCGGGTTGTCGTTTTCAGCGCGCAGGCCGTAGACGTCGAGGTTTTGCTTGAGGAAGGCGCGAATCTCGCCAGCACTCTGCGGCACATTGACCGCCGCTGCGCAGGTGCTGCCCCAGACCGGATCTGCCTTGAGACGGGTGCAGGCGCTGCGCCACGAGCCGAAGCCGGCAACCAGGTCGCTGTCGGATACTGCCGGCAATGCTTCCCAAGTGGCGCTGGAATAAGTGGCCAGCGCGTGGGTTTTGGGCTTGGCGCTGTCACCGCCGGTGCAACCGGCGAGGATTGCCAGCAGCGGCAGGGTTGCGATCAGCGGGTGACGCCAGGCTTTGAAAGGGCTGCTCATGGAGTGATTCCTGTGCCGGTTGTCCGCGTGCTCCATGCGTTCGGACAACCCGTATTTTTAATAGGGCTATTGGTGTTTGGCGGTGAGCCGAGGATACTGGCCGCCGAATTCCGTGACCTGAAGCCACCATGACTCTTAAACGCATTGCTGTTGTATTGCTGGCCTGTCTGGCCCTTTCCGCCTGTGGCGGTGTCGATCCGAATTCGCCGCTGGGCCAACGCAAGGCCATCTTCAAGCAGATGCTCAAGACCGGTGAAGACCTGGGTGGCATGTTGCGTGGACGCATTCCGTTCGATGGGCCGAAATTCGCCGAAGGCGCGGTCAAGCTCGACGCGTTGTCCCATGAACCGTGGAAGCATTTCCCGCCGGTTCGCGAAGAAGATCACACCAGCGCCAAGGATGATGTCTGGCAGAAGCAGGCGCAGTTTCAGGACATGGCCCGCAACCTTGAAGCCGCCACCGGTGAATTGGTGATCGCCAGTCAGGTTCAGCCGTACAAGGCCAGTAACCTTGGGCCGGCGGTGCAGAAAGTGGAAGATGCCTGCAGCGCTTGCCATAAACAGTTTCGCGATCATTGAATGGTGTCGTCTGCACTGATGCCTTCGTCGGATCGCCGCCCGGAGCAAGCTCGTTCCCACAGTTGACCGGGTTTTAAATGAGCGCGCGGTCTAATGTGGGAGCGAGCCTGTTCGCGAAGCGGTCTGAAAGTCAGCGCGAAACTGAATCCTTACTTGTCGATCTCGTCCAGCGCGTCCTGCAGTTCTTTACGCGACTCGGCGAGTTTGTCTTTGCGCTTGTTGATCTTCTCCGGATCGCCTTTCTTCATCGCCTTGTCGAGATCGGCCTGGCGCTGGCTGACTTCGTGCTTGGCTTCCAGCACCTTGTTTTCGCGTTCTTTTTTCAGCCCTGCGTCGGTGCAGTGTTCAGTCACTTCACGCAAGGCCGTTTCCAGACCTGCCTGCTGATCGGCGTTGCCGCGCGACTTGGCCTGTTCGATCTGATTCATGATGCCCTGCTTCTTGGCAGCGCAACCGGTCAGGCCCGGGGCGTCTTCGTCGGCCATGACAGGGGCGGCCATTACGCTGCAAAGGGTCAGCATGGCGAGCGGTGCGAGAAATTTCATAAAAGCTCCATGTGCAAAGGCATTCGGTCGGGGCGGCACTGCGCTGTTGGAGCGCCTCGGTGGTGGTTGGGTTCCCGGCGTACCGGTATTGCGTGTTCAGAAACCGTTGATGCCAGCAGTACGCAAGGTATCGCTCAAGGCTAACACCTGCGGGTCGCGGAAGAAGGCGCTCAATTGCGCTGCGCGCCCGGGGCCGATGCCGGGTTCTGCCTGCCATTGTTCGGTGTCACGTTGTGCCAGCGCCTGCCACGAATCAGGCAGTTTTGCCTGACCGGTTGGCGGCAAGCCCAGGGCCTTCAGCCACTGGGCGAAGGGCCGTTGGCGGGCGCTGTGAAAACTGTTCATCAGACGTTCGCTGCTGCGCTCGCCGAAGCCGGCAATGTTAGCAAGCTCCGGCCCGTCGAGGGTCAACCAATCCAGCAGGTTATTCAGGCGGCCTGTTTCGAAAAGTTTCTCCCAGGTGCCGCGCCCGACATGCTGCATTGCCAGTCCCTGTTTGCCACTGAGCCAGGTCAAGCGGGCGAGAAACTGGCTTTCGCAACCAGGGGTCGGTTGCCAACAGCTCAAGGCATGGAAGTCGTCGGCGTTGGGGACATTGATAGCGGCCCGCTCGGCGGTGCGCAGCACGACGCCGTCGAGCCGCGGAATGGTCAGGCCGGCGAGGCTGATTGCCACCTGATCGCCGGGACGAATATCCAGCGTTTGCCAGCGTTTTAGCGAACTGGCACTGACCCGTTTGATTTCTCGGTCATCCAGCATGACCGGGTTCAGCTCGATTACCGGAGTGATGCGCCCGGTACGTCCGATCTTGAAGTTGACCTTGCGCACTTCGGCCAGTACCTGCGCGAACGGGTATTTCCAGGCGATGGCCCAGTAGGGTGCACGTGCCTGCCAGCGCTCGGCGGGTGGGCGCTGACCCTGGCGCAGAACCACGCCGTCGGTGGCAAACGGCAGGGGTGAGCGATACCAGTGATCACGCCATTTCTGCGCCTCTGCGAAGTCGCTTACGGGATGGCTGAACGGCTCGATTGTGGCGAAACCCAGTGCTGCCAATCTGGCGATACGCTCGGCTAGGTCCAAGGATTCTTGCGGCCAGTCCCAGACGAACAGTCCGATGCCGGCGGCGTGTTCGGCCTCCAACGATTTTCGTCCCATCAGACCTGCCACGGTCGCGCGGGCGTTGATGCTGCCGGCTCGAGCTTGCACGTGTTCGTTCAAGCGCCAGTAGAGTTCGCCTTGCACCAGCAGATCCACTGGTTGTGAAAGACGTTTAGGGATCGCGACAATCTTCTGTGCCGAAGTCGTCCAGTCTTGGCCACGAACGCCGTTACCACGACTGATGGCCTGATGCAGAACGCCTGCGCGATAAATCAGCGTCACCGCGACACCGTCGACTTTGGGTTGTACCCAGACATCCTTGCGATCACGTAGCCACGTTTCCACCGCCTCGGCCTTATGCAGTTTATCCAGGCCGGTATGGGCGATAGGGTGGGCGATCGAGCCCGAGGCTGTGCGCAAGGGATCGGGTGGCGAGGGCAATTTGAAACACTCTCGCCATTCCTTCAGGCGCGTGCGCGATTGATCGTAGAGTTCGTCGGCAATCAGTGAGCGGCCTTCGCGGTGGTAGGCGTCGTCCCATTGGTTGATCTGTTTTTGCAGGGCAGAGATTTCGCGTTGGGCGTGTGCAGCGGGCAAGTTTGGGCAGGTGGCTTGCGCGCTGAATGTTGCGGGCATCAGCAGGAAAATAAATAACAGGCGCAGTGTGGCAAGCATCGTGAGCGTCCTTGCTCAAGGGGAATGTTTGAAGGTTAGGCGAAGATATTTACTCCGCCGGGTGGGTGTTTTACCGCTTGTTTCTTTGCAGTGAAAACAGCCCCTCACCCTAACCCTCTCCCGGAGGGAGAGGGGACTGACCGAGTGGTTTGCTGGATATGCATCGACCTGAACGTTCTGAGTTGAACTCCCGGTTTCAGGCATGAAAAAGCCCCGCACGGCGCGAACCGTGCGGGGCTTTTTTGTACTGCGGGGAAAGGCTTACAGGCCAGCAGCAGAACGCAGGGCGTCGGCGCGGTCGGTTTTTTCCCAGGTGAACGTGGTGAAGGTGTCTTCGCCAACGGTCTTGGTCTGTGGCGCGCGACCAAAGTGGCCGTACGCTGCAGTTTCCTGGTACATCGGGTGCAGCAGATCGAGCATGGTGGTGATCGCGTATGGACGCAGGTCGAACACTTCACGGACCAGTTTGATGATCTTGTCATCGCTGATCTTGCCGGTGCCGAAGGTGTTCAGCGAGATCGAGGTAGGCTGAGCCACGCCGATCGCGTAGGAAACCTGAATCTCGCAACGCTCGGCCAGGCCGGCAGCGACGATGTTCTTGGCCACATAACGGCCAGCGTAGGCCGCCGAGCGGTCAACCTTCGATGGATCTTTACCGGAGAACGCGCCACCGCCGTGACGGGCCATGCCGCCGTAGCTGTCGACGATGATCTTGCGACCGGTCAGACCGCAGTCACCTACCGGGCCGCCAATGATGAACTGGCCGGTCGGGTTGATGTGGAACTGGGTGTCTTTGCTCAGCAGTTCGGCAGGCAGCACGTGCTTGACGATCAGCTCCATCACGCCTTCGCGCAGGTCTTTGTACGACACTTCCGGGTTGTGCTGGGTCGACAGAACAACCGCGTCGATACCGACAACCTTGCCGCCTTCGTAACGGCAAGTCACTTGCGACTTGGCGTCCGGGCGCAGCCAAGGCAGCAGACCCGATTTACGGGCTTCAGCCTGGCGCTGCACCAACTGGTGCGAGAAGGTGATCGGGGCTGGCATCAGCACGTCAGTTTCGTTGCTGGCGTAGCCGAACATCAGGCCCTGGTCGCCGGCGCCCTGATCTTCAGGCTTGGCACGGTCAACACCCTGGTTGATGTCTGGGGACTGCTTGCCGATGATGTTCATCACGCCGCACGTCGCGCCGTCGAAGCCGACTTCGGAGCTGGTGTAGCCGATGTCGCAAATCACGTCACGAACGATCTGCTCCAGGTCGACCCAGGCGCTGGTGGTCACTTCACCGGCAACGATGGCCACGCCGGTCTTGACCAGGGTTTCCACGGCAACGCGTGCGTGTTTGTCCTGGGCAATAATGGCGTCCAGCACCGCATCGGAAATCTGGTCGGCGATTTTGTCCGGATGCCCTTCGGACACGGACTCGGAGGTGAAGAGGGAGTATTCGCTCATCTCGATGTTTTCCTGAATTTACCGATGGTGAGTGTCGCCAGCCGGTCGCTGAAAGTGGCGAACCTGGATCTGGAAACCATTACGTAAGCCTACATAGAGGCTTTCCCCGGGAACGAGTCCCGCAGCGGTGGCCCAACGGGCCAAATCGTCCTGTTCAAACCCCAACCACAGATCACCGCAGGCCTCCCTGGCCCAACTCTGGTTGTGGCTACATAACTCTGTCACGAGCAGGCTACCGCCCGGTTGCAGCAGGTCGGCCATGTGCCTGAGCGCATCGGCCGGCGCGGCGAAATGGTGCAGCACCATGTTCAACACCACGCAATCGGCCGTAAGGCTGGTGCCATTCAATGCATCGGCCAATTGCAGACTGACGTTAGCCAACTGTTCACGTTCACATACCTGACGCGCCAGTTCGAGCATCGCCGGGCTGTTGTCCAGCGCGGTTACGGTGCCGAAGCGGCGGGCCAGTTCCGGCAGAAAAGCACCATCGCCGGGGCCGACTTCAATGGCCGTGGCTGCGCCATCGAAGTTCAGTTTGTCGAGCAGGGCCAACACGCTGTCACGGTACTGCGGCAAGCCTGCGATCAAGTCTTGCTGGGCACGGAATTTCTCCGCGACCCGGGCGAAAAAGTCCTGGCTGGCCGCGGCACGTTGGCCGTGAACCTGTTCGATGCGCGCTTGCACGTCGTCAGGCAGATCCAGGTTGTCGACTTCTTCTAACAATGCCGCGTGCAACTTGCCACCCAGCAGGTCGCTGTGGGGCAGGGCGCGGCGATAGAAAATCGCGTTGCCTTCGCGGCGCGTCGCCACCAGGTCAGCCTGGGCCAGCACCTTGAGATGGTGGCTCATGCCGGACTGGCCGATGCCGAAAATCTGCGCCAGTTCCAGCACGCCGAACGAATCGTTGGCCAGCGCGCGCAGTACATTCAGCCGCAGCGGATCACCGCCGGCCTTGCACAGGGCCGCCAGCTCGTCGCAATCGTCATGGCGAATGGAAGGCACGCGTAAGTTCATAGGGCTGGCAGTCTAGAGACGGGGACATAGCATCGCAAGGCCAATATCAAAAAGTTTTGATATTGCTCGATAAATGGCACTTCTCTCAAAACCGTCAACTCTACAAACCAATAGCGGAAAGGTTTCACCTGGCGAAACCACTGCTATCCATTGGAAAAACGCCCCCGGATGACTATCTGTCATTGCCCCGAGGCGCTCCGGTGAGGGAAAATGCCCTCCTTTTTTCCGTTTCAGTCTATTCACACCCAGGAGATCAGCGATGCCTAGCCGTCGTGAGCGTGCCAACGCCATTCGTGCCCTCAGCATGGATGCCGTGCAAAAAGCCAACAGCGGCCATCCCGGTGCCCCTATGGGTATGGCAGATATCGCCGAAGTGCTTTGGCGCGACTACCTCAAGCACAACCCGAGCAATCCATCGTTCGCCGACCGTGACCGCTTCGTGCTGTCCAACGGCCACGGCTCGATGTTGATCTACTCGCTGCTGCACCTGACCGGTTACGACCTGTCGATCGACGACCTCAAGCAGTTCCGTCAATTGCACAGCCGCACCCCGGGCCACCCGGAATTCGGTTACACCCCGGGCGTTGAAACCACTACCGGCCCATTGGGTCAGGGTCTGGCCAACGCCGTCGGTTTCGCCCTGGCAGAAAAAGTCCTGGGCGCGCAGTTCAACCGTCCTGGCCACGACATCGTTGACCACCACACCTACGTGTTCCTGGGTGATGGCTGCATGATGGAAGGCATTTCCCACGAAGTCGCTTCCCTGGCCGGTACTCTGGGCCTGGGCAAGCTGATCGCTTTCTACGATGACAACGGCATCTCCATCGACGGCGAAGTCGAAGGCTGGTTCACCGATGACACCCCTAAGCGTTTCGAAGCCTATAACTGGCAGGTAATCCGCAACGTCGACGGCCATGATCCGGAAGAGATCAAGACCGCCATCGAAACTGCGCGCAAGAGCGCTCAGCCGACCTTGATCTGCTGCAAGACCACCATCGGTTTCGGTTCGCCGAACAAGCAGGGCAAAGAAGACTGCCACGGCGCCCCGCTGGGTGACGCGGAAATCGCTCTGACCCGTCAGGCGTTGAACTGGAATTACGGCCCGTTCGAAATCCCGGCCGACATCTATGCCGAGTGGGATGCCAAGGAAAAAGGTCGTGCGGTGGAAGCCGAATGGGATCAGCGTTTCGCGGCCTACTCTGCAGCGTTCCCGAGCGAAGCCAACGAACTGGTGCGTCGTCTGAGCGGCGAGCTGCCGGCCGACTTCTCGGAAAAAGCTTCGGCGTACATCGCTGAAGTCGCGGCCAAAGGCGAAACCATCGCCAGCCGTAAAGCCAGCCAGAACACCCTGAACGCGTTCGGCCCATTGCTGCCGGAACTGCTCGGCGGCTCCGCTGACCTGGCCGGTTCCAACCTGACCCTGTGGAAAGGTTGCAAAGGCGTCAGCGCTGAAGATGCCAGCGGCAATTACATGTACTACGGCGTGCGCGAATTCGGCATGACCGCGATCATGAACGGCGTGACTCTGCACGGCGGTCTGGTGCCTTACGGCGCGACCTTCCTGATGTTCATGGAATACGCCCGTAACGCAGTGCGCATGTCCGCTCTGATGAAGAAGCGCGTTATCCATGTCTACACCCACGACTCCATCGGTCTGGGCGAAGACGGCCCGACGCACCAGCCGATCGAGCAACTGACCAGCCTGCGCACCACACCGAACCTCGACACCTGGCGTCCAGCCGATGCCGTGGAATCGGCCGTGGCCTGGAAAAACGCTCTGGAGCGCAAGGACGGCCCATCGGCGCTGATCTTCTCGCGCCAGAACCTGCAGCACCAGGAACGCGATGCCGGTCAGATTGCCGACATCAGCCGTGGCGGCTACGTGCTGAAGGACTGCGCAGGCGAGCCTGAGCTGATCCTGATCGCCACCGGTTCGGAAGTGGGTCTGGCGGTTCAGGCCTTCGACAAACTGACCGAGCAAGGTCGCAAGGTGCGTGTGGTGTCCATGCCGTGCACCAGCGTGTTCGACGCGCAGGACGCGGGCTACAAGCAATCGGTTCTGCCGTTGCAGGTCAGCGCACGTATCGCGATCGAAGCGGCTCACGCCGATTTCTGGTTCAAGTACGTGGGTCTGGAAGGTCGCGTGATTGGCATGACCACCTACGGCGAATCGGCACCGGCTTCGGCACTGTTCGAAGAGTTCGGCTTCACCCTGGAAAACATCCTGGGTCAGGCTGAAGAGCTGCTGGAAGACTGATCCAGGAGTCGCGTCGTCTGGACGGACGCCTTCGCGAGCAAGCCCGCTCCCACAGGGGGATTTGTTGTGTGACACAAACAGTGTTCACAACCCTGATCCAATGTGGGAGCGGGCTTGCTCGCGAAATCGGTGGCTCAGACACCACTGCAACAACGGATTCAAACGGTAATCGAGAACCCCATGCCTCAACCGCGTCCCTACAAAGTTGCACTCAACGGCTACGGCCGGATTGGTCGTTGCGTCTTGCGTGCGTTGTTTGAGCGAGGCGAGAAGGCCGGGTTTGAAATTGTCGCGATCAACGATCTGGCCGACATGGCCAGCATCGAATACCTGACACGCTTCGACTCCACCCACGGCCGTTTTCCGGGCGAAGTGCGAGTGGAAGGCGACTGTCTGCATATTAATGGCGACTGCGTGAAGGTCCTGCGCAGTGCCACCCCCGAAGGCATTGATTGGGCGTCGCTGGGCGTCGATCTGGTGCTTGAATGCTCTGGTGCCTATAACACCCGTGAAGACGGCCAGCGCTTTCTCGCTGCCGGCGCGCCACGCGTGTTGTTCTCGCAGCCGATGGCCAGCGAGGCGGATGTCGACGCAACCATCGTTTACGGCGTCAATCAGGACTGCCTGACCGGCGACGAACTGCTGGTGTCCAACGCCTCCTGCACCACCAACTGCGGCGTGCCGCTGTTGCGCCTGCTCGACAAGGCCATTGGCCTGGATTACGTGTCGATCACCACGATTCACTCGGCGATGAACGATCAGCCGGTGATCGACGCCTATCACCATGAAGACCTGCGCCGCACCCGTTCGGCGTTCCAGTCGGTGATCCCGGTGTCCACCGGTCTGGCGCGCGGTATCGAGCGCCTGCTGCCGGAACTTGCCGGGCGAATTCAGGCCAAAGCCGTACGCGTGCCGACGGTCAACGTGTCCTGCCTCGACATCACGATGCAGACTGCCACCGCGACCGACGCCAATGAGGTCAACCGGATCCTGCGCGAAGCCGCCACCCACGGCCCGCTCAAAGGTTTGCTGGCTTACACCGAGCTGCCGCACGCCAGTTGTGATTTCAACCATGACCCACATTCGGCCATCGTCGATGCCAGTCAGACCCGTGTTTCCGGCCCCAGGCTGGTGAACATCCTGGCCTGGTTCGACAACGAATGGGGTTTTGCCAACCGAATGCTGGACGTTGCAGAACACTATCTGCAAACAGCAACTTCAAAAAAACCGTAGGAAGTGCGACCCATGACCGTGTTGAAGATGTCCGACCTCGATCTGCAAGGTAAGCGCGTATTGATCCGCGAAGACCTCAACGTCCCAGTCAAGGACGGTGTTGTCAGCAGCGATGCGCGTATCCTGGCTTCGCTGCCGACCATCAAGCTGGCCCTGGAAAAAGGTGCGGCCGTGATGGTCTGCTCGCACCTTGGCCGTCCGACCGAAGGCGAGTTCTCTGCCGAGAACAGCCTCAAGCCAGTCGCTGACTACCTGAGCAAAGCACTGGGCCGCGAAGTGCCGCTGGTGGCTGATTACCTGGGCGGCGTTGACGTCAAGGCCGGCGACATCGTGCTGTTCGAAAACGTGCGCTTCAACAAAGGCGAGAAAAAGAACGCTGACGAACTGGCCCAGCAATACGCCGCCCTGTGTGACGTGTTCGTGATGGACGCTTTCGGCACCGCTCACCGCGCCGAAGGTTCGACCCACGGCGTAGCCAAATTCGCCAAAGTCGCTGCCGCAGGCCCGCTGCTGGCTGCTGAACTGGACGCGCTGGGCAAAGCCCTCGGCGCACCGGCCAAGCCGATGGCGGCCATTGTTGCTGGCTCCAAGGTCTCGACCAAACTTGACGTGCTCAACAGCCTGAGCCAGATCTGCGATCAACTGATCGTCGGCGGCGGCATCGCCAACACCTTCCTGGCGGCGGCCGGTCACCCGGTTGGCAAATCGCTGTACGAGCCGGACCTGCTCGACACCGCACGCGCCATCGCTGCCAAAGTCAGCGTGCCACTGCCGGTCGACGTCGTGGTTGCCAAAGAATTCGCTGAAACCGCCGAAGCCACGGTCAAGCTGATCGCTGACGTTGCTGCGGACGACATGATTCTGGACATCGGCCCGCAAACCGCAGCCAACTTCGCCGAACTGCTGAAGTCGTCGAAAACCATTCTGTGGAACGGTCCGGTCGGCGTCTTCGAATTCGACCAGTTCGGCAACGGCACCAAAGTGCTGGCCCAGGCCATCGCTGAAAGCTCGGCGTTCTCCATCGCTGGCGGTGGCGACACCCTGGCCGCGATCGATAAATATGGCGTGGCTGAGCAAATCTCCTACATTTCCACCGGTGGTGGCGCGTTCCTCGAATTCGTCGAAGGCAAAGTGCTGCCAGCCGTTGAAGTCCTGGAAAGCCGGGCCAAGGCCTGAGGCCGCCTGTTTGGCCAGGCAAAGGAGTGTTTACATGGTCAAGTCGTTAGCGCTGTTGTTGCTGACCGGTACCCTGGCGGCCTGCGGGAGTAACCCGAAGGCCGAAGCCACGCCGGCACCGAGCGAGTCGCAGAAGGGCTGTTATCAGGCCGACTGGCAGGCCGAAACCAACCCGGTGCTGAACAAGCGTTCCGGACCGGACGGCCTGGAGAAATACGAGACGCAAACCCCGGCCAAGGAACATGGTTGTCCTTGACGGGTCTGACTCTTTAACTCAGGGCTGGCGGCGTGCGTCGTCAGTCGAGGAACACGGATGAAAGGCTTGATCGTCATTGCGGCGTTGGCATTGTTGGGTGGTTGCGCGCAGTTGAACCTGTTTCAGTCGTCCGCCCCGGCGGATAACTGGACCACCTGGACCTGTGACAGCCAGGCCAAAGTGCTCTGGCGCTACGCCGATGCTGGCCAGAAGGAAGTCGACGTTCGACTGGGTGGCGGTGATCAGGTCTATCGCCTGAAAGAAGAGCCGGGCGCCTCGGGCACGTTGTACAGCGACGGCATGCTGGCGTTTCACGTCAAGGGTGACGAAGGCCTGGTGTACTGGGTCGCCACCAATGACTTGATTGGCCGCGGCTGCAAAGCCGAGTAATTGCAACACCGCAGGCCCAATGTAGGCCTTCGCCTGCTCGCGATAGCGGCCTGACAGTCGCTGCAATATTGACTGAAAGATTGCTATCGCGAGCAGGCTCACTCCTACAAGGGTTCTGCGCAGTTCTGAAGAATTGGCTTTATCGAATCACCAGACCGGGCCTCAACCCCCGATCTGCAATCACTTGAATAGCCGCCGCCGCTCCGGCAGGCTGGCACGATTAACGACCCTCAACCGGGAGAGACACACACAATGGCACTTATCAGCATGCGCCAGATGTTGGACCACGCAGCCGAATTCGGCTACGGCGTTCCAGCCTTCAACGTCAACAACCTTGAGCAGATGCGCGCCATCATGGAAGCCGCTGACAAGACTGACTCCCCGGTGATCGTTCAGGCTTCGGCCGGCGCCCGCAAATACGCCGGCGCGCCATTCCTGCGTCACCTGATCCTGGCCGCGATCGAAGAATTCCCGCACATCCCGGTGTGCATGCACCAGGACCACGGCACCAGCCCTGACGTCTGCCAGCGTTCGATTCAACTGGGCTTCAGCTCGGTAATGATGGACGGTTCGCTGGGCGAAGACGGCAAGACCCCGACCGACTACGACTACAACGTCCGCGTTACCCAACAGACCGTGGCCATGGCTCACGCCTGCGGCGTTTCGGTAGAAGGCGAGCTGGGCTGCCTGGGTTCGCTGGAAACCGGCATGGCCGGTGAAGAAGACGGCATCGGCGCCGAAGGCGTTCTGGATCACAGCCAGATGCTGACCGACCCGGAAGAAGCCGCTGACTTCGTCAAGCGCACCCAGGTCGATGCCCTGGCCATCGCCATCGGCACCAGCCACGGCGCCTACAAGTTCACCAAGCCACCTACCGGTGACGTGCTGGCGATCGACCGCATCAAGGAAATCCACAAACGCATCCCGAACACCCACCTGGTAATGCACGGTTCGTCGTCCGTTCCACAAGAGTGGCTGGCGATCATCAACCAGTACGGCGGCGACATCAAAGAAACCTACGGCGTACCGGTTGAAGAAATCGTTGAAGGCATCAAGTACGGCGTGCGCAAGGTCAACATCGACACCGACCTGCGTCTGGCGTCCACTGGTGCGATGCGTCGCCTGATGGCCACCAACCCGAGCGAATTCGACCCGCGTAAATTCTTCGGTGCGACTGTTACGGCGATGCGTGATGTGTGTATTGCTCGTTATGAAGCGTTTGGTACCGCGGGCAATGCTTCGAAGATCAAACCGATCTCGCTGGAAGCGATGTACCAGCGTTATCTGAAGGGTGAGTTGAACGCTAAGGTTAACTAAGCCTTCGAGTTGTAGATGCACTAAAAAACCGCCGTCGGGCGGTTTTTTAGTGCATTAGGAATGGTCAACTCAGTATCGGCACTCGCTGAGCTGTTTGGATATTTCGCCTACATTAAATTTCCGTTAACTATCAGTCCTGCAGTACCCCCCGACAAGTCCTTATAAAATGGCCATAGCGAAGTGGTCTCGGGGTTGGATTTTTCTTTTTTCCGACCGTTCCACTCCTCGAAGTCTGGACCATCGTTGTTGTATTTAGCCTCGAACGCCCAATTTGCGTCGGATGTTGAAAAGCTCAAATCAGTTTTCTTGGCTGCGTTGTTAAAATGAAATCCGCCGCTGATGTTTTCCTTGCCAGCAGCGGTGAGAAAAGTACCTGTAAAGCGACCAGTCGATTCATCCATGGTAGTGATTACAAGTTGATGGCCTTTCGGAAACGAGTTGTAAATACCTTTCATATTTGAATTGGACATTTGAAGCCCTCCGCTGAAAATTATTGAATTCAGTTCCTTTGAGTTGTACCTAAGGAACCGTTGGTGCGAGAACAGATTAGTTTTCAGTATTATTCGCTGTCACCTGTAATAAGTGACAGGTTTTTATATGCTTTTGAAATAACGATCTGCGCAATATGGTCTATAGAAAAAGGGGGGTTAGTAGAAAAAAGGCGACGATTTATTTATCAATTGCTACTAAGGACGTAACACCAAAAGTCCCGGCATCCGCCACCCTTCCAGTTGCAAGAGGTGCACAAGAGGCGACAGATTTATTTGAGCACCACAAAAAGGGACCACAAAATGGGACAGATTTGAATGGCACTTACTTAACATGTTTTGGGTGCCCGTTTTTTCTGACATCTGCCCTTGCTGACCGACGTGGATTGGTCAGCAAGGGGTAGGCTTGAGGTATTCGTTTTATGGCTTGCGGCTCGATACGACCAGGCCGATTTCCGACGCTCCTCTGAGCAATCAGCATCAATAAATTCAACAGGCCATCCGCTTCTTCGGGGCTGCCATATTGTCGCAGCGCCAGCTATAGCTGAAGGCTGTGTTTGAAGCTCAGTTCGCAAGGTAAACAGTCAGCTAACAGAGCTGATTGTGCCATCAGCATTCGGATCAGATTGTGAGCTAACAGATAGACCCATAACTCTTTACTGCCATGCCTGGGGGTTTGCAGCTTAACTTTCCTAAAGCAACAATGCGTGACGTGTGTATCGCTCGATATGAGGCGTTCGGTACTGCCGGTAATGCTTCGAAAATCAAACCGATCTCGCTGGAAGCGATGTATCAGCGTTATCTGAAGGGTGAGTTGAACGCTAAGGTTAATTAAGCGTTCGCAGGATTACCTGCGTTGTGAAAAACCCGCCGAGAGGCGGGTTTCTTGTTTAGCAAAACGCTCAGGTTAGGTTATCTTGAAAATTGCTGTATTAGACCAGTTGTTATTCTTGACTAAGCCGTTGACCATCTCGCTAACTACGGCGTTGTAGTTGCCTGGAGAGAGGGGAATGGTCGGAATTGTGAATAGACCATCACCGCGAGTTTCACCTTGTCCCAGATGCGCGCCTGATCAATTTTGTGCTACATAAATTTTAGTATTGGCTGGTCCCGTTCCATTTAAAATAGCTTGGTTGCCAACGACGGTGACGCTGTCAATCTTTGTTGTGGCCATTTCGAGATCCTTCCAGTGGAGAGTGATAAATAAATTCAAAACTTGCCATTCAATAACTTGTTGGCGTTAGAAACTATAAGTGTAAATATGGCTTCGGTAACCTGTAAAAAATCACAGCTTTTTATAACGCTTTGTGATTGACAAGGCATGAAAACTTATAAATCTGATCTATACGAGAGAAGAGAGAGGCGAGTTAGTAAATTTTTCAGTGAAAAGGGGCAAAGAATTATTAAATCTATTTTTGTCAGTTTTTTTGTAAGCGTCTGCACTATTTCACAGGTCGCCTCTAGAGCGTTGTGAAACCCGCATTACCGTGATGTGTTCAATTTCGTTCTGTGAAACGCGGACTGCCCATCAATAGATTAGAGAAGTCTGTCCCTTTTTTTCCCTTTCATTCGAATAAATCTCCAAGCTCTTCAAGGGTAGGCATCGTTGCTGGAACCACCGAGAGTTCGCAGTCCAAAGCAGCCAAAACGCGCGCGTAAGCGATCATGCCGACAGAAAGGGTGCCTTTCTCCACCGCGATGACTTTGTATCGCGTCAGTCCCGCCAGCTCGGCGAGCTGCGCCTGCGTCAGGCCACGATTTATACGTTTTTCACGTAATTGAATGCCGAGACGGGTAATTAAAAGAGAATAATCCATGTTGCGCTACCGTCACATTTTGATGTCAATGTAGCGTATGCGGAACATTTAATCTAATTGGCTCAAGAAGCCCGCGGTGAGGCGGGCTGTTTGTGGACGACTATTCCTTCAGTTCAACGTGATCCAGCGCCTGATTCACCGCCAATTCACCGAGCATGACCACTTGCGCGATGCCTAGCGCGGTCTTGCGGTGTGAGGTGTCGAGCATGGCGGCGAAGTTGTTGAGCATTTCGCTGGCTGAACCCAGGGTTTCGCTGGCGTTGGCCAGCAGGGATTCGGTGTTGTACTTCGGGTTGGCGAGGTACATGGGCTCGGGTTTGTGTGTGCTGGCCATGATGAAGGCGGACGGTTTGAGGTAATGGTCGAGGGCGCGCTCGGCGGCGTCGTTGAGTTTTTTGGAATCGAGGGATTCGTAAGGGGAGGCCGGGTCGGTGACCGGCGGGTGAGGCGTTGATTTGATCATGTTGCGTCTCCGGTAAATGGGGCCGACACCGGATCGCTACTAAACGAAGGGGTGGCAGCTGAACGCAGGTTAGTAGACCGGGGAGACGCGACCGGCGCACCCGAAGGCGCCCTGCGAACAGCTGCCATCAAGCGCGGGCTTGTGCCCGACTGATGGTGCTGATGCGCATCGCGTAACCACGGGCTACTAAACCCGATCACTGGAAATCAGTGACGCGAATCAAGTTACCGATGGCCCGCCAGGCGCACAAGCCGGCGGATTCTGGCGTAGTGGTAGGCAACGACGCAAGCTGTCGTAGGCATCCGGAAGTAACCGCTGACAGATCTAAACATCGCTGTTTAAAGGTAGGCGCTGCCGAAGGCTGCGATCTTTCGGTTTTGTCTTTTTAGCATCAAAAAACAGGATCAAAAGATCGCGGCCTGCGGCCGCTCCTGCAGGAGGACGCGGATTATTTGTCGTGATCGATATCGAGCTTGGAGAAGGTCACTTGGCCACCTTCGCTGGTGTATCCCGTGTTGTCCTGCACATAAACCCCAGCCTTGAAGTAAAGCGGCTTGTCACGCCACGTCGCGCTGATCTGTGAATCCCACTGATAACCCGCGGCACTCACACCCAACGCGCCGCCGGGGCTCAAGTGGATGAGGTAGTTGAATTCGCGATCCAGTTTGATTCCGGTGGCGAGGGTGATGACGCGGCTTTCCGCTTCGTCGGGGTGCATGCGCACTTTGATCACCAGATTGCCGGTCTGGGTTTTTTCTTTGTATTGGTATTCGAGTTTGACCATCGGCCGCTGACTTTCATACGCGTGAATCTGGCCGATGACGATCTTGCCGGAGCTGGGCACTTTGTTGACGGTGAGGGTCGCGCGCAGCAGGTTGTCGGCGTCCGGGTAGTACCAGTTGCGCAGGGTGCCGTTGCTGTAGGTTTCGCGCAGTTCGGTGCGCGGATAAATGGCGTTTTCGGTTTTTGACCCGGTAACCGGTGACCAGAAGAACAAGGTACCGGTATCGGAATGGAAGTATTGATCCTTGAAGCCGTTCACCAGTTTTTCGGTTTCGACGGTGTAGGGCGGACTGCCAACGGGAACGCTGAGGTTCCAGGTTGCGAGATCGATCATAACGGTGCTTCCACTCAGTTCATCCTGAACGCGGGTACCAGAAGCTCTAGCCCGCGCCTTTTGGGGCGGCCTTTATAAGCGTAGAGGGATTTTTTGTTAATGCCCGTTTGGCAGGTAATTGGCGTCAACATCCTGTCGAAATGCCATCTGTGCCGGTTTCCGGGGGCTTCAGCGCTGACCGTTAGTCGGCAAACTCACGCTTTGGTTAAATGATGGCCTGATGACAGCTTCTGCTTTTTCGGATCCACGACTAGAGTGAAGGCTCGATGTGTGTACGGTTTTACCGGAATCGCCCTGAAGTCCCGACAAGAGAAGCAGCATGGAATGCGCGCAACCCCCGCCAGGTGAAGGCAACTCTGTCCTTTTGATCGTTGATGATTACCCTGAAAATCTGATCAGCATGCGCGCGTTGCTGCAGCGTCAGGATTGGCACGTCCTCACCGCCGCCTCCGGTTTCGAAGCGCTCAATATTCTGCTCTCCCATGACGTCGATCTGGTGCTGCTGGATGTGCAGATGCCGGGCATGGACGGCTTTGAAGTGGCGCGGCTGATGCGCGGTAGCCAACGCACGCGCTTGACGCCGATTATCTTTCTGACCGCCAACGAGCAATCACAAGACGCCGTGATCAAGGGCTATGCCAGTGGCGCGGTGGATTACCTGTTCAAACCGTTCGACCCGCAGATTCTCAAGCCCAAAGTGCAGGCGTTGCTGGAGCATCAGCGCAATCGCCGCGCGTTGCAGCGTCTGAGTCATGATCTGGAAGTGGCGCGCGCCTTCAATGCCTCGGTGCTGGATAACGCTGCCGAGGGAATATTGGTGGTGGGCGAGGACGGTTTGATCCGTTTTGCCAACCCGGCGATTTCACGTTTGTTGAATGCGCCGGTGAAGGAGCTGGAAGGTAAGGAATTTCTCGATTATCTGCAGAAGCCGCACATCCCGGTGTGGGCCGATTCCGAGTTTTATGCCGGCTATCAACGCGGCGAAACCCTCAGACTGCACGATGCCTTGCTGCGCACCGCGCCCGGCCAGCAAGTGCCGGTGGCCCTGTCCTGTGCGGCGTTGCCCTCCGAACAACACGCGATGGTGGTGACCGTGCTGGACATGTCGGTGGTGCGCCACTTGCACCAGCAACTGGAGTTTCAAGCGGTGACCGATCCGCTGACCGGTTTGCTCAATCGTCGCGGGTTTTACCAGACCGTTGAAAACCTGCTGCTGCGCGGCGAGCGCAGCGACAGCAGTTGGGTGTTGCTCTATCTGGATCTCGACGGCTTCAAACGGGTCAACGATTCCCTCGGTCACGACGCCGGCGATCGGGTGTTGCGCTGGGTCTCCGAGCAACTGAAGGCGTGCCTGCGACCGTTCGACATTCTCGCGCGCATGGGCGGCGATGAATTCACCGCGCTGCTGGATCTGGAGTTTCCCGAGCAAGCGGCGAAGATTGCCGAAAAGCTCATTGAGCGGGTGTCGATCTGTCAGCAGATTGAGGGGTTGGACATCGCTCTCGGCGCCAGCATCGGCATCGCCACTTATCCGGATTGCGGCTCGAACCTCGACGGCTTGCTGCGCGCCTCTGACATTGCCATGTACGAGGCCAAACGCGCCGGACGTCAGCAATATCGTTTCTACGATCATGAAATGAATGGTCGGGCGCGCTCGCGGCTGATGCTCGAAGAGAGCGTGCGTGCCGCCATCGAAAATCGCGATTTCAATCTGGTCTATCAGCCGCAAGTGGCCATCGACACGGGGCAGATTCGTGGTTTTGAAGCTTTGCTGCGCTGGCAGCACCCGAGCGTCGGCGATGTGCCGCCGGGATTGTTCTTGCCGCTGCTGGAAGAGGCGCGGTTGATCAGTCGCCTCGGCAGCTGGATTTATCATCGTGGCGCCGGCCAGCGCAAAGCCTGGGAAACCCTGTTTGCCGAAGACCTGGTGCTCGGCGTAAGTTTGAGCAACACCCAGTTCAGCCTGCCGAATCTGGTCACCGAGCTGCGCCAGGTGATGGAGCGGCACGCCTTGCAGCCTCGGCAACTGGAGGTCGAGGTCACCGAAGAAGCGCTGATGCAGAATCCCGACGAAACCCGCAAACAGCTGCGTTTGCTGCGCAATCTCGGCGTGCGCGTGGCGCTGGATGATTTCGGTTCCGGGCCGTGTTCGCTGGCGCATCTGCGCGATCTGGAGCTGGACACGCTCAAGCTTGATCGCCATCTCATTGCGCGCTTGCCGGAATCCAAACGTGACGCCTCACTGGTCAGTACGGTGATCAGTCTGTGCAAACAATACGGCTTGCTGGTGATTGCCGAAGGGGTGGAAACCATCGAGCAATACCAATGGCTGCAAGCCCATGGCTGTGAATATGTGCAGGGTTTCCTCGTTGCGCGGCCATTGATGGCCGAGGATGCGGTCAGCTTCGCCGAACCGTTTGACTGGAGCGCGCTGGCCGGTTGAATTCGCTACACTGGCGGACCTTTTTCGAACCGTGTCGCTCGTCCATGACTGTGTTGAAGTACCTCCAGGCCTATCCCGCGCAATTACAGGATCAGGTGCGCCAATTGATCGCTGAAGGGCGTCTGGGTGAATACCTGAATCAGCGCTATTCGGGGCGGCACGACGTGCAGAGCGACAAGGCCTTGTACAGCTACGCGCTGGACCTGAAACAGGAATTCCTGCGCAACGCCCCGGCCATCGACAAGGTGCTGTTCGACAACCGCCTCGACCTGACCCACCGCGCCCTCGGTTTGCACACCACGGTTTCACGGGTTCAGGGCGGCAAGCTCAAGGCCAAGAAAGAGATTCGTATCGCCTCGTTGTTCAAGGATGCCGCGCCGGACTTTCTGAAAATGATCGTGGTGCATGAACTGGCGCACTTCAAGGAATCGGATCACAACAAGGCCTTCTATAAATTGTGCGAGCACATGCTGCCGGGGTATCACCAGGTCGAGTTTGACCTGCGCGTGTACCTGACGTGGCGCGATCTGCAGGCTTAACAGTAGGCAACCAGGAAGGTGTGGATGGACGTCAGCAAGACCAAAAGCAGTTTCTACCGCCGCTTGTATGTGGCGTACCTGATCGACAGCGGTCTGGCGCCGAGTGTGCCGGCACTGACCGAAGTGACCGGCATGCCGCGACGCACGGCGCAGGACACGATTGCCGCGTTGGCGGATCTGGATATCGTCTGTGAATTTGAGCAGGAAGAGGGCGCGCGCAATCATGCGGGGCGCTATCGGATTCGTGACTGGGGGGCGATTGATCGCGGGTGGATCGAGCGCAATTTGCGGCAGATCAAGGCTGTTCTGGAGTATCCCTGAAAGTTATTGGCCTGAGCTGACGCCTTCGCGAGCAAGCCCGCTCCCACAGGGGAATGCATTCCAAATGTGGGAGCGGGCTTGCTCGCGAAAGGGCCCTTAAGAACGACGCATCCCGATATGCGGAATGTCATCCTCCAGATATTCCTCGCCCGCCACCACGAACCCGTACTTGCCGTAATACCCCTGCAAATGCGCCTGCGCTGACAGATAGATCGGCACTTGCGGCCAATGCTTCTCGGCCTGTTTCAACGCCTGTTCCATCATTTCGTGGCCCAGCCCTTTGCCGCGCCCTTGCGGTGCGGTTATCACCCGGCCGATCACCACGTCACCGCCCTGGGATTCCGGATCCAGAAGCCGCAGGTACGCCATCAACTGGTCATTCTCCCACCCCATCAGATGGTAGGTGTCGCCTTCCAGATCCTGGCCGTCGAGGTCCGGGTAGGCGCATTTCTGTTCGACCACGAACACGTCGGAGCGCAGCTTCAATAGCGCGTACAGCTGTTCCTTGCCCAGATCACTGTGATGTTTGCAGACCCACTCGATTGTCATGTGCCGATTCCTTGAACGTGTCGCCCGATACTAAGCGCCTGCGGCAAAGATGTCTTTATGGCGTAAGAGTCTGTGACAAAGGTCAAAATGCCATCATTCCTTCCTCGCAGCCTCGGCGACTTTGTGTAATCTGCTGGAGAGCCCTGTGCACTGGCTGCAATGAGCTAATGTTAGGGCCTGGGTTTTGCCGGTAAGGGGCCTTGGGGTTTTGGCTGAAAACGTGCTGGGCGAAGTGCCCGCTAAGGATTTTCAAGCATGCCGCGTTTGCATCGAGCTTTTGCTTTGATCGGACTGCTCTTGCTGGCTCAGATCGCTGCAGCGGAGAAGCTGCGGCTGGTGTTTGATATCTGGCCACCCTTTACCGACGACACGCTGGTCAACGGCGGACTGGCCACCGATATTGTCAGCACCGCACTGGCCCGGGCCGGTTACGCCAGCAGTTATGAACAGGTGCCGTGGGCGCGGGCGCTGCTGGGGATTGGCGAGGGGCGTTACGATGTGTTGGTCAACGCCTGGTACAACGATGAGCGGACCAGGTTCGGTCAGTTTTCCGGGGAGTATTTGCTCAACCGCATTCGCTTTCTCAAACGTAAAGACACGCCGCTCGATTACTCCAATCTGCAGCAACTGCACACGTACCCGATTGCGGTGGTGCGCGGCTACGCCTATTCGGCACCGTTCGATGCCGACACGGCGTTGCAGAAAGTCCCTGTGCATAACTTCGCCATGGCCGTGCGCATGCTGGCGGCGGATCGGGTCAAGCTGACGCTGGAGGATGAGTATGTGGCGAAGTATTACCTGGCGCGGGAATCAGCCAAGGTGCGCAATTCGGTGGAGTTTCTGCCCAAGCCGTTGAGTGAGAACAGCCTGCACATTCTGGTGAGCCTGAAGAATCCGCAGCATGAGCAGATTGTCGCGGGGTTTGATAAGGCGATTGCGGCGATGAAGGCGGATGGGAGTTATGACAAGTTGCTTCGCCAGCATGGGATGTGAGGGCTGATCCAGAATCCTCTGTGTGGCTGATGGCCTCTTCGCGAGCAAGCTCGCTCCCACATTGGATTCGTGACCGACGCAGAACAAATGTGGGAGTGAGCTTGCTCGCGAAGGCGTCTTGTCAGCCAGCACTGACCTCACTGGTGTCCTTTATCAGGTGCGCCGCCAAGGTACGCAACGGCCCCAACTGCCGGCAGATCAACGCCAATTGCGTCTGCACCAACCGCTGCCCCTCATCGATCTCATCCGGCATCTGTTCCAGCTCATTGGCCAGTGCTTCTTCTTCGTCACTCTGAATCGCCACCGGCTGTTTGTTCGCCAGCCCTTGGGCGATTTCGTCGATGCTTGTCGCCAGTTTCACCCCGGCGCCATCAATCAAATGTTCACGCACATCGGCGGGTAACTGGGTTTCCCTGTGTGCGCCGAGTCCTGACAGATAGCTCAGCAACGTATGTGACAGCACCAGAAAACGGAAGCCGACATCCGCTTCCTTACGGAAATGCCCCGGTTCCATGAGCATGTTCGCCAGCGTCGTCGACAGCGCGGCATCGGCGTTGTGCGCGTTGCGTCGGGCCAGACGATAGGCGAGGTCATCGCTTTTACCAGCGGCGTATTGCTGCATGATCTGGCGCAGGTAGATGCTGTTGCAGGTCAGGGTGTTGGCCAGCACTTTGTTCAGGCGTCGGCCCTGCCAGTCCGGGAGGAAGAGGAATACCGTCAGACCGGCAATCAGGCTGCCCAGCAAGGTATCGAACAGCCGTGGCAGGAACAGTCCGTAACCGTCACCGACCTGGTTGAAGCAGAACAGCACCATGATGGTGATCGCCGCCGTCGCCAGGGTGTAGCGGGTGGTGCGGTTGGTAAAGAACACTACCCCGGCGGCGATCGCAAAGCACGATTGCACCAGCGGACTCGGGAACAGATCGAACAATGCCCACGCCACCGTCAGGCCGATGGCGGTGCCGAGAATCCGCTGACCGAGTTTGCGCCGCGTCGCGCCGTAGTTCGGCTGGCAGACAAACAGGGTGGTGAGGATGATCCAGTAACCCTGCGACGGGTGAATCAAATGCACCATGCCGTAGCCGATACTCAGCGCCAAAGGCAGGCGCAGGGCATGCCGGAACAGCAGCGAGGTCGGTGTCAGTTGCGTACGCAGACGTATCCAGACGTCCTTGAGGTTGCGCGGCGAACGGTCGAGCAGGCTGCTGTCGGTCGCGTCAGCCAAGGCATCGGGGTTGCTCGCGTCGCTGAGCAAACGGTCGAGGGTGCCGAGGTTGGCCGCCAGCGCGCGTAGCGAACGTAGCAACCCGCGCCACGCCGGGTTGCTCTGGATACGCAGATGTTCGAGGGAGGCGTCGAGATCGCTCAGGGCTTCGGCGAAACTGGCGTCGTAAATGAACGGCTGGCGCATCTGGATCGATTCGGCCAGTGCACGGCAGGCCTTGCCTTGTTGGCGTAACAGGCGCTGGCAGCGGAACAGCACGTCACTGTGGAAGAACGCATCGGCCAGCGCGTTGTACGGATAGTGCGAGGAGCTGGCGCGTTCGTGGATGTCTTGAGCAAGGAAGTACAGCTTCAGGTAGCGACTGACTTTCGAGCCGGGGCGGCCGTTGCCGACGCGGTGCAGGATGATTTCCTTGGCACTGTTCAGCGCCGCCACCACCCGGCCGTTTTGCTGGGCCAGTTCAAGTCGCCGGGCTTCAACGTCCATCTGCCGGATCGGCTCGAACAGCGATGATTTCAGCTTCAGGTAAAAGCCCAGTTCACGGAACAATCGCGCCAGGCTCTGCTGCACCGGCTGGTTGGAAAACAGCGCCTGCCACAGCACCGAGAGCAAGCCGTACCACGCTGCGCCGGCCACCAGCAGCATCGGTTCGTGCCAGAAATCGGTGACCGCGCCACCGCGCTGATCGACGCCGATCATCGTGTACACCGACAGGATCAACGTCGCCGAGGCAATCGCCCCATAACGCTCGCCGAGCGCACCGAGCATGGTCAGGCCGAAGCTGGCCAGCGCCAGGGCAATGGCAAACACGATGGGGTAAGGGAAGAGCAATTCCACTGACAGCGCGGCGATGCTGAAACACACCAGCGTCACGGCGAGGGCGTTGAGGCGGCCCTGCCAACTGTCGTCGGTTTCGGCCAGGGCGCTGGCGATAATCCCCAGGAACAACGGGATCAGCAGGCCCATTTCATCCTGATACCAACACAGCGCCATGCTGCCGGTCAGGGCGATGAACACCCGCACGCTGTAGCTGAATTTATCCAGCGCCCACAGGCGCCGCAAAGACTGACGAAACGAGGTCGAGGACATGAAGTGCGAAGGCCTTCCGAGGCGATGCCGCTAAATTGAGCCAGTAATGACGCCGACGCAATGGCGCCGATCACATCTGACAGCAAAAAGTGTTCCTTACTGCATCACACAGAACAAATGTGGGAGCGGGCTTGCTCGCGAATGCGGAGTGTCATTCAACATCATCGTTGATTGATAGATCGCATTCGCGAGCAAGCCCGCTCCCACAGTTTTGATTTGTGTCTGGTCAGACGTACTGCGCGGCGGCGTAGCCCGAGGCCCAAGCCCACTGGAAGTTGAAACCGCCCAGGTGGCCGGTGACGTCGAGCACTTCGCCGATGAAATACAGGCCGGGGCTTTTCAGTGATTCCATGGTCTTGGAGGAGACTTCGCGGGTATCAACGCCACCGAGTGTTACTTCAGCGGTTCGATAACCCTCAGTCCCGGCCGGCACAACCTTCCAGCTGCCCAGCTTTTCGGCGATTTCCGCCAGCTCCGCATGGGTGTACTGCTTCATCGGCTTGGACACGAACCAGTTGTCCGCCAGCAGATTGGCCATTTTCTTGGTGAAGATCTCACCGAGCAAAGTTTTCAATTCACTGTTCGGGCGCTCGGCCACTTGCTGTTGCAGCCAGCTCGCCGCGTCGTGATCCGGCAGCAGGTTGATTTCCACCGTGTCGCCTGATTCCCAGAACGAGGAAATCTGCAAAATCGCCGGGCCGCTGAGGCCGCGGTGTGTGAACAGGATGTTCTCGCGAAAGCTCTGGTCGTTGCAGCTGACCAGACAATCCACCGACGTTCCCGACAACTCGGTGCACAGTTCCTTGAGCTGATCGGTGATGGTGAATGGCACCAGACCGGCGCGGGTTGGTAGCAGTTCATGGCCGAACTGTTTGGCCACTTGATAGCCGAAACCGGTCGCGCCGAGCGTCGGGATCGACAATCCGCCGGTAGCGATCACCAGCGATTGGCACTGAATCTGGCCGAGGGTGGTGTCGAGCAGGTAACCGCTCTCGACCTTCTCGATGGTCTGAATCGACGTATCCAGATGCAACTCGACGCCGACCTGATCGCACTCGTCGAGCAGCATGCCGAGGATGTCGCTGGATTTGTTATCGCAGAACAACTGGCCGAGTTTTTTCTCGTGGTACGGCACGGCGTGCTTGCCGACCATGCCGATGAAATCCCACTGGGTGTAGCGCGCGAGTGCGGATTTGCAGAAGTGCGGGTTCTGCGAAAGGAAATTGCTCGGTTCGGTGTACATGTTGGTGAAATTGCAACGGCCACCGCCCGACATCAGGATTTTCTTGCCGGCCTTGTTCGCGTGGTCGAGCAGCAACACCTGACGGCCGCGCCCGGCGGCGGTCAGTGCACACATCAACCCAGCGGCGCCAGCGCCAATGATCACGACTTCGGTAGAGCGCAAAACGGTGTCCTCACAAAGAATTCAAAACTCACCAAAGACCAATGTGGGAGCGGGCTTGCTCGCGAAGGCGGTATGTCAGTCAACATTGATGTCGTCTGACACTCCTCTTCGCGAGCAAGCCCGCTCCCACAGGTGATCTCTGTCGGCCAGCAGATCGTTTACAAAATGCGTACGCGCAACGAACGGCCTTTGATCTTGCCGTCGTTCAGGCGCTGCAAGGCCTGCATGGCCACGGTGCGGTCGACGGCCACATAAGCCTGAAAATCGAAGATCGCGATCTTGCCCACCTGGGCACCCGGAATGCCGGCATCACCGGTCAAGGCGCCCAGAATGTCGCCCGGACGCACTTTGTCTTTACGCCCGGCGCCGATGCACAGCGTGGTCATCGGCGGCTGCAGCGGGGCGAGGCCCTGGGACTTGAGGTTGTCGACCTGATCCCAGTTCAGCGGCGATTTCTGCAACTGTTCGATGGCCTGTGCACGGTGCGCTTCGCCCGGAGCCACCAGGCTGATCGCAATACCTTTCTCGCCAGCGCGACCGGTACGCCCGACGCGGTGAATGTGGATTTCCGAGTCGCGCGCCAGTTCGACGTTGATCACCATGTCCAGCGCATCGATGTCCAGACCGCGGGCGGCGACGTCGGTGGCGACCAGTACCGAAGTGCTGCGGTTGGCGAACATCGCCAGCACCTGATCGCGGTCACGCTGTTCCAGATCGCCGTGCAGGCCGACGGCGGAAATGCCTTTGGCGGTCAGGTGATCGACGGTTTCCTGAACCTGCTGCTTGGTGAAGCAGAACGCCACGCAGGACGCCGGGCGGAAGTGGTGCAGGACTTTGGTCACTGCACTCATGCGGTCTTCCGGGGAGATCTCGTAGAAACGCTGCTCGATCTGCGTGTCATCGTGGAACGCTTCGGCTTTCACCGTTTGCGGGTCACGCATGAATTTCGACGCCAGTTGCTTGATGCCCACCGGGTAAGTGGCGGAGAACAGCAGGGTCTGACGACGCTCCGGGGTCTTGACGATGATGTCTTCGATGGCGTCGTAGAAACCCATGTCGAGCATGCGGTCGGCTTCATCGAGGATCAGCGTGTTCAGGCCATCGAGGACCAGCGAACCTTTGCGCAGGTGCTGCTGGATGCGGCCCGGGGTGCCGACGATGATGTGCGCGCCGTGCTCCAGCGAAGCGATCTGCGGGCCGAACGACACGCCGCCGCACAGGGTCAGGACTTTGATGTTGTCTTCGGCACGGGCCAGACGACGGATTTCCTTGGCGACCTGGTCCGCCAGCTCACGGGTCGGGCAGATCACCAGCGCCTGGCAACCGAAGTAGCGCGGGTTGATCGGGTTCAGCAGGCCGATGCCGAACGCGGCGGTCTTGCCGCTGCCGGTCTTGGCCTGGGCGATCAGGTCCATCCCCTTGAGGATCACCGGCAAGCTCTGCGCCTGGATCGGCGTCATCTGGGCATAACCGAGGGATTCGAGGTTAGCCAGCATGGCGGCGGACAGCGGCAGAGTATTAAAAGCGGTGGCGATGGTGGTCACGGGACTGGCCTGCAAAACAAAATGTCGCGCAGTGTAGCAGCCCCGTGCCACTTTCTTCGAAAGTTCTGGACGAACAGTGGTTAATGTTCGATGTGTTCTTCCGGGCGTTTGGCGCGCCGGCCGTCTTCTTTCGACAGCTGCGAGAAGATCGTCGCGGCGAGCATCGCCATGATGCCGACGGTCACGAAGGTCAGCTGGAACGCGCCGAGCACGGTTTCCACACCATCGTTACCAATCTCTGCGGTAAACCCGCCGAGCAACGCACCGGCGCAGGCGACGCCTAGACTCAGCGACAACTGCGCCACCACCGAGAGCAGGCTGTTGCCGCTGCTGGCGCTTGCATCGTCGAGATCAATCAGCGTTACGGTGTTCATCGCGGTGAATTGCAGCGAGTTGATCGCGCCCAGCACTGCCAGCAGGCATAGCAGCAGCCAGTACGGCGTCTGCTCGCTGACCAGGCCCATGCTCGCCAGCATGATCCCCAGCGCCAGCGTGTTGCCGGTCAGCACGATGCGATAGCCGAAGCGTTCGATCAGCGGTCGCGCCATCCATTTGGCAAACATCGCCGCCGCTGCCAGCGGCAGCATGCTCATCCCCGCTTGCGACGGCGAATAACCCAGCGCCACTTGCAGCAGCAACGGCACCAGAAATGGCAAGGCGCCGCTGCCCAGTCGGGCAAACAGGTTGCCGAGAATGCCGACGGCGAACGTGCGGGTTTTGAACAGTGACGGCGCGAACAGCGGGTTTTCGATGTGCCCGGCGCGCAACCAGTACGCCGCCAGACAGGCCAGGCCGGCGAACAGCAGCAACATCACCCGCAGGTGCGGCAAGTGCAGTTCGCCGAGGCCTTCCATGGCGATGGTGATCAGGATCATCGCCGCGCCGAATAGCAGGAAACCCAAGCTATCGAAACGCGTGCGCTCGGTGCCGCGCAGGTCGGGAATGAATTTCCACACCGCATAGCAACCGATCACGCCGACCGGCAGGTTGATCAGGAAGATCCAATGCCAGGTCAGGTACTCGACCATCCAGCCGCCCATGGTCGGGCCGATCAGCGGGCCGAGCAGACCGGGGATGGTGATGAAACCCATGATCCGTACCAGTTCGGATCGCGGATAGGCGCGTAATACGACGAGGCGACCGACCGGCAGCATCAGCGCACCGCCAAGGCCCTGAATCACCCGCGCGCCGACCAGCATGCTCAGGCTGCTCGACAAGGCGCAAAGCAGCGAGCCGAAGCTGAACAACAGAATCGCGCCGAAGAAGATTTTCTTGGTGCCGAAGCGGTCGGCGATCCAGCCCGAAGCCGGAATCAGCAAAGCCACGGTGAGCATGTAGGCGATGATCACGCCTTGCATGCGCAAGGGGTCTTCGGCCAGATCGCGGGCCATGGCGGGCAGGGCGGTGTTGAGGATGGTCCCGTCGAGGGACTGCATGAAGAAGGCAATGGCGACGACCCACGGCAACCAGCGTGCGGTGATGGCGTCGAGAGGCGGGCGGTTGGGCATGGAACCTCTTGTGGTTGGGGTTAATGCATATCCATTGTTGAGCGCGGTCAAGCTTTGGGTGGGAGCGGGCTTGCTCGCGGATGCAATGTGTCAGTCGATATTGATGGTGACTGATGCACCGCTTTCGCGAGCAAGCCCGCTCCCACACTAGATCTCCATTGTTCTGGAGATATTTGTCTTACAGGGTCAGCGTAAGTCGGCTGACCAGGGCCCCCGGCAGCAACGCCGACGAGGTATTGCGCTGGCTATAGGTACTCGCCGACAGCAGCAACTCACGCTCGGCGGTCAACGCTTCCAGTTGCGAACCAAGCAGGCTGTAGGCGCTGTCGTCGAAACGCATGGTGCTGACCGGCGCCTGGATCTCGCCGTTCTCGACCCAGAAGGTGGCGAAGCGGGTCATGCCGGTCATGCGCGCCGCCGGTTGATCCGAGTAGTTCAGGTACCACAGGTTGCTGATGTACAGCCCGGTACCCAACTGCTTGAGGATCTCTGCTTGCGACAGATCACCCGCTGCCATGTTCAACGCACTCGGCATTTCACCGCCGCCGGCGCCGTTGGCGGTCAAACCGTATTCGGCGGCACTGCGCGAGCCGACCAGTTGATCGCCCGCCTTGCCTTCGACGATCAGGCGCAGATCGCTGCGCGGATAACCCTCGCCGGAGAACGCCGGGCTTAACGATTCGCTGACTTTCTCGTCCAGTGACACCAGCGGACTGAACGCCTGATCGCCGACATACAGTTTTTGCAGCGGGCTGCTCTTGCTGGCGATCGACTGCGCCGAGAAACCGCCCCAGCTCAACATGCCCATGATTTCTTCCAGCGCCGCCGGGGCCAGGTACGCACGGTATTGCCCCGGTGCCAGGGTGCGCAGCGGTCGACCGAGAAACTCCAGTTGCTCGCGGGCCTGAGCAAAGCGCTTGGCGAAACCTTCGCTGCTCCAGTCATGCCCGGCGTAGCTGGCTTTCACCGCTTCACCGTTCTCGTGGAACAGGCTGAAATCGAAGTTGAAGCTGTTGGCCTGATGCCAGCCAAACGCCCCCGCAGAACTGGCGAAACCACGGCTGATCGGGCCGGCCGCATAGAAACCCACCAGGTCCAGACCTTCAGCGGCGGCGCAGATTTCATCGACAACCTGTTCAGTGTCCGGCAGTGGATGCTCCTGCACATTCTTGCTCTGCCAGCCCGTGTGGTTGAGCAACAGATACGGGTCCTGCGGCAGCAGCGGCAGGGTTTCGCGCAGTTGTTGCAGACCTTCGGCAAGCCGTTGCAAATCGGCTTCCTGATCACCGGACAGGGTCACCTGCAGGTCGGCGTGGCGACCGTCGTTGATCAGTTTCAGGACGATGTTGGCCTGCTGCACTTGCCCGGCCTGACGCACCTTGGCGTGATTGAAACGCACGAACGCCGAAGATTCGGCGGCGTAGCTGAGGGTGAATTGTTCCGGCCCGCGCACGCTATCGCGCAGCCAATTGACCATGACCTTGAAGGCGTCGGACTGACTCTTCGAAATGCTCATCAGGCGTCTCCCCCAAACACATCAACGTTACTGAATACGCAGGCCGGCGAAGCGTGGCCGACGCGGATCACCTGGTTCGGTTCGCCCTTGCCGCAGTGCGGTGTGCCTAGCACCTTGACGGTGTTGGCGTCGCCGACGGCGCGCAGGCTTTTCCAGAAGTGCGCGGAAATCGCCCGGTAGTTCGGATTTTTCACCACGCCTTTCAGTTCACCGTTTTCGATCAACTGGCCCCATTCACAGCCGAACTGGAATTTGTTGCGCGCATCGTCGATCGACCATGAGCGATTGGTGCTCATCAAAATGCCGTGCTCGATGCCTTTGATCAACTGCTCAAGCGGCTGGTCGCCCGGTTCGATATTGAGGTTGGCCATGCGGTCGATCGGTGGACGGTTCCAGCCACAGGCGCGGCTGTTGGCGACCCCGTCGAGACCGGCGCGGAATTGCGACAGCGCACCGCCCAGTGGACGCAGCAGCAAACCGTCGCGGATCAGGAATTGTTTGCTCGCTTTGCTGCCGTCGTCATCGTGGCCATAACTGGCGAGTTCTTCGGGAATGCCCGGATCGAAGGTCACGTTCAGCAGTTTGGAGCCGTATTGCAGGCTGCCGAAGTCGCTGGCTTTGACGAAGCTGGTGCCGGCGTAGTTGCGTTCGTCACCGAGGATGCGGTCGAGTTCCAGCGGGTGGCCGATCGATTCGTGGATCTGCAGCATCATCTGGTCCGGCATCAATAGCAGATCGCGCGGGCCTTGCGGGGTGTTCGGCGCGAGCAGCAACTGCAGCGCTTGATCAGCGACTTGCGGGCCGGCACCGATCAAACCGCAGCGGCTGATCACGTCAGCGCCGCCCTGTTGGCCGAAGTTCTCGCGACCGAGGGTGCGGGTCTGGCTGTCGTTGCCGTCATAGGCGGTAACGTCGAGGCCCGGGTAGACGAAGCGCTGGGCCTGGCGCAATTCAGCCCCGGCGCTGCTCAGGTAGATCTGTTCGACGTGGGTGATGCCAATGCTCACTTGCCAGTTCACCAGGCGCTCATCCTTGGGCACCGAGGCGGATTCCGCGCCGAGCAGTTCGAAAATTTCGCTCAGGGACGGGAAGGCTTGTTCGAGATTGGGCGAAAAGTAATCAGCGCGATCACTGGATACCGGCTGATCACGCAGATCGAGCAAGGCGTGCGGCTTGAGGCGGCGGGCTTGGTGTTCGGCGCGTTCAAGGGCGGCTTGCAGGCCCTGTTGCGACAGGTCGTTGGTTGCGGCGTAGGCCTCGACACCGTTGACGCGCACGGTGAGCATCGCGCCTTCGTCACGGCTCAGGCTCGGCGGCTCGGCGACATTCTTGCGTACCGACAGGTACTGGCCGGACTCGCGTACATACCGCAGGGAAAAAAACTCAGCGCCCGTGCGCAAGGCAGCGAAGCGCTGCTTGAGCTGGGGGTGGAAATCGAACATTCGGGAACCTCCTTGTCAGGGGGAAGCGGTAGAGCAACGGCGGGGAGGGGGGTGAAACGGTTGCGCGAGGTCTAGAGTAGGCCTGCGTGGGGGTAGGATCAAGTGAAGAGGGGGTGTAGGGGGATTTACTGTGCAGCAGAGGAATTTGTGCTGGATATCAGGGCCCCTTCGCGAGCAAGCCCGCTCCCACAGTAGATCTCCAGTGAACACAAAATTTGTGAACACCCGGGATCCAATGTGGGAGCGGGCTTGCTCGCGAAGGCCGCGCCTCGGTATTACGTCTTACTGAGCAACAGGGGTGATATCACGCATCGGCTTGCCCTTCACCGGCGCACCGCCAGCCACGTAGTACGCTGCATTGCTACGCGGCAATGGCTTGCGGCCACGGATCTTGTCGGCGATTTTCTCGGCGATCATGATCGTCGGCGCATTGAGGTTGCCGGTGGTGATGATCGGCATGATCGAAGCATCGACCACACGCAGGCTCTGCATGCCGTGCACGCGACCTTCGCCATCCACTACCGCCATCTCGTCGGTGCCCATCTTGCACGAGCAGGACGGGTGGAACGCGGTTTCGGCGTGCTCGCGGATGAACTTGTCCAGTTGCTCATCGGTTTGCACGTCGATGCCCGGGCTGATTTCGCGGCCACGGAAAGCATCCAGTGCCGGCTGTTGCATGATTTCGCGGGTCAGGCGGATGCCGTCGCGGAATTCCTGCCAGTCCTGCTCGGTGGCCATGTAGTTGAACAGGATGCTCGGGTGCTGGCGCGGATCCTTGGACTTCAGCTGGATGCGGCCACGGCTCGGCGAACGCATGGAGCCCATGTGCGCCTGGAAGCCGTGCTCTTTCACACCGTTGCTGCCGTTGTAGTTAATTGCCACCGGCAGGAAGTGGTACTGGATGTTCGGCCACTCGAATTCCGGACGCGAACGAATGAAACCGCCGGCTTCGAACTGGTTGCTGGCGCCGATACCGGTGCCGTTGAACAGCCACTCGGCACCGATGGCCGGCTGGTTGTACCAGAGCAACGACGGGTACAGCGAAACCGGCTGGGTGCAGGCGTATTGCAGGTACAGCTCAAGGTGATCCTGGAGGTTTTCGCCGACGCCTGGCAGATCGTGAACGACCGGGATGTCGAGGCTTTCCAGCAGTTTCGCCGGGCCGACACCGGAACGCTGCAGAATCTGCGGCGAAGCGATGGCGCCGGAGCACAGCAGGACTTCCTTGCGTGCCTTGGCTTCAACGCGCTCTTCAGCGTCGCCGATCAGGTAACGCACGCCGACCGCACGCTTGCCTTCAAACAGAATCTTGTCAGTCAGGGCGTGGGTGACGATGGTCAGGGTCGAGCGCTTCTTGGCGATGTCGAGGTAACCACGGGCGGTGGAAGCACGGCGGCCGTTTGGCGTCACGGTGCGGTCCATCGGGCCGAAGCCTTCCTGCTGGTAACCGTTCAAGTCTTCGGTGCGCGGGTAACCGGCCTGTACGCCGGCTTCAACCATGGCGTGGAACAGCGGGTTGTTGCCCGCTTTCGGCGTGGTCACGCTGACCGGACCTTCGCCACCGTGGTAATCGTTCGGGCCGATGTCGCGGGTTTCGGCTTTGCGGAAGTACGGCAGGCAGTCGAGGTACGACCAGTCTTCCAGGCCGGGCAGTTTCGCCCAGCCGTCGTAGTCCATCGCGTTACCACGGATGTAGCACATGCCGTTGATCAGCGACGAACCACCGAGGCCTTTGCCGCGACCGCATTCCATCCGGCGACCGTCCATGTGTGGCTCTGGATCGGTTTCGTACGCCCAGTTGTAACGACGACCCTGCAGCGGGAACGCCAGAGCGGCTGGCATTTGCGTGCGGAAGTCGAAACGGTAATCCGGACCACCGGCTTCGAGCAGCAGGACGGTGACGCCTTCGTCTTCAGTCAGACGGGTCGCCAGGGTGTTACCGGCCGAGCCGGCACCGATGATGATGTAATCGAATTCTTGGGACATTGAATGCACCCTCTTTAGATGTGGTCAGGTCGGCCTCACGAGTGCTTCGCACTCGATTCGCGAGCAAGCCCGCTCCCACATTTGAACTCTGGTGTACACAGGATATGTGTCCGCCACGGGCTCCTTGTGGGAGCGGGCTTGCTCGCGAAGAGGCCTCGCGGGCAATACAGATCTCGGGTCTTAGAACACCGAGACGTAATCGCCCAGCTCGACCTGTACCGATTTGATGCGGGTGAAGTTGTTCAGCGAGCTGATGCCGTTCTCACGGCCAACACCCGACTGCTTGTAACCGCCGACCGGCATTTTTGCGTCGGACTCGCCCCAGGCGTTGATCCAGCAGATACCGGCTTCCAGTTGATGAATCACGCGGTGGGCGCGGTTCAGGTCTTTGGTGACGATACCGGCGGCCAGGCCGAAGTCGGTGTCGTTGGCGCGGCGGATGACTTCTTCTTCGGTTTCGTAGGAGAGGATCGCCATGACCGGGCCAAAGATTTCTTCACGGACGATGGTCATGTCGTCGGTGCAGTCGGTGAATACGGTTGGCGCCACGAATGCGCCTTTGGCGAACTCGCCGTCGGTCAGACGACCGCCACCGCACAGCACGCGGGCACCTTGTTCTTTACCCTTGGCGATGTAAGCCAACACGCTTTCCATGTGCGCGAAGCTGACCAGCGGGCCGAAGTTGGTGTTTTCGTCTTCCGGGTTGCCGACGCGGATGCGTGCAACGCGCTCAACGATCTTGGCTTCGAAAGCGGCTTTCAAGTGCGCCGGTACGAACACGCGAGTGCCGTTGGTGCAGACCTGACCGGAGCTGTAGAAGTTGGCCATCATCGCAGTGTCGGCGGCGCGATCGAGGTCGGCGTCGTCGCAGATGATCAGCGGGGACTTGCCGCCCAGTTCCATGGTCACGTCTTTCAGCGACGAAGCCGAAGCGCTGGCCATCACCTTCTTGCCGGTGTCGGTGCCGCCGGTGAAGGAGATTTTTTCGATGCGCGGGTGCTCGGTCAGCCAGGTGCCGACTTCACGGCCGCTGCCGGTCAGCACGTTGAACACACCGTTTGGAACGCCGGCTTCGGTGTAGATCTCGGCCAGTTTCAAGGTGGTCAGCGAGGTGACTTCGCTTGGTTTGAAGATCATCGCGTTACCGGCCGCCAGGGCTGGCGCGGATTTCCACAGGGCGATCTGGATCGGGTAGTTCCACGCGCCGATACCGGCGACCACGCCCAGCGGCTCGCGACGGGTATAAACGAAAGAGGTGTCGCGCAGGGGGATCTGCTCGCCTTCGATGGCGGGTACCAGGCCTGCGTAGTATTCCAGCACGTCGGCGCCGGTGACGATGTCAACGTACTTGGTTTCGGAGAAGGATTTGCCGGTGTCCAGGGTTTCCAGCGCGGCCAGCTCATCGTTGCGCTCGCGCAGGATGTCGACGGCGCGACGCAGGATGCGCGAACGCTCCATGGCGGTCATCGCGGCCCAGATTTTCTGGCCCTTTTCAGCGCTGACCACGGCGCGCTCGACGTCTTCCTTGGTCGCACGTTGCACCAGTGCGAGGACTTCACCGTTAGCCGGGTTGATGGCTTCGAAGGTGGCATCGCTGCCGGCGTCGGAGTACGCGCCATCGATGTAAAGTTTTTGCAGTTCGAAACGGGCCATAGTGTCCTCGCAAGTGCATTGGTTGTTGGCGTTGACCACCGCGATCACGCTGCGGTGGAGTTCAGGGGCCGAGCGTTTTCTGTGTGCTCTAGCTCACCTTCTTGGCCAATTGGAAATCCATGTATTCGTAAGCAATCTGTTGTGCCTGCGCGGTGTCGAAAGCGTCTCCCGACAGCGCGCCGCGCAACCACAAACCGTCAATCAACGCTGCCAGGCCTCGGGCGGCGCTGCGCGCATCTTCGAGCGGCAGCACACGGCGGAACTGGCAGCACAGGTTGGAATACAGACGGTGATCGTTGATCCGCTGCAACCTGTGCAAAGACGGCTGGTGCATGCTGGTGGCCCAAAAGGCCAGCCAGGTTTTCATTGCCGGGCCATTGACCTGGCTGGCGTCGAAGTTGCCTTCGATGATCACCTGCAGATGCGCCCGTGGGCTGTTATCTGCCAGCGCCTGACGGCGCGCGGTGACACTCTCGCTGAGGGCGGTCATCAGGTACCGCATCGTGGCGGCGATCAGGCCGTTCTTGTCCTGAAAGTAATGACTGATGATGCCATTCGAGACACCGGCCAAACGGGCGATCAGCGCAATGCTGGCGTCCCCCATTCCGACCTGATCGACCGCCTGCAATGTGGCTTCGATCAGTTGTTGGCGGCGGATGGGTTGCATACCGACCTTGGGCATCTTGCACATCTCCTTAGGCCTTCCGAGGGGCGAATGACGCCGATCGGATTGAGGGCCAGTCTATTTTGTTTTGATTGAACGTTCAATCAACAAAGAATAAGATCTGCGACAATTCGTCGCTGCCTACAGAAAATTCCTACGCGTGATGACGATAAAAACCGACACCTGAAACGGCTCGAAACCTGCGTGGGGCATGGCGCGGTTTGCGATTCGAAGGACGTGTTGAAAGGGCAAGACGCTCGGGGCCAGGTTTCGGATGAACGTCCGGCACCTCCGGCCACGAAAGCGCATACGCAACGCCATTTCGGCAGGTTCGGGCTTTTTTCGGAGTGTCTTTATATCACCCGCCGGTCGGCTGCCAACTAACCGATTGGTCGGGTTCCGTGTTGCCTTGTGTTCTTCTCTCGCACTGCCTGGAGCATTTGTGCCATGAGTTCTGCCTCGCTAATAAAGACCCCGCCCGAGAAGGTGACGGTCAACGGTTGGGTGTTTTACACCTCGACCGCACTGATTCTGTTGTTGACCGCCATTCTGATCATCGCCCCGCAAGAGGCCGGCAGACTGTTGGGTATCGCTCAGGCCTGGTTGTCGCGCAGCTTCGGCTGGTACTACATGGTGGTGATCGCCGCCTACCTGGTATTTGTCGTGGGCCTGGCGTTTTCCTCGTACGGCAAACTCAAACTGGGCAGCAAGGACGACACCCCGGATTTCAGTTACGGCGCCTGGGCGGGGATGCTGTTCTCGTCGGGCATCGGGATCTCGCTGTTGTACTTCGGCGCGTCCGAGCCGCTGGACCACTACTTCAACCCGCCGGAAGGCGCAGCGGCCAGCAATCTGGCCGCGCGTCAGGCGGTGCAACTGACGTTCCTGCACTGGGGCCTGCACGGCTGGGCGATCTACGCACTGGTCGGTCTGGCCGTGGCGTACTTCGCTTACCGGCATAACCAACCGCTGGCCCTGCGTTCGGCGCTGTATCCGCTGGTCGGCGAGCGTTGGGTCAAAGGCGCGGCCGGTCACGCGGTGGACGGCTTCGGCATGTTCGTGACCCTGCTGGGTCTGGTGACCAACCTGGGGATTGGTTCGCTGCAAGTGTCGTCGGGTCTGGAAAACCTGTTGGGCATGGAACACAGCAACACCAACCTGTTGATCGTGATCATCGTGATGAGCACCGTAGCGACTATCGCTGCCGTCTCCGGCGTGGAAAACGGCATCCGTCGTCTGTCCAACCTGAACATCGTGCTGTTCAGCGGTCTGCTGATTTTCGTCCTGCTGTTTGGCCCGACTTTGCACCTGCTCAACGGCTTCGTGCAGAACATCGGCGACTACCTCAACGGTGTGGTGCTGAAGACGTTCGACTTGTACGTCTATGAAGGCGACAACGCCAAGTCCGACCGCTGGTTGGGTCTGTGGACCCTGTTCTACTGGGCGTGGTGGATTTCCTGGGCGCCATTCGTCGGCATGTTCATCGCGCGTATTTCCCGTGGCCGTACCGTGCGTGAGCTGGTGGCGGGCGTGCTGCTGATTCCGCTGGGTTTCACCCTGGCCTGGCTGTCGATCTTCGGTAACTCGGCGCTGGATCTGGTGATGAACCAGGGCGCGGTGGAGCTGGGCAAGACGGCGCTGGAACAGCCATCGATGGCGATTTATCAGTTGCTTGAGCACTACCCGGCGTCGAAAGTCGTCATCGGTGTGTCTATCTTTGTCGGTTTCGTGTTGTTCCTGACCCCGGCCGACTCCGGCGCGGTAATGATGGCGAATCTGTCCTGCAAGGGCGGTAACGTCGACGAAGATGCGCCGCACTGGCTGCGGATCTTCTGGTCGGTGGTCATCACCCTGGTGACCATCGGTCTGCTGTTTGCCGGTAACTTCGAAGCCATGCAAACCATGGTCGTGCTGGCTGGTCTGCCGTTCTCGGTGGTGTTGATCTGCTTCATGTTCGGCCTGCACAAGGCCATGCGCCAGGACGTGCAGATCGAGCAGGAGCAAGCGCAACTGGCGGAGCGCGGTCGTCGCGGTTTCAGCGAGCGGCTGACGCAACTGGATCTGCAGCCGAGCCAATCGGTGGTGCAGCGCTTCATGGACAAACACGTCACCCCGGCGCTGGAAGATGCAGCGGCGCAATTGCGTAATCAGGGGATTGAAGTGCAGACGCTGCTGGGCAAAGCCAAACGTTGCATGGGCGTGCGGGTCGAGATGGAAGAGGGCAACCCTTTTGTTTACGAAGTGAGCCTGGATGGTTATCTGGCGACCCCGACCGAATCGGCCCAGTCCGATGAAGCGCGCCAGCGTTACTACCGCGCCGAAGTGTATCTGCACAACGGCAGCCAGGATTACGACCTGATGGGCTTCACCCCGGAGCAGATTACGCGGGATGTGCTGGATCAGTTTGAAAGTCATCGGCAGCTTCTTGGCCGGGTGTATAGCTAAAGTCAAAAGCCCCCTCACCCCAACCCTCTCCCCAAGGGAGAGGGGGAAAGGGAGCAGATCGGGGGCTTTTAAAAGCCTGAGTTCGACTCGATATTTCAGGTCGATGTAGCTTGACCGTGCAACTCGGTCGGTCCCCTCTCCCTCCGGGAGAGGGCTAGGCGGGCGGCGTTCCGATGAGGGGCTTTTCCCTGACCCGATAAAAAAGGGATCGCTCACCGCGATCCCTTTTTTTATCCCACCTGGCGCATTACCCGAGATTCTTGCCTAACAACGCGTGATACAACTCGCTGTCACCCAGAATCCCCACCACATGATTGTCATCGTGCAGCACCAGCTTGTTGCCGGTCTGATAACGAATCTGCAGCGCATCACGCATGCCAATGTTCGAATCCACCAGCGTCGGCTTGCGCTCCAGTCCCTCTACGGCTTGTCCCGGTGCCCAGTTCTGCAGGTTCAGCACCGAACCATTCTGCCTCGCACCTTTGATGGTGTTGCCTTCGGCAAGGTCCAGCCACGAATCGCCGCCCGGATCGAGGCACACCGAGCCGTTGATGCGTTTGCACTTGTCCAGCGTGCGCATCAGGCTACGACCGCAGAGCACGTTGAGCGGGTTGGTGTGCGCGACGAAGGTGCGAACGTAGTCGTCCGCCGGGTTCAGCACGATCTCTTCCGGCACGCTGTACTGGATGATCCGGCCGTCCTTCATGATCGCGATGCGGCTACCCAGTTTGAGTGCTTCATCAAGGTCGTGGCTCACGAACACGATGGTTTTGCTCAGCTTGCGTTGCAGTTCCAGCAGTTCATCCTGCAGGCCCTGACGGATCAGCGGGTCGAGGGCCGAGAACGGTTCGTCCATCAGCAGAATGTCGGCGTCCATCGCCAGCGCTCGCGCCAGACCGACACGCTGCTGCATGCCGCCGGAGAGCTCGTCAGGCTTCTTGTTGCGCCATTGGGTCAGGCCGACCAGTTCGAGTTTTTCGTCGACCAGTTTCTTGCGTTCCTTCTCCGGGCGCCCCTGCATTTCCAGGCCGAAACTGATGTTCTCGCGCACCGTCAGCCAAGGCATCAGGGCGAACTTCTGGAACACCATGGCGATGCGTTTGGTGCGCATCATTTTCAGTTCGGCCGGAGTGCAGGAGGCGATGTCGATCTGACGGTTTTCATGCTCGACGAACAGCTTGCCGCGGCTCACCGTGTTAAGGCCGTTGATGCAGCGCAGCAGGCTCGACTTACCGGAACCGGACAGGCCCATCAGCACACAGATCTCACCTTTATTGATGTCCAGCGAGGCCTTTTCCACGCCGACAATCTGCCCGGTCTTTTTCAGGATCTCGTTGCGGGTCATGCCCTGATCCAGCAGCTTGAGTGCTTCGCGCGGATCTTTGGAGAAGATTACGTCGACGTCTTCGAAGCGAATTATGCTCATGCGTCACCCCCTACTTTGGCGTCGGGTTGTTTGCAGATACGGTCGAGCATGATCGCCAGCAGTACGATCGCCAGGCCCGCTTCGAAGCCCAGGGCGATATCAGCAGTGTTCAGTGCGTTGACCACCGGTTTGCCGAGTCCGTCGGCGCCTACCAGTGCGGCGATCACCACCATCGACAGCGACAGCATGATGCACTGGGTGATGCCGGCCGCGATGCTCGGCATGGCGTGAGGCAGTTCGATCCTTGAGAGCAGTTGGCGACGCGAGCAGCCGAAGGCCTTGCCGGCGTCCATCAGTTCTTGCGGGACATCGCGGATGCCCAGGTAGGTCAGGCGGATCGGCGCGGCAATGGCGAACACCACCGTGGAGATCAGGCCCGGGACCACACCCAGCCCGAAGAGGGTCAGGGTAGGAATGAGGTAAACGAAGGTCGGTACGGTCTGCATCAGATCGAGTACCGGCCGCATCATGGTGTAGAACATCGGCTTGTGCGCGGCGACGATGCCCAGCGGCACGCCGATGACCACGCAGACCAGCGTCGCGAACATGACCTGGGCGAGGGTTTCCATGGTCTCCTGCCAGTACCCCAGATTGAGGATCAGCAGAAAGGAGGCGACCACAAACGCGGTCAGGCCCCATTTGCGTTGAATCAGATGGGCGAGGATGGCAATCAGGCCAATCAAGACCAGTGGGTTGAACCAGGTCAGCGCAAACGTCACGCCGTGGATCATCGTTTCCAGAGTCACGGCGATTGCGTCGAAGGTGTTGGCGCCGTGTTGCGTCAACCATTCAACGAAGCCCGCGATGTACTGGCCTAAAGGTATTTTCTGATCAATCAGCATGGTAGTGAACGTCCGCATGCAAGGAAATAAACAGCCCGGGTGGGCGAACCCACCCGGCATAAGCGATTACTGAAGCTTGGCTTTCACGGCCTCCAGGCCAGGTTTACCGTCAATGGTGGTCACGCCAGCGAGCCAGGTATCGAGCACTTGTGGATTCTTTTTCAGCCAGGCCTTGGCGGCCGCGTCAGGCTTCATCTTGTCGTCGAGGATGTTGCCCATCAGTTCACTTTCCATGTCGACGGTGAACTCCAGGTTCTTCAGCAACTGACCGACATTGCTGCATTCCTCGGCGTAACCCTTGCGGGTGTTGGTCGCCACGGTCGCGGCACCGAAATCGGGGCCGAAGAAATCATCGCCGCCGGTCAGGTATTGAATCTTGAAACGCTTGTTCATCGGGTGCGGCGCCCAGCCGAGGAAGACCACGGCGGTGTCGCGCTTCTGCGCCCGGTCGACCTGCGAGAGCATGCCGGCCTCGGAGGATTCGACAACTTTGAAGCCGGCGGTTTTCAGGCCGAAGGCGTCCTTGTCGATCATGCTCTGGATCAGCCGGTTGCCGTCGTTGCCCGGCTCGATGCCGTAAATCTTGCCGTCGAGTTCTTTCTTGAATTTGGCGATGTCGGCGAAGTCATGCAGGCCTTTGTCGTACAGGGCTTGCGGCACGGCGAGGGTGTACTTGGCGCCCTTGAGGTTGGTGCGCACGGTTTCCACGGTGCCGGCGTCGCGGTAGGCCTTGATGTCGTTTTCCATGGTCGGCATCCAGTTGCCGAGGAACACGTCCATGTTCTTGCCATCGGCCAGCGACTTGTAGGTCACGGGCACGGAGATCATGGTGGTCTTGGTCTTGTAGCCTAAGGCGTTGAGGACAACGGAGGTGGTGGCGGTGGTCGCGGTGATGTCGGTCCAGCCGACATCGGAGAAGTTAACGGTACTGCACTGCGCCGGTTCTGCAGCTTGCGCCAGTAACGGCAGACTCAGCATGGCGGCCAACAACAACGACGGGGAACCTTTCATGGATGGACTCCTTGGTGTTTTTTTTGGCAGTGTTCCGACTGTGGACCACCGCACTTATAGGTTGCGGTTGGGTGGCGTTCTGGAGACAGCTCTGTCACGGCGCCTTGCAATCGAGTCATAACGATCATGTACCAGTGAAAATCTGACGCCTACAGGGGGGGTCGTATCCAGTACAGGGATGGTCGCATCCAGTGTCAGTGACGTCGTTTACAGCTTTTTTCCGCCCCGAATGGCCATCTGAACCGCATAAAAACGGCGAAAAACCGGGGCGAAAACGGCGCGGCGCTGGTGGACATGAGTGCGTCGGTGTCAGACGCCGTGCGCTCCGGCAAAAGCCTGATGATGCGGGCATTCCGGCGGATCGCAGCTTGAGCGTAGCAGCTCCGCCAGCGGGCGCTTTTGCGTCCCGGACCGGTATCCTCAGGAGCTCTGCAGCAATGGCTATCAGTGTTTTCGACCTGTTCAAAATCGGCATCGGCCCCTCCAGTTCCCACACCGTCGGGCCTATGCGCGCCGCGGCGTTGTTCGTCGAGTCGCTTCGGGACAAGCACCAGTTGGAACAGGTGCGTCGTATAGAAGTGCAATTGTTCGGATCCCTGTCGGCCACGGGCATTGGTCACGGCAGCGACAACGCGGTGATCATGGGCCTGATGGGCGAGTGGCCGGACGCGATCGACCCGGCGCAGATCGGCCCGCGCATTCAAGCGCTGCGCGAAACCCATACCTTGTTATTGGATGGTCGTTTGTCGGTGCCGTTTGTCTGGGCGCGGGACATGCGCCTGATCGACGAGAACCTGCCGTTCCACCCCAATGCGATGACGATTGTTGCCGAGGGCGATCACGGCGAACTGCATCGCGACACTTACTATTCGGTCGGCGGTGGCTTTGTCGTCGATGAAGCGCAGGCCTCCAGCGGCGTGGTCGATCTGGACCGCACCGAATTGCCTTATGACTTTTCCAGCGCGGTCGAACTGCTGGCGCTGTGCAAGCAGAACAATTTGCGCGTCGCCGAATTGATGATGGCCAACGAAAAGGTCTGGCGCAGCGAAGAAGAAATCCGCGCCGGGCTGATGAAGCTGTGGCGGGCGATGCAGGATTGCGTCGAGCAGGGCCTCAGGCACGAAGGCATCCTGCCCGGCGGATTGAATGTGCGTCGGCGCGCGGCGAAGTTGCATCGCAGTCTGCAGGAATTGAACAAGCCCAACGTGATCGGCTCGACACTGAGCGCGATGGAGTGGGTCAACCTGTTCGCCCTTGCAGTGAATGAAGAAAACGCAGCGGGCGGGCGCATGGTTACGGCACCGACCAATGGTGCGGCGGGAATCATCCCGGCGGTATTGCACTACTTTATGAAATTCAGCGAAGCGGTGACTGACGCCAACGTGGTCGATTACTTCCTCGCGGCGGCAGCGGTGGGGATTCTGTGCAAGAAGAATGCTTCGATCTCGGGCGCCGAAGTGGGTTGCCAGGGCGAAGTCGGTTCGGCGTGCGCCATGGCCGCAGCGGGGCTGGCAGAGATTCTTGGCGCCACGCCGGAGCAGTTGTGCAACGCCGCGGAGATTGGCCTGGAGCATAACCTCGGGCTGACCTGCGATCCGGTCGGTGGCCTGGTGCAGGTGCCGTGCATCGAGCGCAATGCGATCGCGGCGGTGAAGGCAATCAACGCGGCGCAAATGGCGTTGCGTGGCGATGGTCAGCACTTTATCTCGCTGGACCGGGTGATCCGCACCATGCGTGATACCGGCGCTGACATGCATGACAAATATAAAGAGACCTCGCGCGGTGGCCTGGCGGTCAGCGCGGTTGAGTGCTGAGACCGAGTCGCCTCAATCGCGAGCAGGCTCACTCCTACAGGGGAGCGCATTTCAAATGTAGGAGTGAGCCTGCTCGCGATAGCGTCAGACCAGTCAAAACTGCTCACCAAGTGAACACGGACAATCAATCACGCCACCTTTTAGCGCGTCGCAAACAGATAAGAGTCTTTCCCACCTGTTACAGGCAATCAGCACCCCCTACCGTCCGTCACCTGTGCTTGCGGTGACACTGTCCTACAATCGCGCGCAGGCCAGTTCCCACAAGTGCTACCGATCTGCTCACACCTGCCGGAGCAGGGCTTTTGCTGCCGCTGATGGCACTTCGAAACTCCACTGGGCGGACCGCTCGTATAGACACGTCGCGACGTCGTTTTCAGGAGTTATTGAACAGCCATCCAATTTTAGGCATGGCAATTGCTCTGTCATAACAAAGCCCGTCTCTCACGCGAGAACGATGGCAATAACAAGAGCCTCCGCCTGAGGCCACCACCCGCTTTGTGTGAGGAGATACCGCGATGACGTCGTTCAACTCCGGGGCCCAACCCCAGAACCGTGCGCCTCAATCCATCGGCTTTTTGCTGCTGGACAATTTCACGCTGATTTCTCTGGCCTCCGCAGTAGAACCTCTACGCATGGCCAACCAATTGTCCGGTCGCGAGCTGTATCGCTGGAGCACCCTCACCGTCGATGGCGGCCAGGTGTGGGCCAGTGACGGTCTGCAAATCACCCCGGACGCGTCCATGCACAAAGCGCCGCCGCTGGACACCGTGATTGTCTGCGGCGGCATCGGTATCCAGCGCACCGTGACCCGTGAACACGTTTCCTGGCTGCAAAGCCAGGCACGTCAGTCCAAGCGCCTCGGCGCCGTGTGCACCGGCAGTTGGGCGCTGGCCTGCGCCGGCCTGCTCGACGGCTTCGATTGCAGCGTGCACTGGGAATGTCTGGCGGCGATGCAGGAAGCCTTCCCGCGCGTGGCCATGAGCACGCGCCTGTTCACCCTCGACCGCAACCGTTTCACCAGCTCTGGCGGCACCGCGCCGCTGGACATGATGCTGCACCTGATCAGCCGCGATCACGGCCGGGAACTGTCCGCGGCGATCTCGGAGATGTTCGTCTACGAACGCATTCGCAACGAACAGGATCACCAGCGCGTGCCGCTCAAGCACATGCTCGGCACCAACCAGCCGAAACTGCAGGAAATCGTCGCGCTGATGGAAGCCAACCTCGAAGAGCCGATCGACCTCGACGAACTGGCTGTATACGTCGCCGTGTCGCGTCGACAACTGGAGCGGCTGTTCCAGAAATATCTGCACTGCTCGCCATCGCGTTACTACTTGAAGCTGCGCCTGATCCGCGCCCGGCAACTGCTCAAGCAGACGCCGATGTCGATCATTGAGGTGGCGTCGGTGTGTGGTTTCGTCTCGACGCCGCACTTCTCCAAGTGCTACCGCGAATACTTCGGCATTCCGCCGCGTGACGAGCGCGTAGGTTCCAACACCACCCAACAAGTGGCGATGCTGCCGCTGCCGCAGGCAATCGTGATGTCGCCGCTGTCGGGACCGATGTCGGCGTTGAGTCAGGCGCGCAATGAATCGACATTTGCCAGTGTAAGGCTGTAGACCGAGTCGCCCCTATCGCTGGCAAGCCAGCTCCCACAGTGATCCGGGCGAACACGACATTTGTGTACCGCACCGATCCTGTGGGAGCTGGCTTGCCAGCGATGGCGTCCTGTCAGGCGCTGTGGTTCTGTTGGTAATCAGCCAAGGCCGGCAACAACTGCTTGTCGATCGCCTGGCGCACGGCGGGCTGGATACTGGCGCCGCTGGTGTACATGTCCTTGACCATCTTGCGCAGTTCAAACGCGCGAACATTATCCAGACCACGCACTGCGCACTCGCAAGCCTGATCGGCGGTAGTGCCACTAGGTACTTGAATACCCAATGCCTTGAGCTGGCCCAACAAATCTTCCTGATCGATCAAATCGGCATACATCATGACGCGCATCCTTCTTCAATAACGGAGGTCGTGGCTCGATTCTGGTAGCCATGCCGGGGCACGGCAAGGGCGATTTGTCGCAGTGGCTGCGACGGCTATGAACAGGTCGTTTTCGGCTAACCCGGCGCGAAAGAGAGTCGGCACACTGGCGCAAGCTCGCTTCACGAAGGTTTGGTCACCCTCGCCTGGCAGCTCCTCAACAGTACCCTCCTCAGCTCCGATCCTGTCACGGCTTGATCGGAGTTTTTTTTGCCTGTGAATCAGGGAATGGTGTCTTGCTGCTCGCGAAGAACGATGACGCGGTCTAGCGCTGCAACACCAGAATCCGCGACAACAATTCATCCCGATCGATATAGCAGCCCTGAAAATGCCGCGCCCCGGTGGCCGGATCGAAGGCATTGCGCGCATGCAATGTGCGGCGATTATCAAAGCACCACAGCTCCCCCGGATTGAGCCGCTGCATCAGTCGAAACCGTGGCTCGCGGGTCATCGCGATAAAGCGCCGATACGCCCGATACAACAACGGCATCTGCTCCACCGACGTATCAAACGCCCCGCGCAGAAAGTTCGCCATGCGAATTTCTGCCACGCGACCCAGGGCATCCAAAGCAATGATCGGCGCCAGGCAGCGATAGTCGCTGTGACGATCCTTGTTGCGAAATTCCACGGGGATTTCACACAGGGCCTGAAACGAGGCCGGGTCTTCGCTGCGCAGCGCATCGGCAATCGCAAAACCATCGACAAAAATGCTTTCGCCCCCTTCAGCGTCATTCACCAGGCAATGCAGAAATTGCAGCCCCGGTTGCAGCTCCCGCGTGGGCAGATCGGTGTGCAACGGCAGGTTGAAAGCGGTGTAGGCATTGCTGTCGGCATCGGCTTTGGATTGCACGTTGAACAGCACGCCGAAGTTGCTTTCGCGAATGAAGGAAATGCGTTGAGCGATGAGCGTCAGCGAACCGGGTTCGGTGGGCACGCCGCGCACTTGCGTCAGGCCGATGTCGCGTATCGCGAGCAGCCATTGCAGCAGCGCGGCATTGTCGTTCATCAGTGCCAAGTATTCGAACACCGGCAGTTGCAGATCGCTGCGCCACAGATAGGGCTTGGGCTTGGCGACCAGGCGTTCGGCGCGGGACTCATCGTCATAGGCATGAGCGCGCAGCCAGCCCGGATCGAAACGGCTGAGATGGCCATCCTGCCAGTCGATGCGCAGGCAGCCGTTGGTATCAATATGCGCGGCGGCAGGCTTGAGGTCTTCAGCGGCGTCGACAATCTCGAAGACCTGTTCGCGGGTGACGTTGTAGACGCACTGCGGGCATGGGCAGTTATCCCGTAACCAGACGTGGTGAAACGGGCTGACGCGACCGTCAGCCCATGCGATGGCAACGCGATCCGCCAGGGTCTGCACGCCACCGAGCGCGCTGATCAACGGATAAGTACGGAAATCGGCAACAGCGGCAGCAGTGTGCATAGCGGCTCCTTGTGATCGATGGATTACCGGGCGGGTGGCAGCGCGATAACGCGGCCGATGTAAGCGGGGGCGGGCAGGTCTTTCTGCTCGGCGACGATGTCTTGCAGGCGGCTCAAGGTGTCCGGGCTGAACAGCGCCGACCGCGGGCCGGCGAGATCGACGTGCAGCAGCATCTGCTCGTTGCCGGCGAGCTCCTGCGCATCACCGACCTTGTGCAGGCTGTGATAGAGATGCAAGCGCTTGCTGTCGTGGCCAATGATTTGCGTGCGCACTTCGACCTCGCTGTCGAGCTTCACTTCGTGCAGGTAATTGAGGTGCAGTTCGAGGGTGAACAGCGAGTTGCCGCTGGCTTCGCGGTTACTGCTGTCCATGCCGAGGCGGTCCATCAGGGCATCGGTGGCGTAGCTGAAAATCAGCAGGTAGAAGGCGTCGCGCAGGTGGCCGTTGTAGTCGACCCAGTCGGGGATGATTCGGGTTTGGTAGGTGGTGAGGGTGGGCATGATTGGGTTCCGGCAGGTGGCGGGTCGTTAGGATCAAGAGCAACCCCCTCACCCCAGCCCTCTCCCCCAGGGGGGAGAGGGGGAAAGGGAGCCGATCTTTATGCTATTCAAAACTTGAGTTCGGCTCGGTGGCGCAAGTCGGTGCAGCTCGCATAAACACCGCGGTCAGTCCCCTCTACCTCTGGGAGAGGGCTAGGGTGAGGGCAGCGATGTCATGCCATACACATCACTCGCTAAAACTCATTCCATGCTTTTCCTTGGTGGTCTTCACCGCCTCAAGCACCGCCAGCAGGCAATCATCACGATAGCGCTCCAGCGCCGAAATGCTGTGGCGACCGAGCTGATCACTCGTGCCGTCGACTACATCGTCAATCAACTTGTCAGTCAGCTCCGGAGCCGGCAGATAGGTCCACGGCAACTGCAACGCCGGGCCGAACTGCGACATGAAGTGACGCATGCCGGCATCACCACCGGCCAGGGTGTAGGTCAGGAATGTGCCCATGAACGACCAGCGCAAACCGGCGCCAAAACGGATTGCATCGTCGATCTCGCCCGTCGTCGCCACGCCGTCGTTGACCAGGTGCAGCGCCTCACGCCACAGCGCTTCAAGCAAGCGGTCGGCGATGAAACCAGGCACTTCCTTGCGCACATGCAGCGGGCGCATGCCGAGGGATTCGTAGACTTTCATCGCCGCTTGCACGGCCTCCGGGGCGGTATTCTTGCCACCGACCACTTCGACCAGCGGCAGCAGATACACCGGGTTGAACGGGTGGCCGACCACGCAGCGTTCCGGGTGCGTCGAACTCTCGTAGAACTCGCTCGGTAACAGGCCGGAAGTGCTTGAGCCAATCAAGGCATCAGGCTTGGCGGCGGCGCTGATTTTGCTGTGCAGATCGAGTTTCAGCTCGAGACGTTCCGGGGCGCTTTCCTGAATGAAGTCGGCATCGCGCACGCATTCTTCGATGGTCGCGACAAAGCGCAGACGATCCTGTGACGCGCCCGGCGCCAAACCATTTTTTTCCAGCGCGCCCCAGGCATTGGCCACGCGTTTGCGCAGCGCCGCTTCGGCGCCGGGCGCCGGGTCCCAGGCCACCACGTCGAGGCCGTGGGCGAGGGCGCGGGCCACCCAGCCGCTGCCGATGACACCGCTGCCCAGCGCGGCGAAGGTTTTGATTTCGGTGATAAAGCTCATGGTGATTTCCTGAATAGTTCGGCGATCAACTGTGGGAGCGAGCTTGCTCGCGAAAGCGGTGGCGCTGCTGATGAAGATGCTTCGGATGTACGGGCCTCTTCGCGAGCAGGCTCGCTCCCACAGGGTTTTGAGGTGAGTTCGTTAGCCGCGCTGGGTCAGGCCCATCTTTTTGCGGCCCTCTGCCGGGGTCAGCACACGAGCGCCGAGGCGGCTGAGGATTTCCGTGGCGCGCTCAACCAATTGGCCATTGGTCGCCAGCACGCCTTTGTCCAGCCACAGGTTGTCTTCCAGCCCGACCCGCACGTTGCCGCCCAGCAGCACCGCTTGTGCGGCCATCGGCATCTGCATGCGGCCAATGCCGAACCCGGCCCACACCGCATTGGCGGGCAGGTTGTCGACCATGGCCTTCATGGTCGTGGTGTCGGCCGGTGCGCCCCACGGGATGCCCAGGCACAACTGGAACAGCGGGTTGTCGAGCAGGCCTTCCTTGATCATCTGCTTGGCGAACCAGAGGTGACCGGTGTCGAAAATCTCCAGTTCGGCCTTCACTCCCAGCTCGGTGATGCGTTTGGCGCCGGCGCGCAGTTGCGCAGGGGTCGAGACGTAAATGGTGTCGCCGTCGCCGAAGTTCAGCGTGCCGCAATCGAGGGTGCAGATTTCCGGCAGTAGTTGTTCAACGTGAGCCAGACGGGTCAGTGGACCGACCAGATCGGTGTTCGGGCCGAACTCCATCGGGTTCTCGCCAGCGCCGATTTCCAGATCGCCGCCCATGCCGGCGGTGAGGTTGACGATGATGTCGACGTCCGCCTCGCGGATGCGCTCCATCACTTCGCGGTACAGCGCCACGTCACGGCTGAACTTGCCGGTCTGCGGATCGCGCACATGGCAGTGCACCACCGTGGCGCCGGCCTTGGCCGCTTCCACCGCAGCGGCGGCGATCTGTTTCGGGGTGACCGGCACGTGCGGGCTCTTGGCGGTCGTGTCGCCAGCACCGGTGAGTGCGCAGGTGATGATGACGTCGTGATTCATGGTGCGGTTTCCTTCAGGCGTGATGGGTCTGTCCGCAGCCCTTTTCCGGGCTGCGAAGCTTCGTCCAGTTCACTCTCCCTTTGGGAGAGGGTCAGGGGCTTTTCAAAAGGGAGTTATTTGCTGGTCAGCTGCAGGTTTTCAGCCGCCGGTTTGCCATCGAATGTGGTCACACCTTCGAGCCAGCGCTGCTTGTCCTCGGGGTGATCCTTGAGCCACTGTTTGGCCGATTCCAAGGCATCCTTGTGATCGAGCAACGGCTGCATCATCCGGCTCTCGTCTTCGGCGGTGAACGTCAGATTGGTCAGCAGACGGCCAATGTTCGGGCACTGCTCGGCGTACTTCGGCGCGGTGACGGTCCAGACGGTGGCCATGCCTTCGTTCGGGCCGAGGGCGTCGTCGCTGCCGGTCAGATAGGTCATCTGCACGTTGACGTTCATCGGGTGCGGCGCCCAGCCGAAGAACACCACGGCTTCCTTGCGGCGCACGGCGCGATCGACGGCGGCGAGCATGCCGGCTTCGCTCGACTCGACGAGCTGGAATTTGCCGAGGCCGAACTGGTTCTTTGCGATCATTGCCTTGATCTGGGTGTTGGCGCCCGAACCTGGCTCGATGCCGTAGATCTTGCCGCCCAGCTCTTTCTCGAATTTGGCGATGTCGGCGAAGGTTTTCAGGCCCTTGTCCGCCAGATATGTCGGCACGGCGAGGGTCGCGCGGGCGTCTTTCAGGCTCGGCGCATCAAGCACCTTGACCTGATTTGCCTCGACGAACGGTGTGATGGTCTGGGTCATCAGTGGGTTCCAGTAACCGAGGAACAGGTCCAGGCGCTGATCGCGAATCCCGGCGAAGATGATTTGCTGGGACGCGCTGGTCTGTTTGGTGTTGTAGCCGAGTCCGTCGAGCAGGACCTGGGTCATGGCACTAGTGGCGATCACGTCGGTCCAGTTGACCACGCCCATGCGTACGTTCTTGCAGGATGCGGGTTCGGCGGCCATGACGCCGGCGCTGAAGAAAGCGGTACCGCTGAGTGCAAGAACGCAGCTACTGATCAGTCGTTTCATGTCGGGTTCCTCGGCAGGTCGTTTATTGTGGGGCCCGGCGTCTGATGCGCCGGTGATGCCAAGTTACGCAGCTACACGCCCGTAAAAGCGCACTGCGGCGACTGGCATTTGCACTGTAGCGACCTGCACGCTTGAACGCCGCCGACAATCGGCGTATCAACGATTCACGCGACCCGCCGACCGAGTGCGCCCATGTCCCAGGATTTCTACTTTTTGCTGATGCCGGGGTTCTCCGCCATTGGCTTTATTTCCGCGATCGAACCGCTGCGCGTGGCCAATCGCTTCCGTGGCGAGTTGTACCGCTGGCATGTGCTCAGCGCCGATGGCGGGGCGGTGCTGGCGAGCAATGGCATGTCGGTCAACGCCGATGCGGCGCTGGAGCCGCTGAAGAAAGGCGCGACGCTGCTGGTGGTGGCCGGATTCGAACCGCTGAAGTTCGCCACACCGACGCTGGAGCATTGGTTACGGCGGCTGGATCACGATGGCGTGACCCTCGGCGCCATCGACACCGGCAGCTTTGTTCTGGCTGAAGCAGGCCTGCTCGATGGCCATCGCCTGACCCTGCACTGGGAGGCGATCGATGCGTTCAAGGAATCTTATCCACAGCTCAGCGTCGTTCAGGAGTTGTTCGAGATCGACCGGCGGCGCATCACTTCGGCGGGCGGCACAGCATCCATCGATCTAATGCTCGATCTGATCGCCCAGGCCCACGGCCCGCAACTGGCGATTCAGGTCAGCGAGCAGTTTGTGCTGGGGCGCATCCGTCCGCGCAAAGACCACCAGCGCATGGAAGTCGCCACACGTTACGGCATCAGCAACAAGAAACTCGTACAGGTGATTGGCGAGATGGAGCAGCACAGCGAACCGCCGCTGACCACGCTGCAACTGGCGGAATCGATCAAGGTGACGCGGCGGCAACTGGAGCGTTTGTTTCGGCTGCATCTGAACGACACGCCGAGCAATTTCTATCTGCGCTTAAGGCTGGACAAGGCCCGGCAGTTGTTGCGCCAGACGGATATGAGCGTGCTGGAAGTCAGCATCGCCTGTGGGTTTGAATCACCGTCGTACTTCACCCGCAGCTATCGCGCACGGTTCGCCCGTTGCCCGAGAGAAGACCGGCGTACCGCCAACGCCTGAATGGATGCACACAAATCCAAATGTGGGAGCGGGCTTGCTCGCGAAGACGGCGTGTCAGTCAATACAGGATTGACTGATCCACCGCTTTCGCGAGCAGGCTCGCTCCCACATTTGGATCTTCATGGTCTGGAAAAACACTTACTTCTTCACCAGCGCCGAACACGCCGCCTTGTAAGCCTCATGCTGATACTTGTTCAGCGTCCCCGGCAGCTCGAAGTTGTGCTTCTTGGCCTGCGCATTGATCGTCTGCGGCGACAGCAACGTCACTTCACAACCATCGAGCAGCTGAAACACGCCTTCAACCTTGAAGGTCGTCGGCCCGCCGGCGAACTCACCCTTCTTGCTGCGCTTCTTGATCGCAATCCGGTCAATCGAGTTCTCCCGCACAAACGACGCTACCTGCGCCGCGAAGCGTTTGACGTTGGCCGCTTCGTCGTCATCGTCGAGGGCGATTTTCTTGGTGCTGAGGGCGACGTGGCTCAGCGTTGCCCCGTCAAGGGAGGCTACGGCGATGATCGCTTCGCTGCCTTTGATTTCGATGCCGCAGATGTTCATGAGTGTCCCTTGATTGGCTATATGAAGCACAGCTTACAGCGCAGATCCTCACTCTTGCCCAATCGACTCCAAAAACTCCGACCGTTCGTCACTCATCCGCGCCACACAGTCATTCTGCGCAATCTTGAACGCCTTGCTGCCTTCGGTGGCCGGGAACGCTTCCACCGCGCAATCCGCATCCCGCGTTTTCAGCCACTGCTGCTGGGCGATTTTCAGTTTGGCGGCGATGTCGGCCAGTTGCGTCGGGTTCTTGCCGTACGCGGTCTGCATGCGTTCGTTGAGGCTGGCGTAGTTGTCCTTGAGCAGGTCTTCGGCGGTGGTGCGGCTGTAGGTCGAGCATTCCAGGGTCTGGACGTCGTTTTCCACCGCGTCGCACGGGTTGTTCTCGGATTCTTCGGCGGCGTGGACGCCAGTCGCAATCAGTGCCAGGGCGAGGAAGATCGATTTCATGGGGGGCGCTCTAATCCGTGGGTAGGTGCAGGCTGCGGCAGATTCTGGCGCAAGCGCGCGGGCTTGAACAGCCAGCCGAGGAGGGCGGCTGACGACCCTTTGTCGCGGATTGACGCTTTCGGCAATTCCCCTGTCGTTTTTGCACCCGGTCGCCCCGGCACCGAGGCATATGCTGGCCCCAAAGCGCCGGCAGACGATTCGGCGCATGAATCGCCAATAAGGGGACGCCTGATGAGCCCAGCCGAATTACACGCCGACAGCATCGTTATCGACGGTCTGATCATTGCCAAATGGAACCGCGAGCTGTTTGAAGACATGCGCAAGGGCGGTCTGACGGCAGCCAACTGCACTGTGTCGGTGTGGGAAGGCTTTCAGGCGACCGTGAACAATATTGCCGCGAGCCAGAAGCTGATCCGCGAGAACAGCGACCTGGTGATGCCGGTGCGCACCACCGCCGACATCCGTCGCGCCAAGGAACAAGGCAAGACCGGCATCCTCTTCGGTTTCCAGAATGCCCACGCCTTCGAAGACCAGATCGGCTATGTCGAGGTGTTCAAGCAGCTCGGCGTCGGCATCGTGCAGATGTGCTACAACACCCAGAACCTGGTCGGCACCGGTTGCTACGAGCGTGATGGCGGCCTGTCGGGCTTCGGACGCGAGATCGTGGCCGAAATGAACCGCGTCGGCGTCATGTGCGACCTGTCCCACGTCGGCTCAAAGACTTCCGAAGAAGTCATCCTCGAATCGAAAAAACCGGTCTGCTATTCCCACTGCCTGCCGTCGGGTCTCAAAGAGCACCCGCGCAACAAGTCCGATGAAGAGCTGAAGTTCATTGCCGACCACGGCGGGTTCGTCGGCGTGACCATGTTCGCGCCGTTCCTCGCCAAGGGCATCGATTCGACCATCGACGATTACGCCGAAGCGATCGAATACACCATGAACATCGTTGGCGAAGACGCCATCGGCATCGGCACCGACTTCACCCAAGGGCACGGCCAGGACTTCTTCGAATACCTGACCCACGACAAGGGCTACGCCCGCCGTCTGACCAGCTTCGGCAAGATCATCAACCCGCTGGGCATCCGCACCGTCGGCGAGTTCCCGAACCTGACCGAAACCCTGCTCAAGCGCGGCCATTCCGAGCGCGTGGTGCGCAAGATCATGGGCGAGAACTGGGTCAACGTCCTGAAAGACGTCTGGGGCGAGTAAACGCTTACTCAAGACCGCCGCCGATCTGCTCCCTCTCCCTCCGGGAAAGGGCTGGGGTGAGGGCCGCGGCCAACACTGAATCTAAAATTTTTCTGGAGTTAAGTTTCCATGGCCAAGATCGCCCCGCAATTGCCAATCGAAGTCGACAGCGAGACCGGTGTCTGGACCTCCGACGCCCTGCCGATGCTGTACGTGCCGCGTCACTTCTTCGTCAACAACCACATGGGCATCGAAGAGGTTCTGGGCGCTGACGCCTACGCCGAAATCCTCTACAAGGCCGGCTACAAGTCCGCCTGGCACTGGTGCGAAAAAGAAGCTGAATGCCACGGCCTGGAAGGCGTCGCGGTGTTCGAGCACTACATGAAGCGTCTGTCGCAACGCGGCTGGGGCCTGTTCAAGATCCAGGACATCGACCTCGACAAAGGCACCGCCAGCGTCAAGCTCGAACACTCGGCATTCGTCTACGTCTACGGCAAGGTCGGGCGCAAGGTCGACTACATGTTCACCGGTTGGTTTGCCGGGGCCATGGACCAGATTCTGCAAGCACGCGGCAGCAGCATCCGCACCGTCGCCGAGCAAGTCTACGGTGGCTCCGAAGAAGGCCACGACGACGGCCTGTTCACCGTCAAGCCGTTGTAAGTCGAGGAACCCGCCATGGCTTTCGAAGCAATGTTCCAGCCGATCCAGATCGGCAAACTGACCATCCGCAACCGCGTGCTCAGCACCGCGCACGCCGAGGTCTACGCGACGGACGGCGGTATGACCACCGACCGCTACGTCAAATACTACGAAGAGAAGGCCAAGGGCGGGATCGGCCTGGCGATCTGCGGTGGTTCGTCCGTCGTGGCCATCGACAGCCCGCAGGAGTGGTGGAGTTCGGTCAACCTGTCCACCGACCGGATCATTCCGCACTTCCAGAATCTGGCCGACGCCATGCACAAGCACGGCGCCAAGATCATGATCCAGATTACCCACATGGGGCGTCGTTCGCGCTGGGACGGCTTCAATTGGCCGACCTTGATGTCGCCCTCGGGCGTGCGCGAGCCGGTGCACCGTGCTACCTGCAAAACCATCGAGCCGGAAGAAATCTGGCGGGTGATCGGCAACTACGCGCAAGCCGCGCGCCGCGCCAAGGCCGGTGGCCTGGACGGCGTCGAACTGTCGGCAGTGCACCAGCACATGATCGACCAGTTCTGGAGCCCACGGGTCAACAAACGTACTGACGAATGGGGCGGCAGCTTCGAGGGCCGCATGAAGTTCGGTCTGGAAGTGTTGAAAGCCGTGCGCGCCGAGGTCGGTGACGATTTCTGCGTGGGCATGCGCATCTGCGGTGACGAGTTCCACCCCGATGGCCTGTCCCATGAGGACATGAAGCAGATCGCCAAGTACTACGACGACACCGGCATGCTCGATTTCATCGGCGTCGTAGGCTCGGGTTGTGATACCCACAACACCCTGGCCAACGTGATTCCGAACATGAGTTATCCACCGGAACCGTTCCTGCACCTGGCGGCCGGTATCAAGGAAGTGGTCAAGGTTCCAGTGCTGCACGCACAGAACATCAAGGATCCGAACCAGGCCACGCGGATTCTGGAGGGCGGTTACGTCGACATGGTCGGCATGACTCGCGCGCACATTGCCGACCCGCACCTGATCGCCAAGATCAAGATGGGTCAGATCGACCAGATCAAGCAGTGCGTCGGCGCCAACTACTGCATCGACCGCCAGTACCAGGGCCTGGATGTGCTGTGCATCCAGAACGCGGCGACCTCCCGTGAATACATGGGCCTGCCGCACATCATCGAGAAAACCACCGGCGTGAAACGCAAGGTGGTGGTGGTCGGCGCCGGGCCTGCCGGAATGGAGGCCGCGCGTGTGGCGGCCGAGCGCGGTCACGATGTCACGCTGTTCGAGAAGAAGGCGTTCATCGGTGGCCAGATCACCACGGCTTCGAAAGCGCCGCAACGGGATCAGATCGCCGGCATCACCCGCTGGTACCAGCTGGAACTGGCACGCTTGAAAGTCGATCTGCGCCTGGGCACCGCGGCGGATGCGCCGACCATCATGGACTTGCGTCCGGACGTGGTGGTACTCGCGGTCGGCGGTCATCCGTTCATCGAGCAGAACGAACACTGGGGCGCGGCGGAAGGCCTGGTGGTCAGCAGCTGGGATGTTCTCGACGGCAAGGTTGCACCCGGCAAGAACGTGCTGGTCTACGACACCATTTGCGAGTTCACCGGCATGTCCACCGCCGACTTCCTCGCCGACAAGGGCAGCCAGGTCGAGATTGTCACCGATGACATCAAGCCGGGCGTGGCCATCGGGGGTACGTCGTTCCCGACTTACTACCGCAGCATGTACCCGAAAGAAGTGATCATGACCGGCGACATGATGCTGGAAAAGGTCTACCGCGAAGGCGACAAGCTGGTGGCGGTGCTGGAAAACGAATACACCGGCGCCAAAGAGGAGCGGGTCGTGGACCAGGTGGTGATCGAGAACGGCGTGCGTCCGGACGAGGAAATCTACTACGCGATGAAGGAAGGCTCGCGCAACAAGGGCCAGATCGACGTCGAAGCCTTGTTCGCGATCAAGCCGCAACCTTGCCTGGAGCAGAGCGGCGATGGCTACCTGCTGTTCCGCATCGGTGACTGCGTGGCCCAGCGCAACGTGCACGCCGCGATTTATGACGCACTCAGACTGTGTAAAGACTTCTAAGGCTTGCACATAACCCTGGGGGAGCGAGCCTGCTCGCGATAGCGGTGGATCAGTCGACATCGATGCTGAATGTCAGTCCGCCTTCGCGAGCAAGCTCGCTCCCACAGTGACCGAGTAAGGCAACTCGACCTGCAAGACCCGAGGTCTTTGGGAGCTTCACCATGTTGAACACCCTTCTTCCAATCCTGTTGTTTGCCGCTCTGGGCCTTGGTGTCCTCGGCGCGTTGCGGCGGGTGGCCATGTGGCGCCGGGGCCGGGCTTCGAAAGTCGATCTGATCGGCGGCCTGTTCGCCATGCCCAAGCGCTACATGGTCGATTTGCACCATGTGGTGGCGCGAGACAAATACATCGCCAACACTCACGTAGCCACGGCGGGCGGCGCGGTGGCGTCGATTGTGCTGGCGCTGCTGGTGCACGGTTTCGGCCTGCATAACCGCATCCTCGGTTACGCTTTGTTGCTGATGACGGCGGTGATGTTCGTCGGCGCGATCTTCGTTTATCTGCGTCGGCGCAACCCGCCCGCGCGGTTGTCGAAAGGCCCGTGGATGCGCCTGCCGAAAAGCCTGCTGGCGTTCTCGGCGTCGTTCTTTCTGCTGACTTTGCCGGTGGCCGGGATTCTTCCGGAGAACTTCGGTGGCTGGATGCTCGCGGCCATTCTGGGCGTCGGTGTGCTGTGGGGCGTGTCGGAACTGTTCTTCGGCATGACCTGGGGCGGGCCGATGAAACACGCCTTTGCCGGTGCCCTGCATCTGGCCTGGCACCGTCGCGCCGAGCGCTTTGGCGGCGGCCGTTCCACCGGTTTGAAACCGCTGGATCTGAATGATCCGAGCGCGCCACTGGGCGTGGAAAAGCCCAAGGATTTCACCTGGAACCAGCTGCTCGGCTTTGACGCCTGCGTGCAGTGCGGCAAGTGCGAGGCGGCGTGTCCGGCGTTCGCTGCCGGCCAGCCACTGAACCCGAAGAAGCTGATACAGGACATGGTCGTCGGCCTTGCTGGCGGCACTGACGCGAAGTTCGCTGGCAGCCCGTATCCGGGCAAACCGGTTGGTGAACACGGCGGCAATCCGCATCAACCGATCGTCAACGGTCTGGTCGAAGCCGAAACCCTGTGGTCGTGCACCACCTGCCGCGCCTGCGTCGAGGAGTGCCCGATGATGATCGAGCACGTTGACGCCATCGTCGACATGCGCCGCCATCTGACCCTGGAAAAAGGCGCGACCCCGAACAAGGGTGCCGAAGTCCTCGAAAACCTGATCGCCACCGATAACCCTGGCGGTTTTGCCCCGGGCGGGCGGATGAACTGGGCGGCGGACTTGAACCTCAATCTGCTCAGCGAGAAGAAATCCACCGACGTGCTGTTCTGGGTCGGCGATGGTGCCTTCGATATGCGCAACCAGCGCACGCTGCGTGCGTTCGTCAAAGTGCTGAAAGCGGCGAAAATCGACTTCGCTGTACTCGGTCTCGAAGAGCGTGACAGTGGTGACGTGGCCCGTCGTTTGGGCGATGAGGCGACCTTCCAGTTGCTCGCCAGGCGCAACATCCAGACCCTGGCCAAATACAGCTTCAATCGCATCGTCACCTGCGACCCGCACAGCTTCCATGTGCTGAAAAACGAGTACGGCGCGTTCGACGGTAACTACCTGGTGCAGCACCACAGCACCTACATGGCGGAAATCATTCAGGCCGGCGCGCTCAACCTGGGTCAGCACAAAGGCAACAGCGTGACTTATCACGACCCGTGCTACCTCGGCCGCTACAACGGCGAGTACGAGGCACCGCGTGAAGTGCTGCGTGCTCTCGGCATCGAGGTGAAAGAGATGCAACGCTCCGGCTTCCGTTCACGCTGCTGCGGCGGCGGTGGCGGCGCGCCGATCACCGACATTCCGGGCAAACAGCGGATCCCCGACATGCGCATGGAAGATATCCGCGAGACCGGCGCCGAACTGGTGGCGGTGGGTTGTCCACAGTGCACAGCGATGCTCGAAGGTGTGGTCGAACCCCGTCCGCTGATCAAGGACATCGCCGAACTGGTGGCCGACGCGCTGCTCGAAGACGCCGCGCCAAGCAAACCTGCCACGCCGGCCAAACGTGAACCTGCGGAGGCCCACTGATGAGCGACATTATCCGCCGCGACCCACGCGCCGAATGGATTGCGCGTAATCGTCTGCACCCGCTGCATGCGGCGATGCAACCGGCACAACACAGCTGGATGGGGCCCAACGGCATCATCCGTAAAAATCTGCACGGCATCGGTTTTATCGGCCCCAACGGCATCAAGCGGATCGACCGCAGCGGCGCGCAGCAGGGCGGGGCGGTCAAGCGTTCGGCCACGGTTGAAGTGCAATTGCCGCTGCATCAAGTTCCAGCCCCGACGTTCTACATCAGCGTGGTGCCGGACATGGTCGGCGGCCGTCTGAGCAGCCATGACCGCGACTTGCTCGGCCTTGCCCATCAACTTGCCGGCCAGGACGGCGCGGTGTTGGCGGTGGTCTTTGGCGAGCATAAGGAAAACGCTTTCGCCACCGCAGGCGTCGATCGTTTGCTGGTACTCGAAGGTGAGGAATTCAGTGGTTATGCACCGGAACAACGGGTGCAGGGTTTGCGTGCTGTGGATAACCAGTTCAACCCACGTCACTGGCTGCTGCCGGACAGTCGCAGCGGTGGTGGTGAACTCGGTCGGCGCTTTGCCGCGGCACTGGGAGAGCGCCCGGCGACAAGGGTCTGGCAGGTCAAGGATCAGGAATGTATTGGCCGCGCAGGTGCGGGCTTGCAAGACCTCGCCCGTCCGGTCGCGCGGTTGATTCTGGCGGCGGCCGAATGCGCCGAGCCAGTCAGCGAAACCCGACATGAAGCGTTGCCGGTGGAGTTATCCACAAGTGTCGCGCGTAGCCTGTCGCGAATCGAAGATCTCGGCGCCGTGGCGGTAGATCCGGCGGCGATTCCGATGGCCGAAGCCGAGTTCATTTTCTCCGGCGGCAACGGGGTCAAGGACTGGGCACTGTTCCACGAAACCGCCGCCGCACTCGGCGCTACCGAAGGCGCCTCGCGGGTGGCGGTGGACGATGGCTTCATGGCCCGTGATCGCCAGGTCGGCGCGTCCGGCACCTGGGTCACTGCGCGGGTGTATGTCGCTGTGGGTATCTCCGGGGCGATTCAGCACCTGCAAGGCATCGGCGCTTGCGACAAGGTCGTGGCAATCAACCTCGACCCGGGCTGCGACATGATCAAACGGGCTGACCTGTCGGTCATCGGCGAGAGTGCCGAAATTCTTCAAGCCTTGATCGATGCGGTAGCGGCTTACCGCAACGACGCCAAGCGCGATGCGGCTTAAGGGAAGGAAAGGGTTATGAGCACGAAAATCATCAGCCTTGTCTCCATCGGCGCCCACCCGACCTCCGGCCGGCCACGCCGCGCCGAACAGGACGCGCGCGCGGTAGAACTGGGTCTGCAACTGGCTGGGGATAACCTGCACGTGCTGCATGCCGGCGACGTGGCGGAACCGGCCTTGCGCGCGTATCTGGGCATGGGCCTGGAACAGTTGCATGTCTTGGAACAACCCGCGGGTGCAGATGCGTTGCCGGCGCTGACCGAGTACTTGCGTGATGCCGGGGCACAACTGGTGTTGACCGGCAGCCAGGCGGAAACCGGCGAAGGTTCGGGGATGTTGCCGTTCTTGCTGGCGGAAGGTCTGGGCTGGCCGCTGGTGGTAGGCCTGGCGCAGGTCGAGTCGATCAGTGAGGGTTCGGCGCTGGTCCTGCAAGCGTTGCCGCGTGGGCAGCGGCGGCGGTTGAAGGTGAAGTTGCCGTTTCTGGCAACTGTGGATAACGCCGCGCCGAAACCTCGACAGAGTGCCTATGGCCCGGCGCGGCGAGGCATTCTGGAGGCTGATGAGGTTGAAGTCGTCGACGATGAGCTCTTGTCTGTCGCCACTCTGCAACCGGCCAAACCACGGCCCAAACGCCTGAAAGTGATCAAAGCCAAAAGCGGCGCCGACCGCATGAAGGCCGCGACCGCCAAAGCCAGTGGCGGCGGCGGGCAAGTGCTCAAGGGCGTCACCCCACAGGCTGGTGCCGAAGCGATCCTCAAGTTGCTGATCGAGGAAGGCGTGGTCCGCTGACCCTCGCAACCATTGCTCGTGCGGGCGGGCCGACAGCTGTCATTGGTTGACACGAAAAACCTGGCGCGTCTGTTTGCGGCCGGTTTCAAACGCAGGGTAGAAAAGCCACTCACCCCACAAGGAGTCAAATGAATGACCGTCAAGTTTCGCCCTGCCCGGCGCTCAGATGCGCGCGACATTGCGCGTCTGTTTCAGATTTCCTCGGAAGGCGCCTCGGATTACATCTGGAGCCAGTTGGCGGAGCCTGGGGAGGCGCTGCTGGATGTCGGCGAGCGCCGTTATGCCCGCGACGACGTGGATTTCTCCTGGCAGAACTGCATGATCGCTGAGGCCGAAGACCGGGTCGTTGGCATGATGCACAGTTATGCGATGCGCGAGGATCCCGAGCCGACGCCGTCCACTGATCCGGTGCTGGCACCGTACGCCGATATGGAAGTGGCCGATTCGTTGTACATCTCCAGCCTGGCGCTGCATGAAGGCTGGCGCAATCGGGGCTTGGGTGTGCAATTCCTCCAGCATGCCCAGACGCGTGCGGACCAATTGGCGCTGAACGGCCTGAGCCTGATTGACTACGCGGCCAACACCGGTGCGCGGCGGTTTTATGAGCGCCATGGCTTCGGCATCATCAAGACTTGCCAGGTCACGCCGCATCCGCTGATTCGGGTAACCGGAGAAGCCTATCTGATGCACCGCGCTTAGCGTTCGGTTATCCACAGGACAGCGGTTACGCACAATCCCTGTTGGTCAGTCTGTGGATAACGTGTTCGCCCTTCATCACAGGTCACGTAAATCGTGGCCGGCAGCCCGCAGATCAAAAAACAACCAACCTGACTCACGGTTTTTACGAGGTTTTTCTGCGGGATAACGCCATAAGTTGCCCCCAATCTCTGTTGGTGCTTCTGTGGATAAGATGTTCGCTGCCCGCTAGGAGCCATACAAATCAAGCCCTGTACGGGATTGGTCAATATTTGATCGCTTTGCGCTTTTCATCCTCTAATTCATCTGTAAGCCCTGGTTATTCGCAGGTTTGAGCATTTTTCCACAGACGCGGCAAAGTTACCCCCGAACTCTGTTGGCGCTTCTGTGGATAACGTGTTCGCTATCCTCCACAGGCCATGAAACTCTTGGCTTGCAAGGATATGATCAAAAAACAATCAATGTTCTCCGCAAACGGTTGTTCTGCATAAGTCACGATTTTTCTTCTCAAATCAGTCGGTTATTTTTCCAGTCATCCACAGTTACCCCCAATTGCTGTGGGTGGCTATGTGGATAACTTGTTCGCCAAACCCTGCAAGCCTCGCCCCGCTTAGTCCAAACGGCAATTGATCAGATTTCATACAGTTCTAAGACCTTGCCTTGACTTCGATTCCCGCGCTGTCTTCACTGCAATGGCACAAGGACAGCCGTCACTTATCCACATCAGGTTCTGGGAGAACGCATGATGGATAGTCAGCCACACCGCCCCTCGCCCTCGCCACGCAAGCGCACGCTCCGGCGCGCCGCCAATCAGCACGCTCGCCTGTAGCGCGCCACACCTGCCAGACCGCTGTGCTGTCGCCGGACTTTATCCGGTGGCCAGGTGCCCGTTCGCCCATCGATTGCAGGCAACCGCAGAGTTGCCCCCATCTGCCTGATTAGAGGAACCACCTCATGACACGGATCGCAACGCCCATCAGCGAGATCAAGGAACACTACGATGTGATTGTCATTGGTTCAGGCTACGGCGGCGGCATTGCTGCCTCGCGCCTGTCCCGTGCCGGCAAACGTGTGTGCCTGCTCGAACGCGGTCGGGAAATCCAGCCCGGCGAATACCCCAACACCATGATCGCCGCCACCGAAGAACTGCAGGTGCATGACCCGGATGGTCATATCGGCTCGCGCACCGGGCTGTTCGACTTGCACGTCAACGCCCAGCAAAACGTCGTGGTCGGTTGCGGCCTCGGTGGTACTTCGCTGATCAATGCCAATGTGGCCCTCGAACCGGAGCCCGGCGTATTCGATGACCCGCGCTGGCCGCAAGCGGTGCGTGAACACCGCGATACGCTGCTCAAGGATGGTTACGCCCGCGCCCGGGAGATGCTCAAACCCAATCCTTATCCGAATACTGCGCCGAACCTGCCCAAGCTCGACGCCAACAAGAAGTCTGCGGACTACCTCAAGCAGGGCGCGCACTTCTACAAGCCGCCGATCAACGTGACCTTCGACAAGCTGCCGAACAACCTCAACCACGTCGGCGTCGAACAACTGCCGTGCAACCAGTGCGGCGACTGCGTGTCGGGCTGTAACAACAAGGCCAAGAACACCACGTTGATGAACTACCTGCCGGACGCCTGGAACCACGGCGCAGAGATTTTCTGCCAGGCCGAAGTGCGGCATCTTGAGCGTGATGGCGACGGCTGGATCGTGCACTTCCAATACCTCGACAGCGGTCGTGAGATGTTCAGCGCGCCGACGCTGTTCGTGAAGGCCGACATCGTCGTGGTATCCGCCGGCACCCTCGGCTCCACGGAAATTCTTTTGCGCTCGCGCGACAAAGGCGTGGCGATGTCCGCCCAGCTCGGCGAGAACATGAGCGGCAACGGCGACATCCTCGGCTTCGGCCACAACTGCGAGCAGACCATCAACGGCATCGGTTTCGGCGCGCATTCGGCCAAGGAGCTGCACCCGGTCGGCCCGTGCATCACCTCGGTCATCGACATGCGCACCGAAGGTGACTGGCGCAGCCGCATGGTCATCGAGGAAGGCTCGATCCCGGGCGCGCTCGGCAGACCGATGGTGCCGGCCATGGCCGGTTTTGCCGAGATGATCGGTGTCGCCACCGATGACAGTTTCAGCGGCAAGGTCAAATACAAGGAGCGTGAAGCCGAAAGCTTCCTGCGCGGCCCTTATTACGGCGCACTGCACAACATGCAGACTTACCTGATCATGAGCCACGACAGTGGCCAGGGACGGATGGTCCTCGACAGCAAGGATCAACTGCGCATCGACTGGCCCGGCGTTGGCGAGCAGGAGAACTTCAAACTCGGCAACGAGCGTTTGCAGCAGAGCACCAAGGCGTTGGGCGGGGTCTGGGTGGAGAACCCGATCTGGACCAAACTGCTCAAGCACAGCATCGTCTCGGTGCACCCGTTGGGCGGTTGCGTGATGGGTGAAGACGCGGCGCAAGGCGTGGTCAATCACAAGGGGCAGGTGTTCAGCGCTGTCAGTGGCACCGATGTCTACGCCAACTTGTACGTGACGGACGGCGCGGTGATTCCGACGTCGCTGGCGGTCAATCCGCTGCTGACCATCTCCGCGGTGAGTGAGCGCAACATGGGCCTGCTCGCCGCCGACCGTGGCTGGCAGATCGACTACACGCTGCCGTCGGCGCCGCGCAAACCAGTGGCGCCGCCCACCCTCGGCGTGCAGTTCACCGAAACCATGAAGGGCTATTTCTCCCGCGCCTTCACTGCGGCGCAAAGCACCGACCTGAAAGTCTACGAAGCGGCGGCCAAGCGCGGCGAGGCGGACAATTCGCCGATCAACTTCACCCTGACCATCACCGCCAGCGATATGAACCGGATGATCAAGGAGCCGGAACACGCGGCGACCCTCGTCGGCACAGTGATCGCCCCGGCGCTGTCGCCACAACCGCTGACCGCCAGCAATGGTGTGTTCAACCTGTTCGAACAGTTCGAGCAGCAGGTCGATACGCGCCACATGAAATACGACATGAAGCTGACCGCCGAGGACGGCAACGATTACTTCTTCAGCGCCTTTAAAACCGTGCCGGAAGACAACGGCGTGCTGAATATCTGGCACGACACCAGCACGCTCTATGTGACGCTGTATCGCGGGCCGGACAAGTCCGGCGAGGTGATCGGTTCCGGGGTCATGCACATTCTCCCAAGCGACTTCGCCAAACAGATGACCACCATGAAGGTGCTCAATGCGCGCAACGAACGTGAGCGCATCGAAGGCCTGGCGCGCTTCGGCAAATTCTTCGCCGGGATTCTCTGGGAAAGTTACGGCGGCGTGTTTGCCGGGGATATTTACTTCAATCCGGATGCACCGCCAAGGCTGAAACGGCCGCTGGATGCGCCAGCCCCGGCAGTGCATTTCTTTCCCACCGAGGACGGCGTCGAACTGCGCCTGACCCGTTACCAGGCCGGCAGCAAAGGCCCGGTGATGCTGGTGCATGGCCTGGGCGTGGGTTCGAATATCTTCTCCACCGACACCATTCAAACCAACCTGCTCGAGTATCTGTGCAAACACGACTACGACGTCTGGCTGCTGGATTTCCGTGTGAGCATTCTGTTGCCAGCGAGCAAGAAGGAGTGGAACGGCGACCAGATCGCCCAATACGACTTCAAGGCTGCGATCGCGCAGATTCAGCAGCAAACCCAGGCCAAGGATGTGCAGTGCGTGGTGCATTGTTACGGCGCGACCACTTTCTTCATGTCGCTGCTCGCCGGTTTGCAGGGCGTGCGTTCGGTGGTCTGCTCGCAGATTGCCGCGGATACCGTGGTCGCCACGGCCACAGGGCTGAAGGCCGGTTTGCACTTGCCGGGGATGCTCGATGCGATCGGCATCAAATCGATGACTGCTTACGCCGACAGCAAGGAAAACTGGTTCAACAAACTCTACGACAAGGCTCTCAACGGTTATGCGCGGATCGAGGCGCAGGGCTATTGCACCAACCCGGTGTGCCACCGCATCACTTTCATGTATGCATCGCTGTATCGCCACGACACCCTCAATGAAACCCTGCATGACAACCTGCACGAATTGTTCGGCGAGTCGAACATCGAGACGTTTGAGCATCTGGCGCTGATCGTGCGCAAAGGGCATCTGGTGGATTTCAAAGGCAACGATGTGTACATGCCGCACTTTGATCGCCTGACCATGCCGATCTGCTTTATCAGCGGCGCCGACAACCAGTGTTACCTGCCGGAAAGCACTCTCAAGACCTACCAGCGAGTGTGCGAAGTCAATGGGCCGGAGCGCTACAGCCGGCACGTGGTGCCGGGCTACGGCCATATCGACTGCATGTTCGGCAAGAACGCGGTGGTCGATGTCTATCCGTTCATCCTTGAACACCTGGAGAAAACGGCCCTCGGCTGACTGCAGACCGAGTCGACCGCTTCGCGAGCAGGCTCGCTCCCACAGGGGCACGCATTCCAATGTGGGAGCGAGCCTGCTCGCGAAAGCGGAAGGTCAGGCGCTACATCTCTCCGGTCTGCACAAGGAAATGGATGACATGGACAGCTACATCCGCTGGTTTCAACGCTTCATCTGGATCGGCATTGCGATGAACATGGTGTTCGCCATCCCCGCGCTGTTCGCGCCGGGCTTGCTGACATCGGTGGTCGGCCTGCCGCCGCAACTCTCCGACCCATGGCTGGAAAACGCCGGGATGCTGCTGGTCGGCATCAGCGTGTTCTACATGCCGTCGGGCTTCAACGCACCGCGCTACGTGGTGCATTCCTGGTTGTGCGTACTGACACGGTTGATCGCCGTGATCTTCTGGATTTACCTGATCAACACCAGCATTCAGGGCTCGGTGTTCGTGCCGTTGCTGATGGGCGATCTGAGCTTCTTTCTGATCCTCGGCATTTTGCTGTACCTCGGCACCACGCCGGCGAACCGGCCATGGGCGCTGCTCTGCGATGGCTGGCGCGAATGGCGCGCGGCGTGGCGGCGGCAATGGCAAAGTCACGCGTTCAAGGTCGGCACGCTGATCGTGATCGCGGTGCTCGGTTTTATCGGTTACCAAACCTGGTATCAGATGCTCCGCGTCGTTCCTGAACAGGAATACGCCTCCGACGAAGACCACTACAAATATGCCGCCATCGGCCTCGGCATCGAAGCGCGCATCCCGTATTACCTGTTCGCCGTGCTGCCGCAGATGTGCCCGGAGAAAATGCCCAAACCCGGCGGCTGGGAGGTATTCGGCTTCCTCTTTGAAAACGGCAAGGACCTGCCGATCGGCATGGCCAAACGGCAGATCGGCTACCCGACCGTTGAGCCGAACTGCGCGCTGTGCCACACCGGTTCTTACCGCGCCAATGCCAGCGACGTCGCCGTCAATGTCCCGAGCGCACCGGCCAATACCCTGCAACTGCAAGCCTTCCAGTGGTTCGCCTACGATTGCGCCAGTGATCCGAAATTCACCACCGACGCGGTGATGGTGGCGATCAACAGCAAGTTTCAGTTGGGCTTCTTTGAGAAGCTCTACAACCGCTACCTGATCATGCCGATGGCCAAAAGCGCCTTGCTCAAGCAGAAGCAGGCCTACGCGTGGCAGAAGCTGCGTCCGCAACAGGGGCCGGGCCGCACCGACACCTTCAACCCGACGAAAATGGTGGTGTTCGGCTTCCCGGATGACTCGACCATCGGCACCGTCGACCTGCCGCAAGTGTGGAACCAGAAACCGCGGGAATCGATGTACCTGCACTGGGATGGCAATAACAACAAGATCCACGAACGCAACTACGCCGCCGCGATGGCGGTGGGCGCGACACCTGAATCGGTGCTGCCGCCGAGCTTCAACCGGGTGACCAACTGGCTGCTCGGGCACAAGGCGCCGGCGTGGCCGTGGACGCTGGATCAGGCGAAAGTCGCGCAGGGCAAGCCGATCTGGGAGGCGAACTGCGCCGCGTGCCACGACTTCGGACGTGCCGACACCGGGCAAGTGACCACCAACATCGACCAACTGGGCACCGATCCGCATCGGCTGAACTCGTTCACTACCGGTCTGGTGAGCGCATTCCATACCTTCAAAAAGCCGCCGTTCGACTTCGGTGCCTACCGCAAGACCCAGAGCTACAGCAACACGCCCACCGACGGCATCTGGCTGCGCGCGCCGTACCTGCACAACGGCTCGGTGCCGACCTTATGGGACTTGCTGCAACCAGCGGAAAAACGTCCGCAGACCTTCATCACCGGCTCTGATGTTTACGACCCGGTCAACGTTGGTTTCGTCACCAGTGGCGCCCAGGCCAAAGCTTCGGCCGATTTCAAATATGACACGCGGCTGGAGGGCAACCACAACACGGGTCACCTGTACGGCACGACGCTGTCGGACGACGACAAACGCGCGTTGATCGAATTCATGAAAACCCTGTGAACCTTACGGATAGAGGATTACGCCATGTCACTGGTCAGTCATTGGGAACACGAGTACGACAAGGTCAAACTGCGCATTCACGGTTTGTTCACGCGCATGGAAATGGCCTGGATGAAACTCATCAGCGAGCTGGAGCCCCAGGAGTTTCAGGCGATCATCAAGCTGCTGCAGCGTGGGCACGATCAGGCGCAGTACGTGCTGAAAAATGGCGAGTTGCCGAGCGACGAGCCGGCGGTGCCATGGGAGTTGGCCCACGGCCTGTCGATCCTGCGCATCGGCAATGCCACGCCGTTGCCGCAGTCCACCGATCAACTGGCGACCCGGGTGCTCAAGGACGGCAGCCTGCTCGGCTGTCGCAAGTGGGAATTGCTCGATCTGCTGTGGAGCGAGGCGCTGTTGAAGTGGATCGAAAACCTGCGTCATCACGCGACCTTCGGCACTGATCCGGCCTTGGTGCAAATGGATCGCGACGTGACCCTGGCGATTGCCGGCGACTGGGGCACCGGGCCGTTCGACAGCCATGCGCCGGCGGTCTCGGTGGCCGATCAGATGCAGTTGGCTCAGGCCGATTTCACCATTCACCTGGGCGATGTGTATTACGCCGGCAGTCATTCCCAGGAAGACGTCGACATGGCCGGTTGGCCGCTGGGCACCCACGGTTCGTTCACCCTTAACTCCAACCACGAGATGTACAGCGGCGCTCACGGTTATTTCAAGGAACTGGCCAAGCGTTTTCCGGGGCAGCAGGGCACCAGTTATTTTGCCTTGATCAACGATGACTGGCTGGTGGTCGGACTGGATTCTGCGTACGCGTCGGACGCGATGAACCTGTACATGGACGGCACCTTGAACGAGCCGCAGATCCAATGGATGAAAAGCCTGCCGAAGCGCAAGAAGATCATGGTGCTCAGCCATCATCAGGGCTTTGATATTTCCGGGCACAACAAGACCGCGCTGTATCAGCCGGTGTGCGATGCGCTTGGGCGCGAGCCGGATTACTGGTATTGGGGGCATCTGCACAACGGCATCGTTTACGCGCAGCAGGGCGGTTTGCACGCGCGTTGCGCCGGGCACGGGGCGATTCCCTATGGCAATGCCAGCGAGCTGAACGGGCATTCGCGAGTGTTGTGGTCGGAGACCCAGGATGCCAACGACCCGGCGTATCCGCTGCGGGTGTTGAACGGGTACGCAAAAATCAGGTTGGTGGGGGAGGATATTTTCGAGGAGTTTATTGGTGAGGACGGATCGGTGAGGTGGTCATCGAAGTGATGCAGCGATTGTAATGACGCCATCGCGAGCAGGCTCACTCCTACAATTGGAATGTTCCCCTGTAGGAGTGAGCCTGCTCGCGATGCCTTTGCTTTTAGCCCTGGACCGGGACGCCTTTGAGGTACGGTGCAGGCTCGGCGCCGAGGTTGCTCAGCATGCGCTCGCTGTACCAGTCGACGAAGTTGACCACGCCAAATTCATAGGTCTTGGAATAAGGCCCAGGCTGGTAAGCGGTGGAGTTGATCCCGCGCTGGTTCTCTTCGGCCAGACGACGATCCTGATCGTTGGTCGCGTCCCACACCTGACGCATGCGTTCCACGTCGTAATCGACGCCTTCAACCGCATCCTTGTGCACGATCCACTTGGTGGTGACCATGGTTTCCTGTGCGCTGATCGGCCACACGGTGAAGACGATGATGTGGTCACCCATGCAGTGGTTCCACGAGTGCGGCAGGTGCAGGATGCGCATCGAACCCAGATCCGGGTTCTTGATCCGGCCCATCAGTTTCGCGCAACCCTGTTTGCCGTCGAGGGTCATCGACACGGTGCCTTTGAGCAGCGGCATGCGCACGATGCGGTTGCGCAGGCCGAAACTGGCGTGGGCGTAAGGAATCTTCTCGGCTTCCCAGGCAGCTGCGGAGGCGGCGACGTGATCCTTGAACGCCTGATCGGCGCGCGGATCAGTGACGTCGTCCCATTCCAGCAGGGTTTTCAGCAGTTCCGGGTGCGATGCGTTGCAGTGATAGCACTCGCGGTTGTTTTCCAGCACCAGTTTCCAGTTGGCCTTTTCCATCAAGGTGGTGGTGATCGCCACCTTGGTGTTCTCCATGTCGTACGGTTCCATGTAGTGGTTCAGCGTCGACAGGAAGTCATCGATGGCCGGCGGGTTCTCCGCCAGGCTGATGAAGATATAGCCGCCGGCGGTTTTCACGTTCACCGGTTTCAGGCCGTACTGCTTCATGTCGAAGTCAGCGCCCATTTCGGTGCCGGCGAACAGCAGGCGACCGTCCAACTCGTAGGTCCACTGGTGGTAGTGGCAGACCAGTTTGGCGACCTTGCCTTTTTCACTGGTGCACAGGCGCGAGCCACGGTGGCGGCAGACGTTGTGGAACGCATGCACCACACCTTCGGCACCACGAATGACGATGATCGGGTTTTTGCCGACCTGCAGGGTCAGGTAGTTGCCCTTGGCCGGGATCTCGCAGGTCATGCCGGCGATCAACCACTCTTTCTGGAAGATCTCCTGCATGTCGATATCGAACAACCGCTCGTCGCTGTAGAACGGTTGCGGCAGCGAAAACGTGCGCTCGCGCTCTTGCAGCATTTGTGCAGTGGCCTTGCGTGCGGGTTCCAGCGGATCGCCCAGGCTGATTTTTGCGGTGACGTCCATCGATGTGATCCTCATGGCCATCTGCGTGGCCGGCGAAAAGTGGCTGATCAGGGGTACGGCTAACGGTTGCTACGCAAGGTGTAAAGAATCTGTCTTGGTGTTGGGGCGAGTGTGGGGCCGGCGCGGGGCGGAACCTTATCCATGGGCGACATGGTGCAATCTGTTCCCGACGCGCAACCCCCGGTGGTTGGGGGCTGGTCGCGATAAGTATGCCGATGTCGCGGATAGGTAAACGGGCGGTTCGCGCTATACGCAGAATCGCCAACATGAGGCCGGCAGTCGGCCGTGGAGAACAGCATGTCCAACAGCTTCCTGAATCCGGTCACCACCCAGACCTGGGCCAATGGCCGACACATCGTCCGTTGCGTCAAAGTCATCCAGGAAACCTGGGATGTGCGCACCTTCTGCTTTATGGCCGACCAGCCGATCCTGTTCTTCTTCAAGCCCGGGCAGTTCGTGACCCTGGAGCTGGAAATTGAAGGCCAGCCGATCATGCGCTCGTACACCATTTCCAGCTCGCCGTCGGTGCCGTACAGCTTTTCGGTGACGATCAAGCGCGTGCCGGGCGGCAAGGTGTCGAACTGGTTGCACGACACCCTGCATGAAGGCCAGGAGCTGGCGGTGCACGGCCCGGTCGGGCTGTTCAATGCCATCGACTTCCCCAGCCCGAAAGTCCTGTACCTGAGCGGCGGCGTCGGTATCACGCCGTGCATGTCGATGGCGCGCTGGTTCTACGACACCAACGCCAACGTCGACATGACCTTCGTGCACAGCGCGCGCTCGCCGAAAGACATCATTTACCACCGCGAGCTGGAACACATGGCGTCGCGGATCGACAACTTCAGCCTGCACCTGATCTGCGAGAAACATGGCCTGGGTGAACCGTGGGCCGGTTATCGCGGTTATCTGAACCATAAAATGCTCGAACTGATGGTGCCGGACTTCCTTGAGCGCGAAGTGTTCTGCTGCGGCCCGACGCCGTACATGACCGCCGTAAAGCGTCTGCTGGAAGCGGCCGGTTACGACATGTCGCGTTATCACGAGGAATCCTTCGGTGCCACGCCGCCTGAAGCTCGTGCCGATGCGGTGGAGCAGGCGGAACAAGCGGCCGATGCCCCGGAAATCGATGCCGCGGATCTGCATCAGGTCGAATTCACTTCGTCGGGCAAGAGCATTCGCGTGGCACCGGGCGAGACCGTGCATGCGGCGGCGGCCAAGCTTGGCTTGATGATTCCGAAGGCCTGCGGCATGGGGATTTGCGGAACGTGCAAAGTGCTTAAGCTCGGTGGTGAAGTGGAGATGGAGCACAACGGCGGGATTACCGAGGACGACGAGGCGGAAGGGTTTATCCTGTCGTGCTGCAGCGTGCCGAAAGGCGACGTGCGTATCGATTTCTGAGTGCAGCGAGCTTCTGCGTAAGGCTTTCCCCTCACCCCAGCCCTCTCCCGGAGGGAGAGGGGGCCGACCGAGTTGTCTTAAGGCATCCATCGACCTGAAAGATCGGGTCGATTATGGATTCGGTAAAGCAGATTCAGATTGGCGTATTCCTTGAGCATCCCCCATCAGTCCCCTCTCCCTCCAGGCCAGGGAGCCGACCGAGGTGTCTGGTGTTCTGCATCGAGCTGAACGACCTTATCGATCATGGATTCGGTAAAGCAGTTTCAGGTCGGCGTACTCCTTGAGCATCCCCCAATCAGTTCCCTCTCCCTCTGGGAGAGGGTTAGGGTGAGGGGCTTCTCAGTCAACGAACAAATCCGGCATGAGTGCCGCGTCGCTTTCTCGATCAAAGCGGTATTGATCAAACTCCTTCACACCGCTCTCTCGCAAAACCTCCTCATCAATCAACAACCGCCCGGTAATCTGCCGCTGACCGCTATCCAGAATCAAATGCGCCGCATCCGCCATGATCGCCGGTGTCCGCGCCTGCCTGAACGACTCCCGATTACCCAGCTGAAACTCGATCGCCGCCGTGGCAATCATCGTCTGCGGCCACAACGAATTGACGCTGATCCCGTAACCGGCAAATTCCTCGCTCATCCCCAGCGTCAGCATGCTCATGCCGTACTTGGTCACGGTGTACGGACTGAACTGGGCGAACCACTTGCTCGCCATGTTCAGCGGCGGTGACAGGTTGAGAATATGCCCGGCGGATTTCTTCAGATAGGGCAGGGCAGCCTGACTGCACAGCAGCACCGCGCGGGTGTTGATCTGGTGCATCAGGTCGAAACGCTTGAGTTCGATGTGTTGCACGCCGGTGAGCTTGATTGCCCCGGCGTTGTTTACCAGCGCATCGATAGCGCCGAAATGTTCGTTGGCCTGGGCCAGTGCGCGGCGCACCGCATCTTCATCACGTACGTCCACCTGCAACGCCAAGGCCTTGCCGCCCGCCGCTTCGACTTCGGCGGCGACGCTGTGGATAGTGCCGGGCAATTTGCCGTGGGGTTCGGCGCTTTTCGCCGCAATGACGATGTTGGCCCCGTCCCTCGCGGCACGCAGCGCAATCTCACGGCCAATGCCACGGCTGGCGCCGGTGATGAACAGGGTTTTGCCTTGTAACGACATGCCGATGCTCCTGCTTATTGTTATGTGAGCGGAGGGCTCGACAGACAATGTAGACCACGCAGAAGCACAACCCGCGTAGGAGCTGCTGAGGGCTGCGATCTTTTGATTTTGTTTTTCAAGATCAAAGGATCGCAGCCTGCGGCAGCTCTAACAGGGGGAAAGTGTGGAATCAGGTCAGGCGGACATGACTTCGCGGATGTCGCGCGCGAGTTCGCGGACGCGTTCTTCCTCGGTGTCCCACGAGCACATGAAGCGCGCGCCGCCCTTGCCGATGAAGGTGTAGAAGCGCCAGTTTTTCGCGGTCAGCGCGGCGATGGCCGGTTCCGACAGTTGCAGGAACACGCCGTTGGCCTGTACCGGGAACATTAGCTCGACGCCGGGAATGTCGCTGACCAGTTCGGCCAGCAGTTGCGCGCAGTGGTTGGCGTGGCGAGCATATTTCAGCCAGGCGTCGTTTTCGAGGATGCCGACCCAGGGTGCCGAGAGAAAGCGCATTTTCGACGCCAGTTGCCCGGCCTGTTTGCAGCGGTAATCGAAGTCTTCCGCGAGTTTGTGGTTGAAGAACAGGATCGCCTCACCCACGGCCATACCGTTTTTGGTGCCGCCGAAGCACAGCACGTCAACCCCGGCCTTCCAGGTCAGATCCGCCGGCGAGCAGCCGAGGAACGCGCAGGCGTTGGAGAAACGTGCGCCGTCCATGTGCAGGTGCAGTCCGAGTTCTTTGCAAGTGGCGCTGATGGCGCGGACTTCTTCCGGGGTGTAGACGCTGCCGACTTCGGTGGCTTGAGTCAGGGTGACTACGCGCGGTTTCGGGTAGTGAATGTCCTGACGCTTGAGCGCGACTTCGCGGATCGATTGCGGGGTGATCTTGCCGTTTTCAGTGCCGGCGATCAGCAGTTTCGAACCGTTGGAGAAGAATTCCGGGGCGCCGCATTCGTCGGTTTCGACGTGGGCGGTTTCCGAGCAGATCACGCTGTGGTAACTCTGGCACAGCGACGACAGGGCCAGCGAGTTGGCGGCGGTGCCGTTGAAGGCGAAGAACACTTCGCAGTCGGTTTCGAACAATTGGCGGAAATGGTCGGCCGCGCGTGCGGTCCATTCATCGTCGCCATACGCGCGCTGGTGGCCGTGGTTGGCCTGTTCCATCGCAGCCCAGGCCTCAGGGCAGATACCGGAATAGTTGTCGCTGGCGAATTGTTGGCTCTTGTCGGTCATGGCCGGCTTCCGTGGTCGAGACTCTTGTGAAGGCTCGTGGTCAATGAGGGTGCGCACTTTACCGAAGATCTTCCGGGGAGCACATGTGATGTCGGGTGTAGGAAATTACCAGTTTATGGGCCGATTATGCACCTGAGCCAACGCGACGGTGCCCTGGATCTGCTCAAGTGGCTGGCGCTGCTGAGCATGTTGCTCGATCACCTGCGATATGTCGGCTTTTCCGCCGATTGGCTATATGTGCCTGGGCGGCTGGCGTTTCCGTGGTTTTGTCTGGCGATGGCGGCGAATCTGGCGCGTGCCGGGGCGCAGAAGACCGAGTGGCGCTATCTGGGCTGGCTTGTGCTGTTCAGTATGGTGAGCGAGATTCCGTATCGGTTGTACATTCCAGAGCCGGATACATTGAATGTGATGCCGACGCTGGCGCTGGGGTTGCTGGTGGCGCGGGGTTGGCAGGATCCCTCGATCATGGCGCGATTGCTGGGCGTTGCTGCGCTGGTGCTGGCAGTCGTTTTCCCGGAGCGGCTGATGTTCGGGTTCTTTGGTGTCGTGTTGCCGCTGGCGCTGCTGCTGGTGTTTCGGCGCCCGTGGCATTTCAGCCTGCTGCCGGGATTGATTTGTCTCGCTGCCAATCAATGGCAAGTGCTGTACGACTCGGCGAGGTTCGGCAGTAGCGTGGCGGTTCTTGGCATTGCCACCTGTCTGTTTGCGCCACTGCTCGGGATGTTCCTGTTGCGACATGGGCGACATCTTCAGCCGCCACCGATGCGGCGCTGGGCCTACGCCCTTTATCCCGCGCATTTCCTCCTATTGCTCGCCGTCCGCGCGGCATACACCTGACCCCTGTGGGAGCGGGCTTGCTCGCGAAAGCGGTGTGTCAGGCGGCATAGATGTCGACCGACACGGCCTCTTCGCGAGCAAGCCCGCTCCCACTGGGGATCTCCACGCTTTTGGATGATGTGTCCGACGAGCCTTTTTCAGCCATGTCGTAAACGCACCTTTGCGTGGCGTCCGCAGGCATTTGAGCTGTCTGCGCCGGTCATACCATCGGCATCAAAGGGCACTGCCATCATTGCCAGTGCCTTACCGAGACGAATGGCGCACAGATGCCGCTGGGAGAGACGCGATGTTCAGCAAGCAAGACCAGATCCAGGGTTACGACGATGCACTGCTGGCGGCGATGAATGCCGAGGAGCAACGTCAGGAAGATCACATCGAGCTGATCGCGTCGGAGAACTACACCAGCAAACGCGTGATGCAAGCGCAGGGCAGCGGCCTGACCAACAAATACGCCGAAGGCTATCCGGGCAAGCGCTACTACGGTGGCTGCGAACACGTGGATAAAGTCGAAGCGCTGGCCATCGAGCGCGCCAAGCAACTGTTCGGCGCCGACTACGCCAACGTCCAGCCGCACTCCGGTTCTTCGGCCAACAGCGCCGTGTACCTGGCGCTGATCCAGCCGGGCGACACCATCCTCGGCATGAGCCTGGCCCACGGCGGTCACCTGACCCACGGCGCCAAAGTGTCGTCCTCGGGCAAGCTCTACAACGCCGTGCAGTACGGCATCAACACCGACACCGGGCTGATCGACTACGACGAAGTCGAGCGTCTGGCCGTTGAGTCCAAGCCGAAAATGATCGTTGCCGGGTTCTCCGCTTACTCGAAGACCCTGGACTTCCCGCGCTTCCGTCAGATCGCTGACAAAGTCGGCGCGCTGCTGTTCGTCGACATGGCCCACGTCGCCGGTCTGGTTGCCGCCGGTCTGTACCCGAACCCGCTGCCGTACGCCGACGTGGTCACCACCACCACGCACAAAACCCTGCGCGGTCCACGTGGCGGGCTGATCCTGGCCAAGTCCAACGAAGAGATCGAGAAGAAGCTCAACGCCGCCGTGTTCCCCGGCGCTCAGGGCGGCCCGCTGATGCACGTCATCGCCGGTAAAGCCGTGTGCTTCAAGGAAGCGCTGGAGCCTGGCTTCAAGGCCTATCAACAGCAAGTGATCGACAACGCTCAGGCGATGGCCAGCGTGTTTATCAAACGTGGCTACGATGTAGTGTCCGGCGGTACCGATAACCACCTGTTCCTGGTCAGCCTGATCCGTCAGGGCCTGACCGGTAAAGACGCCGACGCTGCCCTCGGCCGTGCTCACATCACTGTCAACAAGAACGCCGTGCCGAACGATCCGCAATCGCCGTTCGTGACTTCGGGCCTGCGCATCGGCACCCCGGCCGTCACCACCCGTGGCTTCAAGGTTGCCCAATGCACCGAGCTGGCCGGCTGGATCTGCGACATCCTCGACAACCTTGGCGATGCCGATGTTGAGGCGGATGTGGCGAAAAACGTCGCCGCCCTGTGCGCAGACTTCCCGGTTTACCGCTGAGCGTTCTGGAGTAAATGACTATGCAACGCTATTCGGGCTTCGGCCTCTTCAAACACTCCCTCAGCCACCACGAAAACTGGCAGCGCATGTGGCGCACGCCAACGCCGAAGAAAGTCTACGACGTGGTCATCGTCGGCGGCGGCGGGCACGGTCTGGCGACCGCTTACTACCTGGCGAAAGAGCACGGCATCACCAATGTTGCCGTGGTGGAAAAAGGCTGGCTGGGCGGCGGTAACACCGCGCGCAACACCACCATCGTCCGTTCCAACTACCTGTGGGACGAATCGGCGCACCTGTACGAGCACGCGATGAAGTTGTGGGAAGGCCTGTCGCAGGATCTCAACTACAACGTGATGTTCTCCCAGCGTGGCGTCTACAACCTGTGCCACACCCTGCAGGACATTCGTGATTCCGAGCGTCGGGTCAGCGCCAACCGCCTCAATGGCGTCGATGGCGAACTGCTCGACGCCAAGCAAGTCGCTGACGAGATTCCGTACCTCGACTGCTCGAAAAACACCCGCTACCCGATCATGGGTGCAACTGTTCAGCGTCGCGGCGGCGTCGCCCGTCACGATGCCGTGGCCTGGGGCTTTGCCCGTGCCGCCGATGCCCTCGGTGTGGACTTGATCCAGCAGACCGAAGTGATCGGCTTCCGCAAGGAAAACGGTGTGTGCATCGGCGTCGAAACCAACAAGGGTTTCATCGGCGCCAAGCGCGTCGGTGTGGTCACTGCCGGTAACTCCGGGCACATGGCCAAACTCGCCGGTTTCCGTCTGCCGATCGAATCCCACCCGCTGCAAGCGCTGGTGTCCGAGCCGATCAAACCGATTATCGACAGCGTGATCATGTCCAACGCCGTGCACGGTTACATCAGCCAGTCCGACAAGGGCGACCTGGTGATCGGCGCCGGTATCGACGGCTACAACGGCTACGGCCAGCGCGGTTCGTACCCGGTGATCGAACACACCATTCAGGCCATCGTCGAGATGTTCCCGGTGTTGTCCCGCGTGCGCATGAATCGCCAGTGGGGCGGCATCGTCGACACCACGCCGGATGCCTGCCCGATCATTTCGAAAACCCCGGTACCGAACATGTTCTTCAACTGCGGTTGGGGCACCGGTGGCTTCAAGGCTACACCTGGCTCGGGCAACGTGTTTGCCGCGAGTCTGGCCAAGGGTGAAATGCACCCGTTGGCCGCACCTTTCTCCATCGACCGTTTCCACAACGGTGCGTTGATCGATGAACACGGCGCTGCTGCGGTTGCCCACTAACAGGAGAAATCCCCATGTTGCATATCTTCTGTCCTCACTGCGGCGAACTGCGCTCCGAAGAGGAATTCCATGCATCCGGTCAAGCGCATATCCCGCGCCCGCTGGATCCGAACGCCTGCACTGATGAAGAGTGGGGCGACTACATGTTCTTCCGCGACAACCCGCGCGGTCTGCACCACGAGCTGTGGGATCACGTTGCCGGTTGCCGCCAGTACTTCAACGTCACCCGCGACACTGTGACCTACGAGATTCTCGAGAGCTACAAGATCGGCGAGAAACCACAATTCACCGACAAGGCTGGCACTGCGAAAACAGCCACGACGGCGCTGGGAGAGAAGGTATGAGCCAGACCAATCGCCTGTCCAACGGTGGACGGATCGACCGCAACAAAGTGCTGAGCTTCACCTTCAACGGTCAGAGCTACAAAGGCTTCGAGGGTGATTCGCTGGCCGCCGCACTGATCGCCAACGGCGTCGACATCATTGGCCGCAGCTTCAAGTATTCGCGTCCTCGCGGCATCTTCGCCGCCGGTGCCGAAGAGCCGAACGCGGTGCTGCAGATCGGTGCTACCGAAGCTACGCAGATCCCCAACGTGCGCGCCACGCAACAGGCGTTGTACCAAGGCCTGGTCGCGACCAGCACCAACGGCTGGCCGAGCGTCAACAACGACATGATGGGCATTCTCGGCAAGGTCGGCGGCAAGCTGATGCCACCGGGTTTCTACTACAAAACCTTCATGTACCCGCAATCGTTCTGGATGACGTACGAGAAGTACATCCGCAAGGCTGCCGGCCTCGGCCGTTCGCCAACCGAGAATGATCCGGACACCTACGACTACATGAACCAGCACTGCGACGTGCTGATCGTCGGCGCCGGCCCTGCCGGTCTGGCGGCTGCCCTGGCCGCTGCGCGCAGCGGTGCCCGAGTGATTCTGGCCGATGAGCAGGAAGAGTTCGGCGGCAGCCTGCTCGATTCCCGTGAAAGCCTCGACGGCAAACCGGCGATGGAGTGGGTGGCCAGTGTCATCGCTGAACTGAAGAACACCCCGGACGTGCTGCTGTTGCCGCGCGCCACGGTCAACGGTTACCACGACCACAACTTCCTGACCATTCACGAACGTCTCACCGACCACCTCGGTGACCGTGCGCCGATCGGTCAGGTACGTCAGCGTATTCACCGCGTTCGCGCCAAGCGCGTGGTGCTGGCGACCGGCGCCCATGAGCGTCCGCTGGTCTACGGCAACAACGACGTGCCGGGCAATATGCTGGCCGGTGCGGTGTCGACTTACGTGCGTCGCTACGGCGTCGCACCGGGCAAAAAACTGGTGCTGTCGACCAACAACGATCACGCCTACCGCGTGGCGCTGGACTGGCTTGACGCCAGTTTGCAAGTGGTCGCCATCGCTGACGCCCGCAGCAACCCGCGTGGTGCGCTGGTGGAAGAAGCCCGCGCCAAAGGCATTCGCATCCTCACCGGCAGCGCCGTGATCGAAGCCCGTGGCAGTAAGCGTGTTACCGCTGCCCGTGTCGCCGCAATTGATGTCAAGGCACACGCCGTGACCAGTCCCGGCGAATGGCTCGACTGCGACCTGATCGCCAGTTCCGGCGGTTACAGCCCTGTCGTCCACTTGGCTTCGCACCTCGGTGGCAAGCCGGTCTGGCGCGAAGACATTCTTGGTTTCGTACCGGGCGAAGCGCCGCAGAAACGCGTGTGCGTCGGTGGCATCAACGGTGTCTACGGTCTTGGCGATTCGCTGGCTGACGGTTTTGAAGGTGGCGTGCGCGCTGCCGCTGAAGCCGGTTTCCAGACCGTCGAAGGCGTGCTGCCCAAGGCCCTGAGCCGTCTCGAAGAACCGACGCTGGCGCTGTTCCAGGTGCCCCACGAGAAGAACTCGGCACGTGCGCCGAAGCAGTTCGTCGACTTCCAGAACGACGTCACCGCCGGTGGCATCGAACTGGCGACCCGCGAAGGTTTCGAGTCGGTCGAGCACGTCAAACGCTACACCGCGCTGGGCTTCGGCACCGATCAGGGCAAACTCGGCAACGTCAACGGTCTGGCCATTGCCGCCCGTTCGCTGAACGTGACCATCCCGCAGATGGGCACCACCATGTTCCGCCCGAACTACACGCCGGTGACGTTCGGCGCCGTGGCCGGTCGTCACTGTGGGCACATCTTCGAACCGGTGCGCTACACCGCGCTGCATGCCTGGCATGTGAAGAACGGTGCGGAATTCGAAGACGTCGGTCAGTGGAAGCGTCCATGGTACTTCCCGAAAAACGGTGAAGACCTGCATGCCGCCGTCAAGCGTGAATGCAAAGCCGTGCGCGACAGCGTCGGCCTGCTGGACGCTTCGACCCTGGGCAAGATCGACATTCAGGGCCCGGATGCCCGCGAGTTCCTCAACCGCGTGTACACCAACGCCTGGACCAAACTCGACGTGGGCAAGGCTCGCTACGGTTTGATGTGCAAAGAAGACGGCATGGTCTTCGACGACGGTGTGACGGCTTGCCTGGCGGACAACCATTTCGTCATGACCACCACCACCGGCGGCGCGGCTCGCGTGCTGCAATGGCTGGAGCTGTACCACCAGACCGAATGGCCGGACCTGAAGGTGTACTTCACCTCCGTCACCGATCACTGGGCGACCATGACCCTGTCCGGGCCGAACAGCCGCAAGCTGCTCAGCGCCGTGACCGACATTGATCTGAGCAACGAAGCGTTCCCGTTCATGACCTGGAAAGAAGGTCTGGTCGGCGATGTGCCGGCGCGGGTGTTCCGTATCTCGTTCACCGGTGAACTGTCGTACGAAGTCAACGTCCAGGCCGACTATGCGATGGGCGTGCTGGAGAAAATCGTCGAGGCCGGCAAGCAGTACAACCTGACCCCGTACGGCACGGAAACCATGCACGTCCTGCGTGCCGAGAAGGGTTTCATCATTGTCGGTCAGGACACGGACGGCTCGATGACCCCGGACGACCTGAACATGGGCTGGTGCGTCGGTCGTACCAAGCCGTTCTCGTGGATCGGCCAGCGTGGCATGAACCGTGAAGATTGCGTGAAGGATCAGCGTAAACAACTGGTGGGCCTGAAGCCGATCGATCCGACCAAATGGCTGCCGGAAGGCGCGCAACTGGTGTTCAACACCAAGCAGGCGATCCCGATGACCATGGTTGGCCACGTGACCTCCAGCTACGCGCACAACTCCCTCGGTTATTCGTTTGCCATGGGTGTGGTCAAGGGCGGTCTCAAGCGTCTCGGTGAGCGGGTGTTTGCACCGCTGGCCGATGGCAGCGTGATCGAGGCGGAAATCGTTTCTTCGGTGTTCTTCGATCCGAAGGGTGATCGCCAGAACATCTGACAGACCGAGTCGCGGCCTTCGCGAGCAAGCCCGCTCCCACAGGGGAATGCATTCCAAATGTGGGAGCGGGCTTGCTCGCGAAGGCGTCAGTAGATTCATCACAGAATTCAGCAAAGGTGCTTTATGACCACAGCCAACGTGTACCAACAACGCCCAACCACCGGTGCCCGTGCCGAGTCGTCGTTGCACCACGCCGACCTCGCCAGCCTGGTCGGCAAGGGTCGCAAGAACGCCGGCGTGATCGTGCGGGAAAAGAAACTCCTCGGTCACCTGACCATTCGTGGCGATGGCCACGATGCAGCGTTCGCCGCCGGCGTACATAAAGCGTTGGGCATCGAATTGCCCGGCGCCCTGAGCGTGATCGTCAAAGGTGAAACCAGCCTGCAATGGATGGGCCCGGACGAATGGCTGCTGATCGTGCCGAGCGGTGAAGAGTTCGCCGCCGAGCAGAAACTGCGCGAAGCGCTGGGCGACCTGCACATCGCCATCGTCAACGTCAGCGGCGGCCAGCAGGTTCTTGAACTGAGCGGGCCGAACGTGCGTCAGGTGTTGATGAAATCCACCAGCTACGACGTGCACCCGAACAACTTCCCGGTCGGTAAAGCGGTCGGCACGGTGTTCGCCAAGTCGCAGTTGATGATTCGCCACACGGCGGAAGACACCTGGGAATTGCTGATCCGTCGGAGCTTTTCCGATTACTGGTGGTTGTGGTTGCAGGATGCGTCGGCCGAGTACGGGTTGAGCGTACAAGCCTAAAAGCTCACCCCCTCACCCCAGCCCTCTCCCCCAGGGGGGAGAGGGGGAAAGGGAGCCGATCTCGGGTGTTTTTGCGATCTGCATTCACATTCGGAATCTCAGGTCGGCGTAGCTCGAAAGAACAATTCGGTCAGTCCCCTCTCCCTCTGGGAGAGGGTTAGGGTGAGGGAAAAACCTGACCCCCCGCACAAAGAACAGGAGTCACCGCACCATGAGCCGCGCCCCAGACACATGGATTCTGACCGCCGACTGCCCCAGCGTCCTCGGCACGGTGGACGCGGTCACGCGTTTTCTGTTCGAGCAGGGTTGCTACGTCACCGAGCACCACTCGTTCGATGACCGCCTCTCCGGGCGCTTTTTCATTCGCGTGGAATTCCGTCAGCCCGACGGCTTCGACGAACAGTCCTTTCGCGCCGGCCTCGCCGAACGGGGACAGGCGTTTGGCATGGTCTTCGAACTCACTGCGCCGAATTATCGGCCGAAAGTGGTGATCATGGTCTCCAAGGCCGACCACTGCCTCAACGACTTGCTCTACCGCCAGCGCATCGGCCAGTTGTCGATGGACGTGGCGGCGGTGGTCTCCAATCATCCCGATCTCAAGCCTTTGGCCGACTGGCACCAGATTCCCTACTACCATTTCCCCCTCGACCCCAACGACAAGCCGTCGCAGGAGCGTCAGGTGTGGCAGGTGATCGAAGAGTCCGGTGCCGAACTGGTCATTCTCGCCCGCTACATGCAGGTGCTGTCGCCGGAGTTGTGCCGCAAGCTCGATGGCAAGGCGATCAACATTCATCACTCGCTGCTGCCGGGCTTCAAAGGGGCCAAGCCGTATCACCAGGCTTATAACAAGGGTGTGAAACTGGTTGGCGCGACGGCGCATTACATCAACAACGACCTCGATGAAGGGCCGATCATCGCCCAGGGCGTCGAGGCGGTGGATCACAGTCATTACCCCGAGGATCTGATTGCCAAGGGGCGGGATATTGAAGGTCTGACACTGGCGCGGGCAGTGGGGTATCACATTGAGCGGAGGGTGTTTCTCAACGCCAATCGCACGGTTGTTCTCTAGATCGCTTTCGCGAGCAAGCCCGCTCCCACAGTTCGATCTCAGGTGTGACAGAGATCTTTGTTTCAACCCAAATCCCCTGTGGGAGCGGGCTTGCTCGCGAAGAGGCCATAACTGACAACGCAAAACCAACAAGCAATAACCCGAGCACTTAACGCGCTGCCCAACCGGGGCAACGCAGTTCCATAAAAACAACAGCGAGGTGAAAGCATGTCTGGCAATCGTGGTGTGGTGTATCTCGGCGCTGGCAAGGTCGAAGTACAAAAAATCGACTATCCGAAAATGCAGGACCCGCGCGGTCGCAAGATCGAGCACGGGGTCATTCTCAAAGTGGTTTCCACCAATATCTGCGGCTCCGACCAACACATGGTGCGTGGCCGTACCACGGCGCAGACCGGTCTGGTGCTGGGCCACGAGATCACCGGCGAGGTGATCGAAAAAGGCTCCGACGTCGAAAACCTGAAAATCGGTGACCTGGTTTCCGTACCGTTCAACGTGGCTTGCGGGCGCTGCCGTTCCTGCAAAGAGCAACACACCGGCGTCTGCCTGACCGTCAACCCGGCTCGTGCCGGCGGCGCTTACGGGTACGTCGACATGGGCGACTGGACCGGTGGACAGGCCGAATACGTGCTGGTGCCGTACGCCGACTTCAACCTGCTGAAACTGCCGGATCGCGACAAGGCCATGGAGAAAATCCGCGACCTGACTTGCCTCTCCGACATCCTCCCGACCGGTTATCACGGCGCGGTGACGGCGGGCGTTGGCCCGGGCAGCTCGGTTTACATCGCCGGCGCTGGCCCGGTCGGTCTGGCGGCTGCAGCTTCGGCGCGTCTGCTCGGTGCTGCGGTGGTGATCGTCGGTGACGTCAACACCATCCGCCTGGCTCATGCCAAGGCGCAGGGTTTTGAAGTGGTCGACCTGTCCAAGGACACGCCGCTGCACGAACAGATCGCTGCACTGCTGGGCGAACCGGAAGTGGATTGCGCGGTGGACTGCGTCGGTTTCGAAGCCCGCGGCCACGGCCACGACGGCGTGAAAGCCGAGGCGCCCGCTACCGTGCTCAACTCATTGATGGGCGTGGTGCGGGTTGCCGGCAAGATCGGTATTCCGGGCCTGTACGTCACCGAAGATCCGGGCGCCGTCGACGCCGCCGCGAAAATGGGCAGCCTGAGCATTCGCTTCGGTCTGGGCTGGGCCAAGTCGCACAGCTTCCACACTGGTCAGACGCCAGTGATGAAGTACAACCGCCAGTTGATGCAAGCGATCATGTGGGATCGCATCAACATTGCAGAAGTGGTGGGCGTGCAAGTGATCAGCCTTGATCAGGCGCCGGAAGGTTACGGCGAGTTCGATGCGGGCGTGCCGAAGAAGTTTGTGATTGATCCGCATAAGTTGTTTAGTGCGGCGTAAGGCTTAAGCGCAATACAAAACGGCGACCTCAGGGTCGCCGTTTTTTGTTGGGGGGCAAGGTCAAAAGCTACCCTCATCGGAACGCCGCCCGCCCAGCCCTCTCCCTGAGGGAGAGGGGGCCGACCGAGGTGTCTTGCGTCCTACATCGACCTGAAAGATCGAGTCGACTATGGATTCAACGCAAGTCTTTCACGTCGGCGTATTACGTCAATATCCCACGGTCAGTCCCCTCTACCTCTGGGAGAGGGCTAGGGTGAGGGGCTTTGCTTTACAGCGCCGCCAAGACCCCCTGATACAGAACCGGCCCCGTCGGCTGCCCGGTCGGTGAACCACCTTTAGGCTCAAGACTTACCGCCAGCGCAATCGGTTTACCGATCAAGGCTTTCTGCGCCTCATTCAACTCCAGGCAAAGGCCGGGCGACGAGGGCTGGGCTCGGACTGTTCGCAGGCTAGTTCAGCGACAGCGGTTGTGCCATTCATCGCGGGGGTGTCCGGGATTTCACGTTTTATATACGCAGGCCGGATGAAAATGGATGCGCCGCGCCGGAACATGCCGGCGGATACCCGGTCAAACCGGCAGTTTCACTGCCCATTCTGCGGGTGGTTTTCACAGCGCAAGAGGATGTCTGAATGAAGATTTCACGCGGTTTTGCCTTGGCATCGCTCCTGACCCTGGCCGCCGGGCCGGTGTTTGCCGGTTTCAGTCTGAATGACGTGGCCGGTGCGGTTTCGGGGATGCAGGGTGGCGATAAGGCGGCCGCTGCGGCGCCGACCTCGGAGACCGCCGGTTTGTTGAGTGCCCTGAGTGCGCTGGATGTCACGCCGGAGCAAGCCGTTGGCGGCACCAGTGCGATGCTCGGGCTGGCGAAGAATCAATTGAGCAGCACCGACTACTCGCAACTGGCCAAGGAAGTGCCGGGCATCGACAAGTTGTCCGGCGGTAGCGGCAATCTGGCGGCGCTGGGCGCGTTGCTCGGTTCGTCCGGCAAGTCTGCCGGGCTGGAAAATGCGCTGGGCAACGTCAAGGACACCAATGACCTGAACAATGCCTTCAGCGCACTGGGCATGGACAGCGGCATGATCGGCCAGTTTGCCCCGGTGCTCCTGCAATATCTCGGTCAGCAGGGCGTCGGCGGTTCGCTGCTGAGCAGCCTGGGCAGCATCTGGGGCGCCAGCACCGGTAGCTGATTCAGCGCCGCTCGCTGCGCAGTTCGGCGATGCGCTGATCCTTCTCGGTCCAGAGCTGGTTGACCCAGCTCTGGACCTTCGCGCGAAACGCCGGATCATTTTCGTAATCGCCCTGCCACAGCGCCGGGTCGAGTTCGCGGGTCTTGATGTCGACGATCACGCGCGGCACGTTGCCGCTGATCAAATCCCAGAAACCCGGAATTCTCTCCTGTGGATAAACCACAGTGACGTCGAGAATCGCATCCAGCTGCTCACCCATCGCCGCCAACACGAACGCCACGCCGCCTGCCTTGGGCTTGAGCAAGTGCTGGAACGGTGATTGCTGCTGGGCGCTTTTCGCCGCGGTGTAGCGCGTGCCTTCCAGATAATTCACCACGGTCACCGGCTGGCGTTTGAACAGCTCGCAGGCCTGTCGGGTGATTTCCAGATCCTTGCCGGCCAGTTCCGGATGCCTGGCCAGAAAGGCTTTGGTGTAGCGCTTCATGAACGGATAATCCAGCGCCCACCACGCCAGCCCCAGAAACGGCACCCAGATCAGTTCTTTCTTGAGAAAGAATTTGAAGAACGGCGTGCGCCGGTTGAGCGTCTGGATCAGCGCCGGAATGTCGACCCATGACTGGTGGTTGCTGACCACCAGATACGAGGTGTCACCGCGCAGGTCATCGCCGCCGCGAATATCCCACTGGGTGGGAATGCACAGACGGAAAATCAGTTTGTCGATCTCAGCCCAGGTCTCGGCGATCCACATCACCGCCCACGACGCGTAGTCGCGCCAGCGGCCTGGCGCAACCAGTTTGAGCAGGGCGAACACCATCAACGGCCCGATCAGGATCAGGGTGTTGAGCAGCAACAACAGGGTGACGAAACAGCCGGTGAGCAGGCGGCGCATAGGCAACTCTTTGAAAACGGATGGGCGCGCCATGATAAGCAGCTTCGCGCAGCAGGCCAAATCGGCGGTGACGAATGTTTCACCTTTGGCTGGGTATGCTTTGCTCAAGCGTTGTGTTGAATGTGCTGGCCTCTTCGCGAGCAGGCTCGCTCCCACACTGGATTCAGGCGTATTGAAAATGTGTGCTCAACACAAAACCCTGTGGGAGCGAGCCTGCTCGCGAAAGCAATTTCAAGGCGAACGAATGAATCAATGGGTGTCTAAAATCCCAGTCGCCGCCCTCATTTTCCAAGGAAGCCCCTTACGTGAAATCCCTCCTTGCACTGTTTGCCCTCGTCGCCCTGCCGGTCATGGCCGCCGAGCCGACCCTGTACGGGCGCTATGAGTACATCGCGCTGCCGGAAATCGGCGGTGAAGTGCTCAAGGCCAAGATGGACACCGGCGCACTGACCGCCTCGCTGTCGGCCAAAGACATTGAAACCTTCACCCGCGATGGCGATGAATGGGTGCGGTTCCGCCTCGCCACCAAAGACGCCAGCAACAAGGTCTACGAACACAAGGTCGCGCGGATCAGCAAGATCAAGAGCCGTTCGGACGAAGAGGATGAGGGCGAAAGCACCGAAGTCGCCAAGCGCCCGGTGGTCGACCTGGAGCTGTGTCTGGGCAACGTCAAGCGTACCGTCGAGGTCAACCTGACCGACCGCAGCAACTTCAATTACCCGCTGCTGATCGGTGCCAAGGCCTTGCGCGAGTTCGGCGCTGCCGTTAACCCGGCGCGGCGCTTTACGGCGGACAAGCCGGACTGCTGAGCCAAGTGGTCTCATTGACGTAAGGTCAGGCTTGGGGCACCGTTCGCGCACTTAACCTACGGGCTCGGACGCCATGCCTCATATCCTGATTGTCGAAGACGAAGCGGCGATTGCCGACACGCTGATTTTTGCCTTGCAGGGCGAAGGCTTCACCACCACGTGGCTGAACCTGGGCGCTCTGGCGCTGGAGCATCAGCGGCAGACCCCGGCCGATCTGATCATCCTCGACATCGGCCTGCCGGACATCAGCGGTTTCGAGACCTGCAAACAGCTGCGGCGCTTCAGCGAAGTGCCGGTGCTGTTCCTCAGCGCCCGCGATGCCGAGATCGATCGCGTGGTGGGCCTGGAGATCGGCGCCGACGACTACGTGGTCAAGCCGTTCAGCCCGCGCGAGGTCGCGGCGCGGGTCAAGGCCATCCTCAAGCGCATGGCACCGCGTCCGGCCATTGAAGCCAATTCCGCGCTGTTCCGTGTCGATCCAGAACGGATTCAAATCATTTATCGCGGCCAGACCTTAAGCCTGACCCGCCACGAATTCCGCCTGCTGCAATGCCTGCTTGAGCAACCCGAGCGGGTGTTCAGTCGCGAGCAATTGCTCGATACGCTGGGGGTCGCCGCCGACGCCGGCTACGAGCGCAGCATCGACAGCCATATCAAAAGCGTGCGCGCCAAGTTGCGGCTGGTGCGCGCCGACGCCGAGCCGATCCAGACCCATCGCGGCCTCGGGTACAGCTACAGCCCGGGGCACAGCTGATGTCGCTGGGGCTGCGGATCTTTCTGGTGTATGTGCTGTTTGTCGGCCTGACCGGCTATTTTGTGCTCAACACGGTGATGGAAGAGATCCGCCCCGGCGTGCGCCAGTCCACCGAAGAAACCCTGGTCGATACCGCTAACCTGATGGCGGAAATCCTCCGTGACGATTTCAAGGCTGGCACCCTCAGCGAGAACCGCTGGCCGGAGTTGCTGCGCGCTTATGGCGAGCGGCAGCCGCAAGCGAGCATTTGGGGCTTACCGAAAAATCAGGTCAACCACCGCATTTACGTCACCGACGCGAAAGGCATCGTCGTGCTCGATTCCAGTGGCGTCGCGGTCGGTCAGGATTATTCGCGCTGGAACGACGTCTACCTGACCTTGCGTGGCGAGTACGGTGCGCGCTCCAGTCGCAGTGATCCGGATGACCCAACATCTTCAGTCATGCACGTCGGCGCACCGATCCGCGACAACGGGCAGATTATCGGCGTGGTCACCGTGGCCAAACCCAACAGCTCTTTACAGCCTTACGTGGATCGCACCGAGCGGCGCCTGCTGTTTTACGGCGCGGGTTTGATCGGACTCGGTTTGCTCTTTGGCGCATTGCTGTCGTGGTGGCTGAGCCGCGCATTGCACCGTTTGACCGGTTACGCCCAAGCGGTGAGCGAAGGCCGGCGGGTGGAAGTGCCGCATTACCGTGGCGGTGAACTGGAACAACTGGCGACCGCCGTGGAACAGATGCGCACGCAACTGGAAGGCAAGGCCTACGTCGAGCGTTATGTGCACACACTGACCCATGAACTGAAAAGTCCGCTGGCGGCGATTCGTGGCGCCGCGGAGTTGCTGCAAGGTGACATGCCGCCGGTTCAGCGCTTGCGGTTTGTCGGCAACATCGACAGCGAAAGTGCGCGAATGCAGCAGTTGATCGAACGCTTGCTCAATCTGGCGCAGGTGGAACAGCGACAGGGCCTTGAAGAGCGGGTCGCCGTGCCGTTGGCAGCGCTGGTTGATCAGTTGTTACAAGGGCAGGCCGCGCGGGTTGAAAGCAAGCAGTTGCGGGTCGAACAGGCGATTGCAGCGGATCTGCTGTTGATTGGCGAGCCGTTTTTGCTGCGTCAGGCGTTGGGTAATCTGCTGGAAAATGCGCTGGATTTCACCCCGTTTGAGGGGCTGCTGCGGTTCAGTGCCGAGCGGGTTGGCGAGCAGATCGAATTCCGCTTGTTCAATGAGACGGCGGCGATTCCCGATTATGCCTTACCGCGTTTGACTGAGCGCTTCTACTCGTTGCCGCGTCCGGACAGTGGGCGCAAAAGCACGGGGTTGGGGCTTAACTTCGTTGAAGAAGTGGTCAAGTTGCATGGTGGGTCTATGCATATTCGCAATGTCGAGAACGGTGTTGAAGTGATATTGCGCTTGCCTTGATATCGAGTCGTTGCCTTCGCGAGCAAGCTCGCTCCCACAGGGGATTTGTGAACGACGCAGATCCAATGTGGGAGCGAGCTTGCTCGCGAAGGGGCCTGAACAGTCTCCACACAATCTCCATAATCCCCCCACATTCCCCTCATACAGCAACACCAGACTCTGCCCATCCAAACAGGGAGAGTCCCATGAACAAGAATCTGACGATAAAGCTCGGCGCCATCGCCTTGCTGATCCTGCTGTTGCTTATCCCACTACTGATGATTGACGGCGTCATCGACGAACGCCAACAGCTGCGCGACGGCGTGCTGGAAGACATCGCCCGCAGTTCCAGCTACAGCCAGCAACTCAGCGGCCCGGTGATGGTAGTGCCGTATCGCAAAGTGATTCACAACTGGAAAACCAACGACAAAACCAACCAGCGTTACGACGAGCCGAGCGAAGAACGCGGCCGTTTGTACTTCCTGCCGGAGCGTTTCGAACTCGACGGTCAGGTGCAAACCGAACTGCGTGCGCGGGGCATTTATGAAGCGCGGCTGTTCCACGCCGACAACCGCATCAACGGCCATTTCTCATTGCCGGCGCAATTGGGCATCAAGGAAGATTTCACCGATTACCAGTTCGATGCAGCGTTTCTCGCGGTCGGTATCAGCGACATTCGCGGCATCGAAAATGCGCTGAAACTGGAGCTCGATGGCCAGCGTCTGGACTTCGTTCCCGGTACGCAAGTCGGCTGGCTCGGTGAAGGTGTGCGGGTCGCGCTGCCGCTGCTCGACACCAGTAAAACCACCGAGCTGAGCTTTGCTTTCGACCTCCGTCTGCAAGGCACCGGTTCATTGCAAGTGTTGCCGGTGGGCAAGTCCAGCAGTGTCAGCCTCACCGTCAACTGGCCGCATCCAAGCTTTGTCGGCAACTTCCTGCCGGGCAAGCGTGAAATCAACGATCAAGGCTTCAGCGCCGATTGGCAGACCACGTTCTTCTCCACCAACCTGCAAGACGCCATGAGCCGTTGCGTGAGCAGCAATGACTGCGAGGCATTCAACGGTCGCAGCTTCGGTGTGAGCTTCATCGATCCGGTGGATCAGTACCTGAAGAGTGACCGGGCGATCAAATATGCGCTGCTGTTCATCGTCCTGACGTTCGCCGGTTTCTTCCTCTTCGAAGTGCTCAAGAGTCTGGCCGTGCACCCGGTGCAATACGCGTTGGTCGGGGTGGCGCTGGCGTTCTTTTATCTGTTGCTGCTGTCGCTGTCGGAGCACATCGGTTTTGCCCTGGCGTATTTGTTGTCGGCCAGCGCTTGTGTGGTGTTGATCGGGTTTTATGTCTGCCATGTGCTGCGCAGCGTACGTCACGGTTTGAGTTTTTCGGCGGGGCTGGCGGCGTTGTATGGCCTGCTCTATGGATTGCTGAGCGCTGAGGATTACGCGTTGTTGATGGGCTCGTTGTTGCTGTTCGGCCTGCTCGGCATGTTCATGGTGCTGACGCGCAAACTGGATTGGTACGGGATCGGGCAGAAATCGGCCAGGCCGTTGGAGTTTGATGTGGAGGCGATGCAATGAGCCGGGTGGGATTGCGTGAAGATCAGCGGGAGCTGGAGGTTTTGGTGACGCTGATTTTTGCAGCGCTGCCATCGGAACCGAGGTGGTGCATTCGCGAGCAAGCCCGCTCCCACATTGGATTTTTGTTGCTGCAACCATGGCATGAACAACACAAATCAACTGTGGGAGCGGGCTTGCTCGCGAAAAGGCCGGAACAGGCGCCGCCGACTTAAGGCTTGGGCATTGTGGCGATCATGGACGGTCGCTGACTCACTTCAAAAAACCAGTTGGCCAGTTGCGGGTTGGCATCCCGCCAGCCCAGGTCCGGGAAGCGCAGGTCGAGGTAACCCAGCGCACACGCCACGCTGATCGCCGCGACGTCGAAGTGGCTGGTCAGCTCGGCAATCGCGTCGCGCTCCAGCACGGCGAGGGCGCGGCGGATCTTGTCGCGCTGGGCATCGAGCCATTCGTCCCAATGCTTTTCCGGCGCGCGCAAAGCCAGCTCATAACGCACCATCACCGACGCATCCATGATCCCGTCGGCCATCGAGGCCAGGGTCAGTCGGCGCCAGCGGGCCGCACCTTCGCGCGGAATCAGCGGGTTGCCGACGTGTTGTTGATCGAGGTATTCGAGGATCACACGGCTGTCATGGATGACGTTGCCATCGGCCAGGCGCAGGGCGGGAATCTTGCCCAGCGGGTTGTCAGCATTGAGTTCGGTGCTCGGGCTGACCGGACTGAGTACGCAGTCTTGCAAGGCCACGCGATCCTGCTGACCGGTCTCGTGCAGCAACACCATCACTTTGCGCACGAACGGGGAGAGCGGGTTGTGGTACAGGGTCATGCTGGGGGCGGACATTGGCAAACCTCGGTGATCGTCGAAGAGCAGGAGGTTAGCCTAGCCAGATGCGGCGAGGCTGGCGAGGAATTGATGGTGTATTTATTGCCGCCTTCGCGAGCAAGCTCGCTCCCACATTTGGAATGCGTTCCCCTGTGGGAGCGAGCTTGCTCGCGAAGGGGCCATGTCAGGCAGCGCAGACTTCACCCGCGCAGCAACAATCCCCTGATCGCCAGAAATGCCGGGACACCCAGCCCGACCCAGCTCAACGCATCCCAAACGCCATCCCCCAACAACGCCGCAAACAGCCCTGCCGCACTGAGCAGCGCAATCACGATCGGCGTGCTGAACACCTTCCAGAAATTCGACTGACGCGGCTTCATGCAGATGCCTCCGCTGTTTCCAGCGCAGGTTTTGCCGCTTTACGCCGCACCACCCACAAGTACACGCCACTGGCGAGGACGATGATGGTCAACACATCCAGCGTGGCCCAGAGGATTTTCATCGGCATGCCGCCGTAATCACCGAAGTGCAGCGGTTGCGACATACCCATGGCGTCCATGTACCACGGCCGTTCGGCCACCGCAGTGACCTGCAGCGTGGTGGCATCGATCAGCACCGGCGTCAGCAGATGCGAGGTCAGGTGCGTGCCGCCCTTCATGAACACCGAGTAATGGTGTTCGCTGGAAAACCGCGTGCCGGGGAAGGCAATGAAGTCCGGTTTCATCTCCGGTGCCACTTCGCCAGCAATCTCGAGCAAACGCGTGGCCGGCGCCAGGTGCGTCAGCGGCGGAGCATCGCGATACGGCGCGATCAAGGTGTTCAAGGCATCGTTGCGCCACGCCGCGATCAACAGATCGGCGCAGGCGCTGATCACGCCGGTCACGCCGACCACCAGCGCCCAGGTCAGGGTGACGACGCCGATCAGGTTATGCAGGTCGAGCCAGCGCAGCCGTGTCGACTTGTCCTGGCGCACCGTGCCGAACTTCAGACGGCGCATGAACGGCAGGTACAGCACCGTCCCGGATACGATGGCCACGACAAACAGCAGCCCCATGAACGCCAGCAGTAATTTGCCCGGCAGCCCGGCGAACATGTCGACGTGCAGACGCAGGATGAACAGCATCAAACCACCGTTGGCCGACGGGGTTTCCAGTGCTTCCCCGGTCCGCGCATCGAGCATGAACGTGTGCGAGGAGTTCGGTTCGGTGCCGGCGGTTTTCGCCATGATCGTCAGCACGGCGTTCGGCTCATCGTCATCGAAACCGAAGTACTGCACGACGTCATCGGGGCGATGTTTTTCGGCGGCCTCGACCAGTTGCGCCAGATTCAGTCGTGGCGTATCGGCGGGCATCTCGCGCACTTCGGGTGCATCGCCGAGCAGGTGCTCGATCTCATGATGAAAGATCAGCGGCAAACCGGTCAGGGCCAGCATCAGCAAAAACACGGTGCAGACCAGGCTGGTCCAGGTATGAACGAACGACCAGCGGCGGATTGTTTTACTTTTCATTTCATGACCTTCAAAAACACCGAAGCCGTCCACGAGGGACGGCCTGGTTACAGGGCCTGTTTCAGCTCAGCCGCTTACCACTTGTAAGTGGCGCTGGCGACGACACTGCGCGTGTCGCCGTAGTAGCAGTAAAAGCTGTCGCAGGTGGAAATGTAGTCCTTGTCGAACAGGTTGGTTGCGTTGACGGCCAGCGACGCGCCTTTGAGGCTGTTGTCCAGGCGGCCGAGGTCGTAATGCACGCTCGCGTCGAACACGATGTAGGCGTCAGCCTTGCCCAGCCAGGTGTTGGCCTTGTCGCCGTAGGTGTTGCCGGTGTAACGCACGCCACCGCCAATGCCGAAGCCGTCGAGCACGCCGGCGTGCCAGGTGTAGTCGCTCCACAGCGAGGCTTGCTGGTTCGGCATCAATTGCAAGCGATTGCCCTTGTCGACGCCATTCTGCACTTCGGATTTGGCCAGGGTATAGGCAGCGATGACTTTGAGGTTGTCGGTGATGTCGGAAACCGCTTCCAGCTCCAGGCCTTTGACTTTCACTTCGCCAGTCTGGCTGGTGATCGACACGTTGTTGACGAAGGTGTTGACCGAAACGTTCTTCTGGGTGAGGTCATAGACCGCGGCGGTCAGCAGGGTTTTGCTGCCCGGTGGCTGGTACTTGATGCCCAGCTCCCACTGCTTGCCTTCGGTCGGTTTGAGCGAGCCGGTCGAAGTGGCGTCGGCCCCCGTGGTCGGCTGGAAGGATTCGGCGTACGACAGGTACGGCACGAAACCGTTGTCGAACACGTAGCTGAGTGCGGCGTTGCCGCTGAACGCTTTGTCACGCTGGGTGTTGGTGGCATCGCCCTTGTTGATGAATTTCGTGCTGGTGTGCACCCAGTCTTCACGGCCGCCGAGGGTCAGGCGCCACTGGTTAAAGGCCATCTGATCCTGGATGTACAGGCCGGTCTGGTAGGTCTTCTGGTCGTAATCGTAAAACGCCGTGGAGCGCGCCGGACGCACGATCGGCTGACCGTAGATCGGGGTGATCACGTTGGTGGGCAAGCCGTCACCGAAGATCGAGGTGTAGTTGGTATTGCTGCGCTGGTGATCAAGGCCCAGCAGCAGGGTGTGGCGGATGTCGCCGGTGGCGAAGTCGGCCTGGAAGTTGTTGTCCACGGCGAACTGGCTGATGTCTTCTTCGACGCTGGTGCGTCCGACATTGCCTTGCGCATCGACTTCGGTGAATGGGTACGACCCCGGCGTCAGCGACTGGAACGACAGATCCGACTTGGTGTAACGCAGGTTCTGCCTGAACTGCCAGACATCGTTCAGACGATGTTCGAAGGCATAGCCCAGCGCGTAGTAGGTGCGATCGTAATATTCCCAGTCCGGATCACCCAGGTTCTTGTGGTGGGAAATATCACCGAACGGCGACTTGATCTTGGTGCCCTGCACCGGCAGGAACTGGCTGGTGATGCCGGTATCGTCGCGGGTGAACTGGCTCAGTAGGGTGAATTTGGTGTCGTCGTCGATGTTCCAGGTCAGGCTCGGCGCGATGTTGTAGCGCTTGTTGTCGACGTGATCGACCTGCGTGCCGCTGTCGCGCACCACACCGCTGAGGCCATAGAGAAACTGGCCAGCGTCATCGATCTTGCCGGTGCTGGCAAAGTTGATCTGGCGGTGATTGTCGCTGCCGTATTGCAGCTGGATTTCGTGGCTGGCTTCAGCACTCGGACGACGGCTGACCATGTCCAGCAGGCCGCCCGGCGGGGTCTGGCCGTAAACCGAGGAGGCCGGACCGCGTAGCAGGGCGAGGCGATCGAGGTTCCAGGTTTCCTGTTTCGGGTTGGCGTACACGCCTTTCGGGAGGGGCAGGCCATCGAGGAACTGGGTCGGTTCGAAACCGCGCACACGCAGCCAGTCGGCGCGAGTGTCGCTGCCGTAGCTGCTGGCGGTGATGCCCGGCATATAGCGCACCGCGTCATCGAGGCTGTGCACGCTGCGGTCGTCCATTTGCTGGCGAGTCGCGACGGAGATCGAACGCGGTGCTTCGACCAGCGCGGTGTCGGTCTTGCTGCCGGCAGCGGTGCGGGTGGCGGTGTAGCCTTCGACCGGGCCCCAGGCGCTTTCGAAGTTTTCCACGCCGATGACCGAAGTTTCCGGCAAGGCCAACGTTCCTTCCGGCACGGCCACGAGGGTGTAAGTGCCGGTGCTGCTGTGCTCCAGTTGCAGACCGGTGCCACGCAAGGCTGCGCGCAAGGCACCGGCTGCATCGTACTGGCCGTTGACCGGCGCCGAGGTCTTGCCTGCCGCCAGCGACGGATTCAGCGACAGCGCGATACCGCCCTGGCTGGCGATCTGGTTCAGGGTAGTCGACAGTGGTGCCGCCGGCAGATTGTAGGCGCGCACGCTGGACGCCTGTTCAGCGGCAAGCAACGGACTGCTGATCAGCGGCGCGCTGAGCGCGATGGCGACGGCCAGCAGACTGGGGCGCAACAAGGTGTCTAGCGAACGGGACATACGGCGGCTCCTGAATGGAAATATTTCTCAATTGCCTGTGTGCCGGATGAAAAGCAAAAAGTGATAGGGCTGGATGGAAATAATTTCGATTAAAGTTTGAATGCCGCTGATTGACGCGTTTGAGCGGACTTGTATCGCGCGTCGAATGGCCCTTTCGCGAGCAAGCTCGCTCCCACATTGGAATGCGTTTCCCTGTGGGAGCGAGCTTGCTCGCGAAGGCAATTTGTCAGGCACCACACTACTCAGGCTTGACATCGGCCTTCGCGACAGTGACCCAATACGGCGTATGCCGCTCGATCTGCACCGGCAGGGTCGGCAGCAGCGCGCTCAGAGCCTTATCGGTGTCATGCAGCGGAAAGCTGCCGGTAATCCGCAGGTCCGCCACTTCCGGCGCCACACCTAGGTGCCCGCGACGATAACGCCCCAGTTCATGTACAAGATCGCTCAGGCGCGCGTTATCCACCACCAGCATGCCGCGCGTCCAGGCATCGGCACCGGGATTGAGCGCGACAATCGAGCCCAGCCCGTCACTGCGCAGCAGCACTTGCTGGCCTTCATGGAGGATTTGTTCTTCAGGGCTGGATTGCGGGTGCGCCGCAACCGCAGACTGCAACACGCTCAGGCGCGTGCCGTCGTCTTCACGCTTGACCAAAAATCGCGTACCCAAGGCGCGCATGCTGCCTTCGCGGGTTTCAACGATGAAGGGGCGCGCATCGCCGTGGCCGGTTTCGACAAGAATTTCGCCTTCCTGCAACACGATCAACCGGCGCTTGTCATCGAACCGCACATCCACCGCACTGTGGGTGTTGAGATTCAGCACGGTGCCGTCAGCCAGGCGCACGGTGCGCTGCTCACCGGTTGCGGTGCGCTGATCGGCGAGCCAGTAATCCAGTGGCAGAAAGCGTTCACTGGCAAACAGCGCCACACCGACAAACACCACGACGCTGGCCAGCCCGGTGCCAAGCTTGCGTACCCGCCGGCGAATGCCCTCGCGTGATTGCAGCAAGGCACTGCGCGCCGGCCCTTTGGCCACGCTGAAACGCTGATCGAGCATGCCCAATTGCCGCCAGGCACGGGCATGTTCTTCATGGGCCGCATGCCATTTGGCGAACTCCTCGCGCTCCAGCGGACTGCTCGAGTCGAGGGTCAGTTGCCAGGCAATCGCCGCGTCCAGCACATGCGCCGGCACCGGTCTGGAGCTGGCCGGGCTCACGTCGGCTCACCGTACAGGGCGATGTAGCACTGACGAATGCCTTGCGCCAGGTACTGACGCACGCGCGGTACCGAGACGCCGAGTTTCCCGGCGATCTCGGCATGGCTGAGGCCGTCGAGGCGGTTATAAAGGAAGGCAGCGCGGGCCTTGGTCGACAGTTTGCCGAGCAAGCGATCAATGGCTTTGAGGTCTTCGAGGATCATTTGCTGTTCTTCCACCGACGGTTGTTCGTCTTCGGGGATCAGCATCAGCTCGGTGAGGTAGGCCTGTTCCAGCGCCGCGCGACGGAAGTAGTCGAACAGCAGGCCTTTGGCGATCGCCACCAGAAAGGCGCGTGGCTCGCGGGGTGTGAGCATGTCGTCGCGACCGAGCAGACGGACGAAGGTGTCCTGGCTCAGATCCTCGGCGCGCTGCGGGCACGCCACATTGCGCCGCAGCCATGCCAGCAGCCAACCGCGATGGTCGCGATACAGCGCACCGACGAGCTCACTGTGAGGGCTTGGGACTGACGACACCGGACATCACCGATTGGGAAATGTTAACTAACGCGAATTGTTCGCGATTGTGGCAGAGGTGGGAATGGTTAGCAATTGGCCACTGGTCAGGTGGGCGTTGAAAGGCGGACCCTCACCCTGGCCCTCTCCCAGAGGGAGAGGGGACCGATTGAGGGATATTCAGGAGATACACCGACCTGAACGATTTTCAGTGAATCCATACTCGACTCGATCTTTCAGGTCGATGAAAAGCCCGAGACACATCGGTCGGCTCCCTCTCCCTCTGGGAGAGGGCTGGGGTGAGGGCCTTCTGATTCAGAACGAAGGCGCCTGCTGCCTACGTTTCCACTGGCTCAACCGCTGCTGCAAATTCAACGGGCTATGAATCTGCTGCTGTCGCGCCCGGCTGAACAGAATCAGCGCCAGTTCCGCCGTCGCCAACGCATCGGCACTCGCGTTATGCCGCTCGAACACCTCAAGCTTGAACCAGTCGATCCACTCATCCAGCCCGGCCTCACGAATGTGCGCTTGCGGACACACCAGCGGCGCAATATCCGCCACATCAAGAAACACCTGCTGCAACTTGTGCCCCAGATGCTCCTTCAACGCGCGCCCGAGCATGTGTTGATCGAACGGTGCATGAAACGCCAATACCGGGCTGTCGCCGATAAATTCCATAAGCTCCAGCAACGCCTCGGCCGGCTCACTGCCCGCCGCGATCGCATTCGGCCCCAGTCCATGAATCAACACACTGGGACTGAGTTTCAGCTCGCGACATTGCAGCGTGCGCTCGAACTGCTGACTGAAATCGATCGCGCCGTCCTCGATCACCACCGCGCCAATCGACAACACCCGGTCCTTGTTCAGATTCAGCCCGGTGGTTTCCAGATCCAGCACCACCCAGCGTTGTTCGCGCAGGCTGCACTCGCCGAGCTCGCTGATCACCGGCAACGCCGACAGACGCTGTTGCCACTCCACCGGCAGCACCGGGCTGGCCGGACGCAACCACGAGAACAGGCTCATAGCTGATACCGCAACGTCAGGCTGCTTTGCAGGCGCTGGGCCTGGCGCAGGGATTCGCGCAAGATGCGCCGGTCGAGATGGTTGAGGCTGTCCGGGTCGACACGGTTGGAGTAGGGCAGATTTTCCCGGGTCTGCAGTTGATGCTGTTGCATGCGCGTTTGCTGAATGAAGTGATAGGCCTCTTCATACGCTGCGCCATCCAGTCGTTCGATGACTTCTTTCTCGACCAACTGACGGAAGCGTTCGAGGGTGTTGTTGGCGTCGATACCGTTGGCCAAAGCGAGCAGTCGCGCGCCATCCACGAACGGCGTAAGCCCCTGTACCTTCAGGTCCAGCGTGGCTTTCTCGCCATTCTTGCGTGCCAGCACGAACTCGCGGAAACGACCCACCGGTGGACGATTGCGCAGGGCGTTCTCGGCCATCATGCGCTGGAACAAGCGGTTGTCGCCCACCTGATCGAGGATGCCCCGGCGCAACTGTTCGCAGCTTTTTTCATCGCCCCAGACCACGCGCAAATCGAAATAGATACTCGAGCCGAGCAGATTCTCCGGCGTCGCCTCGCGAATGAACGCTGCAAATCGCCGCGCCCATTCCGCCCGCGACAGACACAGTTCGGGGTTGCCGGCCATGATGTTGCCCTTGCACAGGGTGAAACCGCACAGCGCCAGGCTGTGGTTGACCTGCTGGGCAATCGGCAGCAGCTTGCCGCGAATCTCCGCCGCATGCGCAGCATCGCGAGCGTCGAACAGAATGCCGTTGTCCTGATCGGTGTGCAGCGTCTGCTCGCGGCGACCTTCGCTGCCGAAACACAACCAACTGAATGGCACACCGGGATCGCCTTTTTCCGCGAGGGTCAGTTCGATCACGCGGCACACGGTGTGGTCGTTGAGCAGGGTAATGATGTGGGTGATCTGCGTTGAAGACGCGCCGTGAGCGAGCATGCGCTCGACCAGTTGGCCGATCTCGCCGCGCAGGCTGACCAGTTGTTCGACGCGCTGGGCGCTGCGGATGGTCCGGGCCAGATGCACCAGGTCGACCCGTTGCAGCGAGAACAGATCGCGCTCGGAAACCACGCCGCACAGGCGCTGATCCTTGACCAGGCAAACGTGAGCGATGTGCCGTTCGGTCATGGCGATCGCCGCATCGAATGCGCTGTGATCCGGCGATAAGTAGAAGGGCGCGGGCGTCATATGACGCTCGATCGCTTCGCTGAAATCGCCGACGCCGGCGGCCACCACATGACGCAGATCGCGCAGGGTGAAAATCCCCAACGGTGCCTTGTGCTCATCCACCGCGACGATGCTGCCGACCTGCTGCTCGTGCATCAGTTTCACTGCTTCACGCAATGGCGTTTCAGGCCCGCAGGTTACCGGGTGCCGCATTGCCAGTTCGCCCAGGCGGGTGTTCAGCGAATACTGGGTGCCGAGGGTTTCCACGGCTTTCTGCTGCACTTGCTGGTTGACCTGATCGAGCAGGCTGCTGACCCCGCGCAAGGCGAAGTCGCGGAAGGCGTTGGAGAGGGCGAACAGTTTGATGAACGCCAGCTTGTTCAGTTGCAGGCAGAACGTGTCTTCGCCAGCGAGGTGTTCGGTGCGGGTCGCGCGTTCGCCGAGCAGCGCGGCGAGTGGAAAACATTCGCCGGTGGTGATCTCAAACGTGGTCTCGGTGCCGGGTTTGGTGATGTGCTGACGTTCGCCGACCACCCGACCTTGCTTGACGATATAGAAGTGTTCGACCGGGCCGTCGGCAGGTTTGATGATGCTCTCGCCCTGACCGTAGAAACGCAGCTGACATTGCTCCACCAGATAAGCCAGGTGGGCGTGTTCCATCTGATTGAAGGGCGGGAAGCGCTGGAGGAATTGCAGGGTGCCCTGAATGTTCTGCAATACCGCGGTTTTCCCTGCCTGGGTGAAGGCGTCCGCTTTACTCATAACCATTACCGCAGTCTTTTTCGAATTGTTGTTGTCGGATCGTTCTGGCCATGGTCGACCCCTGCGGGCAGGGTGCCCATTGGACGTAAGTCTAGGTTTGAGCTGGCGGTGGGCACATTTGGGAAGTGCCCTACAAAAACAGTCGGAAATTCGCCCGCCGGCCTCTTGGAAAAAAATCCGACGAAGTGCACATTGAAGCGCTGTCTGGTGATGTCTGACGACTTGCCAGGGATTGTTTGAACATTTAGAGAATGCCATGTCCGACCACGATATTTTGAGCGACGCCGAGCGTGAAGCGCTCAGCGCTGTAATGCTCGAACCCGACTTGCCGCCGCAGCGTGTACTGATCGTCGATGACGACAAGGACGCCCGGGAGTTGTTGTCGGAGATTCTCGCGTTGGATGGCATTCATTGCATGACCGCAGCCAGTGGCGAGACGGCGCTGAAGATGCTGGAGGCGAAACCTTCGATCGGGCTGGTGATTACCGATCTGCGCATGGGCAATGTCGATGGCCTTGAGCTGATCCGTCAGGTGCGCGAATCGGAGCGGGCGGCGCTGCCGATCATCATTGTCTCGGGCGATGCTGATGTGAAAGACGCGATTGCCGCGATGCATTTGAGCGTGGTGGATTTTCTGCTCAAACCGATTGATACGGGCAAGTTGTTGGCGTTGGTGAAACATGAATTGGGGATAGAACCTTAAGAGCCCCTCACCCTAACCCTCTCCCAAGGGGAGAGGGGACTGACCGAGGTGGATGTGCAAAGTACACCGACTTGAAATTCCTAAGTCGAACTCAGGTTTTGAAAAGCACCAATATCTGCTCCCTTTCCCCTCAACCCTTGGCAATTCCTGAGCTGAGCTCAGATTTTGAAAAGCACAAAGATCGGCTCCCTTTCCCCCCTCGCCCCCTTGTGGGAGAGGGCTGGGGTGAGGGGGAAGGATCTCAAACCGATCACAAAAACTGACCCCGCCGCACAAACAAAAAAGCCCTGATCTCTCGATCAGGGCTTTTTCATGTCCGGCATTCAGCGCAAGTTACAGGCCGTTGGCCTTCTTGAACTCGCGACGACGACGGTGCAGCACTGGCTCGGTGTAGCCGTTCGGCTGTTTGGTGCCCTCGATCACCAGTTCGACTGCCGCCTGGAAGGCGATGTTGCTGTCGAAGTCCGGTGCCAGCGGACGGTACAGCGGGTCGTTGGCGTTCTGACGATCCACCACCGGCGCCATGCGCTTGAGGCTTTCCATTACTTGTGCTTCGGTGACGACACCGTGGCGCAGCCAGTTGGCGATGTGCTGGCTGGAAATACGCAGTGTGGCACGGTCTTCCATCAGGCCGATGTCGTTGATGTCCGGCACTTTCGAGCAACCCACGCCCTGGTCGATCCAGCGCACCACGTAACCGAGAATGCCTTGGGCGTTGTTGTCCAGTTCGTTCTTGATTTGCTCCGGCGTCCAGTTCGGGTTGACCGCCAGCGGGATGGTCAGGATGTCGTCCACTGAAGCACGCGCACGTTTGGCCAGTTCGGCCTGACGGGCGAACACGTCGACCTTGTGGTAATGCAGGGCGTGCAACGCAGCAGCAGTCGGCGACGGAACCCAAGCGGTGTTGGCGCCGGCCAGCGGGTGGGCGATTTTCTGCTCAAGCATCGCGGCCATCAGGTCGGGCATCGCCCACATGCCTTTACCGATTTGCGCGCGACCTTGCAGGCCGGTGCTCAGACCGATATCGACGTTCCAGTTTTCGTAAGCGCCGATCCACTTCTCGGCCTTCATGTCGGCCTTGCGTACTACCGGGCCGGCTTCCATGGAGGTGTGGATTTCGTCGCCAGTGCGGTCAAGGAAACCGGTGTTGATGAATACCACACGCTCGCTGGCCGCCTTGATGCAAGCCTTGAGGTTGACTGTGGTGCGGCGCTCCTCGTCCATGATCCCGACTTTCAGCGTGTTGCGCGTAAGGCCCAGCACGTCTTCGATGCGACCGAACAGCTCGTTGGTGAACGCCGCTTCTTCCGGGCCGTGCATTTTCGGTTTAACGATGTAGACCGAACCGGTGCGGGTGTTGCGACGCGAGGTGTTGCCATTGAGGTTGTGCATCGCTGCGAGGCAAGTGACCAGACCGTCGAGGATGCCTTCCGGCACTTCGTTACCGTCTTTGTCGAGGATCGCGTCGATGGTCATCAGATGGCCAACGTTACGCACGAACAGCAGCGAACGACCGTGCAACGTCACTTCACCGCCATTTGGCGCGGTGTAGGTGCGATCCGGGTTCATGGTGCGGGTGAAGGTCTGGCCACCCTTGGACACGGATTCTGCAAGGTCGCCCTTCATCAGGCCGAGCCAGTTGCGGTAGATCACTACTTTGTCGTCGGCATCGACGGCAGCGACGGAGTCTTCGCAGTCCATGATGGTGGTCAGCGCTGCTTCCATCAGGATGTCTTTAACGCCGGCGGCGTCGGTCTGGCCGACCGGTGTACTGGCGTCGACCTGGATTTCGAAGTGCAGACCGTTGTGTTTCAAAAGGATGGCGATTGGCGCGTTGGCATCGCCCTGGAAACCGATCAACTGAGCGTCGTCGCGCAGGCCACTGTTGCTGCCGCCCTTGAGGGTAACCAGCAGTTTGCCGTCAGCGATTTTGTAGCCGGTCGAATCGACGTGGGAGCCAGCGGCCAGTGGCGCTGCTTCGTCGAGGAAGGCACGGGCGAAGGCGATGACTTTGTCGCCACGCACCTTGTTGTAGCCTTTGCCTTTTTCCGCGCCACCCTCTTCGCTGATCGCGTCGGTGCCGTAGAGGGCGTCGTACAGCGAACCCCAGCGGGCGTTCGAGGCATTGAGAGCGAAGCGGGCGTTCATCACCGGCACCACGAGTTGCGGGCCGGCGGTACGGGCGATTTCATCATCGACGTTTTGCGTCGTTGCCTGGAAGTCAGCCGCTTCTGGCAGCAGATAACCGATTTCCTGCAGGAACGCTTTGTAGGCGACGGCGTCGTGCGCTTGACCGGCGCGTTCCTGGTGCCAGGCATCAATGCGAGCCTGGAAGTCATCGCGTTTGGCGAGTAGGGCTTTGTTCTTCGGCGCCAGGTCATGAATGACCTTGTCGGCACCTTCCCAGAATGTCTCGGCGGTGAGGCCGGTACCGGGAATGGCTTCGTTGTTCACGAAGTCGAACAGGACTTTGGCGACCTGCAGGCCACCGACTTGAACGTGTTCAGTCATTGCTTGCCTCACTCTGCTCAGCTATTTCGCTTTTCAGCTCTTCAATTTTGACAATGAAGCCTCTGGCCATTTAAACCACAAACCTGCCGACCAGTACATGCCATTGCTGGCGGCTGGGCTGGGACCAATCAACGGCTTGGGGCCTTGCTGACGGGGCTTTCAGGGTTGCGAACAGGCCTTGGGCAGACATCGATCCGGCGTTATGTAGTGCGCGCTGCGGCATACTACATGATGAGTTGCGCTTGTGAAAATCAGACTAATTACGTCGTTCTGCGACCTCATGTCGCATTGCGGTCACATCGCGGAACGGGATGTTCTCAAAAAACAGATGGATTGTTCCAGCTAAATATAAAAAGTTGTACACGATTCGTGGTTTCGCGCGCTTGAGGCGGCTGACCGCCCGTTGCCTATACTTGCCCTTCTACAACACAAGAGGGCTGCGCCATGGACCATCTCGTACTCACCGTATTCGCCCCGGACAAGCCCGGGCAGGTCGAGCGCATCGCCCAATGCATTGCCGAACACGGCGGTAACTGGCTGGAAAGCCGCATGTCACGGATGGCCGGGCAGTTCGCCGGGATTCTTCGGGTGGGAGTGCCGGCAGAGGCTTACGACGAATTAGTCGATGCCTTACAAGCACTGTCTGCTCATGGCATCCGGGTGCTGATTGCCGAAAGCGGTATCGAGCAGTCCTGTACCTGGAAACCGATTGCCATGGAATTGGTGGGCAATGATCGGCCCGGCATCGTTCGCGACATCACCCGGCTGTTAAGCGAGCAAGGCGTCAACCTGGAAAGACTGGTAACCGAAGTGCGCCCGGCACCGATGAGCAGCGAGCCGCTGTTCCACGCCGAAGCGATTCTTGCAGTACCGCTGACACTGTCGCTCGACGTTTTGCAGTCGCGTCTGGAAACGCTGGCCGACGATCTGATGGTGGAGCTGGTGTTACGCACAGACATTTAAGTGGCGTTGGGGTTATCCAGTTTAAACGTGCACCCGCCTGTGGATAACCTGTAGAGACCGGGCGCAGCGCCAAGCCGGCCGGGGCTTGTGCGGAACTGATCAAAAAACCACCAGGATTCAGTGACTTGCGCACAAACGGCGGGGATCACGCTGTGGATAACCTTGGGAAGGAACGATGCAGGCCACGAGAACCGTGGCCTGTGAGGGTTTGTGCGTTTTTTGATCAGTTGCGTCGACGCAGACTTATCCACGCATCGACGCTGTAAACCGCCAAACCGGCCCAGATAAAGATAAACGCAACCAGCGTGCTCGACGACAGATGTTCGCCGAACAGCAACACCGCTTGCAGCAGCACCAAGGTCGGCGCCACGTATTGCAGGAAACCGATGGTGGTGTAGGGCAAGTGGCGCGTGGCGGCGTTGAAGCACACCAGCGGCACCAGCGTCACCGGACCCGCCGCCACGAGCCACCAGGCCTGTGATGTGGTCCAGAACTCCGGCTGAGCGCTGGTCGCGGTCTGGTTGAACAGCAACCAGGCAATGGCGATTGGCACCAGCATCCAGGTTTCCACCACCAGCCCCGGCAACGCCTTGACCGGTGCCTGCTTGCGGATCAGACCGTAGAAGCCGAACGTCAGCGCCAGCGCCAGCGACACCCACGGCAGACTGCCGACCTGCCACACTTGCTGCGCCACGCCAACGGCCGCCAGGCCGACCGCGAGCCATTGCATTCGGCGCAGCCGTTCCCCAAGAAGCACCATGCCCAACAGCACGTTGACCAGCGGATTGATGTAGTAACCCAGACTCGCCTCGAGCATGCGCCCGTTGTTCACCGACCACACGTAGGTCAGCCAGTTGGCCGCGATCAGCGTCCCGCTCAACGCCAGAATCGCCAGACGTTTGGGGTTGTCCAGCAATTCGCGCAACCAGCCCGGGTGTTTCCACACCATCAGCAACAACCCACCAAACAGCGCCGACCACAACACCCGATGGATGATGATTTCAACGGCTGGCACGTCGGCGATGGCTTTGAAGTAGATCGGGAACAGGCCCCAGATGATGTAGGCACTCAGGCCCAGAATGTACCCGCGACGCGGGTTGGCGGCTTGCATGCAGAATCCTTGCTTAGGCAGCTGACAAAGGAGGGATTGTAAGGAGGTTTGTCGGCGAGTGCCGTAGCTGATTGGTCAGAAATGTGTGAACACACAACCCCTGTGGGAGCGAGCTTGCTCGCGAATACGGACTGACATTCAACATTATGCTGACTGACATGACGCCTTCGCGAGCAAGCTCGCTCCCACAGGGTTCAGGTTTGGATCAGAAGAGTTTCAGTGGTTCTTCGTTAAGCGCTGATAGCTGCTCACGCAACGCCAACACTTGATCGCCCCAATACCGCTCGGTGCCGAACCACGGGAAACTATGCGGGAACGCCGGGTCATCCCAGCGCCGCGCCAGCCAGGCGCTGTAGTGCATCAGGCGCAGCGCGCGCAACGGTTCGATCAACGCCAGTTCGCGCGGGTCGAAGTCGTGGAATTCGTTGTAGCCATCCATCAGTTCCGACAGCTGCCCCAGGCATTCCTGGCGATCGCCGGCGAGCATCATCCAGATGTCCTGCACCGCCGGGCCCATGCGGCAGTCATCAAGGTCGACGATGTGGAACATCTCGTCGCGGCACATCATGTTGCCGGGGTGGCAGTCGCCGTGCATGCGAATGTTCTGGTGCGGCGTGTTCGCGTAGGCATCTTCCACGCGTTTGAGCAGGTCGCGGGCCACCGACTCGTAGGCCGGCAGCAGGCTTTTCGGAATGAAGTTGCCTTCGAGCAAGGTGTTCAGCGAGGCGTGGCCGAAGTTCTGCACGGCGAGGGCTTCTCGGTGTTCAAACGGCTTGGTCGCGCCGACCGCGTGAATACGCCCGAGCAGTTGGCCGAGACGATACAGCTGATCGAGATTGCCCGGCTCCGGCGCCCGACCGCCGCGACGCGGGAACAGAGTGAAGCGGAAACCGGCGTGTTCATGCAGGGTTTCGCCGTTGTGGATCAGCGGCGCCACCACCGGAATCTCGACGTCGGCCAGTTCAAAGGTGAATTGGTGTTCTTCGAGGATGGCCTCGTTGGTCCAGCGTTGCGGACGATAGAACTTGGCGATCAGCGGTTCGGAGTCTTCGATGCCGACCTGATAGACGCGGTTTTCGTAGCTGTTGAGCGCCAGAATGCGCGCATCGCTGAGGAAGCCGATGCTTTCAACGGCATCGAGCACGAGGTCGGGGGTGAGGGTTTCAAACGGGTGGGCCATGCTGACTCCTGCGCGCAGCAGGCTGCCGCGTCCGGCCCAGCATGGTAGCGCAGATGGCAGGCCCTTAGGGGGTTGGTGTCTGGGCTGATGCTATCGCGAGCAGGCTCACTCCTACATTTGGAGTGCGATCCCCTGTGGGAGCGAGCTTGCTCGCGAAGGCGGTGTATCAGGCGCCGACGATCCCGCCATCCTCACGGGTAATCGCCATCACCGAAGACCGCGGCTTGCCATTCGGCAAATGCTCAGGGAAGGTCGAACCACCGTTTTCCCCCGGATGCTGAATCCCGACAAACAGAGTCTTCTGATCCGGCGAGAAGCTGATCCCGGTCACCTCACAACCAACCGGCCCGACCATAAAGCGACGAATTTCACCGGTCTTGGGATCGGCGCAAAGCATCTGGTTGTTGCCCATCCCGGCAAAGTCGCCGGCGTTGCTCGAATCACCATCGGTGAGAATCCACAAACGCCCGGCCTTGTCGAAGCCCAAACCATCCGGGCTGTTGAACATGTTCTGCGGGGTGATGTTCTTTGAGCCGCCCTTCGGCGTCCCGGCATGTACGCCCGGGTTACCGGCAACTACAAACAGATCCCAGGCAAACGTCTTCGAGGCGTGATCGTCGCGGTCGGTGCGCCAGCGCAGAATCTGTCCGTAGACGTTTTTCTCGCGCGGGTTTGGTCCGCCCACCGGCTGACCGTCTTCGCCGCGCTTGGCGTTGTTGGTCAGGGTGCAATAGACCTGGCCGTCCTTCGGGCTGACGACGATCCATTCCGGACGGTCCATGCGCGTTGCACCGACCACGCTGGCGGCGAGGCGTGCGTGGATCAGCACTTCGGCCTGATCGGCGAAACCGCTGCTGGCGTCGATGCCGTTCTTGCCGTGGGTCAGCTCGATCCACTGGCCCTGGCCTTTCGGGTGATCGGGATCGCCATCACCGGCGTCGAACCTGGCCACGTACAAGGTGCCGTGATCGAGGATGTCGCGGTTGGCCTTGGCGTTGCGGTGGTTGATGCGGTCGCGGCTGACGAATTTGTAGATGAACTCGCCACGCTCGTCGTCGCCCATGTACACCACGGCGCGACCGTCGTCGGTTTCGGCCAGTGCGGCGTTTTCATGCTTGAAGCGGCCCAGCGCCGTGCGTTTGACCGGGGTCGATTGCGGGTCGAACGGATCAATCTCGACCACCCAGCCGTGACGGTTGAGTTCGTTGGGGTTCTTGGCCATGTCGAAGCGCGGGTCGTACGGGTGCCAGTTGATCTCGCGGCTGGCGGCGGTGACGCCGTAGCGCTTCTGCGCCGGGTCGAACTGCTGCTGGGCATTGCTGCTGCCGAAGCAGTCGGTGAAGTTTTCTTCGCAGGTCAGATAAGTGCCCCACGGCGTTTTACCATTGGCGCAGTTCTGGAACGTGCCGAGGACCTTCTTGCCGTGTTTGTCGGCAGCTGTTTTCATCAGCTCGTGACCGGCCGCCGGGCCGCTGATGCGCAGCGGCGAGTTGCCGTGAATCCGGCGGTTGTAGCGCGAGCCCTGGACGAACTGCCACTGACCGTTCTTGCGCTGCACTTCAATCACCGACACGCCTTCGCAGGCCAGCGCCTTGCGCACATCTTCGGCCGATTGCGGCATGCCGCCGTGCGGGTAGAGATAGCGGTAGTTGGTGTATTCGTTGTTGATCGCCATCAACGCGCGGTTGCGGTCGTCGGGGAAGGCGAACAGGCTCATGCCGTCGTTGTTGTCGCCGAACTGCACTTCCTGGGCTGCGGCGGTGCCGTTGCCGCTCGGATCGAAGGCCGGGCCGTTCTTGTGCAGTGGCTGGCCCCAACTGATCAGCACCGAAGACTTGTAGCCTTTGGGCAGGCTGATCACGTCGGTGGTCGCCGCCGGAATACTCTCGAAACCGAGCAGACGGCTGTTGCCGGCGCTGACGCCGGTGGCCAGCGCACTGCGGCTCAACAGGCTGCCGCCGAGGAACATCGCCGCGCCGCACAGCGCACCGGCGCCGATGAAACCGCGACGGCTGAGGCCGACCATTTTTTCCAGGTCAGTGGATTGGTTTTCTTCTAATAGGCTCACATCAGGCTCCCTGCATGGTTTTGGCAGCCACCTTAATGAGCGTCGATGACGCTTTCGTTGCAGCGCCGGATTACAGCGGCGTGCCGATCAGCACATTGGACGGCGAGAACTGCACTTGCACCGGTTGTTCGACGCTCAGTCCGCGAGTGCGCAAGTCCAGCGGTTCCGCGAGGGCGCAGAGGGTATGGCCGTTGGGCAGGGTAATGCGTACTTCGCTCGGACCGTCCTCGGCATCAAGAATTGCGTCGATGATACCGTTGAGAAGATTGTGACCAGACGTTGCAGGCTGCTCGTTGCTCAGCAATTCCAGCCAGCCAGCCTTGATCAGTGCGACCACTTCGGTGCCGGCCTGCAGTTCCAGATGCTCGGTGCTGTCGTGGGTGATCTGCGCGTCCAGGCACAGCCCTTCGGCCAGTTCGAGACGGATCAGGTCATTGCGCCCCTGCGCTTTGATCGCCACGACTTTGCCGTGCAACTGATTGCGCGCGCTGGTTCTGAGCATCAAGCGGCCGAGCAGATCCAGATCGCTGGCGTCTTCCGCGGCCTCCAGCACCTGGGCCTGCAAGGCCTGCAGCTTTTGGTAAAGGCGCAAAACGCGCTCGCCCTCGCTGGAGAGTTTTGCGCCGCCACCGCCCTTGCCACCGATGGCGCGTTCAACCAGCGGTTTTTGTGCGAGGTTGTTCAGCTCATCGATAGCATCCCACGCTGCTTTGTAGCTCAGGCCTGCGCTTTTCGCGGCGCGGGTAATCGAACCCTGTTCGGCGATGTGTTGCAGCAGGGCGATGCGCTGCGGACGGCGGACGATGTGCTGGGACAGCAGGGAAGGCATGGACATGCGTGGATGCTTTTTTGTGGCGGTGAACGTGGAAGTTGGCCGCTAGCGACGCGAGAGTCAAGCCGAGATCTGTGTAGGAGTGAGCCTGCTCGCGATAGCGGTGGATCAGCCAGTATAGATGTTGGCATTGATGACGCTATCGCGAGCAGGCTCACTCCTAAAGAGGGATTGCGTTAGTTTCAGGTGCCGGGTTTCGGAGTGCGAGCCAGGCAATAGACATCGACCCGCGCAGCGCCAGCGTTCATCAGCAACCGGGCCAGTGCCTGTGCGGTCGCGCCAGTGGTCAGCACATCATCAACCAACGCCAAATGCCGGCCTCGTACCTGCGCATCCGGCATGATCTCGAAGGCATCGCGCAGATTATGTTTACGCGCCTTGGCATCAAGATCCTGCTGAGCACTGGTCTCCTTGATTCGGCGCAGAACCTGTTCCTCACAAGGCAGATCCAGCGATTGACTCAACCACCGCGCCAGCATCGCCGCCTGGTTGAATCCCCGTTGGCGCAAACGCTTACCAGCCAGCGGCACTGGCAACAACGCATCCGGCCTCGGCAATCCTTCATCGAAGCGATGTTGCAGGTATTGCCCGAGAACGTCGGCGAGCAGGTGGCCAAACGGCCATTTTGCGTTGTGTTTAAAACGCGTAATCAAACTGTCGACCGGAAAGCCATAGAGCCACGGCACCACCACCTGCTCGAAGGCCGGCGGCTCTAGCAGGCACTCGCCGCAGGTCATGCCGGCGGCGAGAAGTGGCAGGGCGCAGCTCTGGCAGTGGTCGCCAAGCCAAGGCAAATCGGTTTCGCAGGCCACACAGATTGGCATTTCCGCTTCTGCCGGTTCGTCGCAAAGCAGGCAGTGCTGTACATTATTTAAACAGATGTAAACCTGACCTTCGTATCGTGGTTGACAGCGCATCACTCTTCCTTAAATATGCCGAACATCCGTGTTACGCCTGTGGGTATTCCATTCCCGCAGCCGCCAGCCAAGCATAACCAAGGAACTACCCATGAGCGCGAGCACCACCGCCACCTTGCGTCACGACTGGTCTCTGGCCGAAGTCAAAGCACTCTTCGTACAGCCATTCAACGACTTGCTGTTCCAGGCGCAAACGGTGCATCGCGCACATTTCAACGCCAACCGCGTTCAGGTTTCGACCCTGCTGTCGATCAAGACCGGCGCCTGCCCGGAAGACTGCAAGTACTGCCCGCAGTCCGGTCACTACAACACCGGTCTTGAAAAAGAAAAACTGATGGAAGTGCAGAAAGTCCTCGAAGAGGCGGCACGCGCCAAGGCCATCGGTTCGACGCGGTTCTGCATGGGCGCGGCGTGGAAGCATCCATCGGCCAAAGACATGCCGTACGTGCTGAAAATGGTCGAAGGTGTGAAAGCCATGGGCCTGGAAACCTGTATGACCCTCGGTCGCCTCGATCAGGATCAGACCGAAGCGCTGGCCAAGGCCGGTCTTGATTATTACAACCACAACCTCGACACCTCGCCGGAGTTCTACGGCAGCATCATCACCACCCGCACCTACAGCGAGCGCCTGCAGACCCTGGCCTACGTGCGTGAATCGGGGATGAAGATCTGCTCCGGCGGCATCCTCGGCATGGGCGAGTCGCTGGATGACCGCGCCAATCTGCTGATTCAGTTGGCCAACCTGCCGGAGCATCCGGAGTCGGTGCCGATCAACATGCTGGTGAAAGTGGCCGGCACGCCGCTGGAAAACGCCGAAGACATCGATCCGTTCGACTTTATCCGCATGCTCGCCGTGGCCCGTATCCTCATGCCGCAATCCCATGTGCGCCTGTCCGCCGGCCGCGAAGCGATGAACGAGCAGATGCAGGCCCTGGCCTTCTTCGCCGGCGCCAACTCGATTTTCTATGGCGACAAACTGCTGACCACCGCTAACCCGCAGGCGGACAAGGACATGCAACTGTTCGCGCGTCTGGGTATCCAGCCCGAAGCCCGTGAAGAGCATTCCGACGAGGTGCACCAGGCCGCGATTGAGCAGGCATTGGTTGAGCAGAAGAGCAGCGAGCAGTTCTACAACGCCGCCGTCTAAAACCTCTGAAGGAATGCAAACCCCCTGTGGGAGCGGGCTTGCTCGCGAAAGCGTCAGTCCAGTCAACATCACTGTTGAATGTCAGACCGCCTTCGCGAGCAAGCCCGCTCCCACAGGGAATCTGTGTCACTTGAAAGTCGAGGCCTGCATGTCTTTCGATCTCGCCGCACGCCTTGCTGCCCGTCGTGCCGAAAACCTCTATCGCCAGCGTCCGCTGCTCGAGTCTCCGCAGGGGCCACAAGTGGTGGTCGACGGCAAACCGTTGCTTGCCTTCTGCAACAACGATTACCTCGGCCTGGCCAATCACCCGCAAGTGATCGAAGCCTGGCGCGCCGGCGCTGAGCGCTGGGGCGTTGGTGGCGGCGCCTCACATCTGGTGATCGGCCATAGCGGCCCGCATCACGCCCTTGAAGAAGCGTTGGCTGACCTTACCGGTCGCCCGCGTGCGCTGCTGTTTACCACCGGCTACATGGCCAACCTCGGTGCAGTCACGGCGCTGGTCGGGCAGGGCGACACGGTGCTGGAAGACCGGCTCAATCACGCCTCGCTGCTGGACGCGGGGCTGTTATCCGGCGCGCGTTTCAGTCGCTATTTACACAACGACGCCGACAGCCTGGGCAAGCGGCTGGAGAAAGCCACCGGCAACACGCTGGTGGTCACCGACGGTGTGTTCAGTATGGACGGCGACCTCGCTGACCTGCCGGCGCTGGCCCGTGAAGCCAAGGCCAAAGGCGCGTGGTTAATGGTTGATGACGCTCACGGCTTCGGTCCCCTGGGTGCGAACGGCGGCGGCATCGTCGAGCATTTCGGTCTGAGCCAGGAGGATGTCCCGGTACTGGTCGGCACCCTCGGCAAAGCGTTTGGCACGGCGGGGGCATTTGTCGCCGGCAGCGAAGAGCTGATCGAAAGCCTGATCCAGTTCGCCCGTCCGTACATCTACACCACCAGCCAGCCACCGGCGCTGGCCTGCGCGACCCTGAAAAGTCTCGAGTTGCTGCGCACTGAACGCTGGCGCCGGGAACATTTGCAAAGCCTGATTCGCCAGTTTCGCCAGGGCGCCGAGCAGATCGGTCTGGAACTGATGGACAGCTTCACGCCGATCCAGCCGATCATGATCGGCGATGCCGGGCACGCGGTGCGCCTGTCGCAGATGTTGCGCGAGCGCGGGCTGATGGTCACCGCCATCCGCCCACCTACCGTGCCTGCCGGCAGTGCCCGCTTGCGTGTAACCCTGACCGCTGCCCACAGCGAGGCGCAGGTGCAGCTATTGTTAGAAGGACTGGCCGATTGCTTTGCCCAACTGTCGTCGGAGCCAAGCCATGCGTAATCGCCTGATTCTGCTGCCCGGCTGGGGCCTCGGTGTGTCGCCGATGGAGCCTCTGGCCGCCGCATTGCAAGGCCTCGATGAACACCTGAAAGTCGACATCGAACCGTTGCCGGAACTGGATTCCAGCGACCTGCAGGACTGGCTCGACGAACTTGATGAAAGCATTCCTCAGGACGTCTGGCTCGGTGGCTGGTCGCTGGGCGGCATGCTTGCGTCCGAATTGGCGGCGCGCCGTGGCGAGCGTTGCTGCGGTTTGCTGACACTGGCGAGCAATCCTTGCTTCGTTGCCCATGAGCAGTGGCCGAACGCGATGCCGGGCGAGACCTTCGAGGCGTTTCTCGCCGGTTGCCAGGCTGATCCGCGCACAACCCTCAAACGCTTCTCGCTGCTCTGTGCTCAAGGTGCGCGGGACCCACGTGGATTGTCGCGTTTAATGCTGGGCGGCGCGCCGAATACCGCGCCGTCGGCGTTGATGGCGGGTCTGGAATTGCTTGCGCAACTGGACACCCGCGAAGCGCTGCAGGCATTTCGTGGCCCGCAATATCATTTGTTTGCCGGACAGGACGGTCTGGTCCCGGCGGAAGCGGCGGGGGCGTTGTTCGCTCTGTTGCCGGATATCGAAATAGGTCTGATCGAACAGGCCTGTCATGCGTTTCTTCTGGAAGACCCCCACGGACTGGCGGGTGCTATCCAGGCTTTTCTACACGAGTGCGGTGATGACTGATTTGTCTCTTGTGCTGCCTGGCGGCTTGCCTGACAAGCGTCAGGTCGCGGCCTCTTTCTCTCGTGCGGCGGCCAGTTACGACAGCGTCGCCGAGTTGCAACGTGATGTTGGTACACAGTTGCTTCAGCGCTTGCCGCAAAATTTTATGCCCGCACGTTGGCTGGATCTGGGCTGTGGCACCGGTTATTTCAGCCGGGCACTGGCCGCGCATTTTGCCGAGGGCCATGGTCTGGCGCTGGATATCGCTGAAGGCATGCTTGAGCATGCACGGCCATTGGGCGGTGCCGAGCATTTTATTGCTGGCGACGCGGAGCGGCTGCCGCTGCGGGATTCGACTTGCGACCTGATCTTCTCCAGCCTCGCGGTGCAGTGGTGTGCGGGTTTCGATGCGGTGCTCAGCGAAGCGTTTCGTGTGTTGAAACCCGGTGGGATCTTCGCGTTTGCTAGTCTTTGTGCAGGGACGCTGTTTGAGTTGCGTGACAGCTGGCGGCAGGTCGACGGGATGGTGCACGTCAATCGCTTCCGCGAGTTCGCCCGCTATGAGCAATTGTGCGCGGCCAGTGGTTTGCGCACATTGAGTCTGGAGAATCAGCCTCACGTGTTGCACTACCCGGATGTGCGCAGTCTGACCCATGAATTGAAAGCGTTGGGGGCGCACAATCTGAATCCGGGGCGCCCGGGCGGTTTGACCGGGCGCGCGCGGATTCTCGGGCTGGTCGAAGCTTACGAGCAGTTCCGTGAAGCGCCGGGATTGCCGGCGACTTATCAGGTGGTCTACGCCGTGTTGGAGAAACCCGTATGAGCGCAGCCTATTTCATCACCGGAACAGATACCGATGTCGGCAAGACTACGGTCGCCGCCGGATTGCTGCATGCGGCGCGGTCGGCGGGCTTGAGTACGGCGGCGGGCAAACCGGTGGCGTCCGGGTGCGAGGTGACGCCCAAGGGTTTGCGCAATTCCGATGCATTGGCGCTGTTGGCCGAATGTTCGCTGCCACTGACTTATCAACAGGTCAATCCGGTGGCGTTCGAGCCGGCGATCGCTCCGCATCTGGCGGCGCGTGAAGCGGGTGTGGCGTTGACCGTGCAATCGTTGCTGGCGCCGATGCGCGAGATTCTGGCGATGAATGCTGATTTCACCTTGATCGAAGGCGCGGGAGGCTGGCGCGTGCCGTTGGCGGATCAGGACAATCTGTCGGATCTGGCGATTGCGTTGAGGTTGCCGGTCATTCTGGTAGTGGGCGTGCGTCTGGGATGTATCAGTCATGCCTTGCTGACCGCCGAGGCGATTGCCCGTGATGGTCTGCAACTGGCCGGGTGGGTGGCGAATATCATCGATCCGAAGACTTCGCGGCTGGAGGAGAACCTGGCGACATTGGCTGAGCGGATTCCGGCGCCGTGCCTGGGGCGCGTGCCGAAACTCAAGAGCTTGAATGCCGAAGCGGTGGCCGATCATTTGCAACTGGATCTGCTCGACTAAGCTTTTCTCTATGGGCAGGCACTGTGCCATTAGTGTTTTTGACGGGTGTTTTTCTGACGCCTCTGGTTCAATGGCGCCATTGATCCTTCCCAGGGATGAGAACTGTTATGGAAATCTCCGGTAACACAGCTTTTTATGCAGGTCTGAGTTCGATTCAGAGCGGGCAGAACCGCGTCGATCAGGCCGCCAGCCAGATTGCCAACAACACCATTGAGCGCTCGGTCACCAGCCAGTCCTCGGAAGCGCAGGTTGATCGTCTGCGCGGCGTTGATCGCAGCCAGCAAATGGATCTGGGCAGTGACATGGTTCAAATGGCCCAAGGCAAATTCCAAGTAGAGCTGGGCGTGAAAGTTGCAAAAGCTTCCGACGAAGTGCTCGGTACCATCATCGATACATTCGCTTGATATTTCGCCAGCTGCATCCTGAACGCCGCGCTTTGTCGCGGCGTTTTTCGTTGTAAGTCCTTCTCCCTCAACTAATCTTTCTTTAGCCGCCGTGGCTCGGTCGAGCGCATGGCGCTTTGCTGTGTCCGGCGTTTAAAAGATGCGATGACGAACGGCAAAAGATCGACGCTTGACAAGATTTCGGCGTAAACGTATGTTTCAAACAACTGTTTGACCGTCACAACAAATCAACACGGTCGTTCATTCCCGGTTACATCAGCAGAGGTTTATCGCTATGCCTGACTACAAGGCCCCCTTGCGTGATATTCGCTTCGTTCGTGACGAACTGCTCGGCTACGAAGCGCACTATCAGAGCCTTCCGGCTTGCGCAGACGCAACTCCGGACATGGTTGACGCCATTCTCGAAGAAGGCGCCAAGTTTTGTGAGCAGGTACTGGCACCGCTGAACCGCGTGGGCGACCTCGAAGGGTGCACCTGGAGCGAGTCCGGCGTGAAAACCCCGACTGGCTTCAAAGAGGCTTACAAGCAATTCGTTGAAGGCGGCTGGCCAAGCCTGGCGCACGACGTTGAGCATGGTGGCCAGGGCCTGCCTGAGTCGCTGGGTCTGGCAGTGAGCGAAATGGTTGGCGAAGCCAACTGGTCGTGGGGCATGTACCCAGGCCTGTCGCATGGCGCGATGAACACCATCTCCGAGCACGGCACTCCTGAGCAGCAAGAAGCCTATCTGACCAAACTGGTTTCCGGCGAATGGACCGGCACCATGTGCCTGACCGAACCGCACTGCGGCACTGACTTGGGCATGCTGCGCACCAAAGCCGAACCTCAGGCTGATGGTTCCTACAAAGTTTCCGGCACCAAGATCTTCATCTCGGCCGGTGAGCACGACATGGCCGACAACATTGTCCACATCGTGCTGGCCCGCCTGCCGGATGCTCCAGCTGGCACCAAAGGCATCTCGCTGTTCATCGTTCCAAAGTTCCTGCCGAACGCAGATGGCACCGTTGGTGCTCGCAACGCGGTGAGCTGCGGTTCGCTGGAACACAAGATGGGCATCCACGGCAACGCCACTTGCGTGATGAACTTCGACGGCGCCACCGGTTACCTGATCGGCCCGGCGAACAAAGGCCTGAACTGCATGTTCACCTTTATGAACACCGCACGTCTGGGTACCGCGCTGCAAGGTCTGGCCCACGCCGAAATCGGTTTCCAGGGCGGCCTGAAGTACGCTCGCGATCGTCTGCAAATGCGCTCCCTGACTGGCCCGAAAGCGCCGGACAAAGCCGCTGACCCGATCATCGTCCACCCAGATGTACGTCGCATGCTGTTGACCATGAAGGCGTTCGCCGAAGGCAACCGTGCGATGGTGTACTTCACTGCCAAACAGGTCGACATCGTCAAATACGGCGTTGATGAAGAAGAGAAAAAGAAGGCTGACGCGCTGCTGGCATTCATGACCCCGATCGCTAAAGCGTTCATGACCGAAGTCGGTTTCGAATCCGCCAACCACGGCGTGCAGATCTACGGCGGCCACGGCTTCATCGCCGAGTGGGGCATGGAGCAGAACGTTCGCGACAGCCGCATTTCGATGTTGTACGAAGGCACTACCGGTATCCAGGCACTCGACCTGCTGGGCCGTAAAGTGCTGATGACGCAAGGCGAGGCCCTGAAAGGCTTCACCAAGATCGTCCACAAGTTCTGCCAGAACAACGAAGGCAACGAAGCCGTTGCAGAGTTCGTCGCACCGCTGGCCGCGATCAACAAGGAATGGGGCGAGCTGACCATGAAGGTCGGTATGGCCGCCATGAAAGATCGCGAAGAAGTCGGCGCGGCGTCCGTGGACTACCTGATGTACTCCGGTTATGCCTGCCTGGCTTACTTCTGGGCCGACATGGCGCGTGTCGCTGCCGAGAAACTGGCAGAAGGCAGCGGTGACGCGGCGTTCTACACTGCCAAGCTGCAAACCGCGCGCTTCTACTTCCAGCGCATCCTGCCGCGTACCCGTACCCACGTGGCCACCATGCTGTCGGGCGCCAACAACCTGATGGACATGAAAGAAGAAGACTTCGCGCTGGGCTACTAAGCCTTGACGTAGTCTCATGAAACCGCTGCTCCCGTTAGGGGGTAGCGGTTTTTTTATTGGTGAATCGCTCAGATAGTCGGGGTTCCGGCCGTTAAAGAGACTGCGTGTGATCTGGATCACATTGTTTGGGCTTGGCTGCTCTTTGCAGGCACAATGCTATCTCTTTGCCATGACGGGTCGGAGCTTACCCTTGCCGCGTTCTTCCGCTGTACGTTTCAGCCATTTTCTCCCTTCACTGCTGTTGTTACTTGCGGGGTTGGCGGCTGCGTATGTCAAAGACCTCAACGTGTTCTTCACCTCACTGTTCAACGTGTTGCCTACGCTGGTCCTGCTATTGGGCGGCGCGTATTGCGCGGTTTATCGACGTCAGCGCGAACTGTTTCTGATGCTCACGGTGTACATCGCCTACTTTCTGCTCGATACACAGACCGACTATTACCGCGACAACGGCAAGGTCCGCGAAGACGCTGCGGTAGTCTTCCATCTCGTCTGTTTATTGCTGCCGTTGTTGTTTGGTCTGTTTGCGGCGTGGCAGGAGCGCACGCATCTGTTCCAGGACATGGTTGCGCGCTTCGCCGTGTTGCTGGCCTTTGGCAGCGTGGCACTGGGCCTTGAGCAAAGTTATCCCCAGGCATTGCTGATCTGGCTCTCGGAGATTCGCTGGCCAGCGCTGCACGGTGCGTGGATGAGTCTGATCCAGCTCTCGTATCCGGTGTTTATCTCGGCGTTCCTGCTACTGGCCTGGCAGTACTGGCGCAATCCGCGTCCGCTGCATGCAGCGCAATTGGTTGGCTTGCTCGGTGTGTTCTGGATGCTGCCGAAAACCTTCATCCTGCCGTTTACCCTGAACATCATGTGCAGTCAGGTGATGTTGATGATCGCCGCCGCCGTTGCGCACGAGGCTTATCAAATGGCCTTCCGCGATGAACTCACCGGTCTGCCGGGCCGTCGCGCGCTCAACGAACGCATGCAGCGCCTCGGTCGCAACTATGTATTGGCGATGAGCGACGTCGATCACTTCAAGAAATTCAACGACACCCATGGCCACGATGTCGGTGACCAGGTGTTGCGCCTGGTCGCCAGCAAACTGTCGAAAATCAGCGGTGGCGGTAGGGCATATCGCTATGGCGGTGAAGAATTTGCTCTGGTGTTTGCAGGCAAGACCCTTGAAGAATGCATGCCACACCTGGAGGTGATCCGCGAATCGATTGCTTCCTACAACATCCAGTTGCGCAATCAGGAAAATCGTCCGCAGGATGATCAGCAAGGTCGGCAGCGCCGTGCCGGTGCCGGTGCTTCCAGCGTTTCGGTCACCGTCAGCATCGGCGTCGCCGAACGGATCGAGCAGCGCACCCCGGAAGAGGTGCTGAAGTCCGCTGACCAGGCGCTCTACAGCGCCAAGGGGGCGGGGCGTAACTGCGTGATGGCGTTTGGGCAAAACCGCCGTGGCGCGGTGCGTATGGACACAGCCGCAGGTTGAGTGATGACGGCGCATTCAGCGTCTGGACAGTGATTGTGGGGTGTGGTGGCCGGCAGTAGGTTGGAGAAATCTGCTGACGGAGAAGCCACCATGCCTGAGTACAAAGCTCCCCTGCGCGACATGCGCTTTCTGATTGACCACGTCTTCGACTTCCACAGCAACTACGCCGCTCTCGGCGCCCACGACGCCAGCCCGGACATGATCAACGCGATCCTCGAGGAGGGCGCGAAGTTCTGCGAGAACGTGCTCGCGCCGCTCAATCGCAGCGGTGACGAAGAGGGCTGCCATTTCGACAACGGCGTAGTGACAACGCCTACAGGCTTCAAGCAAGCCTTCGCACAATACGTCGAAGGCGGCTGGCACGGTCTGGCGGCAGATCCGACCTATGGCGGCCAGGGCTTGCCGAGTTCGCTGGGGCTGGTGATCAGTGAGATGGTCGGCTCGAGCAACACGTCCTGGGGCATGTACCCGGGCCTGACTCACGGCGCGATGTCGGCGATCCATGCCCATGGCAGCGCCGAGCAGAAAGACACCTACCTGAGCAAACTCACCGCCGGCCAGTGGACCGGCACCATGTGCCTGACCGAAGCCCATTGCGGCACCGACCTGGGCATCATCAAGACCCGCGCCGTGCCTCAGGCAGACGGCAGTTATGCGGTCACCGGCAGCAAGATTTTCATCTCTGCCGGCGAGCACGACATGAGCGACAACATCATCCATCTGGTGCTGGCCAAACTGCCGGATGCGCCGGCCGGGACCAAAGGCATTTCGCTGTTTATCGTGCCGAAGTTCCTGCCGGATGCGGCGGGGCAAGCCGGTGCGCGCAACGGCGTGTCCTGCGGTTCGATCGAACACAAAATGGGCATCAAGGCTTCGGCCACCTGCGTGCTCAATTTCGACGGCGCCAAAGGCTATCTGATCGGCGAGCCGAACAAGGGCCTCAACTGCATGTTCACCATGATGAACCACGCGCGGCTCGGCACCGGCATGCAGGGGTTGTGTCTGGGTGAGGCGAGTTTCCAGGGCGCGATCAAATACGCCAACGACCGCTTGCAGATGCGCGCGCTGACCGGCGCCAAAGCCCCCGATAAAGCAGCCGACCCGATCATCGTCCACCCGGACGTGCGGCGCATGCTGCTGACCATGAAAGCCTTTAACGAAGGCAACCGTGCGCTGACTTATTTCACTGCGCAGTTGCTCGATGTCGCACATCTGAGCAGCGATGCAGAGGCGCGTCAGGAGGCCGAGGATTTGTTGGCGTTCCTCACGCCGATCTGCAAAGCGTTCATGACCGACACCGGCCTGGAAGTGACCAACCACGGCATGCAGGTGTTCGGTGGACACGGGTTCATTCGCGAATGGGGCATGGAGCAACTGGTGCGCGATTGCCGGATTGCGCCAATCTACGAAGGCACCAATGGCATTCAGGCGCTGGATCTGCTCGGGCGCAAGGTGCTGGGCAGTCAGGGCAAGTTGTTGCGCGGCTTCACCAAAATCGTCCACAAGTTCTGCGCGGCCAACGTCGAACACCCGCAACTGGGCAGCTTCGTTGCGCAGCTCAATGAGCTGAACCAACAGTGGGGCGACCTGAGCATGAAAATCGGCATGGCGGCGATGAAAAACCCGGATGAAGTGGGCGCGGCGTCGGTGGATTATCTGATGTACAGCGGTTACATCATCCTCGGTTATCTGTGGTTGCGCATGGCCTTGGTGGCGCAGACGCAACTGGAGGCGGGCGAGGGCGAGGGCGAGGCGGATTACCTGCGGGGTAAATTGGCGACGTGCGAGTTTTACTTCAGGCGTTTGTTGCCGCGTACGGCAGCGCATCGGGCGGCGATCGAGGCGGGAAGTGATTGTCTGATGAAACTGCCTGCCGACATGTTTGCGCTTTAAGGACGATCAAATGATCGCAGGCTGCGGCAGCTCCTACACGGGATCCGGTTTTACCTGTAGGAGCTGCCGAAGGCTGCGATCTTTTTCTGGTGACTAAAAATAACAAAACAGTCACCGGTTGACCCTATGTGTCGCAAAAGTTGTTGAGGTACACTCCGGCTCAACGAAAACACCATTCCACGAATCACCTGTTTAGATCTTGCGAGGTTTGCCATGGCTGACTACAAAGCGCCGCTGCGCGATATGCGCTTCGTCCTCAATGAAGTGTTCGAGGTCGCCAAACTCTGGGCCGAACTGCCGGCGCTGGCCGAGACCGTCGACGCCGAAACCGTTGAAGCCATTCTCGAAGAGGCCGGCAAGGTCACCAGCAAAAGCATCGCGCCACTGAGCCGTGCCGCTGACGAAGAAGGTTGCCATTGGGCCGACGGTGCCGTCACCACTCCGGCAGGTTTCCCACAGGCTTATCAGACTTATGCCGAAGGCGGCTGGGTCGGCGTCGGTGGTGATCCGGCCTACGGCGGCATGGGCATGCCCAAAGCCGTGTCCGCGCAGGTTGAAGAAATGGTCAATTCCGCCAGCCTGTCCTTCGGTCTGTATCCGATGCTTACGGCCGGCGCCTGCCTGTCGATCAACGCCCACGCCAGCGAAGAGCTGAAAGCCGCGTATCTGCCGAACATGTACGCCGGCATCTGGGCCGGTTCCATGTGCCTGACCGAGCCGCACGCCGGCACCGATCTGGGGATCATCCGCACCAAGGCCGAGCCTCAGGCCGACGGTTCCTATAAAGTCAGCGGCACCAAAATCTTCATCACCGGTGGCGAACACGACCTCACCGAAAACATCATTCACCTGGTGTTGGCCAAACTGCCGGACGCCCCGGCGGGTCCGAAGGGTATTTCGCTGTTCCTGGTGCCGAAGTTCATGGTCAATGCCGACGGCAGTCTGGGCGCACGCAACCCGGCGAACTGCGGTTCGATCGAACACAAAATGGGTATCCAGGCGTCCGCGACCTGCGTGATGAACTTCGACGAAGCCGTGGGTTATCTGGTCGGCGAGCCGAACAAGGGCCTGGCCGCGATGTTCACCATGATGAACTACGAGCGTCTGGGCGTTGGCATTCAGGGCCTGGCCACCGGCGAGCGCTCTTATCAGAACGCCATCGAGTACGCCCGCGACCGTCTGCAAAGCCGTTCGCCAACTGGCGCGCAGAACAAAGACAAAGTGGCTGACCCGATCATCGTTCACCCGGACGTGCGGCGCATGCTGCTGACCATGAAAGCCTCGAACGAAGGCGGCCGTGCGTTCTCCACCTACGTGGCGATGCAACTCGACACCGCCAAGTTCAGCGAAGACGCCACCACCCGCAAGCGTGCCGAAGATCTGGTCGCGTTACTGACGCCGGTGGCCAAAGCATTCCTCACCGATCTGGGGCTGGAAACCACCGTGCATGGCCAGCAGATTTTCGGCGGCCACGGCTACATCCGCGAGTGGGGTCAGGAGCAATTGGTGCGTGACGTGCGCATCACCCAGATTTACGAAGGCACCAACGGCATTCAGGCGCTGGACCTGGTGGGGCGCAAGATCGTCGGCAGCGGTGGCGCGTTCTACAAGCTGTTTGCCGACGAGATCCGCCATTTCACTGCAACCGCGAACGCCGATCTGGGCGAATTCACCAGGCCGCTGAACGAGGCTGTCGACACCCTCGACGAGCTGACTTCGTGGTTGCTGGATCGGGCGAAAAACAATCCGAACGAAATTGGCGCGGCCTCGGTCGAATATTTGCAAGCATTCGGGTACACGGCGTATGCCTACATGTGGGCATTGATGGCCAAAGCTTCGCTGGGCAAAGAAGCGCAAGACGATTTCTACGCCAGCAAACTGGGTACCGCGCGCTTCTACTTCGCCCGTCTGCTGCCGCGTATTCACTCATTGAGTGCGTCGGTGAAGGCCGGTAGCGAGTCGTTGTTCCTGCTGGATGCGGCGCAATTCTGATGCGATGACGTCATGTAAGCATTTTCTTACATGACGTGCTGCTGTTCTCCCATAGGCGTAGATTGGATCCACGGCTAATCTACATTTCATGGACGTCGCGCAGGAAGCGCAAAGCAACAACACGGACACGTAGGATTCTGCCAGGGTGGCGGAGTGAAATGGATGTCAGGGAAACAGTCTGCAAAGCCCCGCTTCGGCGGGGTTTTCTTTTGCCTGAAGAAAAGTGCTCAGGTCAGCGGATCCAGCGCTGGTCTCACCTCACGCTCCATCACTTCCTCCAGCAAAGTCCGTAGCAGCGCCAACGATGCCTGTTGACGTTGCACATCGCGACACACCAGGCCCACCTTCAGCGGCACCCGTGGTTCGCTCAGCGGTTTCCACAGTAGATCCTGATCGCCGTACTCTTTCTGCGAACGCCCCGGCAGCACCGTCGCCAGTCTGGTGTGCGGCAGGCTGTCGAGAATCCCCACCATATTGTTCAACTCGGCCTGGACTTGCGGGCGACGCCCGAGCGCGCTCAATTGCGCCTGCCAGATCTGGCGGATCTGAAACTCTTCGCCCAGCAGCAACATCGGCAGTTCGGCCGCCTGGCGCATCGAGACTTTCTTGAACTCGCGCAATGGATGATCGGCCGGGATCACCAGTGTCAGTTCATCTTCGTACAGCATGACGCCATGCAGGCCCGGTTGGCGCGGTGGTAGATAGCTGATGCCGATGTCCAATGAACCGTTGAGCAAACGCCGCTCGATCTCAAGTCCGGTCAATTCATAGATTTGCACCACCAGATGTGGCTGTGCCTTGCGCACCCGTTCGAGCATTTGCGGCACCAGACTGGTATGCACCGTTTGCAGCACGCCGATCGCCAGTGTGCGCACGGCCTGGCCCTTGAAGTTGCCCAACGCCTCGCGCGCCCGCTGTAATCCGTCGAGCAGCGGCAGGGCGTGGTTGTACAAGGTGTGCGCGGCAAGGGTTGGCAGCAGACGCTTGCTGCTGCGTTCGAACAGGGTGACGTCGAGGTTCTGCTCAAGCTGGCGGATCTGTTGCGAGAGTGCCGGTTGCGAGATCGACAGCCGTTCAGCGGCGCGGCCGACATGGCCTTCTTCGTAGACCGCGACGAAATAACGCAGTTGTTTGAAATCCATAAGTAACGCTTATCGAAAATGCTGAGAAATCGAAATGGCCCGCAGGCCTCAGTGAGCCTAGTCTAACCGCATTCACAAGGCTTACAGGGCCAGAAAGCGCGATGAGTAGCGTTCGCTTCGACAGGGTTTACATAGGCAGTTCAAAACACCTTGAGCGAGGTGTTTTTCAATGAATCTGTTCAGTCTGCGGCGCCAGACGCCGAGTCTTGATGACCTCGCCTTTGAGGCTGACCCTTCTGATATCAAAGAAAATCTGCGTACCGAGCGCCTGATGCCCAGCGTCGAACGGCCGCAGCAGGTGTTCGTTCGGGGTCAGGGCTCCTGGTTGTGGGACAGCAATGATCGCGCGTATCTCGACTTTTCCCAGGCCGGTGGCGCCAACAGTCTTGGGCACAGTCCTTCGGCATTGGTCAAAGCCATCAGCAGCCAGGCGCAGGCGCTGATCAATCCCGGTTTCAATTTGCACAATCGCGGCATGCTCAGCCTCGCCGAACGTTTATGCGCCAGCACCTCCAGCGATCAGGCGTATCTGCTCAACAGCGGCAGCGAAGCCTGTGAAGCGGCGATCAAACTGGCGCGCAAATGGGGCCAACTGCATCGTGGCGGCGCCTCGCGAATCATTGTCGCGAAGCAGGGTTGCCATGGCCGCAGTCTGGCGACGATTTCCGCCTCCGACAGCTGCAACCTGCACAATCGTTTTGCGCCGTTGCTGCCGGGTTTCGATCTGGTACCGTTCAACGATTTGCCGGCCCTGCACGCGGCGGTCGATGCGCAAACCGTGGCGATCATGCTTGAGCCGATCCAGAGCGATGCCGGGGTCGTGCCGGCGACCGAGCACTACCTCAAAGGTGTTGAACGTCTGTGCCGAGAGCTGGGCATTCTGCTGATTCTCGACGAAGTGCAAACCGGCATCGGCCGCTGCGGCACCTTGCTCGCCGAACAGTCCTACGGCGTACGCGCCGATATCGTCGTGCTCGGCAAAGGCCTGGGCGGCGGTGTGCCCCTGGCGGCGCTGCTGGCGCGGGGCAAGGCGTGTTGTTTCGACGCGGGTGAACTGGGCGGCACGCATCATGGCAATGCGCTGATGACAGCGGCAGGGCTGGTGGTGCTCGACAGCGTTTACGATCGCAGTTTTCTGCAGCAGGTCTACGATAACGGCCAGCATCTGCGCGAAGGCCTGGCCCGACTGGCTTGCCGCTACGACCACGGCGAACTGCGCGGTCAAGGCCTGTTCTACGGACTGTCCCTGTCAGACGATTCCGCCGACGCCGTGGTCCACGCCGCCCTGCACGAAGGTTTGCTGCTCAACGCGCCGCAGGCCAACTGTTTGCGCTTCACCCCGGCACTCACCGTCAGCAAAACAAACATCGACGAAATGCTCCTGCGCCTGGGGCGTGCGTTCTCGCGAGTGCGCACCGCGCAACTGCAATGCCGCAAAGGGATTGCCGTCTGAGCTGAAGTTTCCCAGCCGATTTCCAGAACCGTCTCGCGGTATAACGCACGCCCCACGCCTGATTCTTTTGGCGTGGGGCGTTTTTTTGAGCGGGGTGGTGGCGATCACATGGCAGTTGCACTGAACCCTGACGAACGGCGCGGGTCGATTAGCTTGTATGGCTCATGTGAGCCAACCCCCATTCAGGAGCTGACCCATGGACTTCATTCGCATCATCATCGCCATTCTGTTGCCGCCACTGGGTGTTTTTCTGCAGGTCGGGTTTGGCGGGGCGTTCTGGTTGAACATTCTGTTGACGCTGTGCGGGTATATTCCGGGGATCGTGCATGCGGTGTATATCATCGCCAAGCGCTGAGGTCAGCGGCGTCAGATAGGCTGAGGTCAGCGGCGTCAGATAGATAGCCTTCGCGAGCAAGCTCGCTCCCACATGTGGTCGTGTTATCAACACAATCTCTGTGGGAGCGAGCTTGCTCGCGAAGGGAGCGACTCGGTGTTCAGTCCGCCAGTTCCATCACCCGCCGATAGAACTTCCATTCCTGTTCCAGCGCATGCGCCTGATTGGTGGCGCGTCGGAAGCCGTGGCGTTCGTCGGGGTAGTAGTGCGCTTCGACAGGGATGCCGTTCTCCTCAAGTGCCGTGACCATGTCGCGAGTCTGTTGCGGGACAACGACCGCATCCAGCTCACCCTGAAAGAAAATCACCGGCACGCGAATGTTGCTCGCGTACAGCAACGGTGTTCGGGCCGCGTAGCGTTCGGCGTCCTGCTCGGGATCACCGATCAACCAGTCCAGATAATCACCTTCAAATTTGTGCGTTGCGCGAGCCAATGCAACCGGGTCGCTAACGCCGTATAAACTCGCTCCGGCGCGGAAGACTTGTTTGAACGCCAGCGCACACAACGTTGTGTAGCCGCCCGCGCTGCCGCCACGAATGAACGCCCGTTCACCATCGATCAATCCCTGCTCGGCGAGATAATTCACCACGGCGCAAGCATCCTCGACATCCACCTCACCCCAGCTCAAGTGCAGCGCTTGCCGATATTCGCGGCCATAACCACTGCTGCCGCGATAGTTGAGATCGGCGACGGCAAAGCCGCGTTGCGTCCAGTACTGGATGCGTGGGTCGAGCATCGGGTAGCAGGCTGATGTCGGGCCGCCGTGGATGAACACCACCAGCGGCGGTTTTGTCTCGCCGCTCATGGCTGAATAAAAGAAACCGTGAGCTTCACCTGTACCGCTTGGGTAGCGCAGGGTTTGCGGACGGCTGATGCGTTCAGCGGGCAGGGGCGCAACACCACCGGCCAGCACATTCACTTCGCGGCTGGTTCGATCAATAGCGATGACCGCCGAAGGACTGATCGGCGAGGCGGCGATGCAGTAGATGTTCTGTGCATCCAGCGCCAAATGGCGGAAGCGGCTGTAGTCCCCCGTGTAATCTTCATCGCCAAGCGTCAGACGCCCAAAACCACCTTCGCTCCAACTGGCTAAAAAGGAATCTCCAACAGGGAACCAAGTGCAGCCGCCGAGTTGCCACGGCGCCGGAGCATGATCGGCCTGCGCAGCGAGCATTGGTTTCAAGCCATCGCTAGTTTCAACCCACGGCTGCCAGAAACCACCCCGATCAGTCAGGCAGTACAAACGACCTTCGGCATCGAATCGCGGTTGTTGAATCGACTCCTCAACCTGGTCTCCCGCCACGCAACGGGGCGCAGAAAAATCACCGTCAGCCACCATCAATCGTGTTGAAGTCCAAGGCTGATGAGGCCGGCTCCACTCGATCCACGCCCAACGCTGACCATCCGGGCTGAGGATAGGCGCCGCGTAGAAATCCGCACCCTCGGCCAGCACACGTCGCGCGCCATCCGCCAGATCAATCGCTACCAGTCGATGTTGATCCAGCTGTTCCTCGACGGCCAACACCCGGCCATCGGCGAAGTGCAGATCGCCGTAGCGACAATCCCCAGAGGTCAGCGCTTGGGGTTCGCCATCCAGCGATTGCCGATACAACTGCTGATCGGCCTCAGCGACGAAAACCACCCCATCCGGCGTCAGACAAAACGCACCACCACCATATTCGTACACCCGACTGCGCACACTGAAGCCATCCGGTGTCAGACATTTCGCCACACCATCGCGCCAATGCCAGATCCGGCACGCGGCATCTTCCGGGCGGTATTCATTCCAGAACAACCCGTTGGCACCGAGCTGCAACTCGGCGAAGTCCATGCCGGCGGCGACGGCTTGCGAAGCGCTGAAAGGCTCAGCCTTTGGCGATGAGGCGCGAGTTTCGTTCATTGCGGAAGGCCAGTTGTTCGATGGTCTGGGTGGCGGTCTCGGCTTCTTCGCGGGCCTTGAGGATCACGCCGTGATGTTCGGACTTGCTGCATACCGGGTCGGCGTTGCTCGCATCACCGGTGAGCATGAACGCCTGGCAGCGGCAGCCGCCGAAGTCTTTTTCTTTCTCGTCGCAGGAGCGGCATGGCTCGGGCATCCAGTCGTAACCACGGAAGCGGTTGAAACCGAACGAGTCGTACCAGATGTGCTGCATGCTGTGATCGCGCACATTGGGAAATTGCACCGGCAACTGTCGGGCGCCGTGGCAGGGCAGGGCGGTGCCGTCCGGGGTGACCGTCAGAAAGATGCTGCCCCAGCCGTTCATGCAGGCTTTCGGACGTTCTTCGTAGTAATCCGGGGTGACGAAAATCAGCTTGCACGGATGCCCTTCGGCTTCCAGCCTGGCGCGGTATTCGTTGGTGATGCGCTCGGCGCGCACCAGTTGTTCCTGGGTCGGCAACAGGCCGACACGATTGAGTTGTGCCCAACCGTAGAACTGGCAGGTGGCGAGTTCGACAAAATCGGCCTCAAGCGCAATGCACAGTTCGATAATGCGGTCGATCTTGTCGATGTTGTGCCGATGGGTGACAAAATTCAGCACCATCGGATAGCCGTGGGCCTTCACCGCGCGGGCCATTTCCAGCTTCTGCGCAAATGCCTTTTTCGAGCCGGCGAGCAGGTTGTTCACTTGCTCGTCGCTGGCCTGGAAACTGATCTGGATGTGATCGAGCCCGGCCTTTTTGAAGTCGCTGATTTTCTGCTCGGTCAGGCCGATGCCGGAGGTGATCAGGTTGGTGTAGAAGCCCAACTGGCGCGCCTCGCGAATCAGCTCGGCCAGGTCCTGACGCACCAGCGGTTCGCCCCCGGAAAAACCCAGTTGCGCCGCGCCCATCTCCCGCGCTTCGCGGAACACCTTGATCCACTGCTCGGTGCTCAGCTCCTTGCCCTGCTCGGCGAAATCCAGTGGATTGGAGCAGTACGGGCATTGCAGCGGGCAGCGGTAGGTCAGCTCGGCGAGCAGCCACAGCGGCAGGCCGACTTCAGGCTTGGGCGGCAGATCAGGCAAGTTCGATCCAGTGCTGCGCACGGGCAACCTCCATGAATTGCTCGATGTCGTCACCGAGCTCGGGCACGCCGGGGAACTGCTCATCGAGTATGGCGATGATCGCCGCGACATCGCGCTCACCGTCGATCAAACCGCCGATCAACGCGGCGGTTTCGTTGAGTTTGATCATGCCTTCCGGGTACAGCAACACATGGCCTTTTTGCGCCGGTTCGTATTGGAAGCGGTAACCGGGACGCCAGCTCGGAACTTTGCTGCGGTCGAAACTCATAAGGTAATTCCTTTATGCCAGACCCGTTGTTCGGTCACGCTGTGATACGGCGGGCGGTTCAGTTCGTAGGCCATGCTCATGGCATCGAGCATGCTCCAAAGAATGTCCAGTTTGAACTGGAGAATTTCCAGCATGCGCTCCTGGCCTTCGCGCGTCTTGTAGTGCTCGAGCGTGATCGCCAGACCGTGCTCGACATCACGCCGCGCCTGACCGAGACGGGTGCGGAAATATTCGTAGCCGGCCGGGTCGATCCACGGGTAATGCTGCGGCCAACTGTCGAGGCGCGACTGGTGGATCTGCGGCGCGAACAGTTCGGTCAGCGAACTGCTGGCGGCTTCCTGCCAACTGGCGCGACGGGCGAAGTTGACGTAGGCGTCGACGGCGAATCGCACGCCGGGCAATACCAATTCCTGGGAGCGCAGTTGATCGGGGTCGAGACCGACCGCTTGACCGAGGCGCAGCCAGGCTTCGATACCGCCATCCTCACCGGGGGCGCCGTCGTGGTCGAGCAGGCGCTGAATCCATTCGCGGCGGATTTCCCGGTCGGGGCAGTTGGCGAGGATCGCCGCGTCTTTCAGGGGGATGTTTACCTGATAGTAGAAGCGGTTGGCGACCCAGCCCTGAATCTGTTCGCGAGTGGCACGACCTTCGTACATCGCCACGTGGTAGGGGTGGTAGATGTGGTAGTAGGCGCCTTTGGCGCGCAGGGCCGCTTCGAATTCGGTGGGGGACATTGCGGTGTCGGTCATTGCGGTTCTCCGGGGAACAACCCTAGAAATATCTGGTGTCTGTGCCGGCCTTATCGCGAGCAGGCTCACTCCTACAGGTGATCGCATTCCAATGTAGGAGTGAGCCTGCTCGCGATAGACTGCGCAGCGGTCTCAAATGCTTACAGCACAATACTCATGCCATCGAACGCCACTTCAACATTACGCCGCGCCAGCTCCGCGCGCTCCGGCGAATCCTCGTCGAGAATCGGATTGGTGTTGTTGATGTGGATAAGCACCTTGCGCTGCTCCGGCAGCTGCTCCAGCACTTCCAGCATGCCGCCAGGGCCGTTCTGCGCCAGATGGCCCATCTCGCGACCGGTACGGGTGCCAACGCCACGGCGCTGCATTTCATCGTCGTCCCACATCGTGCCGTCGACCAGCAGGCAATCGCTGCCGGCCATGATCTCCAGCAGCGGCGCATCGACCTTGCCCAGACCCGGCGCGTAGAACAGTTTGCCGCCGGTATTGAGGTCTTCAACGATCAAACCGATGTTGTCGCCCGGATGCGGATCGAAGCGGTGCGGCGAGTAGGGCGGCGCGGCGCTGCGCAAGGGCAGCGGGGTGAAACGCAGGTTCGGGCAGGCTGCCACAGTGAAACTCTGATCCAGTTCGATGCGGTTCCAGTTCAATCCGCCATTCCAGTGGGTGAGCATCTTGAACAGCGGAAAACCGGTGCTGAGGTCTTCGTGAACCATGTCCGTGCACCAGACCTGATGCGGGCAGCCTTCGCGCAGGCTGAGCAGGCCGGTGGTGTGGTCGATCTGGCTGTCCATCAGGATGATCGCGCTGATGCCGGTGTCCCGCAGGGCGCGGCCCGGTTGCATCGGGGCGAAGCTTTGCAGCTGCGCGCGGATGTCTGGCGAGGCGTTGCACAGTACCCAGTTCACACCGTCATCGGAAATCGCGATGGACGATTGGGTGCGGGCCTTGGCATTCAGGCTGCCGTCGCGAAAGCCTGCGCAATTGACGCAGTTGCAGTTCCACTGCGGAAAACCGCCACCGGCGGCCGAACCCAGAATCTGGACGAACATGAACGCTCCATCATTTCAACGCGGAAAATAAAACGCCCCGGCGAGCCGAGGCGTTGCACTGCAATTCTACGTAAGCAGAACTCAGCGGCTGGCGAAGTACATGGTGACTTCGAAGCCGATACGCAGGTCGGTGTAAGCCGGTTTTGTCCAGGACATAGGGTGTCTCCTCAGGTTGGGTGGGATAGCGCTGTCCATAGGTATAGTCCACGACAGCGCAAAGATGTTCCAAATAGTTAGGCGGCTATGTTACTCAAAATTTCACCGGAATTGCCCGTGAATCTTTGAGAAAGCTCCTTGCAGCCTCGGTAATGATCAATTTGTCGTTTGCCAGGGGGGGCCGGGTGCAGGATCGCTGGCGAGGCAGAGCCAGCCACCTTCGGCGTTGATCAAGCGCTGTGCCGCGTTAAGCAACGCCTGGCGATCAAGCTGGCCGATGGTGGCGCGCAGTTGCCCGAGATATTCCGACGAGTGGCCTGCAAGTCTGGCCTGCCAGAGCAGTTCGGCGACCTCTTTGCCGGACAGGTTGGCTTCGTCGAATTGATCCGCGAGGTTTTGTCGCTGCTGATTAAGGCTGGCCTCATCAAGCTCTTCGATCAGCGCGAGCATACCGTTGAGGAACTGTTGAATGTGCTCGAGCAACTCCGCAGGAGTGGCACGCGGGGATTGCACGCCGAACAGCAGTGCGGTTTGACCATTCATCTGGCGCAGCGCACTGAACACCGCATAGCCCAATTGCAGGTCGACGCGCAGGCGCTGATAGAACGGCGTCTGGCACAACTGCGCCAACAGTCGCCATGCGGCTTCGTCGGCGATGTCGCGGCTGGCGGTCGGGCAGAACAGCAGCACGGCGTGTTCGCTGGAGGTCGTATCGATAGCTATCCAGCGTTTGTGCACGGTGATCGCCGACGGCGCTGCCAACTGATTGTCCGCGATCCCGGGAACACGGCTCAGAGCCAGGCCCATGGCGGATTGGGTCTGGTGGCTCAGTCCCAGCGCGAGGCCGTCCCAGTGCGAAGTTGTCCACAGGTGTTTGGCGTCGTCGCTGGTTTTGGCTGATTGCAGCGCCTGTTTCGGCAGCGCTTGAAGCAACTGGCGAATGGCGATCAGCGGCGTTTCCGGCTCACTACGCGGCGAATCGGCGTCAACCTGCGTCAGACATTTCAGCGCGTGCTCCAGGACGCCGGGCATTGGCTCCTGCAGTCCTGTGAGCTTGAGCAACCATTGATGGCTGGCAGTGCTGAAAGACAATTCGACCCCGGCCTCACGGGCGTCTTGCTGTGTTTGCCGAAGGCTGCGCTGCAGGCGCGATTGCAGATCAGCGCTGGCGGCGGCCTCGACCTGCCAACGCAGATAAATCGCGCCGTCGTCACTGTTGTCCGGCAATGCCTGACTGAACTGCATCGGCGAGCGTTCCCGCCGGCCGCGCGAACGATCCTGAGCAAACGTGCGCAGGCCGCGGTGAGCGCTGGTCTGGCCGCGGATCAGCCCCGCATTGGCGAGCGGTTCGCTGGCGCGCAGGAATGGATTGGCGGCGGGTAAGCGCCAGTGAGCGCTGAAGTTATCCACAACACCGATTTCACGGAGCAGATGTTTGAGGGCGCAGACGCCGCTGTCGGACAGGTCGCTTTCTGCTTGCTCGCTGTCGAGCCGGGCCAGTTGCAGGGCACTGCTGATTTGTTGCTGGCGCTGAACCAGGGCTGTGTATTCCGCACGCAGCGGCGTCCAATCCTGTTGCGCGAAGAAGCTCAGCCAATCCGAAACGTGCTCGCCAATCGCGCTCATCGATTCGGCGGGCGCGGTGAACTCCAGGTGCAACAAGGCTTGCCCGGCAAAGCAGTACAGTGGCGCCGCTTTCAGATCATCTGCCAGATCCTGTTCGTGCAGATAGGTCAGCAGCCCACCGGGCTTGGCGCTGTTCAACCAATGGCAAAGAAACTTCATCGCCTCGGCGCAAGACTTCGGCAAATCATCAAAGGCAAATAACAGATTGCCGCCGCGTTCGCCGACCTGTTGATAACTTTTCACCGCCAGTGGCAGAGGCGCAGCCTGTGCAACGTTATCCCCAGCAGGCAACAGGGAGGCAAATTGCTCAGCCAGTGCTTTCAGTTCTTCAAGACTTTGCGGTCCGGCCAAACTCAAGGTCATTTGCCCGCTCTGATAAAACTGTTGGTGGAAATCCTTCAGCGCCTGCTGAAACGCCGGCAACTCCACTTTCAGGCTATCCCGATTCCCGGCATGAAACCCGCGCAACGGATGCTCTGCCGGTAAACCCTCATACAACGCAAACTGCTGCTGAGCCGCAGAATCTTGCGACCAGGCGACAAATTCTGCCTGCAACACTTCCCGTTCCCGCAACTGATCGTCCAGTTGCATACGCGGTTGAGCGAGCATGTCTGACAGGCGCTCCAATCCGGCGCTGAACGCCCGGGTCGGCACCTCAAAAAAGAAGTCAGTGGTGCGTTCTCGCGTGCTGGCATTCACTTGCCCACCGTGACGTTGCACGTAAGCCATCAGTCCTTCGCCAGCGGGAAATCGCTCGGTACCGAGAAATAGCAAATGCTCAAGAAAATGCGCCAGCCCCGGCCACGCCAACGGTACGTCATGACTGCCGGCAGCCACGCGCAAGGCAGCGGCGCTGCGTTTCAGACCTGGCACATGACGCAGGGTCACGCGCAAGCCGTTAGCCAGGGTTTCAGTGTGGGGACGGGGGGCAGTCGGCGCAGGCATGGGCACTTCCAGAACAGTGAAGTGCCAATGCTAGCGGATTAGCGCTGGTTCAGCGCGCCGTAAAGCTCCGGGCGGCGATCGCTGAGGTAGCGATTGGCCGCGCGGGAGTCGAGCATCAGTTGCCGATCCAGCTCGCCGACAATCAGCGCTTCGTCGAGCCCGGCCTGGGCGATACGGCTGCCGTCCGGCGCGGCGATGCTGCTTTGCCCGCAATAGTGGATGTCGCCTTCGCTGCCGCAATAGTTGGCGTAGGCCACGTAGCACTGGTTTTCGAAGGCGCGGGAACGCACGGTCACGTCGGCGACGAAATCGAAGGGAATCATGTTCGCCGTCGGCACCAGGATCAGCTCGGCGCCGGCGAGTGCCAGGCGACGGGTGTTTTCCGGAAACTCCAGGTCGTAGCAGATCAGGAAGCCGAGCTTCCAGCCGTTGAGCTCAACGAGGGGGAAGTCGTCATCGCCCGGGCTGAACATCGAGCGATCCAGATCACCGAACAGATGGGTCTTGCGGTAATTGCACAAGCGCTCACCGTGCGCGTCGATCAACTGCACCGCGTTGTAGATCTGACCGTCGGCGGTGCGTTCCGGATAGCCATAAACAATCGCCAGACCTGCCGCCTTGGCGATCCGGCCGATCTGCTGCGCCCATTCGCCGTTGTAGACCTCGGCCAGGGTACTGACCGCGTCCGCGCCGATGTTATAGCCGGTCATGAACATCTCCGGCAGCACCAACAGATCGGCGCCTTTAGCCTCCATCGCCACTTGATGCAGGCGTTGCAGGTTGGCAGCGGGGTCCAAAGGCAGCGGCGGACATTGGTAAAGGGCTACACGCATCAGGGATTCCTCTTACTCGGGCAGGGCGATAGGGCCGATGTCTTTGAACACATCACCCGGGCCCGGGTTCGCTTTATGTGTCGAACCGCCGAAATGCTTCATGATCCCCCACACCGCGTTGAGCGAGGTTTGCACCGCGCCTTCGACCCATGCCGGCGTCCACGAAACGTCGTCGCCGGCGATGAAAATCCCGCGCTGCTCGGCGGGCATGTCGTCCTGCATGAAGTGCGCGTACATGCGCTGGTTGTAGCGATAGTGGCCGGGCAGGGCGCCCTTGAATGCACCGAGGAAATAGGGATCGGCTTCCCACGACACGGTGATCGGGTCGCCGATGATTCGCGCGGCAATATCGACTTTCGGATAGATCTTTTTCAGTGCATTCAATGCCAGCTCTACGCGTTTTTCCACCGGGTGCGGCAGCATCTTCAGTGCGTCGCTCATCCACGAGTACGACAGACAAATCACCCCCGGTTTGTCGTCACCGTTGTCGAACAGATAGGTGCCACGGGTCAGGCGATCGGTGAGGGTCATGCTCATTACGTCGCGACCGGTTTCGGGGTCTTTGTCCTTCCAGAACGGCCGATCGACCATCACAAAGGTTTTCGACGACTGCATATAGCGGGTGCGGTCGAGGGCCATCCACATTTTCTGCGAGAACAGGGTTTCATCGCATTCGATCTGCGTGGTCAGCAGCCAGCTCTGGCAGGTGGTCAGCACGGCAGCGTATTCGCGGGTGTCGCCATTGTTGTCGGTGACCGCGAAACGGCCCTGCGGCGCGTGAGCGATTTTCTTCACCCCGGAACGCGGCGCGCCACGGTGCAGGGATTTCAGGCTGGTGCCTTCCGGCCAGTGCACGCAGCGCTCCGGCACATGGCGCCAGATGCCTTGTGGCACTTGTTCAACACCACCGACCACCAGATGCTGATGATCGTCGCAGTTGGTCATTACGACGCGGAAGATTTCCAGCATCGAATTGGGGAAGTCCGAATCCCAGCCGCCGGTGCCGAAACCGACCTGGCCGAACACTTCGCGGTGTTGGAACGACAATTTGGCGAAGGCTTTCGAGGTGGCGACGAAGTCATAAAAGGTCCGGTCGTCCCACAGCGGCACCAGCTTGTTCCACAGCTCTTTCAGGCGCGGCACATCGCGGTCGCGAATGGCTTGTTGAATGTCGGAGAATTGCGAGCCGGCTTCCAGCGCATCCGCCCACGCGTCTGCCACTTCCTGAAACAACGCAGGAAGATCCTTCAGGCTTTCGGCGTAATAGGTTTCGCCTTCCAGATCGATCACGGTGCTGCCAGAAGCGCCGGTCAACGGATTGGGGAAAGGCTTGGTCTCGAGACCGAGCTTGTCAACGTAGTGATAGAACGCCGTGGAGGACACGGGAAAACGCATGCCGCCCAGTTCCGCGACGATAGCGTCAGTGCCGTTGAAGGCTTGCGAGCGCAGACGGCCGCCGAGTTTCGACGCTTCGTACACCACTGGCTTCAAACCGAGTTTCATCAGTTCATACGCAGCCACCAGACCGGCAATGCCCGCACCGACAATCGCCACCTCAGCGCCATGGTGTTGCTCAGGAATGCTGCCCAGACCAGCGGGATGTTCGATCCAGTCGTCGAACGCGAACGGAAAGTCCGGACCGAAAATGGTGACGGGTTTCTTTCCGTCTGCTGGATGGCGATTGTTCTTGTTCATGGCTGACCTTGCTGGCGACTCGACGCAGGATGCGCGTCTGAGTATAGGAAAAGATGCCAGTCATTCTAGGCAGCGTAGAACACGTTAATAAGACGCAAAGTGTCGTCGTTTTGCTATCAAATGGTTCATAACGACGATATTGGACTTCACTTCGATCACTGTGGAAGCGGGCTTGCCCGCGAAGAGGCCTTCACATTCAACCGAGAAATCTCGGTGAGAAAATTCAAACCGGCTGCCCCCGATCAATCTTGCTACTCAAAATAATCGAAGTCGTGGTCTTCTCCACCCCATCCACGCTACCAATCTGATCGAGCAACTGATCCAGCTGCTCCGGCGAATCGGTACGCAACCACGCCACATAATCGAACTCGCCACTCACGGCACACAACTGCTGCACCTGCGCCATCGCACTCAACCGACGCAGCACCTCTTTGCCGGAACGTGGCTGTACCTTGATCCCGACATACGCCTGCAAGCCCCCATCGACCACTCGCTGGCCGAGGCGCACGCCATAGCCGGTGATTACTTTGGCCTTCTCCAGGCGCGCCAGACGCGACGTCACGGTGGTTCGCGCAATGCCCAATTGCCGGGCAAGCATGGCCACACTTTCGCGGGCATTGATCTGCAGGGCGGCGATCAACTGACGGTCGATTTCATCGAGCACGGGCGGGCGGATGTCGGGCAAGGGAGGCTCCATGGGGCGCGGATCTTTGGGCGAGCATGTTACAGGCTCAACCGACGACACGCTTGTGGGCGGTAAGCGAATGGTTTTGCCAATCGGGAGCGAAGCGTGAAAACAAAAAAATCCGCGTATTGCGCGGATTTTTATGCGTTGGATTGACCGTTATCTGGCCATTCTGCGCAAGGCTTGATCGATAAGTTCGATCTGGAAGCGGTATCGGAGATTTACGTGTTTGAGCAACACCGCTCCCATGGAAAGACCGAGTACCAAGGCAATGATCATCAACAAGGCGCTATTACCCCAGTTCCCGCTCACAGGGCCGGCCAACAAGGTCTTACTGATCCAGGGAAAACCGCCGAATTTTTCCGCGCAGACGTAGGCCGTTCCCAGCAGCGCGAGGGCTGCAGCCTTTTCTCCAAAAAACAGGGCGACCCGCGCTTCTGCTCGATTGATTCTGAGTTCGAGCCAATACTTTGCATCCAGAAGTGCCACTTCCGAATGAGGTTGAAGTGAATCTACTAACGCACTCTCGTGTCTGACATCGGCAATCATGCTTTTCAAGGTCATGGTCTCCCATCGGAAGAGCGCATGGATCAGTACCAACATGGGTGTAAGCAGCGACAGCAAAGTAGCTATGGTCGAGAAGAGCAAAAGATAGAGAGCCAGATACTTGGCCCCTTCCGGCAGCGGCGTATGCGACGTATGCCAGTAGGCCATGCAGGCAGCGACGGCCATCCCGGCACCGCCGAGAACGAGACACCAATTGGCAAATTTCTCTGCATTCACTTCGAACCTGCTGCGTCTTGCAGATGCCTTCAGAGGCCTGCATGTACTCAAGTGCTCAAGAGCTTTGATGGTGTCGTCGATGTGTATTTCTGGAAATTCCTTTTCCATTACGCTCATTGCGTGCTCCTTGCGATTTGATTTTACGTCTGTCCCGCATGCACCACTCACGTCCAGGTGGACGGGTTCGAATGATTGGCTGACGAGACACAAAAACAAAAAAGGCCTATGCCATCAAGCATAAGCCTTTGTTTGTTTGGTGGGCCCACACGGACTTGAACCGTGGACCAAAGGATTATGAGTCCTCTGCTCTGACCAACTGAGCTATAGGCCCTCAGTAGGTCGCGGATTATAGCGACGGTTTCTCGGCTGTGCTATCCGAAAAATCCGATACGGTTACACGAAGAAACGTTGCCGCGAATTCTTCCGGCGGCAGCGGCAGGCTGACGATGTAGCCCTGGATCTGTTCACAGCCTTCGGCGGCGAGAAATTGTTGTTGTGCCTGGGTTTCCACGCCCTCGGCGATAACGGTGAATTGCATGCTCCGGCCCAGCGCGATGATGGCTCGGACAATGGCCGCGTCGTGGGGGTCGTCGGGCAGTCCGCGGACGAACGACTGGTCGATTTTGAGGATGTCCAGTGGCAGGCGCTTGAGGTAGCTGAGCGAAGAATATCCGGTGCCGAAGTCATCGATCGCCAACTGAACGCCGAGGTGTTTGAGTTGGTGCAATACGGCCAGCGCCTCTTCGGCCTGACTCATGATGAAATTTTCGGTAATTTCCAGTTGCAGTAAATCCGGCTGCAGGCGGTTGTCGTTGAGCAACTGTTCGATGCGTCCGAGCAGATTCGGCTGCCGCAGTTGCGCGCCGGCGAGGTTCACTGACAGCGGACCGAGGCTGTCGTAGACCTGACTCCATTCGAACATTTGCCGGCACGCGGTCTCGAGTACCCAGTCGCCAATCTGCAGGATCATGCCGTTCTCTTCGGCCAGCGGAATGAAGTGCTCTGGCGGCACGTCGCCGAAGGTCGGATGGCGCCAGCGGATCAGTGCTTCAGCGCCGACCAGGCGATGGTCGTCGAGGCTGATTTTCGGCTGGTAGTAGAGAAACAGTTCATCGCGTTCGATGGCCCGGCGCAGTTCATGCTCCAGCGCTATGCGTTCGCTGGCCTGGGCGGTAAGGTCACGGGTGTAGCTCTCGACGCGGTTGCGGCCCTTGGCCTTGGAGCGGTACATCGCTGCGTCGGCGTTTTTCACCAAGGTGGCGACGTCGCAACCATCCCGTGGATAGAGGCTGGTGCCGATGCTGGCGCTGATGAAGAACTCATGCTCGCCGGCCTGGAACGGTGCGCCGAAGCAATTGAGCAGTTTGGTGGCGATGTTGTCGGCATCGCTGGCCTGTTGCAGGCCGGGTAACAGAATGATGAATTCGTCACCGCCCAGACGCGCCACGGTATCGATGTCTCGCAGCTGCTCTTTCAAGCGCACGGCGATACCCTTGAGCAACAGATCGCCGACCGGGTGACCAAGACTGTCATTGATGTGTTTGAAGCGATCCAGATCGAGAAACAGCACGGCGCCTTGGCCGCCGTTCTCTTGCTGACTGTTCAGCGCCATCAGCAAGCGGTTTTCGAACAGCGTGCGGTTGGGCAGACCGGTGAGCGGGTCGTGGTGCGCCTGATAATCGAGTTTGGCTTGTGCATGTTTGAGGCTGGAGATGTCGGCAAACACCGCGACAAAGTGGGTAATGAACTTGTCGCGGTTGCGCACGGCACTGATGGTCAGCCAGCTCGGGTATAACTCGCCGTTCTTGCGCCGGTTGGAGATCTCGCCTTGCCAGTGACCTTCGTCGGTCAACTGGTGCCACATCGCCGCATAAAAGGCGCTGTCGTGCAGGCCGGAGGCGAGCAGGCGCGGTGTATGCCCGAGCGCTTCGCTTTCGCTGTAACCGGTGATTTCCGTGAAAGCGCGATTGACCGCACTGATGTGCTGTTGGGTGTCGGTGATCAGTACACCTTCCGCAGTACTTTCGAACACGGTGGCGGCCTGTTGCAGTTTTTCCTGCATCAGATGACGCTCGGTGATGTCGCGGGCAATGGTCAGCATGCAGTCTTCGTCGCCAATCGGCAGTGGACGGCTGGAGACTTCGCAGAGCCGGATCTGTCCGTCACTGCGGCGAATATGGCAGGTGAAATCACGGACGAAGCCGTCGCGATGCAACAGGTCGAGCATCTGTTTACGTTCGTTGAGGTTGACCCAGATCCCCAGATCCAGCGCTGAGCGATCCACCGACATGGCGCTATTGAAACCGGTGATACGGCTAAAACCCTCGTTGACCTCCAGCAGCAGGCCATCGCTCTGGCGTGACAACAACAAGCCGTCCGGCGAGGCATGGAAGGCTTTGGCGAACTTCTCTTCGGAGGTTTGCAGTTGCTGTTGGGTTTCCTTGAGCTGAGTGATGTCACGTACTACCACGACGAGCGCGGGGGTGGTGTCGAGGTCAAACGGTTCGGCGGAAATCAGGCCCGTGAACAACTGGCCATTGTTGCGGCGAAAGGGCATCTCCAGATTGCGAATACTGCCCGCCTGCAGGCGTTGCAGCAGTCCCGGGCCAACGCCGGCAATCCCCCAGATATTCAGCTCGGTCGCCGTTTGGCCCAGCACTTCCTCGGCTTTGAGGCCGATCTGCTCTTCAAACGCTTCGTTGACCTCCAGCAGGCAGCCATCAGACAGTCGTGCAATCACCAGAATGTCCGGGCATTGCTGGAATACCGAGGCGAATTTTTGTTCCGAGAGTCGTAACGCCTCTTCAGTGCGCTTGATTTCGCTGATATCGATCATCAAGCCGCGCATCACCGGCTCGTGGCCATGTTCGATCAGGCTGACGATGTCGCGCACCCACAGGCAGCGGCCATCCGCGGTGATCACGCGATAGTCGACGATGTGATCGCGACGCTGGCGAAGCGCTTCTTTGCAGTAACTCTGGGTGCGGGTCAGATCGGCCGGGTGAATGATGTTGTGCCAGAAGCCGGGGATCAGCCAGTGGGATTGTGGATAGCCGAGCAAATCTTCAGCGTGTGGCGAGACATAGCTGTAGGTGAAGTCGCTCATCCGCGCTTCCCAGGCGATGGCCGACAGGCTCTCGACCAGGCCACGATAGTGGTATTCGCTGCTGCGCAGTTCCTGTTCGAGGTCGATACGTCGGGCGATTTCCGAACTCAGGCGGCGATTGATGCGGATCACCACGGCGAGGATCGTCACCAACAGCAACAGCCCCGGCAAACCGTAGATCAGCAGGTCCGACCAGAATGTCCGATGATCAAGGACGTTACCCACCCAGTGTTCCTGGATGCTGCTGATTTCATCAGGGCTCATGTCCGCGAGCACTTTGTCGAGAATCCCCACCAGCACCTTGTTGTCACGCGGTACGGCCATGGCCAGTTGGTAGCGATAAGGGGTTTCGCCGCTGACGTACAGACCGTCGAGTTTGAGCTGGCGCAGGCTCCAGACGCTGGACGCGAGGTCGCCGACCACGGCGTCAACTTCGTCGGTGGCCAGCGCCTGCAGCGCCGAGCTGACATTGGGCATGGCTACCAGATTCAGATCGGGATGGTGGGTGCGCAACAGTTCGTGGGGCGCGTAGTTTTCCACCACGGCGATTTTCAAACCGTACAGGTCGTCGAGTTTGCGCGGTTGCGCGCCGCCGATGTGGGCAAGAATGACGATCGGGAAGTCGAGGTAAGGGCGGGTGAACGACAGATAGGTCTGGCGTTCAGGGGTGGACATGATGCCAGGCAGAAGATCGATCTTGCCTTGTTTCACCTGCTCCAGCACCACCGTCCAGCTCACCGGTTCGATGGGCGTCAATTTGATCGCCAGACGTTGGCGAATCACGTCGATATAGTCCGCCGCCAGGCCCTGATAACGGGTCTGGTCGTCGCGGAACTCAAAGGGCGGCCACGATGCATCGACCCCCAGGCGCAAATCCGGGTGAGCCGCCAGCCAGCTGCGTTCTTCTTCGGTCAGAGTCAGCGCTTCAGCCGTGGCGGTCCAGATCATCAATGACAGCAAGAAAAGCACGGGCGCCAGTCTGGGCATAACGCTCTCGGTAGGGCTCGGAGGTGTTTGTTTCGAGTGTAGACGGGGTATGCGGCGGGGAGGGTGGAGCGGGGAATTTAATCTGCCATAAAACAAAACCCCCGGCCTGGGCCGGGGGTTCTGGTATCACTCGTCGAGGAAGGAGCGCAGATGCTCGCTTCGCGTCGGGTGGCGCAGCTTGCGCAGCGCCTTGGCTTCGATCTGACGGATCCGCTCACGCGTTACGTCAAACTGTTTGCCCACTTCTTCGAGTGTGTGGTCGGTGTTCATGTCGATGCCGAAACGCATGCGCAGTACTTTGGCTTCACGGGCTGTAAGGCCGGACAGTACTTCGCGAGTCGCTTCTTTCAGGCTCTCAACAGTGGCGACATCGATTGGCGACTGCATGGTCGAGTCTTCGATGAAGTCACCCAGATGGGAGTCTTCGTCATCACCGATCGGGGTTTCCATGGAGATCGGCTCTTTAGCGATCTTCAATACCTTGCGGATCTTGTCCTCAGGCATTTCCATGCGTTCGCCCAGCTCTTCCGGGGTCGGTTCGCGGCCCATTTCCTGCAACATCTGCCGGGAAATACGGTTGAGCTTGTTGATCGTCTCGATCATGTGCACCGGAATACGGATGGTGCGGGCCTGGTCGGCAATCGAGCGAGTGATCGCCTGACGGATCCACCAGGTGGCATAAGTCGAGAACTTGTAACCACGACGGTATTCGAACTTGTCCACCGCTTTCATCAGACCGATGTTGCCTTCCTGGATCAGATCGAGGAATTGCAGGCCGCGGTTGGTGTACTTCTTGGCGATCGAGATCACCAGACGCAGGTTGGCTTCAACCATCTCTTTCTTCGCGCGGCGGGCCTTGGCCTCACCGATCGACAGGCGACGGTTGATGTCCTTGATTTCTGCGATGGTCAGACCGGTTTCGGTTTCCAGCGCGATCAGTTTCTGCTGGCAACGAATGATGTCCGGCTGTACGCGACCGATGGCTTCGGCGTACTTGCTCTTGCCTTTGGCCAGAGCGTCGGACCAGCTTTCGTCGACTTCGTTGCCCGGGAACTGACGCAGGAAATCGGCGCGTGGCATACGTGCATCACGTACGCACAGTTGCATGATCGCACGCTCTTGCTGACGCAGACGATCCAGGGCACTGCGAACACGCTCGACCAGGCCTTCGAATTGCTTCGGCACCAGTTTGATCGGCATGAACAGCTCGGCCAGTGCGAGCAACTCGGCAATCGCTGCCTTGTTGTTGCGACCGTGCTTTTTCAGGGCCTTGCGGGTGATTTCCATCTGGTCAGCCACGGCGCCAAAGCGCTGGGCAGCGATGACCGGATCCGGACCGCTTTCGGCTTCTTCTTCGTCATCGGAAGATTCGGCTTCATCGTCGTCGGTTTCGTCGTCGGCTTTCGCCGCTTTCGCTTCGACCGGTGGCGGCACTTCGGCAGGCGGCGCAATGCCGTCGTCCGGGTCGATATAACCGCTCAGAACGTCGGACAGACGACCACCTTCGGTGGTGACGCGGGTGTACTCGGAGAGAATGTGGTCAACCGTGCCAGGGAAGTGCGCGATTGCGCTCATCACTTCACGGATGCCCTCTTCAATACGTTTGGCGATTTCGATTTCGCCTTCACGAGTCAGAAGCTCGACCGTACCCATTTCACGCATATACATGCGCACTGGGTCAGTGGTGCGACCGATATCGGTCTCCACCGCTGCCAACGCAGCGGCTGCTTCTTCCGCAGCGGCCTCGTCGGTATCGGCGTCGGCCAACATAAGGGCGTCCGCATCCGGAGCACTCTCGTGTACGGGGATCCCCATGTCGTTAATCATGCGGATGATGTCTTCCACCTGCTCAGGATCTGAAATATCCTCGGGCAGGTGGTCGTTGACCTCGGCGTAAGTCAGATACTTCTGCTCACGACCCAGTTTGATCAACTCAATAATACGAGACTGCTGTTGCGCTTTTCCGGACATAACACCCTATCCACTGAAGGTCTTGGCGGGCAAAAAACAAGCCGAGGATTATACCTGAGCTATGACCTCACGCGCCAGTTGAGGTCGGGTTTGATGCGGAAACATTGCGACTTAATAGGTCGCGCAGTTGGTTTTTCTCTTCAATGCTCAGTTCGCTTTGACGCGCTTTCCTGAGCAACTGTTCCAGATTTCGCTCGCGTTGGCGGGCTGACAAGCTAGTAATGGTGTCGAAAAACTGTTGTTCAAGGTTATCGCCGTCAATCAGCCACTCCTTTTCTGCCAGTGCCTTGAGCAAGCGTCCCTGTTCAGTGCCGTGCCATCGCGCGATCAACTGAAATGAGTTTAGCTTGGGATTCTTCTGTACGGCTTCGAGCAGCGCCACAAGTAACTGGGCGTTGGTCTGATTCTCGTCCGCAATGTGCCCGGCATCTTCTACGCGCTCGGCCAGTTGCGGGTGATGAAGCAGTGTGCGCAGGGCAGTCAGGGTTGGCGACTCGACGCCAATCGGTGTGCGCGGGCGCTGCTGTTCGCGATCACCGCCACGCTTGCCGTTCTTGTCCCAGGGCTTCTTGTCCCATTTCTTGCCGCCAGCGCCGGGTTTCTTGGGCGTCCATTCCTGCTGCGGCACATACATATCCTGTGCCTGCGGCTGATGGTAGTCGCTGTAGTCCGGCATTGCGTCGTAATCGATGCCCGGATCGTAGGCGGGCGGCGCTTCCTGCGGCGCGCTTTGCGCCAGCTGACTGACGGTTTCGCTGCTCAGGCCGGTGATTTCGGTCAGGCGTTGACGCATCAGAATCCGCAGGTTGGCGCCCGGCACCTTGTCGATCAACGGTGCTGCGAGGGTGGCCAGATGGGCCTTGCCTTCGAGCGAGCGCGGGTCGGCCTCTTCGGTCAGTTGCTGGAAGAAATAATCCGCCAGCGGCTGAGCGTGCTGATTGATTCGGGCCTTGAAGGCATCAGTGCCTTCGGCGCGCACCAAGGTATCCGGGTCTTCGCCTTCGGGCAGAAACAGGAAGCGTGCGCGACGGCCGTCCTGCAGGCTTGAAAGCGTGGCTTCCAGTGCGCGCCAAGCGGCGTTACGACCGGCCTGGTCGCCGTCGAAACAGAACAATACGTTCGGTACGACGCGGAACAGGCGTTTCATGTGTTCTTCGCTGGTCGCGGTGCCCAGCGTCGCCACAGCGTTCTTCAACCCCTGCTGAGCGAGGGCGATGACGTCCATGTAGCCTTCGACGACGATGATTTCGTCGAGGTTGCGGTTGTTCTTGCGCGCCTCATACAGGCCGTAGAGTTCCTGGCCTTTATGAAATACCGGGGTTTCCGGTGAGTTCAGATATTTCGGCTTGTCGTCACCGAGCACGCGGCCGCCGAAAGCGATGATCCGCCCGCGGGTGTCGCGGATCGGGAACATCACGCGATCGCGGAAGCGGTCGTAACGTTTGCCGGTTTCGGCGTTTTCGATCAAAAGGCCGGCATCGATCATCGCCTTCTGCTGCAACGTGTCGCTGCTCAAATGCTTGAACAGGTTGTCCCAGCCCGGCGGGGCAAAGCCGAGGCCGAAATCCCGGGCGATCTCGCCAGTCAGGCCGCGGCCCTTGAGATAATCCACCGCGGCTTTGCGTGCTGGATGGCTCTTGAGCGCCTGCCGGTAAAAGTCGGCGGCGGCGGTGAGCAGCGGATACAGCGGCGAATCGGTGGGCTGCCGTGGCTTGCGATCGCGGCCGCTCTCTTCGCGGGGGATTTCCATGCCGGCGGCTTTCGCCAGGTCCTCGACGGCCTGGGGGAAATCCAGGTTGTCGTGATCCATGAGAAAGCCGAGGGCATTACCGCCGGCGCCGCAGCCGAAGCAGTAATAGAACTGCTTGTCGGGGCTGACGCTGAAGGACGGAGTTTTCTCTTTGTGAAACGGGCAACAGGCGGTGTAGTTCTTGCCGGCCTTCTTCAATTGCACGCGCGAACTGACCACATCGACGATGTCGGTGCGGTTCAGCAGGTCGTCAATGAAGCTCTGGGGTATCAGCCCGGCCATGGCATTCTCGTCGTCTGCGCTCTAAAAAGTCCGCTGCGAAAGGCTGTCGGACGCGGGTCATCGTTTGAAGCGCGCAAAATATGCGGCTCGACCGGTGTCGTTTGCGTAATCGCTGTCGGGAAGTGTATCTGCCGAAAATCCACTGACGTTAGTACTCATCAGTCGTCGACTATTTGAAAGTGTTGCGCTGAATCCGCTGACGGCCGGTTCAGGGCCTCGGATAGCTCAATAAAGCGGGCACGCATGCAGGTGCCTTGGGCTGATCGTCGTAAGAGGAATCAGTGGGTGTGCTCGTCAGTAGCCTTGAAAGGCTCGTCAGAAAAGACGTGCACCGCTGGCAAAAGAGCCAGGTCTGACGCGTGAAGCAGATTTGTCTCGGTCGCGTGTGCGGCTTCGACGGTGAAGCATCAAGCGTTTTACGCAAATGCCATTAGCCCGGCTGAGAGCCGGGCTTAGGCAAGAAGCTTGCTACGAACGTCTGTGTATTAGTACAGACGAACGGCGCGGCGCTGTTCGCGCTGAACTTTCTTGGCGTGACGCTTAACAGCGGCTGCTGCTTTGCGCTTACGCTCAGAAGTTGGCTTCTCGTAAAATTCGCGGCTACGAACTTCAGCCAGTACACCGGCTTTTTCGCAGGAGCGCTTGAAACGACGCAGAGCTACGTCGAAGGGTTCGTTCTCTTTAACTTTGACGGCTGGCATCCAGAGCTACCTTCATTCATTACCGGGGTCAACATCCTCGCGGCAAAAGAGCACTTGAAGACGTCGGTTTTTAAGGGTTGCGGATGTTAACCCCTCATCGCTCGGAATGCAAAGCCTCTGATCGAAAACCGCTGGTCGGGGCATCACGCGGCGACTATTATGCGCGCCTTCGAATTCAGCCTAAACAAGGCGCAAACCCATGCTAGTACTGGGATTAGAAACCTCCTGCGACGAAACCGGCGTCGCATTATATGACAGCGAACGCGGCTTGTTGGCCGACGCTCTCTTCAGTCAGATCGACCTGCATCGCGCTTATGGCGGTGTAGTGCCGGAGCTCGCCTCGCGTGACCACGTCAAGCGCATGCTGCCCTTGATTCGTCAGGTGTTGGCCGAGGCTGACTGCGTGCCGACCGAGATCGATGCGATCGCCTATACCGCAGGCCCTGGCCTGGTTGGCGCGTTGCTGGTCGGCGCTTCCTGCGCTCAGGCGCTGGCGTTTGCCTGGGGCATTCCTGCGCTCGGTGTGCACCACATGGAAGGGCATTTGCTGGCCCCGATGCTGGAGCCAAAACCGCCGCAATTCCCGTTCGTCGCTTTGTTGGTCTCGGGTGGTCATACGCAGCTGGTTCAAGTCGATGGCATCGGTCAATACAGCCTGCTTGGCGAAACGCTCGACGACGCCGCCGGCGAAGCCTTCGACAAAACCGCGAAAATGATGGGCCTCAATTACCCGGGCGGGCCGGAAATCGCCAAGTTGGCGGAGAAAGGCGTTGCCGGACGTTTCACCTTCCCGCGTCCGATGTGTGATCGTCCGGGTCTGGATTTCAGCTTCAGCGGCTTGAAAACCTTCGCCCTCAACACCTGGCAGCAATGCGTCAACGCCGGGGACGACAGCGAACAAGCCCGTTGCGACATCGCGCTGGCGTTCCAGCAGGCCGTGGTGGAGACTTTGACCATCAAGTGCAAGCGTGCCCTGAAACAAGCGGGCATGAAGCGTCTGGTGATTGCGGGCGGCGTCAGTGCCAACAAGGCGTTGCGGGTTTCGCTGGAAAAGATGCTCGGTGACATGAAGGGCGATGTGTTTTATGCGCGTCCGGAGTTCTGCACCGACAACGGCGCGATGATTGCGTTTGCCGGTTGCCAGCGTTTGCAGGCCGGACAGCAGGAAAGTCTGGCGATCAGCGTGCAGGCGCGTTGGCCGATGGAGCAATTGTCGGCCTTGTAATGAGCGACGCTCATCGACGGTATTTAAAAATGCCGTTCGCGCCCGGCAAACAGGTCGCGTAGATTGCCGCGGTGGCGCCAGACGATCAGCAAGGTCAGTGCGCTCATCGGCATCAGCGCTTGCGGTTCCTGCCAGGCTAACAGTGGCAGGGTCAGTGGCGTGGCGATCAGCGCCGCCAGCGAGCTGGTGCGGGTCAGGTAGAACGTCAGCAGCCAGGCGCACACGGCCAGCAACGCGGCGGGTGGGTACAGGCCGAGCAGCATGCCGGCGGCGGTGGCGACGCCTTTGCCGCCACGGAAGCGGAAGTACAGCGGGAACAGGTGACCGATCACGGCGCAGACGCCGATCCACGCCTGATCCTGCAGCGAAAGGCCGGCAGCCGATGCGATCAGCACCGGCGCCAGGCCTTTGCACAGATCACCCAGCAAGGTCAGGATCGCCAGTTTGCGACCGGCCAGGCGCAGCATGTTGGTGGCGCCGGCATTACCCGAGCCACTCATTCGCGGATCCGGGTTTCCGGTCAGGCGGCTGAGCAAAATGGCGAAGGACAGCGAGCCGAGCAGGTAGGCGAGAGTCGCCAGTAACCAAAACATGCTAACTATTCCGGGCGAGGACGCCCTGATTCTAACGGCGCATTGCGCCCTTGTCGTGCAGCGGAGAGAAGTGCTTGGACAGAGTGTTTATCGAGGGCCTGGAAGTTGACACCGTCATTGGTGCCTATGACTGGGAGCGCGGCATCCGCCAGTGTCTGCGACTTGATCTGAGCTTCGCCTGGGACAATCGCCCGGCCGCCGCCGGTGACGACCTGACCCTGGCGCTCGACTACGCCAGCGTGTCCACGCGCATTCAGGCGTTTGCCGAGCAGGCGCAGTTCCAGCTGGTCGAGACTTTCGCCGAGCGTCTGGTCGAAGTGCTGATGAGCGAATTCAAGATCACTTGGGTACGTCTTAAGCTGACCAAACCCGGCGCCGTACCGGCCGCGAAAGGTGGTGTTGGCGTGGAGATCGAGCGCGGATGTCGCTGACTCAGGTGTACCTCGGGCTCGGTAGCAATATCGAGCGCGAAACCCATTTGCGCGCAGGGCTCGAAGCCCTGGCGACGTTTCTGGTGGATATCCGCTGTTCAGCGGTGTTCGAGAGCGCGCCAGTGGGCATCAAGAGCGGGCCTTTTTTCAATTTTGTGGTGTCGGCGTATACCGACCTGCCGTTGATGGAACTGGACCGACGCTTGAAGTTCATCGAGGCCGATAACGGTCGCTATGCGCCGGATCGCAAGGGCTTGCCGCTGGATATCGACGTGCTGCTGTATGGCGATCTGGTGGGTAATTTCGATGGGTTGGTTTTGCCGCGCGCGGAGATTCTGAAAAATGCTTTTGTGCTGTGGCCGTTGTCGCTGATTGCACCGGATCGCGTGCATCCGGGCGTGGGAAAAAGCTTCGCGACATTGTGGGCAGAGGCGCAGATTGAACAGGTGCTGGCGCCAGTAGCGTTCGAGTGGCGTGGCGCACAACTGACCCCATCAGATCTTCGTTGATCTGACGGACGCTTTCGCGAGCCGGCTCGTTCTCACATTTGGAATGCATTCCCTGTGGGAGCGAGCCGGCTCCGGGCGGCGATCCGACGACGCCTCTTCAAGCAGACGCTGCTTCTTTGTAGATCTTCAACGCCTTCAGTCGCTCACGCTTCAGCGCTTCGCCCAGTTCCGGACCTTTGAATCCCTTCTCCAGCAACGGCTGCACCGCCACTTCCCGCGCAGCCTTCGCCGCACCTCGCAAATAATCGGCCTGTGGATAACTTCTCTGCTCCAGTCCCTTGCGCCCGCGAGCATCCATTTCGCACGCGGCGATAAATTCTTCGAACCGCTGCGGCCGGCGATACACGTCAAAACTCTGCAGCAACTCCAACAATGTCGAAGCCTTCAGCTCCAGTGCCCGGTGGCCATGGGTGTGGTATTGGCCGACCAGTAACGCCAATTCCTGACAATCCTTCGGTGCCTTGAAGCGTTCGTTGACCGCTTTGATCAGCTTCAGCCCGGTGTGCTCATGGGCGATATGCCGCGGCCACTCTTCTTCCGGAGTCAGGCCTTTGCCGAGGTCGTGCAGCAGGCAGGCCCAACGCACCGTGAGCGGTTGTTTGTGCAGCGCCGATTGCTCCAAAACGCTCAGGGTGTGGAGGCCGGTATCGATTTCCGGGTGATGCGCTTCCGGTTGCGGCACACCGAAGAGCGCGTCGACTTCCGGCATCAGCACCTTCAGCGCGCCGCAGTCGCGCAGCACCTGAACGAATACTTGCGGCTGCTCTTCCATCAGCGCACGAGAGATTTCTTTCCAGCTGCGTTCGGCCGTCAGCGCCTCCAGCTCGCCGGATTCGCTGAGCTCGCGCATCAATTCCAGCGTCTCCGGCGCAACAGTAAAGCCGAGCCCGGCATAACGCGCAGCGAAGCGGGCAACGCGCAGCACACGCAGAGGATCTTCGGCGAACGCCGGGGAAACGTGGCGCAGAATCCGCGCTTCCAGATCACGCTGGCCATGGTAGGGATCGGTCAGATTGTGCTGGTCGTCCTCGGCCATGGCGTTGATGGTCAGGTCGCGGCGAATCAGGTCTTCTTCGAGTGTCACCTCGGGGCTGGCGTGAAAAGTGAAGCCGCCATAGCCGCGCCCGCTTTTGCGTTCGGTGCGGGCGAGGGCGTACTCCTCGCCACTCTTGGGGTGAAGGAACACCGGGAAATCCGCACCGACCGGGCGATAACCCTGGGCGAGCATTTCGTCCGTGGTGGCACCGACCACAACCCAATCGATGTCCGTGACCGGTTTGCCCAGCAAGCGATCACGTACAGCACCGCCAACCTTGAAAATCTGCATAAAAAACCTCCGTTAGCCCGACAGGATAACCCTTGCGTCAGACTTCCGGAGGCCGAAACCGGATCAAAGATGAATCACGGCAAGGTCAAGCCGACCGTAATCTCCTTCGCTGTGGTCACTGCGTGGCGGAACGTGGTGGGTTTTCATGATCTGGTCGCCTTGCAGGGTTTCCAGATGAATATCGAAGCCCCACAAACGATGCAGGTGTTTAAGCACCTCGTCGGTGGAGTCGCCCAGCGGTTTGCGGTCGTGTTGTTGGTGGCGCAGGGTCAGTGAGCGATCGCCGCGCCGATCGATGCTGTAGATCTGTATGTTCGGCTCGCGGTTACCCAGGTTGTATTGCGCCGCCAGGGTTTCGCGGATGATCCGGTAGCCGGGTTCATCGTGGATGGCCGGCACCAGCAGATCGTCCTTCTGGTCGTCATCGAGAATGCTGAACAGCTTCAGGTCGCGGATCACTTTCGGTGACAGGTACTGCAGGATGAAGCTCTCATCCTTGAAGCTGCTCATGGCGAACTTGATGGTCGACAGCCAGTCGGTCCCGGCAATTTCCGGGAACCAGCGGCGGTCCTCCTCGGTAGGTTCTTCACACATGCGCCGGATGTCACGATACATCGCAAAGCCCAGCGCGTAGGGGTTGATGCCGTTGTAGTAGGGGCTGTCGAAGCCTGGCTGGAACACCACGCTGGTGTGCGAAGTCAGGAATTCCATCATGAAGCCGTCGGTGACCAGCCCTTCGTCGTACAGGTCGTTCATCAGCGTGTAGTGCCAGAACGTTGCCCAGCCTTCGTTCATCACTTGGGTCTGACGCTGTGGGTAGAAATACTGGGCGATCTTGCGCACGATCCGCACGATCTCGCGTTGCCACGGTTCCAGCAACGGTGCGTGTTTTTCGATGAAGTAGAGGATGTTTTCCTGCGGTTCGGCCGGGAAACGAGCGTTGTCCTTGTCGCTGTATTTATCCGCGCCTTTGGGAATGGTGCGCCACAGATCATTGATCTGCTTCTGCATGTGCTCTTCACGATCCTTCTGCCGACGCCGTTCCTCTTCGGCGGAAATCGGGTACGGACGTTTGTAGCGGTCGACGCCGTAGTTCATCAGGGCATGGCAGGAGTCGAGCAGGTCTTCCACCGCATCGATGCCGTGGCGCTCTTCGCACTGCATGATGTACTGCTTGGCAAACACCAGGTAATCGATGATCGAACTGGCGTCGGTCCAGGTGCGGAACAGGTAATTGCCCTTGAAGAAGCTGTTGTGGCCGTAGCACGCGTGCGCCACCACCAGCGCCTGCATGCAGATGGTGTTTTCTTCCATCAGATAAGCGATGCACGGGTCGGAGTTGATCACGATTTCGTAGGCCAGGCCCATCTGCCCACGGCTATAGGATTTTTCAGTGCTTAGGAAATGTTTGCCGTAGGACCAGTGGTGATAGCCCAGCGGCATGCCTACCGAGGCATAAGCGTCCATCATCTGCTCGGCGGTGATCACCTCGATCTGGTTGGGGTAGGTATCCAGCGCATAGCGCGCCGCGATCCGGGCGATTTCGCGGTCGTAAGTCTGGATCAGCTCGAATGTCCATTCGGAGCCGGTGGAAATGGGTTGGCGCTTCTGCTCTTTGGCGGTCATGTCACTAACCTGCGCTGGAAGAGTTCACGGAAGACCGGATAGATATCCCCGGCCGAGACCAGTTGCTGCTGGGCAAAAGTGTCAGAGAAGGCTTCGGCGATGCGTTCGTATTCGTACCACAAGGCCTGATGTTCGCGCGGGGTGATCTCCACGTAAGTGTAGTACTGCACAAACGGCATGATCTGATTGATCAGAATGTCGCGACAGATCGGCGAATCATCGTTCCAGTTGTCACCGTCGGAAGCCTGCGCCGCGTAGATGTTCCACTCATTGCTCGGATAACGTTCGGCCATGATCTCCTGCATCAGTTTCAGGGCGCTGGAAACGATGGTGCCGCCGGTTTCCCGTGAATAGAAAAACTCCTCCTCGTCGACTTCCCGGGCGCTGGTGTGGTGGCGGATGAACACCACGTCGATCTTGTCGTAGTTCCGTTTCAGGAACAGGTACAACAGGATGAAAAAGCGCTTGGCGATGTCCTTGGTCGCCTGGGTCATGGAGCCGGAGACGTCCATCAGGCAGAACATCACCGCTTTCGAACTGGGATTGGGTTGTTTGATCAGCAGGTTGTACTTCAAGTCGAACGTGTCGAGAAACGGCACGCGATGAATACGCGCGCTGAGTTTCTCGATTTCCGCTTCGAGTTCCTGAATATCGCCGAAGTTGTCTGGTTCTTCCCGTCTCAGGCGTTCAAGTTCCGCTTTGACTTCACGCAGTTTCGCCCGGCTGCTGCCGGACAGCGCAATGCGCCGTGCATGGGCTGAGCGCAGGGTGCGGATGATGTTGATCCGCGACGGGTTGCCTTCGTTGCTGATACCGGCGCGTACGGTTTTGAAGGTGTCAGTACCGCTCAGGTTGCGTTTGACCAGATTAGGCAATTCGAGGTCTTCGAACATGAACTCGAGAAATTCTTCCTGGGTGATCTGGAAGACGAACTCGTCCATGCCCTCGCCGGAGTTGCCGGCCTTGCCCGGGCCGCGTCCGCCGCCACCTCCCGGTGGGCGGGCGATATGTTCACCGGCGGTGAACTCCTTGTTGCCCGGATGAACCACAGTCTGCTTCCCGCCGCGACCATGGTGAAGCACCGGTTCGTCGATGTCGCGACCGGGAATACTGATCTGTTCGCCGTGTTCCATATCGGTAATGGAACGCCGGCTGACCGCCTCTTCGACAGCCTTCTTGATGTGGTCACGGTAACGCCGCAGGAAACGCTGGCGGTTCACCGTGCTCTTGTTCTTGCCATTGAGACGTCGGTCGATCACATAACTCATAGGAAGCCCTCCGGGCAGCTTCAAGTTGTGAGCCTCAAGCTGCAAGTAAAAGCAGGTTCCCGGGCATCAGTGGGTTACGCGCTTTGTTCTTGCAGCTTGTAGCTGGAAGCTTGCTGCTGCTTCACTGCGACTTCCGGACCCGTAGGTACCATTCGGACAGCAGTCGTACCTGTTTGTCGGTGTAGCCACGTTCGACCATGCGTGTAACGAAGTCGTTGTGCTTTTGCTGATCCTCTTTGCTGGCCTTGGCGTTGAAACTGATGACCGGCAGCAGGTCCTCGGTGTTCGAGAACATTTTCTTCTCGATGACCACCCGCAGTTTTTCGTAGCTGAGCCAGGTTGGGTTCTTGCCGTTGTTATTGGCCCGCGCACGCAAGACGAAGTTGACGATCTCGTTGCGGAAATCCTTCGGATTGCTGATACCGGCCGGTTTCTCGATTTTCTCCAGTTCTTCGTTGAGCGCGACGCGGTTGAGGATCTCGCCGGTTTCCGGATCGCGGTATTCCTGATCCTGAATCCAGAAGTCCGCGTACAGCACGTAGCGGTCGAAGATGTTCTGGCCGTACTCGCTGTAAGACTCGAGGTACGCGGTCTGGATCTCCTTGCCGATGAATTCGATATAACGCGGTGCCAGGTATTCCTTCAGATAACGCAGATAGCGTTCGCGGGTCTCGGCCTGGAACTGTTCCTGTTCGATCTGCTGTTCCAGCACATAGAGCAGGTGCACCGGGTTGGCGGCGATTTCATGCGGGTCGAAGTTGAAGACCTTGGACAGAATCTTGAACGCAAACCGGGTCGACAGGCCGTTCATGCCTTCGTCGACGCCTGCCGAGTCGCGATATTCCTGAATCGACTTGGCCTTCGGATCGGTGTCCTTGAGGTTTTCGCCGTCGTAGACGCGCATCTTCGAGTAGATGTTGGAGTTCTCCGGCTCCTTCAGGCGTGACAACACAGTGAACTGCGCGAGCATCTTCAGGGTGTCCGGGGCGCAATGGGCCTTGGCCAGGGAGCTGTTGAACAGCAGTTTGTCGTAGATCTTCACTTCGTCACTGACGCGTAGGCAATAAGGCACTTTGACGATGTAGATCCGGTCGATGAACGCTTCGTTGTTCTTGTTGTTGCGGAAGGTGTGCCATTCCGATTCGTTGGAGTGGGCGAGCAGGATCCCGGTGAACGGAATCGCGCCGAGGCCTTCAGTGCTGTTGTAGTTGCCTTCTTGGGTCGCGGTCAGCAATGGGTGCAGCACCTTGATCGGTGCCTTGAACATTTCGACGAATTCCATCAGGCCTTGGTTGGCCCGGCACAGCGCACCGGAGTAGCTGTAGGCGTCGGCGTCGTTCTGTGGGTATTCCTCGAGTTTGCGGATGTCGACTTTACCGACCAGCGCCGAGATGTCCTGGTTGTTCTCGTCGCCCGGTTCGGTCTTGGCCACGGCGATCTGATTGAGGATCGACGGGTACAGTTTGACCACGCGGAACTGGCTGATGTCGCCGCCGAATTCGGCCAGGCGTTTGGTCGCCCAGGGCGACATGATGGTGTTCAGGTAGCGCCGTGGAATGCCGAAGTCTTCCTCGAGGATCGCGCCATCTTCGGTGGCGTTGAACAGACCCAGAGGCGATTCGAATACCGGCGAGCCCTTGATCGCGTAGAAGGGCACTTTTTCGATCAGCTGTTTCAGCTTCTCGGCCAGGGACGATTTACCGCCACCGACGGGACCGAGCAGATAAAGAATTTGTTTCTTCTCTTCCAGGCCTTGGGCGGCATGGCGGAAATACGAGACGATCTGGTCGATGCATTCTTCCATCCCGTGGAAGTCTTCAAAGGCCGGATAGCGACGAATGACCTTGTTGGAGAAGATGCGTGACAGCCTCGAATTGGTCGAGGTGTCGAGCAGTTCCGGCTCACCGATGGCCAGCAATAGACGCTCGGCGGCGGAAACGTAGGCGCTACGGTCTTTCTTGCACAGCTCCAGGTACTCTTGCAGCGAGAGTTCTTCCTGGCGTGTGGACTCGAAGCGTTGTTGGAAGTGGCTAAAGATACTCATGACGTCACCTCGCTCGATACGTGGAGCCGACGCCGGATCACTCAGTCGATGCTGGCAAACAACCGCTATGGCAGCTGTTTGTTTACCCCCCAGAACACTTCCACGATCGACAATCGCGAAAGTCACTCCCGATGACCCGTGCGCCGGTGTACCGGCTCTCCCCTGTTTTGGATGGCCTGGGCTTAAGGATAGTTGCTAATTCGGGAGGTAAAGGCGAGATACGTAATTATGTGTGGCAAGACCGTTCGTCTGCCAGCGCAGGCCCACGGCAGCCGGGGCCTGCACGTGACAAAAAAAATTATTCGGCGGTGCCTTGCGCGGTTTCCGACGGATAAGTCGTGCGCCACAACTCGAAGCCGCCGTCCATGCTGTAAACATCAGAGAAGCCCTGGCTGATCAGGTACGCCGCAGCACCCTGGCTGGAATTGCCGTGGTAGCAAACGACGACGGTCGGCGCATCGAGGTCGGCGCCTTGAATGAAAGCGTGCAGCGAGTGATTGTCCAGATGTTTCGAACCACTGATATGCAGCGCGGCAAAAGTGGCCGGGTCGCGCACGTCGACCACGACAGCGCCTTGTTCACGCAGGGCCTGGGCCTGTTCCGGGGGGATTCGTTTGAATTCGCTCATGGCGGGTTCCTGTTGCTCGGCTGAAAGCGCAGTCTAACGCGTCACGCGGACTGGCGAAGTTTCGGGGATAAGTGGTGCGACGGTCGGGGCGAGGCCGCCGTGTTCATCGCATTTGCACGACACGCGCTCGCCGCTGTCGACGTTCATCAGGGTCAGGCTGCCGCCCCAGACACAACCGGTGTCCAGCGCCGAGATGCCGGGCTCGTGAATATTGCCTTCGAGTGCCGCCCAATGGCCAAAGATGATGCGCAGGCCTTTGGTCTTGCGTTCCTTGTGCTGGAACCACGGTTTGTAACCGGCGGGTGCCGTGTCGAGGCCTTCCTTGCTCTTGAGGTCGAGTTTGCCTTCGGCGGTGCAGAAGCGCATGCGCGTGAAATAGTTGGTGATGACGCGCAGACGGGCCACGCCTTTAAGATCGTTGTCCCATTTCGCCGGCTCATTGCCATACATGCCGTCGAGGTAGGCGGGCAGCAGGTTATCGTCGCGCAGAGCGGTCTCGACTTCGTCAGCGCACTTCAGGGCCCGGCGCAGCGACCACTGAGGTGGGATGCCGGCGTGAACCATGGCGACATCGCGCTGCTCGTCGTAATGCATGAGCTTCTGTTGGCGCACCCATTCCAGCAGTTCGGCACTGTCCGGCGCCTCGAGAATCTCGCGCAGGGTGTCGGACTTCTTCAAACGCTCGATGTTTTTCGCCGCAGCCAGCAGGTGCAGGTCGTGATTGCCCAGCACGCAGACCAGCGATTCCCGCATGCCATACAGAAAACGCAGGGTTTCCAGTGACTGCGGGCCACGGTTGACCAGATCGCCGACCAGCCACAGGCGGTCGAGTTTCGGATCGAATGCGACCTCCCTGAGCAGGCACTTGAGCGGTTCGAGGCAGCCTTGCAGGTCGCCGACGGCGTACGTCGTCATCAGTGCAAGGCTCCGGGTACGGCGAGGAGGAAAGGTTTGATAACGGCGTCGAAATGTTTGCCGTCGTCGGCAACCATCTCGTAAGTACCTTGCATGGTGCCAACTTTGGTCGTCATCACGGTGCCGCTGCTGTAGGTGTGGCTTCGGCCGGCTTCGATCAACGGTTGCTGGCCGACGACGCCGGCACCGCGTACTTCCTCAACGTGGCCATCACCATCGGTTATCACCCAATGCCGCGATAACAGTTTGGCGGGAATCTCGCCGTTGTTCTGCACAGTGATGGTGTAGGCGAAGGCGAAGCGGTCGTGCTCGGGTTGCGATTGGTCTGCCAGATAGCGGGTAACGACGCTGACATCGACCTGGTAACGGGAATCGGACATGCAAAGGGCCTTAAACGAAGCGGAACGCGGGGCGTAGCTGATGGGGAATCAGTCTAGGCAAGTATCGGGCAGTAAACCAGAGTGGCGTCCTGCCCGATAGCGTTCATCGCCGGTCAGTCGGCGGCGGGGGCGGCCGGGACTTGTACGGCGAGCTGGTCGGCCAGGCGTACGAACGCCGCCAGATCCAGTTGCTCCGGGCGCAGGCTGCCATCGACACCGGCGGCTTCAATTTCTGCATTGCTGAGCAATTGCTTGAGGGTGTTGCGCAAGGTTTTGCGGCGCTGGTTGAACGCTTCGCGCACCACGCGCTCCAGCAACTTGTGATCCTTGGCCGGGTGCGGCAGTACGGCGTGCGGTACCAGACGAACGATGGCCGAGTCGACCTTCGGCGGCGGATTGAACGCGCCCGGGCCGACATTGAACAGGTGCTCTACGCGGCAGTGGTACTGAACCATGATCGACAGGCGACCCCAGTCACCGCCCCCCGGCCCCGCCGCCAGACGTTCGACCACTTCTTTCTGCAGCATGAAGTGCATGTCGCGAATAATGCCGGCGTTGTTCAGCAGGTGAAAAATCAGCGGCGTCGAGATGTTGTACGGCAGGTTGCCGACCACACGCAGGCTGTTCGGCGCGGCATTGAGGGTGTTGAAGTCGAACTTCAACGCATCGCCCTGGTGCAGGTTGAAGTTGCTCTTGCCGGCAAACTGCCGATTGAGGATCGGGATCAGGTCCTTGTCGAGCTCTACCACGTCGAGTTGCGCGCCGGAATTGAGCAGGCCGGCGGTCAATGCGCCCTGGCCGGGGCCGATTTCCAGCAGGCGGTCTTCAGACTTGGCGCTGATGGAACGCAGGATGCGATCGATAACGCCGGCATCGTGCAGGAAGTTCTGGCCAAAGCGTTTGCGCGCCTTGTGTTGGTATTGCTCGGTCATAAATGGGTCTCGGCCATCTGGTAGGCGGTTTCCAGTGCGACTTGCAGGCTGCCGGTGTCGATCTTGCCGCTGCCGGCCAGATCCAGGGCCGTGCCGTGGTCAACCGAGGTGCGGATGATCGGCAAACCCAGGGTCACGTTGACGGCAGCGCCGAAGCCTTTGTACTTCAGCACAGGCAGGCCCTGGTCGTGGTACATCGCCAGCACTGCGTCGCAGTGCTCCAGATATTTGGGGGTAAACAGAGTGTCGGCAGGCAGCGGGCCACGAAGGTCCATGCCCTCGCCGCGCAGGCGCTCTAATGTCGGTTCAATGATGTCGATTTCTTCATGGCCCAGATGTCCGCCCTCACCGGCATGCGGGTTAAGCCCGCAGACCAGAATGCGCGGCCGGGCGATGCCGAATTTGTTTTGCAGGTCGCTGTGCAGGATTCGCGTGACCCGCTCCAGCCGTTCCGGAGTGATCGCGTCGGCAATCTCGCGCAGGGGCAGGTGAGTGGTGACCAGTGCCACACGCAGACCGCGGGTGGCGAGCATCATTACCACTTGGGCGGTGTGGGTCAGGTCAGCGAGGAATTCGGTGTGCCCGGAAAAGGCGATGCCGGATTCGTTGATCACGCCTTTGTGCACGGGGGCGGTGATCATTCCGGCAAAGTCGCCATTCAGACAGCCGTTGCCGGCGCGCGTCAGGGTTTCGAGGACGAATGCGGCGTTGGCCTTGTCCAGTTGCCCGGCCTCCACGGGGGCGCTGAGCGGCGTATCCCAGACGTACAGGCTGTTGGCAGGCGCCGGAGCGTCAGGCCAGCAGTCAGGCGTAACTTCCAGCAGATTGACAGCCAGCCCCAGTTGCGCGGCCCGCTCAAGGAGCAGGTCGCGGCTGGTGATGGCAATCAGGGGATGTGGCTGGGCCTGCGAGGCGAGCAGCAGGCACAGGTCGGGACCGATGCCGGCTGGTTCGCCGGGTGTCAGCGCGAAACGCTTGGGTTTCACTGCACTGCCTGGTCTGCGCCAGGAAGTTTGATCTCTACGTACGCTTCGTCACGGATCTGACGCAGCCAGGTTTGCAGCTCTTCGTCGTATTTGCGGTTACGCAGTACGGTCATGGCTTGCTGCTCGCGGGCCTGTTCGGTGCTGTCGGTGGCACGACGGCCAAGGACTTCCAGAACATGCCAGCCGTATTGGGTCTGGAACGGCTTGGACAGCTGACCTTGTGGGGTCTTTGCCATCACTTCGCGGAATTCCGGAACCAGTGCGTTAGGGTCGATCCAGTTCAGGTCGCCGCCGTTGAGGGCAGAACCCGGGTCCTCGGAGTAGTTTTTCGCCAGTTCGGCGAAATCTTCACCGGCGACGATGCGCTCATACAGCGATTGCACCAAAGCTTTGGTCTTGGCTTCGTCGCGAATCGGACTCGGCTTGACCAGAATATGACGTACATGCACTTCGTCACGCATCTGGGCTTCGCCGCCGCGTTTGGCCAGCAGCTTCAGGATGATGAAGCCACCCGGCGTGCGTGCAGGCTGCGTGATGTCGCCGACGGCCATGCTGCTCAACTCGCGGTCGAACGGCGGTGGCAGTTGGGCGGCTTTACGCCAGCCCATGTCCCCGCCTTCCAGTGCGTTGTCGCTACCGGACCTGGCCACGGCCATCTGGCCGAAGTCAGCGCCTTGCTTGAGCTGCTGGTAAACCTCCATGGCCTGACGGGCAGCGCTCTGAATCGCATCAGAGTTAGCGCTTTCCGGCGTCGGGATCAGGATGTTGGCCAGGTGCAGTTCTTCGGACAGTTGCATCTTGCCCAGGTCGGATGCGAGGAAGTTCTTCACTTCCTGCTCGGAGACCTGAATACGTTCTGCCACGCGACGCTGACGCACACGGCTGATGATCATCTCGCGCTTGATCTGGTCACGGGCGTCGTCATAGTTCAGACCATCGTGAGCCAGGGCGGCGCGGAACTGCTCGACCGTCATGTTGTTGCGCTGCGCAATGGTACCGACCGCCTGGTTAAGCTCTTCGTCGGTGATGCGGATGCCAGAGCGTTCGCCGATCTGCAATTGCAGGTTTTCAACGATCAGGCGCTCAAGCACCTGTTGATCCAGAACGCCAGGAGGCGGCAAGCCGCCGCCACGCTTGGCGATGGTCTGCTGCACTTCGTGAACACGCTGGTCCAGTTGGCTCTGCATGACCACGTCGTTGTCGACGATTGCTACGACTTTGTCGATGGACTGTACTGCGGCGTTGGCCGCAGTACCCAGGAACAGCGCGCCCAGCATCAGCGGGCGCAGACAATCAGAAAGCTTGGTCTTCACGTTCACGATAACCTTGAATGCCTTTGTCGAGGAAGCTCTCTACCTTGGCGCCAGTGAGGCCGCCGAGTCCCTTCAGAACAATTTGGAGGAAGACGCCATGGTCGCCTTTTTCGTTTTGCGGAGCTTCCTGGCTGAACTCGTCATAGGAAACCCAGTAACGGTTGATCAGGCGCAGTTTCCAGCAGCAGTTGTCGTACTCGAAACCGCCGAAGGCTTCCAGGGTACGGTTACGGTTGTAGTCGTACTGCCAGCGGCTGATCGCGTTCCACTGCGGAACGATCGGCCAGATGACCGAGAAGTCATGCTGCTGGATCTTGTAGTAGTCCTTCACGTAGCCAGGCTGGCCCGGGGTGCCGTAGTCACCACCGCCCACCGACCATTTACCGGTGTTCTGGTCGTAACGGACCTGGTCATTGCGATAGCGATAACCGGCGTTGATGACCTTGTTCGGGTTGTCTTCAGGCTGGTAGTGGAACATCGCGCTGCCGGAACGCGGGCTGCGGCTGTCCGGGTCCCAGTTGTAGTCGGCCGTGGTGCGCCAATCGCGGTTCCAGCGGTACTCGTATTCCAGAGCGTATGGCGAAACGTCGGACTGGGCATCCTTGCGATCCTTGAACGCGATGCCTGGCAGTTGTACTTCACGATCCTTGAAATAGTAAGCCTGACCGACGCTGATGCGTTGACGTTCGAAACCGTCGTCTTCGATCCAGCGGCTGGTCACGCCCAGCGACAGCTTGTTCTCGTCACCAACACGGTCGGAGCCGGAGAAACGGTTGTCGCGGAACAGCGAGGCGTAGTTGAAGGTGTACTCGCTGGTGTCGAATACCGGAATGTCTTCTTGGTCCACCTCGGGAACATAAAGGTAGAACAGGCGTGGTTCCAGGGTTTGACGATAGTTTTTGCCGAAGAACTGTGTATTGCGGTCGAAGTACAAACCGCTGTCGATGCTGGCAATCGGTACGCCACGGTTCTGGTTGCTGTCGAATTCACCGTTGAGCTTTTTCTGCTCGGCAGTCATCGCATCGATCTGCGATTTGCCGGTGTTGTCCAGATCAAGCTGATATTGGGTGTACTGGTACTTGAGCGACGGCTTCAGGAAACCGTAAGTCCAGTTCATCGGCAGGCTGACACCTGGCTTCAGGTTCAGACGGTCGCCGTTGGCTCGGTCCAGGCCACGAATATTGGTATCGAGGCGCGGAGACGCATTGCCATTTTCATCGATGAAGTTACCGTTTTTCAGGTCGCGATCAAAGCGTACCAGCTCGGTCTCGTAATCGAAGTTCAGGCCTTCCGGGTGGTACGGCAGCTGACCATTGAAGGTGATCTGCGGCAGACGACCATACGGGGTGATGTTCGAAACGGTAGCCAGTTGGTACTGCTGAGCATTCAAGCGGGCGGTGTAACTGTCGCCACGGTAAGTGACCGCGCCCTGCTGATTCACGTAGTCGCTGCTTTTCACACCAATCTGATCGGTCTGCAGATCCTGGAAGTAATACGGATCGCTGATCTTGGTGTAGTCGACTTCAGTGAACACACGGGAGTCGAGACCGCCCTTGTGCTGCCAGTTGTACATGTAGCGGGTTTTTTCGTAGTCGGTCTGCTTGCTGCGCTCGGTATCGTCATCGTTCAGATACGCGGCACCGAACTGACCTTCACTCGACTTGGTCAGGTAACGGAATTCGCCTTCCACCAGCATGCCGCGCTTGCTCATGTAGCGCGGGTACAACGTGGCGTCGTAGTTCGGCGCCAGGTTGAAGTAGTACGGCGTGACCAGCATGAAGCCGGTGTCGCTGCCGCTGCCGATGGTCGGCGGCAGGAAGCCCGACTGACGACGGTCGTCGATCGGGAAATAGATGTACGGCGTGTACAGGATCGGAATGTCTTTGACGCGCAGCGTCACGTTGGTCGCGGTACCGAAACCGGTGGCCGGGTTCAAGGTGATGTTGTTGCCCTTGAGCTGCCAGGCGTTGCTGTTCGGTTCGCACGTGGTGTACGTGCCGTCCTTCAAGCGGATGATCGCGTTCTCGGCACGCTTGGCGTACAGCGCGTTACCGCGGATGCGCGATTTGTGCATCACGTATTCGGCGTTGTCGACCTTGGCTTCACCGGTGTCGAGCTGCACATCGGCGTGGTCGCCGACGATCAGCGCGCCGTTGTCACGGATACGCACATCGCCATTGAGTTCGGCGCGGCTCTCGGCCTGATACAGGCTGGCCTCGTCGGATTCGACCTGCATGCTGCCCTGACGCAGGACAACATCACCGGCCAGCGTACCGACTTGATCATCGGTGTTATAGCGCGAGGCTTTTGCGCCGATAAAGGTCGGAGCATCGCTTTTGTTCGTCTTGTCATTCATGCCAGGACGAGTCGGCTCGATGTAGGCACCCGAGCAGTAAGGCCCGGTCTCGGCCAGTTGGGCAGCGGTGAGCTTCTCGCGCGGAACCCAGTCGAGGTGACTGAAGTCTTCGCTACGGGATTTCAGACCGCGGCCCTTGGCTTCGGTCACCAGCACCGGTTTGGCGCCAGTGTCGCTCGTCGAGCCGTTCTCTGCTGCAGCTTCACCCGTGGCGCTGACGGCACTGCCGTCATGCACCGGACGCGGCGGCAACGCAGCAGCCGGTGATTTGGGCGCACAGGCCCAACCACCCGTAGCCGAGACGGAGCAGTCATACTGCTCGGCGGCAACAACGAATTGACTGGCCAGAGGTTGCATAGCCAGCAGACTGCCGGTTACCAACAACGGAAATTTTTTACGAAACGCGGGGGATTTCAATGCCATCTTATTAGTCCGGGCTTCCTGCGTGCCATCTGCCCGCGGTGTGGGCCGCACGCCTCTCGATGGTCTGAAAAAGATGCTGGATAATAAAGCATGACCCGCTTGACGGCTAGCGCCGTCGGAGACCCTTGCAATGCCTGACCAAGATGTACGCTTGCAACACCTGAAAGTTTGGCTCGATGAGCAGTTGGCAACGTTGTTTGCCGAGCAGGGCTGGGGCACCGTGCCCCCGGCCACGTTGACTGCGGCCAGCAGCGACGCGAGTTTCCGCCGTTACTTCCGCTGGGAAGGCGAGGGGCGCAGCTTCGTCGTGATGGACGCTCCGCCACCCCAGGAAAACTGCAAACCGTTCGTGGATATCGCTTTTTTGCTGGCGAAATCCGGAATTAACGTGCCGAAAATTTATGCAGAAGACCTCGATCGCGGATTTCTTTTGCTCAATGACCTGGGCAACAAGACCTATCTCGACGTGATCAATGGCGAAAATGCCGACGCGTTGTTCGGCGATGCCCTGCAAGCGCTGCTGGCTTTTCAGCAGTTGCCGATGGTCGCGCCGTTGCCGAGCTACGACGTTGCCTTGCTGCGCCGCGAGCTGGAACTGTTCCCCGAGTGGTATGTGAAGCGTGAACTGGGTGTCGAATTCGACGCGACCCAGCAACAGCAGTGGCAGCAGGTCAGCGATCTGCTGATCGACAGCGCACTGGCCCAGCCCAAAGTGCTGGTGCACCGCGACTATATGCCGCGCAACCTGATGCTCAGCGAACCGAACCCCGGCGTGCTGGATTTCCAGGATGCGGTCTACGGCCCGGTAACCTACGACGTGACCTGCCTGTTCAAGGACGCTTTCCTCAGTTGGCCCGAAGAGCGCGTGCGCGCTTGGCTGGAAAGTTACTGGCAACAAGCCTCGGCATTGAACATTCCAGTGCAGCCGGACTTCGAAGACTTCCTGCGTGCCAGTGACCTGATGGGCGTGCAGCGCCACCTGAAAGTCATCGGCATCTTCGCGCGCATCTGCCATCGCGACGGCAAACCGCGCTACCTCGCCGACGTGCCGCGCTTCTTCTCTTATATAGACGCGGTGATTGCGCGTCGTCCTGAATTGGCGGAGCTGCAGGCACTGTTCACCTGCTTGCGGGGTGGAGCAACAGCATGAAGGCAATGATTCTGGCGGCAGGCAAAGGCGAGCGCATGCGCCCGCTGACCCTGACCACGCCGAAACCACTGGTACGCGCCGGCGGTGTTCCGCTGATCGAATATCACCTGCGCGCCCTCGCGGCTGCAGGATTCACCGAAATCGTGATCAACCACGCCTGGCTCGGTCAGCAGATCGAAGATCACCTGGGCGACGGTTCGCAGTTTGGCGTGAGCATTCAGTACTCGCCGGAAGGTGAACCGCTGGAAACCGGCGGCGGGATTTTCCGTGCGCTGCCGCTGCTGGGCGACGATGCGTTTCTGGTGGTCAACGGGGATATCTGGACCGATTACGATTTCAGCGTCCTGCACCAGCCGATCAACGGGCTGGCACATCTGGTGCTGGCGGACAACCCGGCGCATCACCCGAACGGCGATTTCACGTTGGCCGACGGTCAGGTGATCGATGGCCAGCCTGACGCGGCCACGCTCACCTACAGCGGTATCGCCGTGCTGCATCCGCAGTTGTTCGACGGGTGTTCCGACGGCGCATTCAAACTGGCACCGCTGCTGCGCAATGCCATGGCGGCCGGCGAGGTGAGTGGCGAACTTCTGAAAGGTCACTGGGTCGATGTCGGCACGCATGAGCGTCTGGCTGAAGCTGAAGCATTGATAGAAGCGAGTCGCTGATATGTTGTGGCCAGGGACTCTGATTGGAGCCGGAGCGGGTTTTGCGATCGCCAGCATTCCGGGGGCCATGCTTGGGGCATTGTTGGGGCAGGCGCTGGATCGGCGTCTGAACCTGCAAAGCTTTGGACATCTGCGGGAAAAGCTCGGCGGTCGGCCGATGCTGCGCAACGACGAACTCTTGTTTGTGTTGCTCGGGCGTCTGGCCAAAAGTGATGGTCGGGTCGCCGACGGGCATATCCAGCAAGCGCGGAACGAGATGCGTGCGCTGGAGATGAGTGAGCCGGCCACGCGCCGTGCCATCGCGGCATTCAACCGTGGCAAGTCGGGTAATGACAATCTGCGTGGCTACCTGCGACGTCTCAGCGCGCAACCCCACGCGGCGGAAGGTGTGCTGCGGGCGTGTTGGCGGATGGTCTGGGCCGATGGTCGCGCGGGCGTCAGCGAGCGTGAATTGTTGGCGCAGTGGGGCAAATGGCTGGGCTGGACGCCGCATCAGGTGCAGGCGCTGGCCAGTGATTACGAGCCGGGTAAACGGCCTATCGTCAGTGCTGCGGTGAGCTATCAGGAGGCGATGCGTCTATTGGGCGTGTCGGCTTCCAGTGAACCGGCGCAGATCAAACGGGCCTATCGGCGCCTGCTCAGTCGTCATCATCCGGACAAGATTGCCGGAACGGGGGCGACGCCAGCACAGGTGCGTGAAGCAACCGAGCGCACTCGCGAGTTGCACAATGCCTATACATTGATTCGCGAGCGGCGGAATTTTCGTTAGCCGTTAGAGGTGTAGCGTCTGCGCTGGCCTCTTCGCGAGCAAGCTCGCTCCCACATTGGATCTGCGTACACAATCCATTGTGGGAGCGAGCTTGCTCGCGAATGAAGGCGCCTCGGTCTTATTCGGTCAGTCCGTGTTCTGCGGATTCAACCAGCCCCGCACCCGGCGGAACAACTGTTCCTGCTCAGCCTTGTTATCCGGCAGCGCCTTGAGCGCGACCTGGCTGAACGCCGAGGTCTTCAAACGCTTGCTCGCCTGCATGCGCTCCAGCGCGGCGTTGCGATCCAGCGGCTTGTCCATGTAGAAAATATCGGCGGTCGGCAGCTTCAGGGTTGGCGTCAGTTCGGCCAGTGGCGGCTGGGCCTTGGCCGGCATCTGCGCATCGACCATGACGAATTTCTCTACCTGCGCCGTTTGTTTTTCGCTCAGGTATCGTGCGGCCCAATAGGCGCCAGTGCCGTGTCCGAGCACGACGATGCTGCGTGCGCTCTGCTGCTCCGCGTAGGCAATCGCGGCGTCGATGCGGGCGAAGATGCGTTCGGCGTCAGCCTTGGATTGTTCTTCGGTGGTTTCGGCGACCACTTGATCCGCCACTTCGGCTTCACCGCCGGCGGCCTGCTCGATCGGCTGCGCGGTGGTGGCGTCCTTGCTCCCGCTTTCCGGTGCTTTCGGCGCGGCGACGGGCTCGATCACACGCGGTGCGATGGCATCGCTTTGCAGGTCGGGCAGGGTGATACTCAGGCTGCTCCATTGCGCATCCGGCAGTTTGCGCCGCAACGGGCCGATCACTTGCGGCCAGTCAGCGGTTTCGCCGGCGCCGGGGATGATGATCACTGCGCCTTTGGGTTCGGCGGTGTTGGCCGGTTTCCACAGGGCGAGGAAGGTGTCGCTGCCGGCCTGCAACTGTTGCTGTTGTTGCACCGGGACTTTGCGTTCCAGTGCGGCGGCCTCTTCCTGACTACGCTCAAGCAGTGGCTGGCGTTCGGCCGGTTTTTCTTCTGCCGGTTTTTCTGCTGCAGGGGCGGGATCGGCGGCGTTGACGGAAAACGCACAAGGCAGGAGCAGCGACAGGCACAATGCTGGCATTGCCAGGCGGTAAACAGAGGGCATCGGTTATTCCAGGCCAGAAAGTATCCCGGCAGCCTAATGGGTTGGTCAGAATTTGTCAGTGTATGAGACTTCAATGAAGCGATTTTGCTACCTGTGGGTTATCGGCTGTTTGTGGTTTCCCTTGATGGGCTGGGCGGCGCCTGCGCCCCCGGCACACGTTGCACAATTATCGGCGAGCGAGCAGCAGTGGCTGGCGCAGCACACTGAATTGCGCGTCGGTGTTGTGCTGCAAGCGCCGTATGCGCAATACGACCGGCGTCTGCAGCGGCTGTCCGGGGCCAACGTCGAACTGATGAAGTTGCTGGCCAAGGCACTCAATGTCGAGCTGAGCTGGCGCAACTTTATAGATCTTGCACAACTGGAAACCGCCGTGCGCGAGGGTGAGATCGATATCGCTCCGGGCCTGAGTCAAACCCCGAGTGCGTTGCGTTTGTGGCAGTTTTCCGATCCGTACATGCGCGTGCCGCAACTGGTGGTCAGTGATCAGAAGTCCAGTGGCGTGGTCGATCTGGAGAAACTCGACAGCCAGGTCCGCGTCGCCGTGCGCATGCCCAGCAGCACCGCCGATTATCTGCGTGGCAACTATCCGCATCTGAACCTGCAAGGCGTGCCGCTCGAGCGTCAGGCCTTGCAGTTGCTGTTGAGTCAGCAGGCCGCTTACGCCGTGATCGATGAGGCGCAACTCGGTCGGTTGTCGGTAGAGCCGGAGTTCGCCGAGCTGGTGGTGGTCGGCGATATCGGCCTGCCGCAACTGTTGCGAATCGGCTCGCGCCGCGATTGGCCGGAGCTGGCCGGCATCGTGCAAAGTGCCTTGCGTGCGATTCCGGCCAAGGATCTGGAACAACTGCACAACCAATGGCTGCAACCGAAATACCCGCGCCTGTCGGAGTCGCCCGGCTTCTGGCAGAACCTCAGTCTGTTGTTTGCAGTGATGCTGCTCAGTTGTGTGGCGATTGTGTTCTGGCAGCGCCGTCAACAGCACAGTCTGGAACAGCGATTGCTGGCCGCCCGGGAAGACATCGCCTTGCGCGCGGCCAGTGAAGAAGCGCTACGACTGACGCAGTTCTCCATCGATCAAAGCACCGTCGGCATCCTCTGGGTCAACTGGGACAGCCATGTGCGCTACGCCAATCGCGCGGCGGAAAACATGCTCGGTTATCCCTCGGGCGGACTGATCGAGCGACCCTTGATCGACTTCGAACCGGGGCTGCACATGGATCGCTGGCTCAATCTGTGGAAGCGTGCGCGGGCCAGTGAAGAAGGGCCGCTGAGTTTTGAAACCAGTTGCGTGCGCGCCGACGGCAGTGTTTTACCCGCGGACGTGTCGCTGAGTTTTCTGCGTTTTCGCGACAGCGAATACCTGGTGGTTTACCTCACCGACGTCACCGAGCGCCGCCGCGCACTGGCGGCGTTGCAGGAAAGCGAGGCGCGGTTGCAAGGCATCGCCGCCAACGTACCGGGGCTGGTGTTCCGTCTGGAGCGGGCGCCGGTGACCGGGCAGATCGACTTTGCCTACATCAGCGAAGGCAGCGAAAGTCTGGTCGGTTACGCCCCGGCCACGCTCGCGCATCGCGACATGGGCCTGCGCAGCCTGGTGCATCCCGACGACAAGGCCAGCTATCACCGCACCCAGGATCAGGCGCTGGACACCGACAGTGACTGGTCATGGCAGGGTCGAATCGTCACGCGTCAGGGCGAGCAGCGCTGGGCCGAGATCAAGGCAATCACCCGGCAACTGGAGGATGGCGCTTACGTCTGGGACGGCATCGTCTGGGACATCACCGAGAGCAAGCGTATCGAGCTGGAGCTGGCGGCCTCCCGCGAGCAACTGCGCGAACTGTCGGCGCACCTCGAAAGCGTGCGTGAAGAAGAGAAGGCGCGTATCGCCCGTGAGGTTCACGATGAGCTGGGGCAGATGCTCACGGTGCTGAAGCTGGAAACATCGATGTGCGAACTGGCTTACGCGCAACTCGATCCGGGTCTGAACGAGCGGCTGAACAGCATGAAGCGTCTGATCGCCCAGTTGTTTCAATTGGTGCGCGATGTGGCAACGGCGCTGCGCCCACCGATTCTCGACGCCGGGATTGCCTCGGCAATCGAGTGGCAGGCGCGGCGTTTCGAGGCGCGTACGCAGATTCCGTGTCTGGTGCAGGTGCCGGACAATCTGCCGGCGCTCAGTGATGCCAAGGCAATTGGTCTGTTCCGGATTCTGCAGGAAGCGCTGACCAATGTGATGCGCCATGCCCAGGCGCATACTGTGGAACTGACGCTGGCGCTTGCGGGCGACGAATTGTGTCTGACGGTCAGTGACGATGGCGTAGGATTTGTCCCCGCTGCCGGTCGGCCGACGTCGTTTGGTCTGGTGGGCATGCGTGAACGGGTGCTGATCATGGGCGGGCGGTTGACGCTGGAGAGTGAGCCGGGGGAGGGCACCAGTCTGGTGGTGTGGGTGCCGGTGAGTGAGGTCTGAAAGTCTGTAGTGTTTGGGCTGGCGCTATCGCGAGCAGGCTCACTCCTACAGGGAATGGTGTGCACCTGAAATCTGGAGAAAAGAATTGATCCGTGTACTGGTAGCCGAAGACCACACCATCGTCCGCGAAGGCATCAAGCAATTGATCGGCCTGGCCAAGGATCTGCAAGTGGTGGGCGAGGCGAGCAACGGTGAACAACTGCTCGAAACCCTGCGCCATATTCCGTGCGAAGTGGTGCTGCTCGATATTTCCATGCCAGGGGTCAACGGCCTCGAAGCAATCCCGCGAATCCGTGCGCTGAACAATCCGCCGGCGATTCTGGTGCTGTCGATGCACGACGAAGCGCAGATGGCCGCGCGGGCGCTGAAGGTCGGCGCAGCGGGGTATGCAACCAAGGACAGCGATCCGGCGCTGTTGCTCACTGCCATTCGCAAAGTCGCGGCGGGTGGGCGATACATCGATCCGGATCTGGCGGACCGCATGGTTTTCGAAGTCGGCCTGACCGATGCGCGGCCGCTGCACTCGTTGCTGTCCGAACGCGAGTTCTCGGTGTTCGAGCGCCTGGCCCAGGGCGCCAACGTCAACGACATCGCCCAGCAACTGGCCCTGAGCAGCAAAACCATCAGCACTCACAAGGCGCGGCTGATGCAAAAGCTCAACATCACCTCGCTGGCCGAACTGGTCAAATACGCGATGGAACACAAACTCCTTTAAAGATCACCGCAATCAAACCTGTGGGAGCGGGCTTGCTCGCGAATGCGGTGTAGCAGCCACAGAGTGAGTTGAATTAGCCACCGCGTTCGCGAGCAAGCCCGCTCCCACAAGGGATCTGTTTGTGGCTGGTATCGGGGGCATATCTGTCAGCGACAGGCGCTTGTGCTTGTTCTCGCGGCTTGCAGCCTGGCACTCGTAGCTCGCTTGCCAATGCGCGCCATCCCTGTAGGGCAATCCCTACCCCCAATCTTCCATCCGGCTGAGGCGATTCTCTCCTGCGCCCCGATTTGCGCGCCTGTCAGCAACCACTAGGCTTAATCCACAAGCAGTTATCAACAACAAAGGTGTGGGTATGAGCCAGGTCGAAACAAACGCAGGAGCCAGCGATGTGCTGGTCAGCTTTCGTGGAGTGCAGAAGAGCTACGACGGCGAGAACCTGATCGTCAAAGACCTCAACCTGGACATTCGCAAAGGCGAATTCCTCACCTTGCTCGGGCCGTCCGGTTCGGGCAAGACCACCAGCCTGATGATGCTCGCCGGTTTCGAAACGCCGACCGCTGGCGAGATTCTGCTGGCCGGGCGCTCGATCAACAACGTGCCGCCGCACAAGCGCGACATCGGCATGGTGTTCCAGAACTACGCACTGTTCCCGCACATGACCGTGGCGGAAAACCTCGCGTTTCCACTGACCGTCCGAGGGCTGAACAAAAGCGACGTCAACGACAAGGTCAAGAAAGTCCTGAGCATGGTTCAACTCGACGCGTTCGCTTCACGCTACCCGGCGCAGTTGTCCGGCGGTCAGCAGCAACGTGTGGCGTTGGCCCGCGCCTTGGTGTTCGAGCCGCAACTGGTGCTGATGGACGAACCCCTTGGCGCTCTCGACAAACAACTGCGCGAACACATGCAGATGGAAATCAAACACCTGCACCAGCGCCTCGGTGTGACCGTGGTCTACGTGACCCACGATCAGGGGGAAGCGCTGACCATGTCCGACCGAGTGGCGGTGTTCCATCAAGGCGAAATCCAGCAGATCGCCCCACCGCGCACGCTCTACGAAGAGCCGAAAAATACCTTTGTCGCCAACTTCATTGGTGAGAACAACCGCCTCAACGGCCGCCTGCTCAGCCAGAGCGGCGAGCGCTGCGTGGTCGAGTTGGGCCGTGGAGAAAAGGTCGAGGCGCTGGCGGTCAACGTTGGCCAGACCGGCGAACCGGTAACCCTGTCGATCCGTCCGGAGCGCGTCAGCCTCAACGGTTCCAGTGATCAATGCGTTAACCGCTTCTCAGGGAGGGTGGCGGAATTCATCTACCTGGGCGACCACGTCCGGGTGCGCCTGGAAGTCTGCGGCAAGACCGACTTCTTCGTGAAACAACCGATTGCCGAGCTCGATCCTGCGCTCGCTGTCGGTGACGTGGTACCGCTTGGCTGGCAGGTCGAGCACGTTCGCGCGCTTGACCCACTTTTAGAGGCGCATTAATCGCCCCGGCAATACCAACACCAACCCTGCACGTGGAGAGAACAATAAATGTTGAGATCCCTGAAGTTCACCGCCCTGACCCTGGGCCTGATGGGTGCGACCGGCGCGATGGCCGCCGGCCCGGACTTGACCGTGGTGTCGTTTGGCGGGGCGAACAAGGCGGCGCAAGTCAAAGCCTTCTATGCACCATGGGAAGCGGCGGGCAACGGCAAGATCGTCGCCGGCGAATACAACGGCGAAATGGCCAAGGTCAAAGCCATGGTCGACACCAAGAGCGTGTCGTGGGACCTGGTCGAAGTTGAATCGCCAGAGCTGTCCCGTGGTTGCGACGAAGACATGTTCGAACAACTCGACCCGGCACTGTTCGGCAAGAGCGAAGATTACGTCAAAGGCGCGATTCAGCCTTGCGGCGTAGGCTTCTTCGTTTGGTCGACCGTACTGGCTTACAACGCCGACAAGCTGAAAACCGCGCCGACCAGTTGGGCGGATTTCTGGGACACGAAAAAATTCCCGGGCAAGCGTGGCCTGCGCAAAGGCGCCAAATACACCCTCGAATTCGCGCTGATGGCCGACGGCGTTGCGCCGAAAGACGTCTACAAGGAACTGGCGAGCAAGGGGGGTCAGGATCGCGCGTTCAAAAAGCTTGATGAGTTGAAGCCGAACATCCAGTGGTGGGAAGCCGGCGCACAACCGCCGCAGTACCTCGCTTCCGGTGACGTAGTGATGAGTTCGGCCTACAACGGTCGCATCGCGGCGGTGCAGAAAGAATCCAACCTGAAAGTGGTGTGGAACGGCGGCATCTACGACTTCGACGCCTGGGCCATACCGAAAGGTCTGGACGCCAAGCGTGCGGAAGCGGCGAAGAAGTTCATCGCCTTCTCGGTACAACCGCAGCAGCAGAAGACCTACTCGGAAAACATCGCTTACGGCCCGGCCAATACCCAGGCTGTGCCGCTGCTGGCCAAGGATGTTCTGAAAGACATGCCGACCACCCCGGAAAACATTGCCAACCAGGTGCAGATCGACGTCAGTTTCTGGGCTGACAACGGCGAGCAACTGGAACAGCGCTTCAATTCCTGGGCTGCGAAATAACCGAGGGCTCGCTCTCCTGTGGGAGCGAGCTTGCTCGCGAAGGCGCCAGTACATTCAACGTTGATGTCGACTGATGCGCCGCCTTCGCGAGCAAGCCCGCTCCCACATTTGGATCTGTGTGCATCAATCGATCGAGGTGGCTCGCCACCTCTGTAACGATCAAAGATTTGCGGAGTACGTCATGGCCATCGCCGTTCCCCTGAACGAGGGCACCAGCCCCACCTTGAAGCAGAAGCTCAAGCATGCCGAGCGGGTCAACCGCTGGAAGGCTCAAGCGCTGATTGCGCCGCTGGTGCTGTTTCTGTTGCTGGTGTTTCTGGTGCCGATCGTGGCGCTGCTCTACAAAAGCGTCGGCAACCCCGAAGTGGTCGGCGGCATGCCGCGCACCGTGGCGGCCATCGCCAGTTGGGACGGCCGTGGCCTGCCCGCTGAACCAGTCTACAAAGCTGCCGGCGAAGACCTCGCCGAAGCGCGCAAAAACCAGACGCTGGGCGATCTGTCCAAGCGCTTGAACATGGAGTTGGCCGGTTATCGCAGCCTGCTGACCAAAACCGCCCGGGCGCTGCCATTCGCCAGCGAACCGGCCTCTTATAAAGAAGCACTCGAAGGTCTGGACGAGCGTTGGGGCGACCCGGCCTACTGGCAAGCGGTCAAACGCAACACCAGCAGCATCACGCCTTACTATCTGTTGGCGGCGGTCGATCACCGTATCGACGACCTCGGCGAAATCGCCCCGGCCACCCCGGATCAGGCTATCTACCTCGACATCTTTGCCCGCACCTTCTGGATGGGGCTGATCATCACCGTGATCTGCCTGCTGCTCGCCTATCCACTGGCTTACCTGCTGGCGAACCTGCCATCGCGGCAAAGCAACCTGCTGATGATTCTGGTGCTGCTGCCGTTCTGGACCTCGATTCTGGTGCGTGTAGCCGCCTGGATCGTGTTGTTGCAATCGGGCGGGTTGATCAACAGCGCGCTGATGGCGATGGGCATCATCGATAAACCGCTGGAACTGGTGTTCAACCGCACCGGTGTGTACATCTCGATGGTGCACATCCTGCTGCCGTTCATGATCCTGCCGATCTACAGCGTGATGAAAGGCATCTCGCCGACCTACATGCGCGCGGCGATTTCCCTCGGCTGCCACCCGTTCGCCAGTTTCTGGCGGGTGTACTTCCCGCAGACCTACGCCGGTGTCGGCGCCGGTTGCCTGTTGGTGTTCATCCTCGCCATCGGCTACTACATCACCCCGGCGCTGCTCGGCAGCCCGAACGATCAAATGGTCAGCTACTTCGTCGCGTTCTACACCAACACCAGCATCAACTGGGGCATGGCCACCGCGCTGGGCGGGCTGTTGCTGCTCGCGACCGTGGTGCTTTATCTGATTTACAGCTGGCTGGTGGGCGCCAGTCGCCTGCGCCTGAGCTAAGGGGAATTGGAAATGCTGAGTCCTTACATGTCGCCCATCGAACGGGTGTGGTTCTACAGCCTGCGGATACTCTGCGGCCTGATCCTGTTGTTCCTGATTCTGCCGGTGCTGGTGATCGTGCCGTTGTCGTTCAACTCGGGCAGTTTTCTGGTTTATCCGCTGCAGGGCTTTTCGCTGCAGTGGTACCACGACTTCTTTGCTTCGGCGGAATGGATGCGTGCGTTGAAGAACAGCATCATCGTCGCTCCGGCGGCAACGGTGCTGGCGATGATCTTCGGCACGCTGGCGGCGATTGGCCTGACCCGTGGTGACTTTCCGGGCAAGTCGCTGGTGATGGCGCTGGTGATTTCGCCGATGGTGGTGCCTGTGGTGATCATCGGTGTGGCGAGTTATCTGTTTTTTGCGCCGCTGGGTTTGGGTAACAGCTTCTTCTCGCTGATTGTGGTGCACGCGGTGTTGGGTGTGCCGTTTGTGATTATCACGGTGTCGGCGACGTTGCAGGGGTTTAATCATAATCTGGTGCGTGCTGCTGCGAGTCTCGGCGCATCGCCACTCACCGCGTTCCGTCGGGTGACCTTGCCGCTGATTGCGCCGGGTGTGATTTCCGGGGCGCTGTTTGCGTTTGCGACTTCGTTTGATGAGGTGGTGGTGACGCTGTTTCTGGCCGGGCCTGAGCAGGCGACGTTGCCTCGGCAAATGTTTAGCGGGATTCGCGAGAACCTTAGCCCGACGATTGCGGCGGCGGCTACTTTGCTGATTGCCTTCTCCGTCATCCTGCTGCTGACTCTGGAATGGCTGCGCGGTCGTAGCGAGAAACTGCGCACTGCTCAGGTTTAAGGGCCAGATCAAAAGCTTACCCCCTCACCCCAGCCCTCTCCCCCAAGGGGTAGAGGGGAAAGGGAGCAGATATTCGTGCTTTTCAAGGCCGGAGTTCGACGCGGTATCGCACGTCGGTGTATCTCTTCCATTCACCTCGGTCGGTCCCCTCTCCCTTTGGGAGAGGGCTAGGGTGAGGGGCTTTTGCTTTTGATCATTCATGACCTGAATAGCAGACAACCCCAAATCCCCAGCTAATCTTGTGCCCAGCTCCCACATCTATAAGAGGCTGCGCACGATGAGTCTGTCCCAGTTCAAAATCGCTCACAAACTGATCACCGGCGCCGCAGCCATCGAGCAACTGGCCGCCGAACTCACCCGCCTGGACATCGACAATCCGCTGATCGTCACCGACGCCGCCCTGGTCAAGTCCGGTACCGTCGAGCTGGCACTGGTGCAACTCGGCGGGCGCGACTACGAGATCTTCGACCGTGTACTGCCAGACCCGGAAATCGCCATCGTCGAAGACTGCATGCGTGCTTACCGCGAAGGCGGACATGACGGCTTGATCGGCCTCGGTGGTGGCAGTGCCATCGACATCGCCAAAAGTGTTGCCGCGTACGCCGGTTACCACGGTGCTCTGGAAGACCTGTTCGGCGTCGATCAGGTGCCGCGCAAAGGCCCGCCGCTGATCGCTATCCCGACCACCGCCGGCACCGGTTCCGAAGTGACCAACGTGGCGATCCTTTCGGACAAAGTCGCGCAGTTGAAGAAAGGCATCGTCAGCGACTATTTATTACCGGACGTGGCGCTGGTCAGCCCGCAGATGACTCTGACCTGCCCGCGCAGCGTCACCGCCGCCAGTGGTGTAGATGCGCTGGTGCACGCCATCGAATCCTATCTGTCGGTAAATGCCTCGCCGATCACCGATTCGCTGGCCATCGGCGCCATCAAGCTGATCGCCAAGGCTTTGCCCAAGGCCTACGCCAACGGCGCCAACCTGCAGGCCCGCGAAGACATGGCCACCGCCAGCCTGATGGCCGGTATGGCGTTCGGCAATGCCGGGGTTGGCGCGGTGCATGCGCTGGCGTATCCGCTGGGTGGGCGTTTCAACATTGCCCATGGCGTGAGTAACGCCTTGCTGCTGCCGTATGTCATGACCTGGAACAAGATGGCCTGCGTCGAGCGCATGCAGGATATTGCCGAAGCCATGGGCGTGAAGACCGCTCATCTGAGTGCCAGCGAAGCAGCGGACAAAGCGGTGCAAGCGATGACCGATCTGTGCGCGGCGGTGGAAATCCCCGCCGGGCTGCGCAGCTTTGGCGTGCCCGAAGACGCGATCCCGGCGATGGCCGTGGAAGCGGCGGGAATCGAGCGTTTGATGCGCAACAACCCGCGCAAGCTCAGCGCCGTCGACATCGAGAAGATCTACCGCGCCGCCTACTGAGGCTCGGTCACATCGGACTCATGGCACAACCCAATCATCGCGGTCACGGTGCGCGCGCCCAAGCATGAGGCTACAATGCGCGCCATCGTGATTTAGCTCAGAAAAGGTGCGTCATGCAGCCCTTCGTAATTGCTCCGTCGATTCTCTCCGCCGACTTCGCCCGCCTCGGCGAGGAAGTGGACAACGTTCTCGCCGCTGGCGCCGACTTCGTCCACTTCGACGTCATGGACAACCACTACGTGCCGAACCTGACCATCGGTCCGATGGTTTGCGCGGCATTGCGCAAATACGGCATCACCGCGCCGATCGACGCGCATCTGATGGTCAGCCCGGTGGATCGCATCGTTGGCGATTTCATCGAAGCCGGCGCGACCTACATCACCTTTCACCCGGAAGCCACACTGCACGTTGATCGCTCGCTGCAACTGATCCGTGAAGGCGGCTGCAAATCCGGCCTGGTGTTCAACCCCGCGACCCCGCTGGATGTGCTCAAGTACGTGATCGACAAGGTCGACATGGTCTTGCTGATGAGCGTCAACCCGGGCTTCGGCGGTCAGAAGTTCATTCCCGGCACCCTCGATAAACTGCGCGAAGCGCGGGCGATCATTGACGCTTCGGGCCGTGATATTCGTCTGGAAATCGATGGCGGCGTCAACGTCAACAACATCCGCGAAATCGCCGCGGCTGGCGCTGACACCTTTGTCGCCGGCTCGGCGATCTTCAATGCGCCGAACTATCAGGAAGTCATCGACAAGATGCGCTCCGAACTGGCGCTGGCCCGCCCATGAGCGGATTTGAGCAGCTGTTCCCGGGAAAACTGCCACGGCTGGTGATGTTCGATCTGGATGGCACACTGATCGACTCGGTTCCGGACCTGGCAGCCGCGGTGGACACCATGCTGCTCTCCCTCGGCCGTCAAGCGGCGGGCATTGACTCGGTGCGTGAATGGGTCGGCAACGGCGCGCCGGTTCTGGTGCGCCGTGCGTTGGCCGGTGGCATTGATCATTCGGCAGTGGATGACGTCGAGGCCGAGCACGCGCTGGAAGTCTTCATGCAAGCCTACGGCGCCAGCCATGAGCTGACCGTGGTCTATCCCGGCGTGCGTGAAACCCTCAAGTGGCTGCACAAGCAAGGCGTGGCCATGGCGCTGATCACCAACAAGCCGGAGCGTTTCGTCGCGCCGCTGCTGGATCAGATGAAGATCGGCCGTTACTTCAAATGGATCATCGGCGGCGATACCTTGCCGCAGAAGAAGCCTGACCCGGCGGCGCTGTTCTTCGTGATGAAAATGGCCAACATCCCGGCCTCGCAATCGTTGTTCGTCGGCGACTCGCGCAGCGACGTGCTGGCGGCGAAGGCGGCGGGGGTCAAGTGCGTGGCGCTGAGTTATGGCTATAACCACGGCCGACCGATTGCCGAGGAATCGCCGGCGCTGGTGATCGACGATCTGCGCAAGCTAATTCCCGGTTGCCTCGGTACGGCCGCTGAGATAACGTTGCCCGACGCTGCTCACTCCCGTTCTGGAAACGCCATCGTGGTGGTCACTCGCAAACTCTGGATGAAAGTCATCAAGGCCCTGGCCCGCTGGCGTTGGCGCGCCTGACTTGTTCCTGGCCGGCCTGCCGGCGCGTTTGCATACCTGACTGATTTGCACCTCACACCACGAGGCACCTTATGATCCGCGAAGAATTCCTGCGCTTGGCCGCTGACGGCTACAACCGCATCCCGTTGGCCTGCGAAACCCTGGCCGACTTCGACACGCCGCTGTCGATCTACCTGAAACTGGCCGACCAGCCCAACTCCTACCTGCTCGAGTCGGTGCAGGGTGGCGAGAAATGGGGCCGTTACTCGATCATCGGTCTGCCATGCCGCACCGTGCTGCGGGTTCACGATCATCACGTGAGCATCACCGTTGATGGTATCGAGACTGAAAGCCACGACGTTGAAGACCCGCTGGCGTTCGTCGAAACCTTCAAGGCGCGCTACAACGTGCCGACCATCGCCGGTCTGCCGCGCTTTAACGGCGGTCTGGTCGGTTACTTCGGTTACGACTGCGTGCGCTATGTCGAGAAGCGTCTGGGCAAGTGCCCGAACCCGGATCCGCTGGGTGTGCCGGACATTCTGCTGATGGTCTCCGACGCCGTCGTGGTGTTCGACAACCTCGCCGGCAAAATGCACGCGATCGTACTGGCCGACCCTGCGCAGGCCGATGCCTTCGAGCAAGGTCAGGCGCAACTGCAGGCGTTGCTGGAAAAACTGCGTCAGCCGATTACGCCGCGCCGTGGCCTGGACTTCAGCAAGCAGCAATCAGCTGATCCAGTGTTCCGCTCCAGTTTCACCCAGGACGATTACGAAAAAGCCGTCGACACCATCAAGGAATACATCCTGGCCGGAGACTGCATGCAGGTCGTGCCGTCGCAGCGCATGTCGATCGACTTCAAGGCTGCACCGATCGATCTGTACCGCGCGCTGCGTTGCTTCAACCCGACGCCGTACATGTACTTCTTCAACTTCGGCGATTTCCACGTCGTCGGCAGTTCGCCGGAAGTGCTGGTGCGCGTTGAAGACAACCTGATTACCGTGCGTCCGATCGCCGGCACGCGACCGCGTGGCGCCACCGAAGAAGCCGATGTGGCGCTGGAAGAAGACCTGCTGTCGGACGACAAGGAGATCGCCGAGCATTTGATGCTGATCGATCTCGGTCGTAACGATACCGGGCGCGTCTCGGAAATTGGCTCGGTGAAACTCACCGAGAAAATGGTCATCGAGCGTTATTCCAACGTGATGCACATCGTCTCCAACGTGACCGGCCAGTTGAAAGCCGGGTTGACGGCGATGGACGCGCTGCGGGCGATTCTGCCGGCCGGCACCTTGTCGGGCGCGCCGAAGATTCGCGCGATGGAAATCATCGATGAACTCGAACCGGTCAAACGTGGTGTGTACGGCGGCGCGGTCGGTTATTTCGCCTGGAACGGCAACATGGACACCGCGATTGCGATTCGCACGGCGGTGATCAAGAACGGCGAACTGCACGTGCAGGCCGGTGGCGGCATCGTCGCCGACTCGGTGCCGGCCCTGGAATGGGAAGAAACCCTGAACAAACGCCGCGCGATGTTCCGCGCTGTGGCCCTGGCCGAGCAAACCCCGGAAGCCTGAGCCAACACAAACCCCCTGTGGGAGCGGGCTTGCTCGCGAAAGCGGTGGATCAGTCGACTTTTACATCAACTGACTGAATGCATTCGCGAGCAAGCCCGCTCCCACATTTGCTTTGTGTATTGCCATAAATAGCGGCGCCTTTAAGGGCACCGCTTTTTTTGCATCTGTAAGTCAGAAATCCAGCACAATCCCGACATTCAGTCCCTGCTGCTTGAAGTCATCATCCTTGCGCAACGTATAACCCCCGCGCAACGCCAGATCAGCCGTGAGCTTGTGGCTGACGCCCAGACTCAAGCGGTTCAAATGACTCTGCGGTGTGTAACCCTCAAGTTTGAAGTCATTGGCCGGCAAGGTATTGAGCGCAATGTTGACCTTCTGCACATCATCCTCGTACTCCCGCTCGTGAGCGTACTCACCAAAAACCTGGGTCTGCGGGGTGATGTTGTACTTGCCCTGCAAACCAAGGCCCAGACGTTTCGAGTCACGAGTCTGATCATCGAAGGTCAGCGCTGTGGCGCGGTTGCTCTTCTCCGAGTAGCCGTCGACATCGACGCTGGCGTAATCGGCGCTGACAAATGGTGACAGGTGCCACTCGCTGCCCGGCTGGGCAATGTCATATCCGACTCGAGCGCTGAACGCCCAGAGGCTGCCGTCAGTGTCGCCTTTCTCCGCACCCTCGCTGGCACCCAGATCAAACTTGCGCTTGAGGTTGTCGTAGTCGAGTTTGCCACCGGTCAATGCGGCGTCAGCCCACCAGCGGTTTTGCTGGTACTGGGCAAATGCCGTGGCCATGTAGCTGTTGAGTTTGTAGTCGGAATCGTTATGCCCGGCCTCCAGGTTCTGCCGGTAGAAACCGCCTGCCACGCCGACGCGCCAGGCGTCGTTCAAGCGGTAGCTGCCGCCGACGTTGAGGTTGTAACCGCTGCCATCGGCACTGGCGCCGCTGCTTTGACTGTCGACATCCAGATGCTGACCGCCCGCCGAAACAATGGCGCGCCATTGACCCACCGCTTGCCAGTTCTCCCAGTCCGCCTGCCATTGGTTGCGCAGTTCATCCTGATGCGCGCGCACGGTGGCGTGGGCCATTTCCGGTAGCAACGTCAGCTCCCATGGCGCGGCGAGCAGTGAATAGGCGTAATCGGAGATCAGTTTTTGCCCGGCTTCTGTCGGGTGCACGCCGTCGTTATAGATCAGCTTGGTCGGATCGGGTGTCGCGCTGTTGATCCCGTAACGGGCGTTCTCGGTGCAGCCGCTGCCACTGAAGCAGGTCGCGGTGAGGTTCTGATCGGTCGCGAGGCCAAAGCGCCCGGGATCGGCAAACACTTCCGACAGCAGCACCGGAATGTTCAGCGGAATGATTTCGGCGTTGATCCCTTGCAGGCGTGTGACCAACTGACTGTTGAACTGCGTGGCGAGCTGGCTGCTGAAGGCTTGCAGCGGTGTACCGTTGATGGCGGGCGTCAGGCCAACATCAGGCAACAGCCAGACCATCACGTACTTGGCGCCGGCGGTTTGCAGGGTCTGCACGCTGTCGGCCAGACGATCGGCGGCAGCGTTGGCTTGCGGCAGGCTGAGAATACGACCTTGCAGGAAGTCGTTACCGCCCCCGGAAATGTAATACAGCGCATTCGGGTCAGCACGGAAACCGTTGGAGGGCAGGTAACCGGCGCGGGTGCGTTCACCGGTGGCGGATTGAGTCGTGATCGAGTCGAGAATCTGGTCGGTGCGATAACCGCCGACCGCCCAGTTGTTGCCATCCGCTTGGCCATTATCGGCGCGCACGGCGGAGCTCGAAGAGGCTGTTTGATCCGGTGTGAATCCGAGCCGTCCACCCAGCAGCTGTGTGGAGTTCAGCGAGCGCAGTTCACCGCTGCCATCCAGATACACCGGCCCCGTCCGGTTGGTGTAGCGCTGAGTGGCGCCGGCCGGGCCGCCAGTGTCGGTGAAGGTCCCGGCATCATTCAGGCTGTCGCCGAAAACAATGAAATTCGAATAAGGATTGGGTGCAGCATTCGCCTGGGCGCAGGCCAGTGCGAGCAGGCAGCCAGCCAGCGGTACAAACAACGTCTGTTTGATCATGAGCAAGTCCGTTTATTTATTGTTGTAGGTGAACGAAACGACAGTACCAAAAACTCCCGGCGTTTTGCCATCGGTCGCGAATCCTTCCCCGGTTTTATCTCCCGCAGCCCCGGCCATATTGCACGCTCCGCCCAGCTAAGTTACTGTGCCGGAACGTATGAACGAGACCTTCCCCGTGTTGATCACCAGCAAACTTCTGGATCAAGTCATCAAGGCACACGCCCGCTGGCGTTGGCGCGCCTGAATCTTCTTTGCCGGCTCTGCCGGATCTGTATCGCTTTGCCTTCCTTGCCTGTTTGAAATGCCGCTGTGCCGACGCATCTACCTGCGTCCGACATCGTGCAGCGCCCTGCGGGCAAGTGATCTGAAGGCTGTTTTCAAATCAGAATTCAAGAGGTTCGACACGCCATGTTGCTGATGATCGACAACTACGACTCCTTTACTTACAACGTTGTGCAATACCTCGGCGAGCTGGGTGCCGACGTCAAAGTCGTGCGCAACGACGAACTGACCATCGGCGAAATCGAAGCACTCAAGCCTGAACGCATCGTGGTATCGCCAGGCCCTTGCACGCCGACCGAAGCTGGCATCTCCATCGAAGCCATCAAACACTTCGCCGGCAAGCTGCCGATCCTCGGCGTCTGCCTCGGCCACCAGTCCATCGGCCAGGCTTTCGGCGGCGATGTAGTGCGCGCGCGTCAAGTGATGCACGGTAAGACTAGTCCGGTATTCCACGAGGACAAGGGCGTCTTTGCCGGTCTCAATCATCCGCTGACCGTCACCCGTTACCACTCGTTGATCGTCAAGCACGCGACATTGCCCGATTGCCTGGAGCTGACCGCGTGGACACAACACGATGACGGTTCGGTCGATGAAATCATGGGCCTGCGGCACAAGACCCTCAACATCGAGGGCGTACAGTTCCACCCCGAGTCGATTCTGACCGAGCAGGGGCATGAACTGTTTGCCAACTTCCTCAAACAAACCGGCGGCACGCGCTAAGGACTTCCCATGAATATCAAGACAGCCCTGAGCCGTATCGTCGATCACCTCGACCTCAGCACCGATGAGATGCGCGATGTCATGCGCGAAATCATGACCGGTCAGTGCACCGAAGCGCAGATCGGCGCGTTCATGATGGCCATGCGCATGAAGAGCGAGAGCATCGACGAAATCGTCGGCGCCGTGTCGGTGATGCGTGAGCTGGCCGACCAGGTTGAACTCAAGACCCTCGACGGCGTGGTCGATGTGGTCGGCACCGGCGGTGACGGCGCGAATATCTTCAACGTCTCGACCGCGTCTTCCTTTGTTGTCGCAGCGGCTGGCTGCACCGTGGCCAAGCACGGCAACCGCGCGGTGTCCGGCAAGAGCGGCAGCGCTGACTTGCTCGAAGCTGCCGGCATCTATCTGAACCTGACGCCGGTGCAGGTTGCGCGTTGCATCGACAACGTCGGCATCGGTTTCATGTTCGCCCAGACCCATCACAAAGCCATGAAGTACGCCGCCGGCCCGCGCCGCGATCTCGGCCTGCGTACGCTGTTCAACATGCTCGGCCCGCTTACGAATCCGGCCGGTGTGAAACATCAGGTGGTGGGCGTGTTCACTCAGGCATTGTGCCGGCCATTGGCCGAAGTCTTGCAGCGCCTGGGCAGCAAGCACGTGCTGGTGGTGCATTCGAAGGACGGCCTGGATGAGTTCAGCCTCGCTGCACCGACCTATGTCGCCGAGCTGAAAAACAACGAAATCACTGAATATTGGGTCGAGCCGGAAGATCTCGGCATGAAAAGCCAGAGCCTGCACGGTTTGTCGGTCGAAGGCCCGGAAGCATCGCTGGCATTGATCCGCGACGCACTTGGCAAGCGCAAGACCGAGAACGGTCAGAAAGCCGCTGAAATGATTGTGCTCAATGCCGGTGCGGCGCTGTATGCCGCTGACCTGGCCAGCAGTTTGAAACAGGGCGTCGAGCTTGCGCACGACGCGCTGCACACCGGCCTCGCTCGGGAGAAACTCGAGGAGTTGGGTGCCTTTACCGCGGTATTCAAAGTGGAGAATGAAGGATGAGTGTACCGACGGTTCTGGAAAACATTCTGGCCCGCAAGGTTCAGGAAGTCGCCGAGCGTAGCGCCCGTGTGAGCCTGAGCGAGCTGGAAAGTCTGGCCAAGGCGGCCGATGCACCCCGTGGTTTTGCCCAGGCATTGCTGGCGCAAGCCAAGAAAAAACAGCCTGCGGTGATTGCCGAAATCAAAAAGGCCTCGCCGAGCAAAGGCGTGATTCGCGAGAACTTTGTTCCGGCCGACATCGCCAAAAGCTACGAGAAGGGCGGGGCAACCTGTCTGTCCGTGCTGACCGACATCGACTATTTCCAGGGCGCCGATGCCTACCTGCAGCAGGCCCGCGCCGCGTGCAAACTGCCGGTGATCCGCAAGGACTTCATGATCGATCCTTACCAGATCGTAGAAGCCCGCGCGCTGGGGGCTGACTGCGTGCTGCTGATCGTCTCCGCACTGGATGACGTGAAAATGGCCGAACTGGCCTCGGTCGCCAAAAGCGTCGGCCTCGACGTGCTGGTCGAAGTGCACGACGGCGATGAGCTGGAGCGCGCGCTGAACACCCTCGACACGCCGCTGGTCGGGGTCAACAACCGCAACCTGCACACGTTTGACGTCAGCCTCGAAACCACCCTTGATCTGCTGCCGCGCATTCCGCGCGATCGTCTGGTGATCACCGAGAGTGGCATCCTCAATCGTGCTGATGTCGAACTGATGGAAATCAGCGACGTGTACTCGTTCCTGGTCGGTGAAGCGTTCATGCGCGCCGAGAACCCGGGTACTGAACTGCAGCGCCTGTTCTTCCCGGAACGTGGCACGTCCATCAGCGGTTCGACCCTCGACTGATTCGCTCCAGACCGAGTCGACTCATTCGCGAGCAAGCCCGCTCCCACATTGGAATGCATTTCTCCTGTGGGAGCGAGCTTGCTCGCGAAGAGGCCCTAAAATCCGCTAAAGATGTTCACTCTGTCGGAGCCCTCCATGTCGCTGCCAACCCCCCTGACCATCGAAGCCGGCCTGCAAGCCGAACAGGATTTGCTGGCCTCGGTCTGCGCTGGCGACTCAGAATTCGGCCTGCTGTTCTGGCAACCCAGCGATCGCGCCCTGGTCATGCCGCGCCGCCTCAATCGCCTGCCCGGATTTGATCACGCCTGCGAAGTCTCTGCCGCTGCCGGTTGGCCAGTCCTGCTGCGCGAAACCGGCGGCGAACCCGTCCCGCAATCTGCCGCGACAATCAATATCGCCCTGGTCTACGCACCACCCCGCAGCGAAAGTGATTTGAACCGCATAGAAACCGGCTACCACCGTCTCTGCGATCCGGTCTGTCAGTTGCTGGACGAGTTGGGCGGCACCTCATCGTTGGGCGAAATCGATGGCGCATTCTGCGACGGTCGCTTCAACGTCAATCTCGATGGTCGCAAAATGGTCGGCACGGCCCAGCGCTGGCGCCAGAGCCAGAGCCAGAGCGGACAGCGTCCGGTCGGCCTGGTGCACGGTGCGCTGCTGATGGATAACGAACGCGAATCGATGGTTGCAGCGGTCAATCGCTTCAACGAAGCCTGTGGCCTGGAGCAGCGGGTGCGGGCTGAGAGCCACATCGCCCTGCACGAGAAATTTCAGGCGCCACAGGCCTTGGTGCGTCTCGATGAGCTGTTTCGTCTGATGCTGGCGCAGATCTACAGCGCCTGATTTCGGGCTTAACGCGTACCGAAGACCACCATGGTCTTGCCTTTCACATCGACCAGGTTGCGCTCCTCAAGATCCTTGAGCACCCGACCGACCATCTCCCGCGAACAGCCAACAATCCGGCCGATTTCCTGACGGGTCACCTTGATCTGCATGCCGTCCGGGTGGGTCATCGCGTCCGGTTGCTTGCACAGTTCCAGCAGGCAGCGCGCCACCCGGCCGGTCACGTCGAAGAACGCCAGATCACCGACCTTGCGCGTGGTGTTGCGCAGGCGTTGTGCGATTTGTCCGCTGAGCACGTAAAGAATGTCTGGATCCTGTTGCGATAATTCGCGGAACTTGGCGTAGCTGATTTCCGCTGTTTCGCACTCGACCTTGGCCCGCACCCAGGCACTGCGTTGCTGCTCCTGACCTGCTTGCTCGAACAGGCCCAGTTCGCCAAAGAAATCCCCGGCGTTGAGGTAGGCGATGATCATCTCGCGACCGTCGTCATCTTCGATCAGGATTGTCACCGAGCCCTTGATGATGAAGTACAGCGTGTCCGAGCGATCGCCCGCACAGATGATGTTGCTCTTGGCCGCATGGCGACGGCGCTGGCAATGCATCAACAGCTTGTCGAGGTTCTTGATTTTGGGTGTGGGGGTAATAGCAACCATGGTTGTATCCCGAAAAGACTGCACGGTGATGTTTGATTTTTTTATGAGGCGCTGAAGGCGGTCGCTACGCAGCTGACGTGGGCGCCAGCGAATTGGCGCCAGCTTAACAGACACTTCGTCGCAAATTCGAGAAATTACCTACAGCGCGCGGGCATCCTGTCCTAGGAACGTAGCTCGCTGTCCGGGCCAAGCCCTGTGCTAAGCTGGCGACCCTTTTTTTACAGTGGAGTCTGGGCGATGAAGGCACGCATCCAATGGGCTGGCGAAGCCATGTTCCTCGGCGAATCCGGTAGCGGTCATGTCGTGGTGATGGACGGCCCGCCGGACGCCGGTGGTCGTAATCTGGGTGTTCGTCCGATGGAAATGCTTCTGCTGGGTGTCGGCGGTTGCAGCAACTTCGACGTGGTCAGCATCCTGAAGAAATCCCGCCAGGCCGTTGAGAGCTGCGAAGCCTTCCTCGACGCCGAGCGCGCGACCGAAGATCCGAAGGTGTTCACCAAGATTCACATGCATTTTGTGGTCAAGGGCCGTGGTCTGAAGGAAGCACAGGTCAAGCGTGCCATCGAATTGTCTGCCGAGAAGTATTGCTCCGCCTCGATCATGCTTGGCGCGGCTGGCGTGGCGATCACCCACGACTATGAAATCGTCGAACTCGGTTGAACCGACATTCAACTATCATAAATGCAGTGCAGACTCTGGCGATCCCTCGCTGACGTCTGCATAATGCGCCACTTTTTTCAGGGCAGTGATCGGTCAGCCGACGGATCAGCCGCCTGAACAGATAACCAAAATCGCCATCGCGAAGAGGTGTTAACCGTCCTACGCAGGTGCGTTGTTCGCACTTGACGGGCATGCTTGATCACGCGGCCGGGCCGCATACATAGAGAGTTTTTAACGGTGAAAAGCAAACTCAAGCTCCACGGGTTCAATAACCTGACAAAGACCTTGAGCTTCAACATCTATGACATCTGCTACGCGGAAACCCCGCAAGACCAGCAGGCTTACGTCGAGTACATCAATCAAGAGTACAACGCGAAACGCCTGACGCAGATTCTCACAGAGGTTGTCGAGATCATTGGTGCCAACATCCTGAATATTGCCAGTCAGGACTATGAACCTCAGGGCGCCAGCGTCACGATTCTGATTTCTGAAGAGCCGGTAACCCCGACTGAAAGCCAGATCGAAGAATCGCCGGGCCCGTTGCCCGAAATTATCCTGGCCCACCTCGACAAGAGTCATATCACGGTGCACACCTATCCGGAAATTCATCCGGACGATGGTATTGCCACCTTCCGTGTGGACATCGACGTGTCGACGTGTGGTGTCATTTCACCGCTCAAAGCCCTCAATTTCCTCATTCACCAGTTCGATTCGGACATTGTGACCGTGGATTATCGTGTGCGCGGCTTCACCCGTGACGTTGAAGGCAACAAGCACTTCATCGACCACGAGATCAACTCGATCCAGAACTACCTCTCCGAAGACACCCGCGACGCGTACCAGATGACCGACGTGAACGTGTACCAGGAAAACCTGTTCCACACCAAAATGCTGCTGAAGAACTTCGAACTGGACAACTACCTGTTCGGCGACGCCACCAGCAACCTGTCCTCCGAGCAACGCGCTCAGGTGACCGACCGGGTGAAACACGAAATGCTCGAAATCTTCTACGCGCGCAACATGCCGAGCTAAGATTTCCGGGCACAAAAAAGGCGACTACTTTGCGGTAGTCGCCTTTTTTATGGCTGGAACACAGAGCCCTGCAGGAGCGAGCCTGTTCGCGATGAGGCCCTTGGCACCCACACAGACCTCAGATCCGATAGGTACTCTTGGTCATCACCTTGGCCAAAATACTCATCCCGAACTTCACCGGCGCCGGAAAACGAAAACCTCCAGCCTCCAGCGCACTCTCCGCATGATGTTCTTCGTCAATGCGCATCTGCTCCAGAATCGCCCGGGACTTCTCGTCCTCGGCGGGCAACTGTTCCAGGTGCTCGTTCAGATGCTTGCAAACCTGGTGTTCGGTTGCCGCGACGAAACCGAGACTGACCTTGTCGCTGATCAATCCGGCGACTGCGCCGATCCCGAACGACATGCCGTAGAACAGTGGATTCAAAACGCTGGTGTGACTGCCCAACTGATGAATGCGTTGTTCGCACCAGACCAGATGATCAATCTCTTCTTCGGCGGCGTGCTCCATGGCCTCGCGCACCTGAGGCAGCTTGGCGGTCAATGCCTGCCCTTGATACAACGCCTGGGCGCAGACCTCACCGGTATGGTTGATGCGCATCAGGCCGGCGACGTGGCGGGTGTCTTCGTCGCTCAGTTGCGTTTCCGGCTGCAAAATCGCCGGCGATGGGCGGTATGGCTGGCCACTGAAGGGCAGCAGCGTGCGCATCGCGGCATCGGCTTGCAGCAGAAGACGGTCAATTGGCGAGTAGTGACGTTGGGTAGTCATGCTGACCTCCGGGAAGAATCTCGGCGGCCAGTTTAACCGAATCGGCCGGGGAAGGTTTGCGCTGGGTCATTGGCCGCGCGGTCGTGCTTTTTTGTGGGAACGAGCCTGCTCGCGAAAGCTTACTGTCAGACACTGATGTGTTGAATGTACTGAAGCCTTCGCGAGCAGGCTCGCTCCCACAGGGGATGGGGTATGCCTTAGCCCGGTGGCCAGTTCATCTGACGCTGACCAAGTACGTGCATATGAATGTGATAGACGGTCTGCCCACCCTTTTCATTGCAATTCATCACCACCCGAAAACCTTCTTCGCAACCCAGTTCCAGTGCCAGACGCTGCGCAGTGAACAGGATGTGCCCGGCCAGTGCCTTGTCGTCTTCGGTCAGGTCATTGAGGGTGCGCACCGGTTTTTTCGGGATCACCAGAAAATGTACCGGTGCCTGCGGGGCGATGTCGTGGAACGCCAGAACCTGGTCGTCTTCGTAAATGATCTTGGCCGGGATCTCCCGGTTGATGATCTTGGTGAACAGAGTATCCACTGCTGTTTTCTCCGTTGTATGGGCTGGCCTGAGTGTACTCATGGGAAATGAGCCCGCCCAGTGTTTTACCTGTAGGGCATTTCAGCGCGGGCAGTAAGCCTTGTTGACCATGCCGACGATGGTGCGGTTGAGCCAGCGCGAACCCAGTCGCGGCAAAAACGCGAACCAGCGGTTGCGCCGCCCGGGAATGATGATGGCGCGGTTCTTGTCGAGGGCGCGCACGGTGTACAGCGCGACTTCCTCGGGACTCATCAACAAGTTGCTGTCTTTGAGTTTGTCGCTGTTGAGCTGTGCCGTGCGGAAAAATGCCGTACGTGTGGGGCCGGGGCAAAGCACTGAAACCTTTACCGCACTTTGTTTGAGTTCGACCCGCAAGGCTTCGGAGAAGTGCAAAACATACGCTTTGCTGGCGTAGTAAGTGCTCATCCATGGGCCGGGATTGAAAGCGGCCACCGAGGCGACATTCAGAATCTGCCCGCCGCCCTGCAACGCCATGCTGTTGCCGATGGCGTGGCAGAGACGGGTGAGGGCAAGGATGTTCACTTCAATCAGATCCTGTTCGGTCATCCAGTCCTGCGCGAGAAACGGGCCGCAGGTGCCGATGCCGGCACAATTGACCAGCAAGTCGATCTGCCGGTCACCTTCTTCAAGCTCTAACAAAAAACCGGACAGGCGCAACGGCTCACCCAGATCGCAGGCGCGAAACAGCACTTCTACACCAAAGCGTTGGGTCAGTTCGATCGCGATACTTTCCAGCTGATCACGTTGTCGTGCCACCAGAATCAGGCTGCGGCCGCGCCGGGCCAGCGCTTCGGCCAGTGCCAGACCGATACCGCTGGAGGCGCCAGTGATCAGAGCGTAACGGGTCATGCAATTCTCCATCGCAACAGCTCCGCGCCAGCGACGCGGGTGTCACGGCGGGGAGCGCTGTTCATTCTTTCGCAGAGTCTACAGGGGCCTGCGCCGCTTCGGCGGCTTCGTCGGCGGAATCCACAGGTGATACGGCTTCCACTTCGACTTCATCAGTGGACACCGAGCCACTTTCGTAGCTGCTTTCCAGATTGCTTTCGTACTCCTGCTGGATCGCCGAGATCCCACCCAACATGCCACCGACAAAAATCAGCGCGAAGAACACGATCCACAGGGAGCACAGCACTTTCACCGCCGTGCTGTTTGGCGGCGGCGGAGGGCCGTAACGGTTGGCGCCGGTGTTGCCTGGCACAACCATGATGACCAGCGGGAAGAAGCTGCCCACGAACGGCACCAGGTTCAGCAGCCACAACCAACCCGACCAGCCGATGTCGTGCAAACGCTGGACGCTGAACAGGATGCTGACAATCAGGAAGCCGATAAACAGGAAGAAGGCAAAGATCCCGCCAATGATCAGGCCGGTGGTGGAGTCGCCGCTGACCAGCCCCAGAGCCAGCAGAGCGAACACGCCGACGATGGGCAAAGTCACCAGGCTCAGGACCATTGTCCATGCCAGAAAGCGCAGACGGCCGATTCGCCCTTCGACGCTGAACGGCTTGAGTGTGGCGAACGCCGGCAGGTTCTCGCCGACGCTGGCGCGCGGTGGTGCGTAAGGAGAGTCAGGTTCTGCCACGGCCGGAGCATGCTCGTGAACATCGGCCAGGTTCAGCTCGATGCCTGGTTCCGCTTCAATGCGCGCATCGATCCCGGTTTTGCTCAGCGCTTGCAGATAAGTCTGCGCATCGCTGTGGGATAAATCACGTTTGAGAGCAACGGTGCGGCCATTGAACAGGCGCTCGATCGCGGCAACCTCACTCTTGAACAGATCCGCCAGATTCAGTTTGGCGGTGGTGATATCGACACCGGGCTGGAGGGCACCGTCGAAGACGATCTTGTAACGGGGTTCGCTCATGGCCGAGGCATCCTTGTCGCGAATGGATTGAAAGGTCAGCAGTGTAAGGCCAGCCCACCTGGGCTGGCCTGGTTTTTCTTAGCGTGGCCAGCGTTTCGGCAACTGTGCCGCGCGTTCCTGTGCCTGGCGATACTCGGCGTCCAGCCGTGCGATCAATTGATCCACGCTCGGCAGGTCATCGATCTGCCCTACACCTTGCCCGGCCGACCAGACGGTTTTCCAGGCTTTGGCTTCATCGTTGATCGGCTTGAGCTTGTCACCGAAATTCACCTCGCCTTTACCTTGCAGAGCGGCCATATCGAAGCCGGCCGCTGCCAGGCTCTGCCGCATAAAGCTCGCTGGCACGCCCGAGACCGCTGGAGTATGGATGATGTCCGCAGCCTTGGCTGTCAGCAGCATTTCCTTGTAGGCGTCAGGCGCATGACTTTCCGTGGTGCCGATAAATCGCGTACCGAAGTAGGCCAGATCCGCACCGAGCAGCTGTGCGGCGAGAATCTCATGGCCGTGGTTCAGACAGCCTGCAAGCAACAGGGTTTTATCGAAGAACTGGCGGATTTCGGCGGTCAGCGCAAACGGACTCCAGGTCCCGGCATGGCCACCGGCGCCGGCCGCCACGGCGATCAAACCGTCGACACCGGCCTCGGCCGCTTTCTCGGCATGTCGGCGAGTGGTGACGTCATGGAAGACCAGTCCGCCATAGCTGTGTACCGCGTCGACCAGTTCCTTTACCGCACCGAGGCTGGTGATGACGATCGGCACTTTGTGTTCGACGCAGATGTTCAAGTCCGCCTGCAAGCGCGGGTTGCTGTTGTGCACGATCAGGTTCACGGCGTAGGGCGCCGGATTGTCCAGTGTCGCCAGTCCCGCTTCGATCTGTTCCAGCCAGGCTTTGAAACCGCTGCTTTCGCGCTGGTTCAAAGCCGGAAAGCTACCAACCACGCCATTGCGGCAGCACGCGAGCACCAGTTCCGGGTTGGAAATCAGGAACATCGGCGCTGCCACGACAGGCAGGCGCAGACGTTGTTCGAGCAGAGCGGGCAGCGACATTATTAACACCCCAAAGATCTGTACAGGTTGAAGTTAGAACGGCTTGACCACGACCAGAATTACGATAGCCAGCAATATCAGAACCGGCACTTCATTGAACCAGCGATAAAAGACATGGCTGCGGGTGTTCTCGCCACGGGCAAAACGTTTTACCTGCGCACCGCACATGTGGTGGTAGCCGATCAGCAAGACGACCAGGGTCAGTTTGGCGTGAATCCAGCCGCCCATGCTGAAGATGCCCGGGTTCAGGTAAATCAGCCAACCACCGAAAATCAGCGTGGCGATCATCGCCGGTCCCATGATGCCGCGATACAACTTGCGCTCCATGACGCTGAAGCGTTCCTTGCTGATCGTGTCTTCGCTTTGTGCGTGGTAAACGAACAGTCGCGGCAAGTAAAACAGCCCGGCAAACCAGCAAACGACGCTGACAATGTGCAGCGCTTTGATCCATAGATAGAGCATTTTTGGTTATTCCCTCATTCACGGTAGCCGGATAGTAGAGGCTTGAGCGTCCGCACGTCACCTTGACGGTTGTCGCAGGGGCGCTCGGCCCCTATTATCGACGGCTTTCCAGTGGGTTCTTTGAGGGCAGGTTATGGTCAAGGTCGGTATCGTCGGCGGCACGGGTTACACCGGTGTCGAACTGCTGCGTCTGTTGGCGCAGCATCCGCAGGCAGAAGTGGTGGTGATCACTTCCCGATCCGAGGCCGGTCTGGCCGTGGCTGACATGTACCCGAACCTGCGCGGCCACTACGATGGCCTGGCCTTCAGCGTGCCGGACATCAAGACCCTCGGCGCTTGCGACGTAGTGTTCTTCGCCACTCCGCACGGTGTGGCTCACGCATTGGCGGGTGAATTGCTGGCGGCGGGGACCAAGGTCATCGACCTGTCGGCCGATTTCCGTCTGCAAGACGCTGAAGAGTGGGCCAAGTGGTACGGTCAGCCGCACGGCGCGCCTGAACTGTTGGACGAGGCGGTTTACGGTCTGCCGGAAGTCAATCGCGAGCAGATCAAGAAGGCTCGCCTGATCGCGGTGCCGGGTTGCTATCCGACTGCTACGCAACTGGGTTTCCTGCCGCTGCTTGAGGCCGGTCTGGCCGATACTTCGCGTTTGATCGCTGACTGCAAATCCGGCGTCAGCGGTGCCGGTCGCGGTGCGGCGGTCGGCTCGCTGTACTCGGAGACCTCGGAAAGCATGAAGGCCTACGCGGTAAAAGGTCACCGTCACCTGCCGGAAATTCGTCAGGGCCTGCGTCGTGCAGCGGGTAAGGACGTTGGTCTGACCTTCGTTCCACACTTGACCCCGATGATCCGTGGCATCCATTCCACGCTCTACGCGACCGTGGTTGATCGCTCGGTGGATCTGCAGGCGCTGTTTGAAAAGCGTTATGCCAACGAGCCGTTCGTCGACGTGATGCCTGCCGGTAGTCATCCGGAAACCCGTAGCGTGCGCGGTGCTAACGTTTGCCGTATCGCCGTTCACCGTCCGCAAGATGGCGATCTGGTGGTGGTGCTGTCGGTGATTGATAACCTGGTCAAAGGCGCGTCGGGTCAGGCGGTGCAGAACATGAACATCCTGTTCGGACTGGACGAGCGCTTTGGTCTGTCCCACGCCGGTATGCTCCCCTAACACTTCAAGCAGTACAGCAAAAAGGCCCGTTAAACGGGCCTTTTTGCATCCTGAACAGCTCGTCGGGTTTATTGATATACCGTAACAATAGTTGACCGATTTTCTCGGACAAGCGGATAATGCGCGTCATCACGCATTATGGCGGCGTAACGCCGGGAGATAGTCAGCATGAGCGTCGAATCCTTCACCCCCACGGCTTTGCAATTCACCCACGGTGCCGCGCACAAGGTGAAGAGCCTGGTCGATGAAGAGGGGAATGATCGCTTGAAGCTGCGCGTATTCGTTACGGGCGGCGGTTGTTCAGGGTTTCAGTATGGCTTCACCTTCGATGAAGATGTGGCCGAGGACGACACCATCGTCGAGCGCGAAGGCGTGAGTCTGGTGGTGGATCCGATGAGCTTCCAGTACCTGGCCGGTGCTGAGGTGGACTACCAGGAAGGTCTGGAAGGTTCGCGCTTCGTGATCAAGAATCCGAACGCGACCACGACGTGTGGTTGCGGGTCCTCGTTCTCGATCTGATCGCACTGCGTTTCAGATAACAAAACGCCGCAGAGCCTTACGGTTCTGCGGCGTTTTGCTGTGCGTGGTTTTTACGCAGGATAGATGGCGCCGAGTATCCGCAGACCGCGTGCACCGGTGACGCTTGGGCGATTGGCAGCAATGCCTTCGAGGCAGCAATGGGCCAGCCAGGCAAAGGCCATGGCTTCGACCCAGTCCGGATCAACGCCGTGAGTGGCAGTGCTGGCGACTTTGGTGTTCGGCAGCAGCTCGGCCAGACGTTTCATCAGCGTGGCGTTGTGCGCGCCGCCGCCACAGACCAACAGTTCGCGAGTATCGGTTTGAGCGTTTTGCAGAGATTCGATGATGGTCAACGCGGTCAGCTCAAGCAACGTGGCTTGCACGTTTTCGGCAGCAAAGGCTGGCAGGTGCGAGAGATGTTGTTCCAGCCAGGGCAGGTTGAACACTTCGCGGCCGGTACTTTTCGGTCCCTTGGTGACGAAGAATGGATCGCTGAGGAGCGCGTGAAGCAGTCTCGGCTCAACCGAACCTGTTTTTGCCCAGTCGCCATTGCGATCGTAGTTTTCACCGCGCTGCTGCTGAATCCAGGCGTCCATCAGCACATTCCCCGGGCCGCAGTCGAAACCGGCTACAGGTTTGGTCGGTTCAATCAGGCTCAGATTACTGAAACCGCCGACATTCAAGACGGCCTGGTTGCCGGTCCGCTCTTCAAATAACGCTTCGTGGAACGCAGGTACCAGCGGAGCGCCTTGGCCCCCGGCTGCTACATCGCGGCTGCGGAAGTCGCTGACTACGGTAATCCCAGTCAATTCGGTCAGCAGGGCAGGGTTGCCGATCTGCACCGTAAAGCCGCGTGCCGGTTCATGACGAACCGTCTGACCGTGGCTGCCGATTGCGCGTATGTCCTGCGGCTTGAGTTTCTGTTGATCGAGGAGGGTATGTACGCCCTGCGCGGCGAGCGTCACCCAGTGCTGCTGGGCAATCGCCGAACGGGCTATCTCATCAGGGCCGCTGGCGCACAAGCCAAGCAGCTCGGCGCGCAGTGACTCGGGCATGGGAATGTAGTGCGTGGCGATCAATTTGATCGCCGAAATCTGTTCGATCAGGGCAATGTCCAGACCGTCGAGGCTGGTTCCGGACATTACGCCGATATACAGGGCCATGAATTAACGCTTGCTCGAAGCCAGCATGGTGGCCTTCTCTTGATCCATGCGCGCCATCAGTGGTTGGCTCTGGGCGAGGAAGCGAGCGCGTTCGGCTTTGGCAATCGGGTCAGCCATTGGTAGCTTCTGGCCCAGGGGATCGACGTGAACACCGTTGACCTGGAACTCATAGTGCAGGTGCGGGCCGGTGGACAGGCCAGTGGTGCCAATGTAGCCGATAACCTGGCCTTGCTTGACGGTGCCGCCGGTTTTCACGCCTTTGGCGAAGCCCTGCATGTGGCCATACAGCGTGCGGTAGGTGTTGCCGTGCTGGATGATTACGGTATTGCCGTAGCCACCACGACGTCCAGCCAACAGTACTTTGCCGTCACCGGCAGCCTTGATTGGCGTACCGCGTGGTGCAGCGTAATCAACACCTTTATGGGCACGGATCTTGTTGAGGATCGGGTGTTTGCGGCCCATGGAGAACTTCGAGCTGATGCGGGCGAAGTCCACCGGAGTACGGATGAACGCTTTGCGCATGCTGTTGCCGTCAGCGGTGTAGTAACTGCTGTTGCCTTGCTTGTTGGTGTAACGCACGGCGGTGTAGGTCTTGCCGCGGTTGGTGAAGCGGGCGGACAGGATCGGGCCATTGCCAACCGCTTTGCCGTTAACCACTTTCTGCTCGTAAATCACATCGAATTCGTCGCCCTGGCGGATGTCCTGAGCGAAGTCGACGTCGTAGCCAAAGACGCTCGCCATATCCATGGTCAGGCTGTGCGACAGGCCGGCACGGGCCGCGGATTGGGAAAGCGAGCTATTGATGACGCCGTGAACGTAAGCGGTGCGAACACTCGGCTTGGCGGTGACCCGGTTAAAGGCATAACCCTTGTCATTCTTGGTCAGCGTAATGGTTTCGACGTCACTGACCTTGCTGTGCAAGCTGGTCAGTTGACCTTCCGGATTCAATTCGAATTCGAGTTTCTGGCCGTGCTTGAGCTGGCTGAACTGCTTGGCTTGTTTGTCACTGGCCAGAACTTCATGGACAGATGCAGCCGGCAGGCCGACTTTTTCGAACAGGGTCGACAGCGTATCGCCCTTGGCGACCACAACTTCACGGTGCCCGGGGGCTTTCGGCTTTTCAGCAACGGGCGTCGGTGCAGGAGCCGCCTCAGCAGTTTCGGCCGTGTTCTGGTCAGCGTTTTCGATTTGTGCAAATGGCGAGGCGACGGGTTCATTTGTGGCTTGAACCGCGTCAGCAGCGTCTTGATCTTGTGTCAGTTGTTCAGCAGGACTTTCCAGTTCAAGGCTCAGGGTCGTCTTTTTGGCTTCAACATCACTGGAAGGGAATACCAGGAGTGCCAGGCTGAGAAGGGCGGCGATTCCACTTGCGGCGAGCAGGTGGGTCTTCGGGTAAAGCGGCGGCGCTTTAGACGGTTCTGTGGTCATAGGTAATTTTGACTTTGAAAAATGATGAATTGGAAAAGATGAATGACATGATGAAGATGAAATAACTGTATAAAATATAACCAAATCATCTCTGAAGCAAGTCTACAGACATCGTGTCTGTGGATTGGTGTCCGTGCGCCGGGCAAAACTTGTAATTGGTGCGCGATCTTGTATGGTTGGTTCCCTTTGAATCTGAGCCTTGCGGGTCTGTTATGAAGTCGGTTGAAGAGCAGCTAGCGCTGATTAAACGTGGTGCGGAAGAACTGTTGGTCGAGTCCGAGCTGATCGAGAAGCTCAAACGCGGCCAACCGCTGCGTATCAAGGCTGGTTTCGATCCGACCGCTCCGGATCTGCACTTGGGTCACACGGTGCTTATTAATAAGCTGCGCCAGTTCCAGGAGTTGGGGCATCAAGTGATCTTCCTTATAGGTGACTTCACCGGGATGATCGGTGACCCAAGCGGCAAGAGTGCGACTCGTCCACCGCTGACTCGTGAGCAGGTTCTGGAAAACGCCGAGACCTACAAGACTCAGGTGTTCAAGATTCTCGATCCGGCGAAAACAGAAGTTGCGTTCAACTCCACCTGGATGGACAAGATGGGGCCGGCGGACTTTATTCGCCTGACTTCGCAGTACACCGTCGCGCGCATGCTCGAGCGTGATGACTTCGACAAGCGCTACACCACTAATCAGCCAATCGCGATCCACGAGTTCCTCTATCCGTTGGTGCAGGGGTACGACTCGGTTGCACTGCGTGCGGATGTCGAGCTCGGCGGTACCGACCAGAAGTTCAACTTGTTGATGGGGCGTGAGTTGCAGCGTGGATATGGTCAAGAGGCTCAATGCATTCTGACCATGCCGCTGCTCGAAGGCCTGGATGGCGTGAAGAAGATGTCCAAGTCCTTGGGCAACTACGTCGGTATTCAAGAAGCGCCGGGTGTCATGTACAGCAAGCTGGTTTCGATTCCGGATGCATTGATGTGGCGTTACTTCGAGCTGCTCAGCTTCCGTTCGATGGATGAGATCAATGCGTTGCGCGCCGATGTTGAGGCGGGTGCCAATCCGCGCGATGTAAAAATCAAGCTGGCGGAAGAGATCGTTGCGCGCTTCCACGGCGAAGAGGCGGCGGCCAGTGCTCACCGTGCGGCCGGCAATCGTATGAAGGACGGTGAGTTGCCGGACGATCTGCCAGAGATCGAGTTGGCTTCTGCTGAAGATATGCCGATCGCTGCTGTTCTTAATAAAGCAGGGTTGGTGAAGAACTCGGCGGCAGCACGTGATCTGTTGGCGTCTGGTGGTGTGCGCGTTGATGGTGAAGTGGTTGATCGTTCCTTTGTATATGTACTGGGTGCGACTCACGTGTGCCAGGCTGGCAAGAAAGCTTTTGCACGTATCACTCTGAAATCTGAGTGATTGCCGAAAATAAGTGTTGACGGCGAATTTCAGATGTCTATAATTCGCCCCACTTCCGGCGCAGTCGAAACGGAAAACTCCTTGATATTCAATGAGTTGCGTAGGTTTCGATAGCGGATCGCTTCAGTTCATCGAAGCCAAA
>NZ_CATKPQ010000034.1:0-319 GCF_949768005.1 Pseudomonas sp. IT-347P
TGTACACCACCGTCAGGGTGGTGCCGTCGGTGTCGGCCGGGAGAACGCCGTCCACCACGCCGGCCACTTCCGGCTCCGGCAGTTCCAGGCGCGGTTCGCCGACTTGCAGGACCTCGGTGTGAATCGACTCGCGAACGGCGCGGGAGGCCTCGAACGGGTCCAGCGTGGCGAGCACTTTTTCCGGGATCAGTTGCTGGTAGAAAAACTTCACCGTGCCACCGTTGACCGGGGTCAGGTACTTGCCGTCGATTTCGTACGGCAGCGGTTTTGCCGCGACGATCTCGTTGTGGGTGATGGGGCGAAGAGGCAGGTCTGGCAC
>NZ_CATKPQ010000035.1:0-297 GCF_949768005.1 Pseudomonas sp. IT-347P
TCTAATCAAAAGACTAGAAATCAATATTCAATGCGAATATTCATTTCTAAACTCTCAAACTTCGAAGCAGTTTATGGTGGAGCCAAGCGGGATCGAACCGCTGACCTCCTGCGTGCAAGGCAGGCGCTCTCCCAGCTGAGCTATGGCCCCATAACAAAATTGGTGGGTCTGGGCAGATTCGAACTGCCGACCTCACCCTTATCAGGGGTGCGCTCTAACCAACTGAGCTACAGACCCAATTTCGAGCTTGTAACTGTTAGCTCAGAGCTATCAGCTTGGAGCTTAAAGCTGCTTCTA
>NZ_CATKPQ010000036.1:0-290 GCF_949768005.1 Pseudomonas sp. IT-347P
TTCGACGATCAGTTGCGCGTGGTGGCGGTCGAGGAAAACGGTGAGGCCGACGTCGATCTGTTCACCTACGCCGACGCCAGCGCCGATGCCGGACACAACCAGCGCGGCCAGTTACTGGCGCAAACCGATCGCGCCGGCACGCTGCGCACCGACAGCTTCGCCCTCACTGGCGAGCCGCTGAGCGAAGTCCGCACCTTCCTCGATGGCCAGGCCTTCACCAGTCGGCGCCTGTTCAGTCCGCTGGGCGCGGTGCTGGAGCAGACCGATGCCGGTGGCCATCGCCAGCAATC
>NZ_CATKPQ010000037.1:0-289 GCF_949768005.1 Pseudomonas sp. IT-347P
GGCGACCAGCGTGACGTCCTGCAACTCGTCGCGCACGGTCCAGCGCAGCGGCTGGCCCGCTTGCACGGCCAGCAGGTTGCCGTGGCGGTCGAACAGGTTGTCGAACTCCGGTGGTGGATCCCCCGGTTTGCAGCGCACGCCGCGGTTACTGACCGAATCGATGCACATCTGCACGGTGTGATCGGCGCCGGCGCGCACATGCACCAGTTTCTTCAGATTGCCGCCGCAGTCGTAGGTGTAGGTCTGGGTGTAATTAAGGCGGTTGTTCGGGTCGGTCGGTTTGGGCAGA
>NZ_CATKPQ010000038.1:0-289 GCF_949768005.1 Pseudomonas sp. IT-347P
CCTGCCCAAACCGACCGACCCGAACAACCGCCTTAATTACACCCAGACCTACACCTACGACTGCGGCGGCAATCTGAAGAAACTGGTGCATGTGCGCGCCGGCGCCGATCACACCGTACAGATGTGCATCGATTCCGTCAGTAACCGCGGCGTGCGCTGCAAACCGGGAGATCCACCACCGGAGTTCGACAACCTGTTCGACCGCCACGGCAACCTGCTGGCCGTGCAAGCGGGCCAGCCGCTGCGCTGGACCGTGCGCGACGAGTTGCAGGACGTCACGCTGGTCGCG
>NZ_CATKPQ010000039.1:0-268 GCF_949768005.1 Pseudomonas sp. IT-347P
GTCTTCGATGCGGGTGATGTTGCCGATGCGGTCGTAAACATATTCGAAGTCCTGCAGCACTTCGCCGTTGTCCTTGCGACTGGACTGGGTGTGCAATCGACCGTCGGCCGGATCGTAGGTCCACTGGCTACGCACACCGTTACCGTCCTGTTGCTCGATGATCTGATCAGTGGCGTTGTAATGAACATCGCGTAACACGGTTCGCCAGTCGGTGTCGCCGTTGATCAACAACTGCATGTGCCTGAGCTGGCCGGCCAGACCATAGCGC
>NZ_CATKPQ010000040.1:0-268 GCF_949768005.1 Pseudomonas sp. IT-347P
ATCTTCGATGCGGGTGACGTTGCCGACGCGGTCGTAAACATATTCGAAGTCCTGCAGCACTTCGCCGTTGTCCTTGCGACTGGACTGAGTGTGCAATCGACCGTCGGCCGGATCGTAGGTCCACTGGCTACGCACACCGTTACCGTCCTGTTGCTCGATGATCTGATCAGTGGCGTTGTAATGAACATCGCGTAACACGGTGCGCCAGTCGGTGTCGCCGTTGATCAACAATTGCATGCGCCTGAGCTGGCCGGCCAGACCATAGCGT
>NZ_CATKPQ010000041.1:0-262 GCF_949768005.1 Pseudomonas sp. IT-347P
TCGCCTTGCCAGAAGAATTCGGTAGTGTCGCCATTGACGGTTTTGCGGATGCGCCGGCCGAAGGCGTCGTAGGCGTAAGACGCGGTCTGGCCGTCGGGGCGGGTCAGGCCGATCAGGCGGTGCTGGCAGTCGTAGCGGTATTCGGTGACGAGTGTCTGCGCGCGGCCTCGGCGTTCGCGGATCAGGTTGCCGAAGGCGTCGTAGTCATAGTGGCGATCGCCCTGCATCAGCAGGCGGTTGCCCTTGATCTGGCTGGGGCCGA
>NZ_CATKPQ010000042.1:0-245 GCF_949768005.1 Pseudomonas sp. IT-347P
ACCAGTTTACGAACGGCAGTGGTGCCCATTTCGTTGTCGTCTTTGCCTTCCAGCGCCATACGAGCCGAACCGATGATGATCGGAGTGTCGTCGCCCGGGAAGTCGTAGGTGGACAGCAGGTCGCGAACTTCCATCTCAACCAGTTCCAGCAGCTCTGCGTCGTCTACCAGGTCAGCCTTGTTCAGGAAAACCACGATGTACGGAACGCCTACCTGACGGGACAGCAGGATGTGCTCACGGGTTTG
>NZ_CATKPQ010000043.1:0-234 GCF_949768005.1 Pseudomonas sp. IT-347P
CGATGGAATGCTCATTTCTAAGCTTTATACAAGAGAAGCAGTAGTGGTGGAGCCAAGCGGGATCGAACCGCTGACCTCCTGCGTGCAAGGCAGGCGCTCTCCCAGCTGAGCTATGGCCCCGTATTTCTACAGGCGTTTCCCACACAAAATTGGTGGGTCTGGGCAGATTCGAACTGCCGACCTCACCCTTATCAGGGGTGCGCTCTAACCAACTGAGCTACAGACCCAATTTCG